>CAYQKY010000146.1:0-22887 GCA_964418125.1 uncultured Phaeodactylibacter sp.
TCGACAGCGGCAACTACGAGTGGCAAGCCGGCGGCAGCGCCCTGGCCGGCTACAAGGTGGATTCCATCAACTACGACGCCAATGGAAATATCCTGAACCTCTTGCGCCGAGGCAGCACCTCCACCTACATGGACTACCTGACCTACGCTTACAACAGCGGAACCAATCAGCTCAACCAGGTATTTGATCAGGTGCTCTCCGGCAGCTTCCCGGACGATTTGGACAACCAGTCGATGGACAACTACGAATACGATGGCGCCGGCAATCTCACCGATGATGCTCAGGCGGGCGCTGCCATCAGTTGGACGCCCTACGGCAAGGTCAAAGAAGTACAGCGCAGCAGCGCCAACCAAACCGTGCAGTACGGCTACGACGCCCAGCAGAACCGGGTGCTGAAGAAAATTGTGGATACTTCCACGGATGGAGAGGTTTGGATCTGCTACATCCGCGATGCGCAGGGCAACGTGCTGGCCGTGTACAAACAAGAAGCTGACACCATCACCTGGGCCGAGCAACACCTCTATGGAAGTAGTAAGCTCGGCATTCTGGAGCCGGGCGTGAAGTGGTACACGGGTAGCGGCACGCCGGATACGCCCTACTTTCTGGATACGGCGCAATTATGCATAGGCTGGAAGCGGTATGAAGTAACGAACCACCTGGGTAATGTGATGGCCAATCCCCTACTCCACTTCCCCGATCCAATTCGGATAATCCGTAATGATCCCATCCACGCCCAGGGCGATGAGGGCCTTCATGGCGGTGGTGTCGTTCACTGTCCAGGGGATGAGGAGCATGCCTTTTTCGTGTACGGTGTCCACCACGTTGGCGGTGACGAGCTTGTAGTAGGGGCTGTAGGCGTTGGGGGTGTAGCCCAGCTCTTCCAGGTTGGCGGCCACCCCGTGAGGGTTGTCGATGAGGAGGGCGGTGAAGAGCTCCGGGGCCATCCTGTGGATATGCTGCAGGGGCGCTGCGTCGAAGCACTGCACGCAGCTGCGCTCCCGGATGCCCAGGCGGGTGATCTCTTCCAGCACCAGGCGGGCGAAGGTTTCTGCGTCCGGCGCTTTGACGCCGACATATTCCTGATCGAACTTGATCTCGATATTGTAGCGGGGCCGGGGGCGGTTGTTTTTTTCACAGTACTCGTCCACGGCCTGCACCACTTCGCTCAGCAGGGGCTTGTGGGCGGGAATGGCCTTCTGTTCGGGGAAGCGCTCGTTGCCGCGGCTGCCGCAGTCGTACTTCCGGATGGAGTCGTAAGGCATCTGAAAGAGGATCAGTTCGTCTTCCTCTTCTTCGGTTACCGGCCGCCCGTCCGGGTGGCTGCAGATATGGTGCGACATCCAGGGCTCGTGGGAGACGACGAGGAGGCTGTCCCGGCTCACCGCCAGGTCCAGCTCCAGGGTTTTGACCTGGGGGTACTCCAGCGCCTTCAGGAAGGAAGGCGCCGTATTTTCGGGCAGCAGGCCGCGGGCGCCGCGGTGGCCCTGCCAGTCGAACGTGGCTGCTTTTTCGGGATCCATATCTTTGCGGGTTGGAGGTTCGGAACAGGAAAAAAGGATGCCTAAAAGGCTAATGAATAACAGGGAACGCATGAGCATCAGTTTAAGGAAAACCAAAAGTATGTTTTAAGTCAGGCAATCATTTCCAAAAGTTTGTTAATGGTATTCAAATTTCTTGCCGTCATTGTTGTTTCTGTAAACCCTTTACCCATTTTTTCAACCAGTTTTGAGCGGCCAATCCCATCCGGAGCGTGCAGATAAAATACTTTATCTATGAGCTGATACTCTTCCGACTTTGTTTTCAAAGAATCCAGGAATTCAAAATCAACCGTCGGTTCTCTGTCGCAAAAGAAAAAATGTACTTTTTTCCCTTCGTTAGTTTTAAAAGGATTATTTGCCGCAGCCCTTTTGAGGCCATCTGCACTTAAAACGAAAACCGCAGGTTTAAAACCAAATCTTTTTTCAATCAGCCGGCCAATTTCATCTTTCGGTTTTGCAGAGCTTTGTAAAACCACATTGCCGCTTTGAATATAAGTCCTCACATTGGTAAAAGGCCCTTCTTCCAAAAGCCTGACGAGTTCCTTCATGGGAACAATATTTTTGCCGCCGACATTAATTCCACGTAGTAATGCTATCCAGGTTTTCATAGATTGTGAAAAACTTGATTATTTTTAGGGAAATTGGCGATTTTTTTTCAAAAGTCGCGAGTTTCTGATAGGTTTTCTGTTTTTAAACCCTTCTGAACCTTCATACATGCGCCATTTCTTAACCTGCTTTTCCCTTATGGTGTGCCTCTGCACCCCGGCCGCCGCCCAAACCGCCATCCCCCGCCTGGGCCAGCTGGACGTTCAGCATTACGCCTTCCAGCTCGAGCTATCCGACAAAACGGACCAGGTCACCGCCTCAGCGACGGTTCGCATCAAATTCCTCCAGCCGCTTTCCAGCTTTACCCTCGACCTGGTAAAGCAAGGGGCGGACGGCAAGGGCATGAACGTGCTCTCCGTCCGGGAAAGCGAAAACCAGGTAAAATTCAACCATGAAGGCGAATCACTCACCATCTCTCCCGAGCCGGCAGTGCAGGCCGGGCAGGAACGCACCTTCCTGATCCTCTACCAGGGCATCCCCGCCGACGGCCTCATCATCGACCGGAACAAATACGGGGAGCGCACTTTTTTCGGCGACAACTGGCCCGACCGCGCCCACCACTGGCTACCCTGCGTGGACCACCCTTCCGACAAGGCGGCCGTCGACTTTATCGTCACCGCCCCGGACCACTACCAGGTGGTGGCCAATGGCATACAGCTCGAAGAAACCAACCTGGGCGACGAAACCAAACTGACGCACTGGAGAGAAACCGTCCCCCTGCCCATGAAGGTGGCGGTCATCGGAGCGGCCCGCTTCGGGGTGCAGTATGCCGGTGAAGTGAACGGCGTTCCGGTGACCAGTTGGGTGTACCGGCAGGACCGGGAAGCGGGTTACTATGACTACAGCCTGGCAGTGGGCGTACTGGAGTTCTTCACCAGCTACATCGGCCCCTACCCCTACCGCAAGCTGGCCAACGTGCAGTCCAAAACCCGCTACGGAGGAATGGAAAACGCCAGCAACATATTCTACTACGAAAATTCCGTGGACGGACAACGTTCCGAAGAAGATCTCATCGCCCATGAAGTCGCCCACCAGTGGTTCGGCAACAGCGCCTCGGAGCAGAACTGGCACCACATCTGGCTCAGCGAAGGCTTCGCCACCTACGGCGCCGACCTGTATATGGAGCACAAATACGGCAGGGAAAAGATGGCGGAACGCCTGCAAACCGAACGGCAGCAGGTGGTGGCCTATTCCAGCCGCCGGATGGCGCCCATCGTCGACACCACCGTCACCAACTGGAACGCCCTGCTCAACCCCAACTCCTATCAGAAGGGCGCCTGGGTGCTGCATATGCTGCGCCGCAAAGTCGGGGAACAGGCCTTCTGGAACGGCCTGAGGCAGTACTACGCCTTGTTCCGCGGCGGCAATGCCCTGACCGCCGACTTCCAGCGCACCATGGAGGCGGTGAGCAGGCAGGATCTGTCTGCATTCTTTCAGCAATGGATCTATCGCCAGGGGCAGCCCCGCCTGCAGGTGGAATGGGAGAAACCGAGAAGAAAACGTCTGCGCTTTAAGATCAACCAACTCCAGGAAGGGCCGGCTTATCATTTCCCGCTGGACATCCGGGCCATCAGCGCCGACGGCGCCACCTCCCGAACCTGGACGGTGGAGGTGAAGGAAAAAATAACGGAAGTTACCGTGAAGTGTAAATTTGAACCAGGGCAGGTTATTCTGGACCCGGATACCTGGTTGTTGTTCTCCAAATAGGATCAGCTGTTCCTTTTCTCATACATCAGCCCTTCCAGCCCGGACACGGGATGGGTAGCTTCTCCCAGCGGTTTCATGCCTACCCGTTCCGCCACATGAATACTACGGGGGTTATTGGGGCTGACGAAAGCCTTGACCACTTTTACCTCGTCCTGTTCCAGGAAATGGTTGACCACGGCCTTGGCCGCCTCAGTAGCGAAACCCATTCCCCAGTATTTGGGCAGCAGGCTGTAGTAACATTCGACCACGCCGGCTTCCCCCAGGGGGGATATTCCGCAGGAACCCATAAAATAGCCGTTTTCCTTATCCACAATCGCCAGGGCAATGACCGGCTCCTCCGTGCGGTAGCTTTCCACCACTTCCCAGAACAGCGCTTTAGCGCCATTTTCCGTCTTCTGTTCGTCGGGAAAAGCAAGGTATTCGGTAGCCATCTCGTCGAGCATAAACGCCAGGAATAAGGGAAGGTCTGTGGACTGAAAGGGGCGGATCAGCAGGCGTTCTGTTTCTATTACTTCTGGCAATTGCATGGTTTGAAGGCTTGGTTGGCTCCAAGATACGAAGCTGAGGCCAGAATTTTGCTTTTACTTTACCGGCTTAACAGGCAACATGAAAAGGGGAAATTGCGTATAAGTGAACAGCTCCCCCCCTCCAACACTCAATCTAAGGTGCTATGAAATTAAAGAAACTACTCCTTGCCGTATTCTGGCCTGCCGTTTCCTGCCTAACCATGAAGAAGAGCATCCCTGTATTGATGTTCCTGGTGGCTTTTATGCTTACCCCTGACACGGGGCTGGCGCACGGCAGCCTGCACGAGGCCATCGAACGAAAGTCCCGCCAGATCGAAGAACAGCCCGACGACGCTTTGCTGCGCTTCGAACGCGGTATGTTGTACCAGGAACACGGTGATATAGGCCCGGCGCTGAAGGATTTTCACAAAGTACTTCAGCTGGAACCGGCCTATCACATCTGCCACCTTCCCCTGGCCCAGCTGTACCGGGATACAGGAAACTTCAAACAGGCCCTGCTGCACATCAACACTTTCCTGGAACAGGAGCCGGAAAACCCCTTCGGGTATGAAACGCGGGCCTCCATTTCCCAAAAGACGGGCGCCTATCTGTCGGCAGCAGCTGACCTGAAAAAAATGATCGCCCTGAAAAACGGCAATGCCATCCGCCCGGATGATTATTTCAACCTGGCGGACGGCATCCTCCTGGCTTACCCCGGCCGGTACGGCCTGGCTATTGACGCTCTTGAGGAAGGCCTGCAACGCCTGGGCGGCATCATTTCCCTGCAGGAACGCCTGGTGGATATGGAAATAGCCGCTCACCGGTATGCGGCAGCCCTGGAACGTATTGAGTTGGTTATGCAGTCCCTGCCCAGGAAAGGCAAGTGGCTGGCAAAGAAGGAGGCGGTAGCCAGGCTGATGAAAGAGTATCCGGCGCCTGGCAGCCGGGTGGGCCCATCCTATGCTGAACAGGATGAAAATTCCAGCCGGGAAAATTCCGGGACGGATCTCATGGCCGGAGATGAGCCTCCCGCTCTTCTCCCGGCTATGATAGCGAATGTCGTCCGCGGCCCTTACCTTCAGTCCGGCGCCCCTACCAGCATGGTAATCAAATGGCGGACCAGCGCCGCAACCAACAGCGTCGTCTGGTATGGCGCCGCCCCCGATGCCCTCAACCAGATGACAGAGGTAAGCGGCTCCCGCATTAACCACGAAATCACGCTCACCGGACTGCAGCCAAATACGCGGTATTACTACGCCATCGGCGACAGCAACGGAGCACTGGCAGGGGCTACAGCCAGCCATTTCTTCAAAACCTCGCCGCCTCACGGCGCCGTGCAGCCGGTCCGCGCCTGGGTGCTGGGCGATTGCGGCACCGCCGATGAGGATGCCCGAGCCGTGCGCGACGGCTACTATTCCTACGCAGGGAACAACTTTACGGATCTCATCCTTCTGCTGGGCGACAACGCCTACGACGATGGCACCGATGCGGAATATCAGGACGCCATCTTCGAAAACATGTACGAGGAAAAACTCATCCAGACTGTCATGTGGTCCACGCCGGGCAATCACGACTACGGTAGCGCCAGCGCAGCCAGCCAGACAGGGCCATATTTCGATATCTTTACCTTTCCCAAAAACGGCGAGGCCGGCGGGCTGGCTTCCGGCACCGAGGCCTACTATTCCTTTGATTACGCCAACATCCATTTTGTCGTTCTGGATTCCCACGACTCCGGCAGGGAGCCCGGCGACCCCATGCTCATCTGGCTGGAAAACGACCTCAACGCCACCCAGCAGGAATGGCTCATCGCCTTTTTCCACCATCCGCCCTATTCCAAAGGGTCGCATGATTCGGACGATGAGAGCAAGCTGATCGACATGCGGGAGAACGTACTGCCCATCCTGGAAGCCGCAGGCGTCGACCTGGTGCTCTCCGGACACAGCCACTCCTATGAGCGCTCCTTCCTGCTCCACGGGCACTACGGCCATTCCTCCAGCCTGGAACCTTCCATGGTGATGGACGGCGGCAATGGCCGCCTGGATGAAGACGGCGCCTACCAGAAAATGATAACCGGTGCATCGGCCGGCGCAGGGGCCGTTTACACCGTTGCCGGCTCTTCCGGCAAGCTGTCGAGCGGCCCACTCGACCACCCGGTGATGTATTACAGCGCCAAAACCCTTGGTTCCCTTTCCCTGGAAGTCATGGATCAGCAGCTGGACCTCAAGTTCATCGGCGTAGGCGGCGAAGTGCTGGATTACTTCACCCTCCGCAAGTTCAGCCCCGTTGGCAACCCACCGGTGGTGGAAGTCAGCGCTCCGGCCAATGGCGCTTTTTTCCCCTCCCCTGCCCCCATAACCTTCCGGGCACAGGCCAGTGACAGTGACGGTACGATAGAAGAAGTCATCTTCCTGGTAAACGGAGATTCGGTGGGGGTTGACTATACGGCTCCCTACACTCTGGCCTGGATACCACCTGCCGACGGATCCTACACCATCCGCGCCCGGGCAACCGACAACGACGGCAATGCCATCACTTCAGTCGAGAGGGAGTTCCATGTAGGATCCATAGAAACCTGCAGCCAGATAAGCGACCGGGAAGATGATGCCGAGGAAGAACCCGACGGCAATATGAGCCTGTCCAGCACTGACCTCGAAATGGTTAATGACGACAACGACCAGTTGATCGGCCTGCGGTTCACAGGGCTGAATATTCCGCCGGGCGCCATTATTAACCATGCCTCGATCCAGTTTGCCGTTGAAGACGACAATAACGACGACCCCTGCCAACTGACGATCTACGGAGAAGCCTCTGGTGGCCCCGTTCCCTTTTCCAGCTCGGATCATGACATCAGCAGCCGCCCGCTGACCGAAGCTTCGGTAAACTGGCTGCCATCCAGCTGGCAGGAAATTGGCGATATGGGCCCGGCCCAGCAAACGCCCAACCTGGCCCCCATACTTCAGGAACTTATCGGGCAGGAAGGTTATTCGGCTTCCAGTGCTATTGCCTTCATTATTCAGGGACAGGGGCGGCGCACGGCGGAATCTTACGACGGCAATCCGAATTACGCTCCCCGGCTTTGTGTAGAATACGGGTTCTGCGAGCCCGCTGCCCTGACGGTTAACAGTAGCGCAGGGGCTCCGATCTGCCCCGGGCAACCCGTGACGATCAGCGCCGGCTCCGCCGAAAGTTACCAGTGGAGCACAGGGGCAACCACCGCCCAGATAATGGTACAGCCCACTGAAACTACCACATATCATCTCACCGCCTGGGATGAGAACGGCTGCCCCGCCACCGCGGAAATCACAGTGGAGGTTTCTCCTTTACCCGAACTAAGCTTCGGGGCCGATGTCGTTTTCTTCTGCCCGGGCCAGAGCGTTGAAGTTGCCGCCCCGGGTGGCTTTACCCAATACGAATGGAGTAACGGGCACACCTCTCCTACGATCCTCATCGACAGTGCCGGAACCTGGTCGCTGACAGTTACCGATACCAATGGCTGTACCGGCTCGGCCGCTCTGAAAGCTCTGCAAGCGCCGCCCCTGGGCCTGCAGCTCAGCAGCAGCGCCGCCGGGGCCTGCGAAGGCCAGGCCGTAACGCTCAATGCCAGCCCTGCCGAAAGTTATCTGTGGAGCACCGGGGCGGCTACCCCCCAGATCGTGGTGCAGCCTTCTGAGACGACTACATACAGCCTGTCTGCCACGGATGAGTTCGGATGCTCCTCTACCGCTGAAATCACGGTAGAAGTTTTCCCTTTGCCTGAAATAGCTTTCAATGCCGACACCGTTTTCTTCTGCTCGGGCCAGGGTGTTGAAGCCACTGCCCCCGGCGGGTTCACCCATTATCAGTGGGCCGGCGGACAGATGACTCCCACCATTTTTATAGAAACGCCCGGCGCCTGGCCGCTCACGGTAACGGATGCCAACGGTTGCAGCGCCTCTGCTACGCTCCAGGCCGTTGAACTGCCTCCATTCATTCTGGAGCTTAGCAGTACTGCCACCGGGATCTGTCAGGGGGAATCCGTGACCATCAGCGCCGCCAGCCCTGCCGAAAGCTATCTGTGGAGCACCGGGGCTACAATGCCCCAGATCGCCGTTCAACCATTCGAAACCACCACCTATACCCTTACCGCCCGGGATACACAAGGGTGTGAAGCTACCGCAGAAGTTACCATCACGGTAGCTCCCCTACCCGATTTCGGGATAGAAGAGGAAGATGGACGCCTGGCAGTCGTAGGCCTGGACGGCCCGGAAAACTATTCCTTCCAATGGAATACCGGCGCGGATACCCTGGCTATTCTTCCGGAAGCTTCCGGCGAGTATTGCGTGACGGTAACGGATGTCAGTGGCTGTGCATCCGTCGCGTGTTATGAACTGGCGCTCACCGGAACAGTACCTCTTTCTTCGCCAATACCCTGGAAAGTTTACCCCAATCCATTCGAGAATGAAGTGCGCATACGGCAAATCAATGCTCAAGGGCAACTGCAAATTGCAGTTTTCAGCCTGCTCGGCCAACCGGTACCGTTCCGGAAAAAAGTGGAAGAAGAAGAAATAATCCTGGAATTCAGCAAGCTGCCGTCCGGATTGTATACGATATTCATCAACAATGGAAAAACTACAGAGGTGGCAAAAATGCTGAAGCAGTAAGGATAGTTGATGGAACACGGAAAACGCAGATCCAGCGCCCGCCTGCTTGCCAGCATGGCCGGCAGGGATATTCTGCGGATTGTTATACACCGTAATCAACCCGTATTAATACGCCCTGCCTGCGTCTTTCGTGTTCTGTTATTCAGTGGCCTTACTACTAACAAATAAGTTGTAAATCCCACGAATGCTATTATAATCCTATGAAAGATTTCGGGGGTATCAAAGGATATCCCCATTTTTGGTATGTAGATAGCCTCTCAAAGCTCTTTTGGAAACCGGCCCCGCAGGGCCGGTTTTTTTTTGTCCCTGTTCCAACCTTACTTCATTTCCGCATAATACTCGTAAAAGTAAGGGATCGTTTCGATTCCCTTGTAGAAGTTAAACAACCCATAGTGCTCGTTCGGAGAATGGATGGCGTCGGAGTCCAGTCCAAACCCCATGAGGATGCTCTTGGCGCCCAATACCTCCTCAAAGAGGGCTACTATGGGTATGCTACCTCCTTCCCGGGCGGGTATGGGGTTTTTGCCAAATGTTTTTTCCATGGCTTTGGATGCCGCCTGATACTCGGGGGTATCGGTAGGCGTAACGGCAGGCTGGCCGCCATGGTGAGGCGTCACTTTGACTTTCACCGAAGCGGGAGCGATGCTTTCAAAGTGTTTTCTAAAGAGTTCAGTGATCTTGTCCGGGTCCTGGTTGGGAACGAGACGCATACTGATCTTGGCGGAAGCCTTGGAGGGCAGGACGGTCTTGGCGCCCTTGCCGATGTAGCCGCCCCAGATGCCGTTGACGTCCAGCGTAGGGCGGATGGATACGCGTTCCAGGGTGGTGAAGCCGGTTTCGCCCTGAATATCGCCAATGCCCAGGTCCTTTTTGTATTTCTCCAGGTTGAAGGGCGCCTCATTCAGTTTGGTGCGTTCCTCCGCACTTAACGCCGCCACATCATCGTAGAACCCGGGAATGGTGATCCGGTGGTTTTCATCCTGCAGGGAAGCGATCATATCGCAGAGGACGTTGACGGGGTTGGCCACTGCGCCGCCGTATACGCCGGAATGCAGGTCGCGGTTAGGGCCAACGACCTCCACCTCCACATAGCTCAGCCCGCGCAGGCCCACCGTAATGGAGGGCACGTCGTTGGCAATGATGGAAGTATCCGAAATGAGAATGGTATCGCAGGCCAGTTTATCGGCGTTTTCCCGGCAGAAGATGCCCAGGTTGGTGGAGCCGACCTCTTCCTCGCCCTCGATCATAAATTTCACGTTGCAGGTAAGGGCGTTGGCCGAATTCATCGCCTCGAAGGCTTTGACGTGCATATACAACTGCCCTTTGTCGTCACAGGCTCCCCGGGCGTAGATAGCGCCGCCGGGATGTTCCTCCGTCTTTTTTATGACCGGCTCGAAGGGCCCGGATTCCCAGAGCTCCAGAGGGTCCGGAGGCTGAACATCATAATGGCCGTAGACCAGCACCGTGGGCTTGTCCGGGCCGATCATCTTTTCGGCATAAACGATAGGGTTGCCGGCAGTAGGGCATACTTCCACCTTGTCGGCGCCGGCCTGTCGCAGGCTCTCCGCTACGAATTCGGCGGCTTTGGCCACTTCTTCCTTGTAATCGGAGTCGGCGCTTATGGAAGGAATGCGTAGCAGGCCAAAGAGTTCCTCCAGGTAACGCTCTTTGTTCTGCTGAATGTAATCCTGTACTTTTTGCATATTCGTAATGGTATTTATCGGATCATTCCGGAAAAATCGCGGATGGCTAAAGTACGAAATTTGCCCGGTTTTTCAGCCCTTCGGGGTGGGTATTGCCAACCGCCAAGCGCCAAACGCTAATCGCCGTTCAGAACACATACCCCAGTAAGTCCACCAGCCCCGGCCTCCATTCTTTTTTTCCCAGAGCTTTGACCATCAGGCTGGAATTGACGCGGCGGTGGGCGATACCCAGCGTACGGTGCTCATTGATCATCAGCCACTGGCAGGTATTGGTTACCAGTTGGAAGCCATTGTTGAAGTACAGGCTATGGTCTTTGGCCATCAGCAGGAGGAAGTCGATGCGGTGGCGAAGGCCCAGGATGGATAGTTCTGACAACATGCGGCTGGCCAGCCGCCGGTGCTGAAAGGCTTCCGCCACACAGAGGTCGGCCACGCCGAAGATCCGGCACGCCTGCCCGTCGTTGTTGATGATGCGGTGTTCTACAGCCATGTGGGCGATGAGCCTCTGGCTTTCCCAGCAAAGAAACCGGAAATCGGGCAGTTGTTTATAATAGATGCGCCCTTTGGGGTATTCCGGAAAACACTCGGCCAGGAGGCCGGCGATGGAAGATTCGATAGCCTCGTCAATTTCATATTCGGGGAGGCGCTGTAGCTTCATACAAATGTTCTTTGGAGGATATAGAGCTTGTTTGAAGGCCACCCTTTGGCCTAAAAATACTGGTTGAGCAATTCCTGCAGGGCATCCTCGGATACTTTCCGCCTCAACTCTCCGTCCACTGCATAGGAAATATATCCGGTTTCTTCCGATACGACGAAAGCCGCCACATTGGCGCGTTCTGAAATACCCACTGCCGCCCGGTGCCGCAGCCCCGCCGATTTGGGCAGGTTGGGGTTTTCGGAAACGGGCAGGATACAGCTGGCAGACTTTATCCTTCCGTTGGCAATGAGCACCGCCCCGTCATGCAGAGGGCTTTCTTTATTGAATATGCTTTCCAGGAGCGGCTCGCTGATCTCCGATTCCATCGCCACCCCGGAGCTGACGAGGCCATCCAGGCTCAGGTTGCCGGCCAGAACGATAAGGGCGCCAGTCTTTTTCTTGCTCATCCGCAGCAAGGCAGAACGCATCGCCCGGATCTGGCGGGCCTTTTCCTCAGTATTCTCCAGGTTGCGGTCAATGATGCGCCCGACGAAATTGGATCGCTGACGGAGTGTCGTATTTCCCAGGAAAAGCAGGAAACGCCGGACTTCCGGCTGAAATATAATGATGATGATGATCACTCCCACGCTCACGAACTGATCCAGGACCGCCGACAGCAGGTCCATATCCAGCTGATTAACGAGCCACCATATGACGTAGAGGGTCAGTACGCCAACAAAGATATTGAAAGCTATATTCCCTTTCAGCAGCTTATAGATCTGATAGATAAGATAGCCTACGATCAGGATATCCAGGATGTCCCAGATGCGAACGGGAAGAAAGCCGATGTCAAAAAGATAAAGCATGTAGTTTCAGGCCCGTAGTTTATTCATCATCAGCGGAATATATCACTCTTTCTTTCATATTGTACAGCATGAAGGCCAGCATGTCCGCCCCGGCTTCAATGCGCTTGGAAGTGGGGTTGCCGGCGCCGTGCCCTGCACTCGGTTCTATACGGATCAGCACCGGGGCATTGCCTTGCTGATGGGCCTGCAGGGTAGCGGCAAACTTAAAGGAATGAGCAGGAACTACCCGGTCGTCGTGGTCGGCAGTAGTGATCAGGGTTGCCGGATACTTTTCTGCCCTTACGTTGTGCAGAGGAGAATAGGCATGCAGGTACTTGAAGCCTTCTTCCTCCTCACTCAGCCCGTAATCATCCGCCCAGGCCCACCCGATCGTAAATTTCTGGTAGCGCAGCATATCCAGAACCCCCACCGCCGGCAGGGCCACCGCGTAAAGGTCGGGGCGCTGCACCAGGCAGGCGCCCACCAGCAGCCCCCCGTTGGAGGCGCCGTGGATCGCCAGCTTGGAAGCGTTCGTGTACTGATTGGCAATGAGGTATTCGGCAGCTGCCTGGAAATCGTCAAAGACGTTCTGCTTGCGGTGTTTGGTACCTGCCTCATGCCATTTGACCCCGAATTCTCCCCCGCCGCGGATATTAGCCACCGCACATACCCCTCCATTCTCCAAAACAACAGGAAAGAGCATGTAGCGGGTCCGGTTAAAAAGGGGCAGGGCCGGGATGTTGAACCCTCCGTATCCATATAACAAGGCGGGGTGGTTGCCGTTCAGTTTCATACCCCGCCGATGTACGATAAACATGGGGACATTGGCGCCATCATAGCTCTGAAACCAAACCTGCCGAACCTCGTATGCATCACTGTCAAAGGGGGAGCGGGGTTGCCGGTATACCTGCTGTTCATAGGAATCCAGGTTCAACCGGTAGATCGTCCCGGGTTCGACGAGGGTGGAGAATTCGTAGAAAACCTCCGGGCTGTCATCGCGGCCACTGACATCTGCTATTGCGCCCATGCCCGGCAATTCGATGGTTTTTTCCTCCTGCCCACCGGTGGAAAAAACCTTGAGCTGGCTGTAAGCATCGTGGAGGTAGTGCGCCACCAGTTTACCTCCCATGAAATAGGCCTCCTGCAACACATCTTCAGAAGCAGGGATAACTTCCGCCCAGTACCGGGCGCCGGGCTGCTGCGTATCGACCCGCAGTATCCGTTTATTGGGCGCTCTGTAATTGGTCATTAAATAGAGGCTGTTGTCATCGCTGCCTACCAGTTCATAGCCGTTTTCGAAATTCTCAACGATGGGAGTAAAAATGGGGTCGTCAATGCGCAGGTCCCGGAAGTAAAGGGCATTGCCACTGGTAGACTCTACTACGGTAAGCAGAAGAAAGCGCTCATCATCGGTGGTTTCCGCGTAGACATTACGTTGCGGGTTGCGGCGGTCGGCAAAGGCCAACACGTCTTCCGACTGAGGGGTACCCACTTTGTGATAGTACAACTGATGGAATTCATTCGAGCCGGTCAGTGTTTCGCCCGGGAGGGGTTGGGGATAACGGGAATAGAAAAAACCGTCGCGAAACCAGGCGATATCCGAAAATTTTACCCATCGAATGGTATCGGTGAGGTTACGGCCGGTAGACAGGTCCCGGATAAGGATAGACCTCCAGTCGGACCCCGCTTCGGAAACCTGATAAGCCAACAGGGCTCCATCCCTGGAAAATGCGTATTCCCCCAGGGAGATGGTGCCGTCACGGGAAAAAAGGTTGGGGTCGAGGACGACTTCCGGAGGGCTGTCCGGCCCGGCCATGCGGTAGAGGATGTCCTGGTTTTGCAAGCCGTCATTTTTGAACATATAATAATAATCGCCACTTCGGATGGGAGGGGAATAGCGCTCGTAATCCCACAACTGGGTAAGGCGCCTGCGGATGGCATCCCGGTAAGGGATATAACCGAGATAATTCTCGGTTAGCGATTGCTGCTGGCTGATCCACCGGCGGGTTGAAGGCGAATTTTCATCTTCCAGCCAACGGTAAGGATCCGCCACTTTTACCCCGAAGTAGTCATCCACCGCGGTGGAGTCCCGGTAAGTATCCGGATACCGGACGGACAGGTCCTTAAATTCAGGCTGAGTGCCGGCATCGCCCTCCTGCCGGCCATTCTGGCAGGAAAGAAGGCCGAAGAAGAGGAAGATCCAAATGGCTTTTTTCATTGTTTTATCCGGTTTAATTCGATGAGCGCTATTGACGTTTGCAACCAAATGCCCTACCTTAACGTATGAATAATCGGGCAAAGATGTATTCAGCTCTAAAAATAGGGTAAGTACATGAAATAATATAATCGGCATTTTGATATTGCCTACGGTGGCCTTTTATTCTGCCCAGATAAGAAGATCGATGTGCCGGCCAATTTCGCAGGCTGAAATTCCAACAACCATTTCTGATCATGCAATTTAGGCTTTTTTCCGGGCTCCTCGCCCTCATCATCCTCGCTGCGCAATTACCATTATCGGCTCAGCCCGTCATGCGCACCAATGAAAAAGGTGAAACCATCATCGTCTTTCCGGATGGCTCAACCCAGGTGTTTTCCGAGTTCTCCGGCACTACGGAAAACCCCGCCGAGGCCGGCCAGCAGGAAAAGTATCCCGTGGCGGATATCAGGATTGAACCGCTGGAGGGCAGCATCCCTATTACGGAAGAAGACCTCCGGAGGATTGCGGAGCGCAAGTCTCAGCTTGCCAAGGATGCCGCCCAAATTGCCCAGGACCGCGCGGAGGAAGCCAACCGGCAGCGCCTGCGCCTGGAGGAAGAATACCGAAAAGCCCAGCGGCGCAACACCAAAGCCTCAGAGGTGGAACAATTGTCAGCCCGGCTGGAATCGGCCCGCCATGCCGAGGAGGAAGCCCGGCAGGAAGCCAGGATCGCCCTCGTGGAAGCCAACCGCGCCGAGTCCATCACCCGCCGGGGTACTTATGTGGAAGATTATCTCAAAAGGCAGGAACTCAAAAAACAACAGGCCAAACAATATGAAAACCTGAAGCTCACAGCCGGCGCCTCCTTTGATAACCTGCTCCTGGATGACAACTTCAGCCCTTTCTCTTCCACCGACAATGTGATTCTCAACCCACCGGTCCCCGACTGTAAGGTCGCCTACGAGGGAAAAGACAACCGTGGCCGCTACCGCCGCGACCTGCAAAAGCAACTTCTCTTCACCCATACCGACGACCGCATGCGCCCGGTACTCAACGGGCAGGAATACCTCACCTGTGAGGGCTATTTCACTCAGTTGGGCGGCTTTCGCTACCTCACCCTGGAATTCACCTTTGCCTATCCCAATGCCCGGGAAGCCTATGGCTTCATCGAAAAAGGCAGCTACCTGATGATCAAACTGCTCAACGGGCAGTTCATCACCCTCTTTTCCGGAAAAATGGACAAGGGAACCTACAATACGGATACGGGCCTGCTGGCCTACCTGGTCCACTACCCCATCGACCAGGGCCAGATCAACATTCTCAAGAACAGTGAGGTGGATTCGGTCATCGTCTCCTGGAGCAGCGGCTACGAGGAATACGAGGTCTATCAACTGGGCTTCTTTATCAATCAGATCCGGTGTTTGGAGTGAGTGTATGGAATGATGGAATGAAGGAGTGAATAGAAGGGCTGGCCCGGTTGTCTCTATCGCTGAGAGTGTTTAGAAATGTATGTCTTTAAAAGAAAAAACCTCTATTTTCAGCGGCCTGGCGAATAGTGAACACCGAATTCCGAACAGCGCTCTATCGCTGATGGAGGGGTTTTTCTTTTCAGGCGCCGGGCCATTATGCTTGCAATCCTTATCTTTGCCCATCCAAACTGATCCATTATCTATGCGCAATACAGAAAAAGAAAAGGAGCTGAGGGAAGTCCAGATGCTGGGCCTCAAACTGCCCACCGACCCCCGCTGGGCCAACCTGGCGGAAAAGGAGTTGGAAGAGATCCTGACCGACCACGCCTACTGCGAGCAGAAAGCTGCCACCTCCTGCATATCGCTCATACAGGGCTATCCGGAAAAAACGGAAATGGTCAAAGAGCTGTCGCCCATCGTTACGGAAGAATGGGGCCACTTCCGCATGGTGCTTCACGAGATGGAAAAGCGCGGCCTGCAACTGGGCCGGCAGCGGAAGGATGAATACGTCAACAAACTGCTGCAGTTCCAGAAAAAGGGCGGTAGCCGCGAAGAGCGGCTCCTGGAAAAACTGCTCACCTGTGCGCTTATCGAAGCGCGTTCCTGCGAGCGCTTCCGCCTCCTTTCCCTCCATATCGAAGAGGAGGCCCTGCGCGACTGGTACCACAAATTCATGGTCGCTGAAGCCGGCCACTACCGCCTCTTCATCGACCTGGCCAAACGCTACAACGACGAAGCCCTCGTCCGCCAACGCTGGAACGAATACCTCGAACGGGAAGCAGAGATCATGAAGGAACTGGAACTGCGGGGAGACAGGATGCATTAGGAGGGAATGAAGGAATGCGGGAACGAATAATTGAATGCCCCCCTGTTCAGTCCTTCAGTCCTCCGTTCCCTCATTCCCACATTCATTCCTTTCCTCCCCTCCACCGCCTCCTCATCCGCTCCCGGAAAGCATCCCGGTATTTAGGGCCGATGCGAAGTTCGTGCAGTTCCTGTCCGGAAGGGGAAGCCAGCTCGACAAAGGTATAGTTGCCGGCGAAGCTTTTCACATAATCCAGGTTGATGATAAAGCTGTCATGAATGCGCATAAAATTTTCAGCGGGCAGCAGCTTCACCATATTTTTCACCCGGTCGCGGGTCAGATAAGTGGCATTGGGGGTGACGACCTTCACATCCACATTGGCGCCCTCGCAGTAGAGGATCTCCTCGTGGTCCACTTTTACCCACCGGCCCTTCTCTTTGATCAGGATGTGGCCTTTTGCGGGGGAGGGGTTTTCCCGCTCCGGTACCTGAAGCGCTCCTATGGCTTTATCAATGGCGAGGTTGAGCTTTTCGGCCTCTATCGGCTTGAGCACGTATCCGGAGATATTGTACTCATACCCTTTGATCGCATATTCGGCAAAGGCGGTCGTAATGATCACTTTGGCTGAAAGGCAGTAGTTGCGGGCGGCATCCAGAAGGTTGAAGCCGCTGGCTTCGGGCATTTCAATATCCAGGAAAATGAGGTCGGGCCTGGGATTATTCTCGTCGGTAAGGTAGTTGTAGGCGTCTTCGGCATTCTCGAAACTGTCGAGAAACTTCAGGTCCAGGCGGGTGTTCAGCAGTTCGATCAGGTTCTCCCGCTGCAGTTCCACATCTTCAATAACGATATAGGTATACTTATGCTTCATCAGAGAGGGACTTGCAGTGACACGGAATAAACGCCCCGGCCGGCGTCGATGTTCAGATGGTAATCATTCTTATAGATCAGGTCCAGGTTTTCGATGGCAGTAGGAAGGCCCACTCCACTACCAGCATGGATGGCCAGGGTGTCTTCATTGCGGAAATGGGCTTTGTAGCTATTGGAGATCTCTGCATCGAGACGGTCTCCTTCGATCCGGAAGCAAAGGTGAATGAAGGCTTTATTCTGGGAGCGGGCGCTATGATGCTTGAAACAGTTCTCCACGAACAGCAGCAAAACCATGGGAGGAATGCGGTGTTTGTGTTTCACCTCTCCTTCCAGGTTGAAGACGATATCGGTATTTTTGGGAGCCTGCAGGCGCTGAAGTTCCAGGTAGCTCTTGATAAAGCGCAATTCATCTTCCAGGGGCACCAGCTTTTCATTGGTCTGGTAGACCAGGTAACGCAGCAGGCGGGATAGTTCGCCGATCAGGGCGGGAAGGTGTTCAGACTTGCGATGGGCCAGCACCTGCAGGTTAGCCAGGGTATTGAAAAGGAAGTGAGGGCGGATCTGTTTTTTGATGAAATGCAGTTCCCGCTCGGCTTCCCGGCGGCGGCGGAAAGATTCCAGGCGGGCTTTGCGTTCCAGCTCGCGGCTGCGCCCAATGGCCTGTTTGGTATAGGAAACCCCCGTGGTGCAAAGGATGAAAAAGAGAATAACAATGGTCAGCTCGTACCACTCCTGGTTGACGATATCGAAGGCGTTGCGGATTACCGGAACATAGAGCAGGGAAAATATCATCGCAGTGATGGAGCTCAGAAAAAGGAACAGGTAAAACGACCAGTCCTTCAGCCGTGCCCGGGGAAAGATGCTGCGCCCCAGCAAGGTCTGCAGCCTCCCCTGATAGACGAAAAACAGGTTGAAATAAACCGGCAGGCCAAGCAGGAGGGTATACCCCAGAGCTTCCCTGAACACCTTAAAGAAGGCCTCGCGCTTGTAGCCGAAGGTCTCCAGCAACTCGGCCTTACCCTGATACCAGGCGTGGATGGCAAGATAGCAAAAGACAACGATGAGCACCGTACCTCCGAACATCAGGTGCTGGATGATGTCTTTGCGCAAGATCCGGTAAAGCTTTGCCTGGGCTCTCGTCAGGGTCATAATGCTAACTGTGGCTTTAACTGATAAAGATTGGATTTTTTATCAGAATTTGCAAAAAGCTTCGATCTTTATGAAATGCGAACACTGAATATCCTTGCCCCCCTGGCCTTCTTGCTCATGGGAAAGGGGGCATCCGTCCACGCTCAGGATTGTTACACCACGCCTCAGTATGAAGTATGGGTGGAACAGGACGTGGTTTACGGACAGGCCACCGGCTACTGCGGCCAAAACCAAAATTTGCAGCTAGACATCTACCGGCCGGCCGGCGACGGCAACCCCCTCCGGCCCGCCATTGTCCTCATTCACGGAGGCGCTTTTCTGAATGGCGACAAAGGAAGCTACGATATGGCGGCCGCGGCTACTGCCTTCGCCGCCCGCGGCTACCTGGCGGTGAGTATCAACTACCGGCTTGGGTTTCACAAATCCGTCTTTCACACTCCCGGCGCCCAGGGATGTGCCCTGGTAGGGGGGCTGGCGGGAGTACAGAACGCTCAGTGCCTCTACGCTGAGCAGCTGGAAGTGGAACGGGCATTGTACCGGGCCGTTCAGGATGCACGAGGAGCTATCCGCTTCGTCAAAAGCCAGATCGATTCGGTGGATGCCGCTAATGTATTCATCGGCGGCGGCAGCGCCGGCGGTTTCGTCGCCATGGCGGCAGCCTATATGGACGAGGAGGAAACGCCGCCGGCAGCTCAGGCCCAAAACCCGGTATCGGCCATTCCTTTGATCTACGGGGCCTGCCATACGGCAGGATGCAGCGCCGAACGGCCCTTCCTGGGGGCGCCGCAGGGCAATCTCTACCTGGGGCAGGCCGACGCCTCGGTAAAAGGGGTGCTGAATATCTTCGGCGCCCTCTTTGACCCCTCCTGGATCGACGCCGGCGAGCCTGCGCTCTATGCTTTTCATCAGGATAACGACCTGGTAGTGCCCTGCGGCAGCGGCCGCCCCTTCCGTAGCCTGGTACAGCGCTGCCTGAACAACGCCGCCTGCACCGCCATGCCCAACACCTGGCCGGAAGCCTTTGGCAGCTGCCACCTGCAGGCTTACCTCGACACCCTTCCCAATGCTCCGGCTCATGCGTTTCAGATAGAGGATTGCCCCCTCCCCGCCTTCCCCTGCAATTCCTCCTGCCACGAGGTGACGCAGGCCGGGATAGAGCAGATCGTGCAGGGCGCCGCCGAATTCTGGGGCTGCGCGATCACCGGGCAGAAGGAACCGGAAACGGAGCCGGCCATTAAGGCATTTCCCAACCCGGCGGGCCGGGAGCTCACCTTGCAGGCCGCTAATCCAGGACAACAGGTAGAGGCAGAACTCTTCAGCCTGGACGGGCGTAGGCTCCGGCACGTGGAATTCCAGCGGGAATTGAAACTGAACCTCAGCGCATTTCCCCCGGGGGTATACTTGCTAAGGTGGTCGGCCGGCAGCCAGGTTTCCACTCAGAAGGTCGTTATTCGTAGATGAAATAAGAGGTAGTGCTACCGATGGTATCCCCTGCCAACAGGTTTAAGTCATTGCGAACACTGTCCAGTTTTGCCTCCGGGGGAGCTTCCCGGCAGGTAGTTCTCACTACGTCCGTCAGGTCGCGCCGCTGGAAGAAATCATCGTAGTAAGCCCCGGCGTAAGAGAAAATGCAGAGCCGAGGCTCGTCGAAGGCGCCGTTGCGTTTGTTCATCGTCGCTACTATAAGGATGAAAAAACAAAAACGGAGACACACAGGCAAAGAATGCCTGACAAAGAGAGGGTGCGCAAAGCTGAATGGTTTTAATATTCAAAGATAACCAAATCAGGAAAACACCCGGCGTTTAAACAGGATAAAAAGCCCCCACAGTGCCAGCCCATGCGCCAACAGAGCCACTACCAGTTGCCCCAAAGCGGCATTGCCCGCCAGGGCCTTGTCTACATAGTGCAGGGTCCAGTACACCGGCACCAATCCCAGCACATACTGCACCCAGGAGTCGATGACAAAGCTGCCGGCCGGGATCATCAGAATGAGGCTCAGGCCTTTGTACACTGCGAGGCCTTCCACCTTGTTGCTCGAAAAGGTGGCCAGGGCCAGGGTGGTGATTGGCGCGGCGCTGGCAAAAAGGAGGGCGGCCGTCAGCCGGGCTGCCGGCCCCAGCCCTTCCATTCCGGGCGCCGTCAGCATCGCATAGCTGAACAGCACCGCCATAAAAGTACCGATCGACAAACGGTAAAAAAGAAAGGTATTCACCCCAACCGGCATGGCCTTCAGGGCGGTGAGCACCTGCTCATCCCGCTCGTCGAGCAACATGGAAGCCAGCACGAAACCGATACTCGTCACCACCTGCAACGTCATCAGCATGAGGATCAACGGATGATAATCCGCCATAACCGGGAACTGCCTTTCCAGCCAGGGCAACAACAGCAACGCCAGGCTGAACTGAAGGCCCGGCACTACAAAAAGCATGAACCAGAGCATCTGTTCGCGAAGGATCATATTGAAGTCCAGCCGGGCCAATCTCAGTAACTTTTGCATGATCTACAGTTTTACTTTTTCCCGTAAGATGTAAGAGGCCAGCCAGAAGGCTACGGCATTCCAGGCTCCAAGGTAAAGGATCGAATAGACGATCTTCCACCCCTCCACAGGCAGGAAAGCCGCTTCCAGCAACAACAAACTCGCCTGGGAAGGCAGAAGATACCACCACAGAGTATCGGTTATCCCAAAAAAATTGAGAAAAGGCAGCGCCGTTGGCACCAGTATCCCGGAAACCCGCAGCAGGTACTGGTTGAAACTCCGGCAGGACACAACCGCCGCCATGCCCAGCAGGGTGAAAAGAGTGGCCGTCATGCCAATGCCGGCCAGGAAATAAAAAAGCCGGAAACCCCATCCGTAGCCGGCCAGGGCCATCGCCAGAGCGGAAAGCAGGGTGACAGCGGTGAGCGTCAGGGTTTTGGACAGAATATAATGGTTGCGGGATAAGGGGAGCACCCAGATAGCCTGCAGGGTGTTCTCGCTGTGCTCGAACAGAAAAAGGGAGCCGATAAACAGCATGCCCAGCGCCGCCGGGTCATTGAAAATAAGGAAAATGAGGAGCTTTTCCCGGTAGGGCCCTTCCGGCAGGTTAAGCAGGATCAGGATATAGATCAGCATAACGAGAAGGGCGGCATAAACGATATTGTACCGGAACTGCCGGAGAAGATCCCATTTTATGGCGATGGCGAGTTTTTGCACGAGGTTTTTTTTTTGGTTTCTGGTTGCCGAACCAACAACCGACAACAAACAACCAGCAACTACAGAAGGCTCGTTCCGGTCACCTTAATAAAAATATCATCCAGGGAAGCCTCTTCGGTATGGATGGTTTGCACCTCCTCCTCCCGCAGGATGCGCAGGAACCCTTCGTTATTGCCGATGCCGTCTAGCGGAAACTCCTCCTCGCGCACGGTTCCGTTGAGGTATTCCACCCGGACCAGGCGGCGGCCGTACTTAAGTTTCAAGGCCTTGGGGGAGTCGACGAGGGCGATTTTCCCATTCACAATGAAAGCGATGCGGCCGCAGAGCTCTTCCGCGTCGTGCATCACATGGGTGGTCAGGAAGATGGTCCTTCCGGCATCGCGCTGTTCAATGATCAGGTCCTTAATGCGGCGGGCGTTGACGGGGTCCAGGCCGCTGGTGGGCTCGTCGAAGAAAAGCAGCTCCGGGTTGTGCATGATGGCCCGAACAAAGTTGAGGCGCATCTTCATCCCCTTGGAAAATTCACTGGCCCGTTTGCCGGCGTCCTCTTCCAGCCCCACCAGCCTCAACAGTTCCATGGGGCCGCGAACCGGGCGGTCGTAGAAAGAACCGAAGAAACGCAGGTTTTCCAAAGCCGTAAGCTTGCCAAAGTGGTTGGGCAGTTCGAACCCCACGCCGATGTGGTTGTAAAAAGCCTTGCCCCATTCCTCCAAAGGCTTCCCCATCAGCCGGACATCGCCCCGGAAGCCCTGCAGCAGGCGGATCAGTATCTTCTGCGTGGTGCTCTTGCCGGCGCCGCTGGGGCCGAGAAAACCGAAAACTTCCCCTTTGGGAACCTCGAAGCTGATGTCATCCACCGCCGGCCCGCTGCTTCCGGGATAAGTGTAGGTTAAGTTGGTGACCGAGATCATTGGGTTGTTTTTACTCAAAAATAAGGACTCTTTCTTCCTACTGCATCCAATTTTGTATATTAACATCAGTTCGGGATGCATTCGAGAATATATAGTCTCAAAACCCTGATTTTG
>CAYQKY010000147.1:0-3330 GCA_964418125.1 uncultured Phaeodactylibacter sp.
ACATTTAGGCCCTAACGGGCCAAGCCTTGGGCATTTCAGCCTCCGGCTCTCCGGGAAATCCCATGGTTTTAGCCCTGGATTCGCATAACGATATAACAATATAATATTATAACAATATAACCCTCCAATCATGCCCTTAGCCATCGTCCTCTTCGGCGTCCTGCTCCTGTTGCTGCTCATCACCGTGGGCCGCTTGAACGCCTTCATTGCCTTCATCCTCGTCTCCCTCTTCGTCGGCGTGGCGGAGGGATTATCGGTGCTGGAAACGCTGGGCGCCATACAGAAAGGCATTGGAGCCACCCTGAGCTCCCTGGTCATGATCCTCGGTTTCGGGGCCATGCTGGGCAAACTGGTGGCCGACAGCGGCGCCGCCCAGCATATCACCGAAAAGCTCGTCGGCGCGTTCGGCCTGCGGCGAGTGCACTGGGCGCTGATGCTGACCGGGCTGATCGTCGGCATACCGATGTTCTACACCGTGGGGTTTGTCATTATGGTGCCCCTGGTGTTCACGGTGGCGGCATCCACCGGACTGCCCCTGCTGTACGTGGGACTGCCCATGCTGGCCTCCCTGTCGGTGACCCACGGCTTCCTGCCGCCCCACCCGGCGCCGACGGCCATCGCCGAGATGTTCCGCGCGGACATCGGGCTGACCCTGTTGTGGGGGATGGTGCTGGCCGTCCCGGCCGCGGCGCTGGTGGTGCCCATTTTTTCGAAGAGGACGCGGAACCTTCATCCGTCGCCGCTGAAGGAATTCTACAATACCGAGCTTATCCCGGAAGATCAGTTGCCGTCCTTTGGCGCCAGCCTGCTGGCGGCCCTGCTGCCGGTCATCCTGATCGGCGTTTCGGCGGTGCTGCGCCTGTTTTTTGAGGAAGGAAGCCTGGTGCGCCGGATCGCCGATGTGGCCGGCGACCCCGTGCTGGCCATGCTGCTTTCCGTGCTGGCGGCCATCTACATGCTGGGTATCCGCCGGGGCCGGAAGATGAGCGAGATCAGCGACTCTCTGTCCAAAGCGGTGGCCAGCATCACCATGGTGCTGCTGATCATCGGGGGCGCGGGCGCCCTGAAGGAGGTGCTGGTGGCCAGCGGCGTGAGCGATTATATCGGCGGGCTGATGAAGGGCTCCGGCCTGTCGCCCCTGCTGCTGGCCTGGCTGATCGCCGCCGTCATCCGGGTGAGCGTGGGCTCGGCCACGGTGTCCGGGCTGACGGCGGCGGGGATCGTCCTGCCTCTCGTCGGGCAGAGCGGCGTTTCCCCGGAGCTCATGGTGCTCGCCATCGGCGCCGGGAGTATCTTTTTCTCCCATGTCAACGATGGCGGCTTCTGGCTGTTCAAGGAGTACTTCAACTTGTCGGTAAAGGAGACGATCACCACCTGGTCATTTATGGAGACGACGGTCTCGGTGGTGGGGCTGGTGGGGGTGCTGGTGCTGAATATCTGGGTTTGATGGCAACTGGTTGTACCACAGCTATATTTGCGACGTTTGATGTGCGATTTTTGATTTTTGATTTACCATCCGCAGGGCTACTTCGGAGTGGCAGCTCTCCGGCGGAACATCGCACATCAAACATCGCACATCGAAAATCAAATTTCCAGGAAAACAATTTATCATGATAGAAACCCGGATCAAAGAACTGGGGCTGGAACTTCCGCCCCCGCCGCCCCCCGGCGGCATTTACCATCCCGTAGTGGTTGTGGATAAAATGCTTTATGTTTCCGGACAGGTCCCCATCCTGGCCGACGGCTCGCTCATCACCGGCACGGTGGGCAAAGATATGAGCATTGAAGAAGGGCAGCAGGCCGCCCGCCAGACAGGCCTCACCATGCTGGCCACGATCAAAGATCAGCTCGGCACCCTCGACGGCATCAAGCGGCTGGTCAAAACCCTGGGCATGGTCAACTGCGAGCCGGGCTTTGGCAGCCAGCCGCTGGTCATCAATGGCTTCAGCGAACTGATGGTGGAACTGCTGGGCGAGCAGAACGGAAAGGGCGCCCGGAGCGCCGTGGGGATGATCCTGCCGCGTGGCGTGGCAGTGGAGGTTGAGGCGATTTTTGAATTGAATGGCTGAATTATGAACAAAGCACCGTACTTCCTCTTCGACGCCCACCTCGACCTGGCGATGAACGCCATGGAATGGAACCGCGACCTCACCCGCCCGGTAGCCGAGATCCGCGAAAGAGAAAAGGGTATGCGGGACAAACCGGACCGCGGCAACAATACCGTCTCCTTTCCCGCCATGCGCGAAGGGCGGATAGGCTTGTGCGTGGCCACTCAGATCGCCCGCTACGTCAAAAAGGGCAACCCGCTGCCCGGCTGGCACTCCCCTCAGCAGGCCTGGGCGATGACGCAGGGCCAGCTGGCCTGGTACCGCGCCATGGAAGAGGCCGGCCAACTGACGCCCGTGACGGATGTCCCATCTCTGGATGCCTGCCTGACGCGCTGGGAAAACCCGGCTCCGGAAGAGCCCATCGGATACATCCTCAGCCTGGAGGGGGCCGACTCCCTGGTTACCCCCGATCATGTGGAGCGCGCCTGGGAGATGGGCCTGCGCGCCATCGGCCCGGCGCATTACGGGCCGGGCACCTACGCGCAGGGTACCGACGCTGCCGGCGGGATCGGAGAGAAAGGCCGGGCCCTGCTCCGCAAGATGGAGGAACTCAACATCATCCTGGACGCCACCCACCTGTGCGACGACAGCTTCCGGGAAGCCATGGACCACTTCAACGGCCCCGTCTGGGCCAGCCACAGCAATTGCCGCAGCCTGGTGCCCCACAACCGGCAGTTCAGCGACGAGCAGCTCCGGGAGCTCATCGGCCGCGGGGCCGTCATCGGCATGCCCCTGGATGCCTGGATGATGGTTCCCGGCTGGATCAGGGGCGTGTCCACGCCGGAAAAGGCCGGCCTCACCCTGGAGGTTATGGCCAATCACATCGACCACATCTGCCAACTGGCGGGCAACGCCGCTCACGTAGGCCTCGGCACTGACCTTGACGGCGGCTTCGGCACTGAGCAGTGCCCGTCAGATGTCGATACCATCGCCGATCTGCAGAAACTGCCGGCCCTGCTGAAAAAGCGGGGGTACAGTGAAACGGATATCGGGAATATCCTGCATCAGAACTGGGTGGGTTTTCTGCGACGGGCTTGGGGGTAAACGCTCCTTCGGCCCGCCAAAATTTTTTGGCGTCGGAGACGAGAGAACCAACGCTCTCTTCCGTTAGGGAGGGTACGCCTTTGACCCAAATGAATTTGGGGGACCGGGTTTGCGTTAGGGAGGGTACGTCTTTGACCCAAATGAATTTGGGGGACCGGGTTTGCGTTGGGAGGGTACG
>CAYQKY010000147.1:3430-22312 GCA_964418125.1 uncultured Phaeodactylibacter sp.
GTACGTCTTTGACCCAAATGAATTTGGGGGACCGGGTTTGCGTTGGGAGGGTACGCCTTTGACCTAAATGAATTTGGGGGACCGGGTACATGTACATTGTCCACATCCGGACAAGCAGTGTACGATAACGAACACCATAGCATGAAGGTGGAAAGCTAAGATTCTGATAATCAATATGATTTGCCCTGGCATGAATCTTGGCTCGGTTAAGGCAGGGACAAGCCGTTTTCCCACCCGGCGCCCCAATTAGCCGGAAAAACGGCCTGTCCCTGCAAAAAAACCACGGCCTATGCTGAAGAACTACCTGAAAATAGCTCTGCGCAATATCTGGAAGAATAAGCTCTACTTCAGCATCAACGTGATGGGCCTCGGCATTGCCCTGGCCTGCAGCATCATCGCCTACCTCAACTATGCGTTCGACCGGAGTTTTGACGCTTTTCATCAAAAACGGGATCGCATCTACCGCGTCAATATGATCCGACAGGGCAATGGCCTGGAATACGGCCTGGCGCCCCTGCCTTTGGGGCCGGCGGCGGCTCGGGAGGTTCCCGGTATCCGCCGCTGCGTGCGGGTGGACTACAGGCAGGCGGCGGTGAAACGAGGGGAAACGGTGCTCAGCGAAAGCATACAGTATGTGGATCCGGCTTTTTTCGAGTTATTTGATTTCCCTCTGGTGGCCGGCAGTTATGAAGCGCTGGGGGACAGAAGTAAAATACTCATCAGCGAATCGGTGGCAAAGCGCTACTTCGGAGCGGAAAATCCAATAGGGAAAGAACTGATCCTTCATCCCGGCGAGTCCCATCAGCAGCCTCTTCTTGTCGGGGCCGTACTGGCGGAGCGGCCGATGAATTCCAGCCTGGACTATAGCCTGATCACACACAAGGAAAACCTGCTGGTGGACGGCAGGAAGCCGGCGCCCGGCGACTGGAGTTCCTTCGCGGCGCTCACCTTTTTTGAGCTGGACGGCCGACAGCCCACCTCCGCGATCACGCGAGAGCTGAACAAGCGATACCTGGGCCTCCACAACCAGCACATCGGCCGGCTGAAGGCCAAATCTTATGTACTGGAGCCCTTCGCCGAGGCCGCCCACCGCGCCGCCCGGGATGAGGTGCGCGGCAATTACCTGCGGCAGAGCCTGCCGGTGCCGGCGGTTTGGGGGCCCATCGTGATGGCTATACTTTTGCTGTTCACCGCCTGCCTCAATTTTACCAATACCGCCATTTCCGCCGCCGGGCGGCGCCTCAAGGAGATAGGCATCCGTAAAGTGATGGGCGGCACGCAGCGGCAACTGATCTGGCAACTGCTGGGAGAGAACTTCCTGATCTGCCTTATGGCGTTAGCCGCCGGGCTGGTACTGGTGGAGGTTTTTCTACCGCCTTACAACCAGATGTGGCCCTACCTGCACCTGGAGGCGAACTACCTGTCGGACTGGCCCCTGCTGGCCTTTCTCGCCGGCATCCTGGTGCTGACGGCCTTACTGGCCGGCGCCTATCCAGCCTTTTACATCAGCGGCTTTCGGCCGGTGGCCATCTTCCGGGGTAAGTTGCAGTTCGGCGGTTCCAACCTGTTCACCCGGATACTGCTGGGCGTGCAGGTGATGATCGCTCTGGTGGCGGTGCTGGCCGGCCTGGCCTTCGCCCGCAACGCCGCCTTTCAGGAAAATACCGATGTCGGCTACAGCCGGCACGGGTTGCTGGGGTGTGTGGTGAATGGTGAAGCTGAATTCCAGCGCATGGAGCAGGTGCTGAAGAGCAATCCCAAAGTAGAAAGCCTCGCCGGAACCACCCATCACCTGGGGTACGGCGTGCGCGGGCAGGACCTCGAAGCACGGGGCGAGCGCTACAACATTCTGCACATGGGCGTCGGCAAAGGTTACCCGGAACTTATGGACTTCGAAATGGCTGAGGGCCGTTCATTCGATGATGAACTGGAATCCGATGACCGCTCCATGCTCGTCAACGAACGGCTGGTGCAGGAGTACGGCTGGGAAGAACCCCTCGGACAGCAGGTGGTGATGGATTCGGCAACCTATACCATCGTCGGCATCGTCAAAGATTTTGTGCAGGATTTCTTCAGCCCCGTCACGCCTATGGCGCTGACCCGTACGGAGCCGGAAGATTACCGCTTTCTGGTAGTACGCACGCCAACCAATAACCTGTTAGCCGTGGAGGAAGAACTGCGGTTAACGTGGGCGGAACTTTTCCCCTTCCAGCCTTACCGCGGCTTTTTCCAGGACGAAGTGCTGGCCCAGGAACTAAGCGTGACCAACAACATCAAGTGGATGTTCCTCTTTCTGGCGGTGGTGGCCATCCTGTTGTCAATGGCCGGGCTGTTCGCCATGGTTTCCCTGAACGTGCTGAAACGCCTCAAGGAGATCGCTATCCGGCGCATCGTCGGCGCCCGGGCGCACCACATCGCCTATTTGCTCAATAAAAATTACCTCTGGATATTCGCTCTGGCGGCAATTCTGGGCACTGCCGGCGGCGCCTTTCTGGCCTGGAAGCTGATGGACGGCATCTTTGCCATCCACGCCGGCCTGCATCCGGGCATGATGGCCGGGGCGGCCATTGGCGTCGTATTGCTGGCGCTGGGGACAATCAGTTTGAAGGTAATTGGGGTGCTGAGGGTGAATCCGGCGGATATTTTGAGGAGGGAGTGAAAATGTGCATTTGTGCATTCCTGCATTCGTTCCGGCCAACCGGGACGGCACAACACAGGCAACTTTATACACGAATGCACAAATGCACGAATACACAAACAATAGCCATGTTAAAGAATTACCTGAAGATCACCTGGCGCAACATCTGGAAAAGCAGATCCTTCAGCGCCCTTACCATTGGCGGGCTCAGCCTGAGTATGGCGGCCTGCATGCTGTTCATCATGCTCATCAAGGGAGCGCACGAGTTCGACAATTTCCATCCCGAAGGGGATCGGGTGTACCGCATACTGACCGACGCGCAGCGCAAGGGCGGCGGCTCGGAGCGTTACGCCACTTCGCCCTATGTGGTGGCGGAGAAACTGTCGGACGGCTATGCTTTTGTTGAGCAGTGGGCGCCTTTCTGTACCGCCCTGCGGGGAGAGGTGCGGCAAGGGGAGAACATGCTGGCGCTGAACGGGCTGTTCACGACGCCCGCCTTTTTTGAAACCTTCGGCTTTCCGTTGGCGCAGGGCAACCCGGAAACGGCGCTGGCCGAGCCGTTTTCCCTGGTATTGACACCGGCCACTGCCGGGCGACTGTTCGGAAAAACGGACCCTTTGGGGAAAACGGTGGAAATGCCGGGGACGGAGTCCACCTTCACCGTAACTGGAGTCCTGGCGGAACTTCCCGGCAAGACCCACCTGGAATTCGAAGCCCTCGGCTCGTATGCCACCGTGGCGTCCCTGGAGGCGTCCGGGCATTTCAACAATACGACCGCCAACTGGAACGATTATTACAGCACCTACAACTTCATCCGCCTGAAGGAGGGCGTGGCGCCGGAGGAAGCGGAACAGGCGTTGGCGCAAGTGGCCCAGGCCGGCTACCAGGATCTGCAACTGGAAACCCGGGATGCAGGCTACCGCTTCGAACTGCAGCCCCTGGGGGAGATCACTCCCGGGCCCTTCCTGTCCAACAGCATGGGCAGGGGGCTGCCCGAATTTCTCCTGTGGTTCCTGGTGGCCCTGGGGCTGATCGTCATCCTGTCGGCGGCCTTCAACTACACCAACCTGACCATTGCCCGGGCGGTGGGCCGGATGAAGGAGGTAGGCGTTCGGAAAACCTTCGGGGCGAACCGGCGGCAGGTCTTCTGGCAGTTCATGGCGGAAGCGGTGGCCATTGCGCTGATCGCGCTGCTGCTGGCCTACCCTCTGCTGAAGCTGGCCATTCAGGGCTTCAACCAGTTGCAGTTTACCGAATTCACGGATATGAACCTGCGGGAGGATGTGGCGCTCTACGGCTGGTTTGTCCTGTTTGCCGTCGCTGTGGGGCTGCTTGCGGGCGTGCTGCCGGCGGTAGTGCTTTCGAAGACGAAGCCCCTGGCCATTCTGCAGAAGCTGGGCCACCTGAAGATCATGAAGGGGGTGGGCCTGCGCAAGGCCCTGCTGGGCATTCAGTTGTCCGTCTCTCTGGTGTTCCTCATCCTGGTCACCATTGCCTGGAAACAGATCAATGTGGCCCTGGCGATGAATTTCGGTTTCGGCCAGGCGCAGATGGTGAATGTGGAGATGCAGGGGCATGAACCGGAAAAACTACGCTCTGCCTTTGCCGGGGTGAATGGCGTGGAGCGCATTTCCGCCATCTCCCACAGTATGGGCACCTGGGCGGACGGCAAGGTGGACCTGCGGGTGCGGGAGGAGGATGAACCGGTGGAAGTGCGCGATTACGTCGTCGACCACGAGTACCTCGATAATTTCGGGCTGACATTGATCGCCGGGCAGAATTTCCCGGAAGCACCCGAGCAACAGCAGGAGCGTTTCGCCCTTGTTAATGAAGATTTTATGAAGCGGTTCCAGCTGGGAACGCCGGCGGAGGCGGTAGGCAAAACCATCTGGGTGGGCGACAGCACCCGCCTGGCCATTCACGGCGTGTTGGAAGACTTCTATTTTAAACCGGCGGTCTACAATATGGAACCTTTGTTGCTGCGCTATGCCCCCGGCGAGCTCAATGTAATGAACCTCAGAATAACCGGGCAGGATCCCACCGCTACCATCGCCGCCCTGGAGCGGGCCTGGGAGAAAATAGACCCGGCGCATCCTTTTGCTTATCAGTTTTTCGACGATGTCGTACGGGAGAACTACGCCAACTTTGTGGACCTGGCCTGGATCGTCGGCGCCTTCGCCCTGCTGGGTATCGTGATCGCCCTGATGGGGCTGCTGGGCATTGCCATTTATACGGTGGAGACCCGGAGGAAAGAAGTCAGCATCCGGAAGGTGCTGGGGGCGAATGTAAAGGATGTCCTGTGGTTACTATCGAAAAATTATTTTGTGCTGCTGGGCATTGCCGCCCTGCTGGCCATCCCCCTGAGCTTCCTGCTGGGCCGGCAGTTTATGCAGGAGTTCGTCTTCCGGCCCGAGATGACCGTGTGGCTCTTCCTGCCCGGCATCCTGCTGCTGGGCCTGCTGGTAGGCCTCACGGTGCTTTCGCAGGCGTGGCGGGCGGCGGTGGGGAACCCGGCGGATGCGCTGCGGAGCGAGTGAAATATCGTTTTAAGTGAGCTGGCACCTTGAGTATATGTTTAGCGCTGAACAAGTTGACAGCTCATTTTCCAAATATTGTCTGCTGAAGTATGAAAATGGACATCCGATCCGTTGAGCACCATCTCCTGAGGGATCATATACAATACTACGTATTCACGGAGTACGCAGGCAGCTTTGCCTACCGCACATTTCCCAATACCAACCTCTGCCTGGCCCTTTACCGGCAGAACCGCATCGAATATTCGGAAGGGGCGAAGGCCAACTCCTGCGTGATCACTGAAGGCGGCCCGGCCTATGGCAGCGCTCTCTGGGGATGGCATCGCAAGCCCTTTGAAGTGAAGGTGGAAGGGCCGTCGGAGCAGGTTTGTATCGTCTTCCACCCGGGTGGGCTCCGGAAATTCACAACAGTTCCGTTTACCGAAGTACTGAAGGGGCAGGAGGCATTGGAGCCCCTGTTCGGCCCGCTGGCCCGCTTTTTGCCGGAGCAGTTATTCGGGGTTGAACGGCCGGAGGACAAGGTGGCCCTGCTGGAAACCTTCCTGCTCGGACAGCTCGCCCGGCGCCGGCAGGAGGACGGCGCCGTGGATTGGGCCGCCCGGCAGATGATCCAACGGCGGGGCGGGCTGCGGATTGAAGAGCTGGCGCGGGCCCTGCAATTCAACCCTTCAACTCTTTATCGCCGGTTTATGAACGACATCGGGCAACCTCCCAAGGAGTTTCTAAGTACGGTACAGTTTCGGGCAGCCCTCGCCGGAATATCGGCCCGGAGAGCGGCAACCCTGACTCAGGTGGGTTATGACGCCGAGTATTTCGACCAGTCCCACTTCATAAAGTCCTTCCGAAAGATGACGGGGCTCAGCCCTGCAATACTGCAGAAAAGGATGAGTACGGTGGAGGGCAGGATCAGTTGGGTGGTGGAATGAGGGAGAATGGTTGGATTGTTGCTGGACGGCTTAGGGCCCGGAATTTTGAACACTCCTCCTGCAAGATTTTTACAATTTTCCTTTCTGTTTTCCTCCTAGATTTGCTGACAAAAAAACATGATAAGGATCGCCTTATTCTCCCTGCTCGCGGCCCTTGCCGCCACCCTGTCCGCCCAGGGCGACAAACAGCTTTCCATCCGCGTCGATGAAAAAGCGGAGCTGCTGCTGACGGTGCAGTACCTCTCCGATTACTTTCTGATCACTAAGGCGGATCTGGATTACAAGAAGGATATGGAAGAAGCCTTCGGCGCCTACCGGGAGCATCCGGCGGTGGCTTTGTTCCAGTCCATGTCGCAGAGCTACTTCGCTTTTGACAAGCCCATTGAATTTATCTGCCACTATTCTTTTCCCAAGCTGGAAGTGGCTGTTCCTTTCGAAGAAGATCACCTGATCTACTGGAAGCACCAGGACACACTGGGCCTTTTCATCCGGGAACTGAAGGATTTCTACCGGGCCTCCTCTTTCCATAGCTTCTTCGAGGCCCAGCAGCCCTTCTACGATTCGGTGGCAGCAGACGTCCGCACCAAGCTGAGTGGTAAGGATTATGTCGGCATCCTGGAATCGTACTACCGCGCCGGCCAGTCTTCGTACAATGTCATTATCAGCCCGCTGTTGCACGAGGGCGGCTTCGGCCCCCGGCTGAAGCGGGCGGACGGCAGCCACGACCTGTACGCCTTCATCGGCCCGGCGGGCAACAGCGGGGCCTTTCCTCAGTTCAACGCCAACTACCTCGCCCTCGACCTGATCCTGCACGAGTTCAGCCACTCCTTCTGCAACCCGCTGATCAATGCACACTACACGCAACTGGAACGGTTCGATTGCCTCTACGAGCCCATCGCCGAAGCCATGCAGAAACAGGGGTACGGCAACTGGAAAACCTGCCTGTACGAGCATCTGGTGCGGGCCGCGGTGGTGCGCATGGTGCACCACAATTTCGGCAAGGAATATGGCGAGGCGCTGCGCAAGTGGGAAGTGGAGGAAGGCAGCTTCGCCCACCTCGACGGCATACTGGCTGTGCTGGAGGCCTATGAGGGTAGGGAAGGGGCGGCGTTTGACAGCATCGTGCCCGGGCTGCTGGCTTACTTTGAGGGGCAGGCGGGGGCGGTGTGCGAATGAGCTGCACAGGCGCAGGTTTTCATAGCACGAGTTGAAAGAACGCGGATGCCGCGGATAAGTCGGCAACTCCAAACAGCCATTAAGCAGATCACTACGGCGTACGCGTTGTATCTTCCCTGAAATTTTTTTAACTTAAATCCTGATTTGCGCTCTTTCCCGATCAAGTACGCACATTGCAATGCCGGAAAAAACCTGACAAGCTTACCGTATGCCTTCCGTTGGGCAAAGCTTGTCGGGTTTTTAAGCTTTCATCATCAAACAAAGAAGCTATGATTACCAGAATTACCCTCTGTCTGATATCGTTATTGTTCTTATCCGCATTGCCTCTGGGCGCTACCTCCCTTATTGGCGGAGAGATACAATTCCGGCAGACAGGGGCCCGGGAGCTGGAAGCCTCTGTCATCCTGTTCTATAATAATGCCACTTCCGAGCTTATTGGCAGCGACAGCGTATACTTCTGCTGGGGAGACGGGCAGTGCGAACTCCTGGGCCTGTCCAACGGGATGGATGTTAATGGCGATGGTGCGCCGGACGGGGAGTTCATTGCGCCGGGAGTCCAGAAAAACATCTATACGGGGATACACGAGTATGTTGCTTACGGAACCTATCGCCTGGGTATGCGCCATTCCAACCGCCCCGGCGGTATTATCAACCTCGGCTTTCCCAATTCCGACCAGGCCCGCTTTTACATTGAAGCACTTGCTGTTTTGTCGGAAGATGCTCCTTCAGACAACCATTCTCCGGTACTGCTGGAAGCGCCGGTTGGGATCGGCGTCGTGGGCAAGCCGTTCGTTCACATCCCCAATGCTTTCGATATCGATGATGACAGCATAGCGTATGAATGGACGGTGCCACTGATAGATAAGGATACTCCTGCTCCGGGCTACATCTGGCCCGATCTCATTCCCGGAGGGGATCCGCTGAACAACCTGGCGATCGATCCGGTTACCGGAGCGACTGCATGGAACAGCCCCCAAAGGCCCGGGCGCTATACGATGGCTATAAAAATAAGTTCCTACCGAAATGGAGAGCTGAGGGATCAGATCACCCGGGATATTCTGATCGAAGTGGAGGATGGCAACAACCTGCCTGCCAACTTATCCCTCAGCGTAGAGGAGCCAGGCATCATCGATGTAGCGGTGGGGGATACCGTACTGGTGGATGCCGCCGCTGAAGATCCTGAAACGGGCCAGCAATTGAGCCTCAGCGCCTCCTGTGGCCTTTTCGAAGATTACTACGCCTTTCCGGCTTCTTTTTCCGCGATGGCCAGCGGCAATCAGGCCAACGGCGGTTTTATGTGGGTCGTGCGGCAGGAGCATGTCCGGAAGCAGCCCTACCCGCTCGTTTTTCGGGCGCAGGATGACTTCCTGCTCCGCGGCCTTTCCGCTATGAAGCTCCTGCGGTACCGGGTGGCCAGCGCTGTGGCTGCCGATGAAGCAGGGGTGAGGCAGGGCAAACGGGTTGAAGTTTTTCCCAATCCTGCTTCCGGCGCGGCGCAGGTAAGGATCCACAATTTAATTTTACCCGCCAGGTATCAATTGTACCACGGCAGCGGCCAGTTGGCCGGCGCCGGCCAATTTCGCCAGGAACAGGAGGAGCTGGATCTTTCCGGGTTGCCGGCGGGAATGTACTTTCTGCGGGTTGGAGATGCGAATGAAGGGGAAGCTGTGAAGGTCATTCACCGATAATGGGGTTGCCGTAAGCAAAACCGGGAATATTGTGCAAAGCCAGGAAAGCGGGAATTACGCGCCAGATGGATCCGGCGCGCCGGGGCCACTGTTCATTTTCGGACATCCTCCTGTCCGCCAACGCACAACGCCAGCGGCTTTTTAAAGGCGGGGTCCGGTTTAAGTATTTGATTTTGAATGGATTAAATATTTGGCACGCGCCTTGCCTTTGTCTAATTGCAAAGCAAGCCGGAGTATATCCGGCTTACCACGGCGGGCCAGAGCCGGCTATATTGCCAGGGCAAGGCCCGCGCTCCGTTAGGCGCTGCTACCGGCGCCTACTTCTTCTGCCTCCATTTGGCGAGTAGGCGGCGGTAGCAGCAAAAAATAAAAACATGATCCGACTCCGAGACATTGAACGGTACTACCGCAACGGCTTGCGCAAGGCCTGGGTCCTCAACCAGATCAACCTGGACATCCGGGAGGGCGAATTCGTCACCATCATGGGGCCCAGCGGCGCCGGCAAATCCACCCTGCTCAACATCATCGGCATGCTGGAAGAACCCACCGGCGGGGAGTACTACTTCTTCGACGAGGCCGTGCACAAATTCAACGAGCGCAAGCGCAGCGACCTGCACAAGGCCTATATGGGCTTCGTCTTTCAGGCTTACCACCTGATCGACGACCTCACCGTCTACGAGAACATCGAAACGCCTCTGCTGTACCGCAACGTGAAGGGCAAGGAGCGCAAGAGCATGGTGGCCGAGATCCTCGACCGCTTCAACATCGTAGCCAAGAAGGGCCTCTTTCCCGAGCAGCTCTCCGGCGGGCAGCAGCAGCTGGTGGGCGTCGCCCGCGCGGTGATCAGCCGCCCGCGCCTCCTGCTGGCCGACGAGCCCACCGGCAACCTGCACACCAAGCAGGGCGACCAGATCATGGAGCTCTTCCAGGAACTCAATGAGGAAGGCGTGACCATCATTCAGGTGACCCACTCGGAGCGCAACGCCTCCTTCGGCACCCGCATCATCGAACTGGTGGACGGCAACGTGCGGAGCGATGAGCAGATCCGGGAGCCGTCGGGGCAGGCCGACGCGCCGAAGGGCGTGCCGAATGGGAAATGACTCGAAGGCGGAAAGCGGAAATCGGAAGGCGGAACATTGTCTCGCCGGGGCGGCGGAAAGAGGGCGAAAGGGGCCTGCACCCTAAAAAACAAAGCTTCCTTAACAAAAGAAAGTTTGAAGTCGGAAATGTCCTGCCTGATGGCTTTCTCTCTGGCGCTTCCCACTTCCGACTTACTCCGTCAGTCGCTTCGCTCGTGTCGCACTTCCAACTTGGTCTATCTCTTGTAAGGAACACCCACACCCGACACCGGACACCTATCATGAAAACCTTTTTCCCTTACCTGCCGGGGCGCCTGAAAAACAGGAACTCCGGCGGGGAGGTATTTTTCCCTGATCGCCCCTTCTTTTCACCCAAAAGTTTAGGAAAATGCTCGGGAATTACCTGAAGGTGGCTATTCGCAATTTAATGAAGCACCGGCTGTACAGCGGTATCAATGTACTCGGCCTTTCCGTGGGGCTGGCCCTGGTGCTGATGACCCTTCTGTACCTGCAGTTCGAATACAGTTATGACCGCTGGCATACACAGGGCGATCAGCTGTACCGCGTGAGCATCCGGGTACAGCGGGCGGACGCACAGGGCGAGGAAAGCCATGTGTTCACCCCGCCCATTGGCCCGGATATGCAGGCGGAGTTTCCTGAGGTGCAGGCCTATACTCGTATTTCTACCGAACAGCCTGCCTACCTTTCTTATGAGAATGAGGCCATACAAGTTGATGGCATTCATTATGCCGACACGTCCTTTTTTTCCCTGTTCGACTTTCCCTGGCTGGCCGGCGATGCCCGCACCGCTCTGGCGCGGCCCAATACGGCGGTGCTCACCGCGCCGCTGGCCCGGCGTCTGTTCGGCGGCGAGAGCCCTATGGGCAAAATGATCATTCTGGACAACCAGCAGCAGTTTGAAGTAACCGGGCTGGCGGAGGCGCCGCCCGCCAATTCGCACCTGCAATTCGAGGCCCTGTTGTCGTTTTCCACCCTCTACCAGGACTCCGAGCGATTTATGGACTGGAATGGCGGCAACCAGTACATCACCTACCTTCGGCTGGCCGAAAATACAACCCCTGCCCAACTGGAAGAGAAATTACCGCCTTTCATGTGGCGGCACATCAATGAAACCCTGAAGCCCTACGGCGTGCAACTGGAAGCCTGCCTGCAGCCCCTCCGGGAAATTCATCTTTGGCACAACCCCGATTCGCCCGCTCTGCGCATCCGCCTGCTGGCCTTTGGCGCTATCGGCCTGCTTATCCTGCTCATTGCCGGGGCCAATTTTGTGAACCTGGCCACGGCGCGGGCATCGTGGCGCGCCCGGGAAGTCGGCGTCCGCAAAGTGATGGGCGCCAGCCGGGGGGCATTGATCCGGCAGTTCATGGGCGAGGCCTTCCTGCTGGTGCTGATCGCCACAGGGCTTGCCTTTTTGTTGGCCGAGGCCTCCGCGCCCGTTTTCGGGAAGCTGATCGGCAGGGATTTCGGCCCTTCCGGCATTTTCAATGCGTACACCGCTCTGGCCCTTCTTGGCGTCCTCGTCCTGGTAGGCGTACTGGCAGGAGGGTACCCCGCGCTGTATGTCTCCCGCCTGGAGGCGGTGGCGGCCATCCGGGGCGGGGTAAGCGGAAAGAACAAGCAAGGGTTGCGCAACGCCCTGCTGGTAGTGCAGTTCGCCATTTCCACCGGCCTGATCGCCTGCACGCTGGTGATCTGGCAGCAAATGCAGTACGCACGCCATAAAGGGCTTGGCTTTGAGCAGGAAGGCATTGTCTTATTGCCGCTGTTAGGGAGGGAGGTGCAGTCAAAACAGTCGACCCTGCGGCAGGAACTGCTGGCCCTGCAGGCCGTGGAAGGTGCGGCGGCCCTTTCCGAGGCGCCGGGGCAGGGGCTCACCCGCAACGGCTACATCCCGGAAGGGCACAAAGAGTCGATGCTGTTCCACGTTATCGATGTAGATGAGCACCTCCTGGAGGTGTTCGGGCTGGAGATGGCTGCCGGCCGCTTCTTCGATCCTGCCCGCCCGGCGGATCAACCGGCCTTTCTCGTCAACGAAACTCTGGCCAGGCGCCTTGGCTGGAATAACCCCATAGGAAAAAAGATAACCCGCAACGGAGAACACTCCGTTATAGGAGTGGTAAAGGATTTTCACTTTGCCTCTCTGCACCATCCCATCGAGCCGCTGGTCATCACGCAGCAACCATGGAACCGGCGTTTTCACCAGCTGGCCCTGAAGGTGCGTACTTCCGATTGGAAAGGCACGCTGGACGCCATCCGCAGCCGCTGGGAGTCCGTATTTCCCCAGGCGCCTTTCGATCACCGCTTTCTGGATGAGGCCATTGCGCTGCAATACGAAGGCGAGCGCCGTTTTCAGGAAGCTTTCCTGTATTTTTCCGCGCTATCCATCCTTATCGCTCTGATGGGCGTGTTGGGGCTGGCAGCGTTAGCTATACAGCAGCGCACCAAGGAGGTGGGCATACGTAAAGTGATGGGCGCCAGCGTGGCTTCCATCATCGGCCTGTTTTCCAAAGGCTTCCTCTTTTTGGCCGGCATCGCGATGGTGATCGGCTTTCCGCTGGCCTGGTACTTCATGCGCCGGTGGCTGCAGGGGTTCGCCTACAGCAACGGCATCGACTGGTGGGTGTTCCCGCTGGCCGGCGCTCTAACCTTCCTGGTGGCCTTCCTGACAGTGGCCCTGAGGACGCTGGGCGCAGCGTGGAGGAACCCGGTGGAGGCGCTGAGATATGAATGAAAAATCGTGTATAGGTGCATTTGTGCATTCGTAGCCAGGCCTTTCCGGAGGCCTCTTGTGCACTTATACACAAATGCACGAATGCACTTATACACAATAAAACAACCCAATGCTAAAACACTTTCTAACTGTCACCCTTCGCAACCTTCGCCGCGACCTCGGCTACACCTTCATCAACGTGCTGGGCCTGGGGACGGGCATCGCCGTCAGCCTGCTGCTCTTCTTCTGGGTGCGGCACGAGCTGAGCTACGACCGCTTCCATTCCGATGCCGGCCGGCTTTACCAGCTGGTTTTCAACTTTCCGGGAGAGGGAGGGCAATCGGACACCTGGATAACTGCCCCTGCGCCCTTTGCGGAGAAGATTGATGAAGCGATTCCGGAAGCGGAAGCCACTCTGGCTGTTTCCTTTCCGCAGACGTTGTCCTTTCTCCGGGAACAGGTTCCGTACAAAGAAGAAGGGATCTATGTGGATGCCGCTTTTCTGGATGTTTTCAATTTTCCCTTGCTGGAGGGCCGGAAAGAGGCCCTATTCGGCCATCCCAATGCGATAGTCCTCTCGGAGAAGCTGGCGGAGAAATACTTCGGCCCCGGCTGGCGGGGGCAGGCCGTCGGGAAAACCCTGGAGGCAGCCGGCGAGGAATCGTATACGGTGAGCGGGATAGTTGCCGATCCGCCCGCCAATTCCACCCTGCAGTTTGGTTTTCTCCTTTCTATGGAGGACTACTTGCGAAGGAATCCCTGGGCCAGCCAATGGGGCAATTTCACCTGCCGCCTTTTCCTTAAGGTTCAGGAAGGCGCCGATATTCCGGTGCTGGAGGATAAGCTGATCGGCCTTTTCCGGAAGCACAAGAGCAATACCGAGGAAGGCACTACCATCAGCCTGCTGTCCTTCCCCGAGCGCCACCTGTACAGCAAGCTGGAGAATGGCAGGCCGGTAGGCGGCCGGATCACCTATGTCCGCCTGTTCATTGGTGCGGCGGCCTTTCTACTGCTCATTGCCTGTATCAACTTTATGAACCTGGCCACGGCGCGGGCCACCCGCCGTTCGCGGGAGGTCGGCGTACGCAAGGTGGTGGGAGCCAGCCGGGGGCAGTTGGCCGGGCAGTTCATGAGCGAAGCGGTGGCCATTGCCCTGATCGCCACCGGCGTGAGCGTGGCCCTGGTGGAGCTGCTGAAGGCGCCCTTCCGGCAGATCACCGGCACGGATCTTTCCATCGATTACCTGGAGCCGGCTACGCTGTCGTTGATCCTGGGCACGGGGGTGTTTGCCGGGTTGTTGTCCGGCAGTTATCCGGCCTTTTTGTTGTCTTCCTTTCGGGCCGTTAACATCTTTCGCGGTAAAGAGGCGGGACAATTCAGCGGAGCCGCTCTGCGCAAGGGGCTGGTCGTATTGCAGTTCCTGCTATCGGCTTGCCTGATCGTCTGTGCGCTGGGCGTTCAGCGGCAGGTGGACTTCCTCATGAACAAAAACCTGGGGCTGGACCGGGAGAACGTGGTGCGGATCCCCATGGAAGGCGCGCTCTACGATAAGTACCCCAACCTGAAAGATGAGATATCGGCCATACCGGGCGTAAAGCAGTACGCTGCATCCAACCAAACGCCATTCTCGATCTACAGCGAGACCCGCGACCCGGTATGGGAGGGCAAGCCGGCGAACAGCCAGACTGGCTTCCGGGTCATGGAGGTCACGCCCGGCTTTATCGAAACCATGGGTATTCAAATAGCGGACGGCAGGGGTTTTGCTCCGGGCCGGCCGGCGGATACCCTGTCGCTCATCGTCAATGAAGCCGCAGCGAGGGCCATGGGAATGGAAAAACCCATTGGACAGAAAGTCGAGTTCTGGGGAGTAACCGGGCAGGTCATCGGCATGGCCCGGGATTTTCACATCAACTCTCTGCACGAACCCATTGCACCGCTGATCCTCTACCTCAGCCGCAGTGGCAGCTCGGAGAATCTTTACGTCCGCACGGAGGCCGGGCGCACCCGGGAAGCGATGGCCGGCATCGAAGCCCTTCACCGCCGCATCGTCCCCGATTACCCTTTTGAGTTTTCCTTCCTGGATGAGGAATACAGCCGTTTGTACAAAAGCGAAACCGCCATCGGCAAGCTGGCCTTTTACTTTGCCGTCATCGCCATCCTGTTATCCTGTGTCGGCCTGTTCGGCCTGTCTGCCTTCACAGCGGCGCGGCGCACCCGGGAGATCGGCATCCGCAAGGTGGTGGGCGCCAGCGTGGCCAACATCGTGGGCCTGCTGTTCAAGGATTTCCTGAAGCTCATCCTCATCGGCTTCGCCATTTCGGTGCCGGTGGCCTGGTGGCTGCTGTCTTCCTGGCTGGGTGGCTTTGCCTATCAGGCGGGCATTGGCGTTCATCTGTTCCTGGCCACCGCCGGGCTGATGGTGCTGGTGGCCTGGCTGGCGGTGAGCTACCATTCCATCCGGGCGGCAAAGGCGAACCCGGCGGAGGTGCTGGGGAGTGAGTGATGAATAGTGCATTCGTGTATACGTCGGGAAGGGAATTAATAGGAATGCATTAGAAATGCGCAGCCTCACTCCACTGATACACTACAACACAGATATACTGATACACTAAAAAATCACCCATGCTGAAGAACTACCTCAAGCTCGCGATTCGCAACCTGCTAAGGGAAAAGCTCTATTCCACCATCAACATCCTTGGCCTGGGCATTGGGGTGGCGGTGGCCCTGCTACTGGGGCTGTATGCGCGGGAAGAGTGGTCTTTCGACCGTTTTCACAGCAAGCAGGGCCGGATACACCGCGTCTGGGTCAAGGAGCACTACCAGGGAGAGGTATTTTTCAATACGGTGACGCCGGTGGTGCTGGCGGGCGTGTTGGAAGACCACTTTCCCGAAGTGGAGGAAACCGTGCAGTACATCACCACCGGCAACCTGGTAAAGAAAGGTAACGAGGTAAGCCGGGAGCAGGTACACGTGATAACCCCTTCAGTGTTTAAGGTTTTTGACTTCAAGTTGCCGGAAGGCGAGCCTGCGGAGGCTCTGGACGGCCTGCGCAAGGTAGTGCTGACGCCCACCGCCGCCCGCAAGTACTTTGGAGATGGCCCTGCTCTGGGGCAGGTGTTGTCGATACAGCTCAATGGCAAATGGGAGCAGTTCACCGTATCGGGCATCATCGAAGAGGCGCCGGCCAATTCGAGCATACAGTACAATATGCTCATTCCTTATGAGAACATGAAAACTCTCTTTTCCGAGCGGGCGCTGACGAGCTGGACCTTTGTGTATCCGGAGACTTATGTACTGCTCAAAGAAGGGGTGGACGCCCAGGCGCTTCAGGCAAAGATGGCGCCGGTGATCGACCGGCAGGTGGTTCGGATCTACAAGGCAGGTGAGTACGAAGTGGGTTTACAACCACTGGCTGACGTTCATTTGAACAACGACTTCCCCCAGGGCATAGCTGCGGTGAGCGACCACCGTTACCCCATGATCCTGAGCGGCATTGCCCTGCTCGTTCTGGCGCTGGGCATTGTCAACTTCGTCATTCTGGCCATCGGCCGTTCCGTTTCCCGGGCAAAAGAAGTGGGCATACGCCGGGTGGCGGGCGCGCTGCGCTGGCAACTGATGCAGCAATTTTGGAGCGAATCGGTGGTAGTAACGCTGCTGGCGGTGGTGCTGGGCGTATTGATGGCGCAGCTATGCCTGCCGGCCTTCAACCTCATTACCGGAAAGAGTTTGTCCATTCCGTATACCATCTTCAGCCTTGGGCTCTTTTTGGGTGGAGGGCTGGCTCTGGGCCTTGTGGCGGGCGCATACCCTGCCCTCATCGTTTCCGGTTTTTCGCCTCTGCGGGCCATAAAGGGCATGATCACCCGGCTGGGGCGGGGCCGGCAGATGCTGTTGCGCGGGCTGGCCAGCTTCCAGTTCGTACTCTCCCTCAGCCTCGTCATCTGCACCATGGTGATGGCCGCTCAGCTCAGATATTTGCAGAATAAGAACCTGGGGTTTGATAAAGAACAGGTTGTCATCCTGCCCTACCAGGCTACCCCTACCAACGATTACGGCCTCCTCGCCATTTATGCTGATGGCCGGGATGCTGAAAGCCGGCTGCGGCAGGAACTCAACGGGCAACAGGGGATAAAAGGAGTAGGTGTTTCAACCCATGCTACCGGCATCCCCGGTTGGACTAACCTGGGCTATACGGATCCTTCTACCCAACAGTACCGGACGTTCGCTTACAATGCTGTGAGTGAAAACTACCTGGAAACCATGGGCATCGGCCTGGCTGCCGGGCGAAGTTTCTCACCGGATATTCCCAGCGACCGAAACCAGGCGGTTGTAATCAATGAAACCATGGCCGATGCTTTTGGCTGGCGGGGCCTGGTGGGGCAGCAACTGCCGCCCCCCTTCGAGTCGTTCCAACTGGCCGGCATCATGAAAGATTTTCACTTCCGCTCCCTGCACACCGAAATCGGCCCGCTGATGATGAGCATGAACCCCCGCAGCGTCTTCGGGGTGGTGAGCGATGTTTCTTATGAAGACCTGCCCACTCCCAAGATCGCCCTTCGGCTGGCCGGCGGGGATGTGCCGGCTACGCTGGAAACCATCCGGCAAGCCTGGAGCAAAGTAGCCCCCGAACAACCCTTCGATTTCACCTTTGTCAGCGAAGCCCTCGATGCCCAGTACCGGGCCGAGCAGCACCTGAGTAGCGTCTTGTCGTGGGCCACCTATCTGGCCATCCTGGTCGCCTGCCTGGGCCTGTTCGGCATCGCCACCCTCACTACCGCCCGCCGCACCAAGGAGATCGGCGTGCGCAAGGTGCTGGGGGCCAGCGTTACCCAACTCGTCCTTACGCTGAACCGGCCGGTGACCCTGATGGCTTTGCTGGCAAGTGTAATTGCGGCTCCTATCGCTTACCTGCTGATGCGGCGCTGGCTGCAGGGGTTTGCGTTCCATGTGGCCATCAACCCGGCCTGGTTTGTGCTGGCGGCGGCCCTGGCCGTGGCCCTGGCGTGGCTGTCGGTCAGCTGGCAGTCGGTGAAGGTGGCGCGGGGGAACCCGGTGGAGGCGCTGAGGTATGAGTAGGCTTCGGGGCTACCCTTCTAACGCTGGACGAAAAGGCGGCTGATTGTTGTCTGTTGAACGTTGTTTGTTCCCCCCAATCATTGGCTACCAACAAATTCCAAAAAATCACCCACGAGCAACAAACAACTGGCAACCGACAACTGTCCAACGTTAGACGGGCAGCCGGCTTCGGGGCAGGGGTAGCCGTAAGCCTTACTGATCTGCTTTCACTGATAGCTGCCTTTGCTCAGGTGGGGAGTTAAATACACCCCGTTTTACTGGGGCGATCTGGCAGAATGCAGAAAAGTGGAAAAGGACTACATCTATGGCTACCCTGAACTGCCTGAGTATCCATTGGTTGTTCAGCTAAACAACGTTTACCTGATCCGACTTCCGGGAAATAAAGAAGATAATTGATATGATTACTATAAAAGTGAGAACTGTCGACGCCGGTGTTTACTGCTTGCAGCTTCACTATCTCATCGAACACTTCATCACCGGCAAAAAGGAAGAAGAAATAGATTGGAATTTGGTGCATATACTCAACAGTCTCTTCAAAAAATTCGTCGCTATCAGCGATATAGTAGATGATGTCTTGCCTATCGAACTGACTTCGGAAGAAGCCAGGACGCTGTACTTTACCCTTACCCAGAAAAAATATGCCGCCACTTTAGAGTCCATTCCCGAAGCTATGGAAGGCGGCTTTTATGATGCCTTCAACCTCATCAAAGAAAAAATGATCTTTCAGCTGGAACGGAAGCTGAAGCCGGCGGCGTAATGCGGCACTCCTGTCCGAAAATGAACACTAGTTTGTGCGCTGATGCACAGCAGAACCGGCCATAGGCTTGCGCTTTGGTTGTTAAGTTGTTGGTTATTAGTTGATTAAGTTCATTGGCATGGCTTTTGGGGCCTAAGGGCAAGCCCCCTCCGCTTTCGGCACCTCCCCCGAGGAGGGAGGCGATTGGTTCTATTGAACACAGCTCCGGAGGAGCCTAATGTCGTTAGTAATTGATGCCAGGCGTCGAAAACAGCTACAGAGTAGCGAAATGTAGGCC
>CAYQKY010000148.1:0-22291 GCA_964418125.1 uncultured Phaeodactylibacter sp.
TTGTCGGTGACGAAACCGGCCGGAGCGGAGCAGGCCTGAATGGCGTTGTTGGGGTCCCCGAAGCCGTCGTTGTCGGTATCGGCATAGAAAGTGGACTGTACGCCTTCGTCGATCTGGTTGTCGCAGTTATCGTCGATGCCGTTGCAGGTTTCGGTGGCGCCGGGGTTGACGGCGGCGTTGGCGTCGTCACAGTCGCCGGAGGTTTGTGCCAGTTCGGCGGCAGTGTAATGGTTGGCGGGGCGGGTGCAGGCCACCTGAGAGGAGCCTGTTCCGTATCCATCGCCGTCGGCGTCGAGGTGCCAGGTTTGGCCCGGGAACTCGGTGGCGTCGTTATCGTCGCAGTCAGTATTGTCGGTGACGTACCCGGCCGGAGCGGAGCATGCCTGGGTGGCATTATTGGGGTCTCCGAAGCCGTCGTTGTCGTTGTCGGCGTAGAAGGTGGACTGTACGCCTTCGTCGGCCTGGGTGTCGCAGTTGTCGTCGATGCCGTTGCAGGTTTCGGCGGCGCCGGGATGAATGGCGGCATTGCCATCGTTGCAATCGCCGAAGGTTTGGGCCAGCTCAGCGGCGGTGTAATGGTTCAGCGGGCGTTGGCAGGCCACCTGAGAGGAGCCTGTTCCGTATCCGTCGCCATCAGCGTCGAGGTGCCAGGTTTGGCCCGGGAATTCCTTATCGTCGGTATCATCGCAGTCGGTATTGTCGGCGACGTAGCCGGCCGGGGCGGAGCAGGCCTGAATGGCGTTGTTGGGGTCCCCGAAGCCGTCGTTGTCAATATCGGCGTAGAAAGTGGATTGTACGCTTTCGTCGATCTGAGTGTTGCAGTTGTCGTCGACGCCGTTACAGGTTTCGGTAGCGCCGGGATTGACGGCGGCGTTGGCGTCGTCGCAGTCGCCGTTCAGGAGGACGTAGTTCGCGCCGGGCGACTGGCAATCGTTCACGGGGGCGCCGGTTCCGTATCCGTCCCCATCGCCATCGAAATAATAATCGTTGAAGGCGATATTCTCGTCGGTTTGGTTGTTGCAGTTGTCATCGATGCCGTTGCAGGCTTCGGCAGCGCCGGGGTTGACGGCGGCGTTGGCGTCGTCGCAGTCGCCGCTGGCCTGTGCCAGTTCGGCGGCGGTGTAGTGGTTCAGCGGCCGTTCGCAGGCTACCTGAGAAGAACCGGAACCGTAACCGTCGCCATCGGCGTCGAGGTACCAGGATTGCCCCGGGAATTCGTTGGGGTCGTTATCGTCGCAGTCGGAATTGTCGGTGACGTACCCTGCCGGGGCGGAGCATGCCTGTATGGTGTTGTTGGGGTCCCCGAAGCCGTCGTTGTCGGTATCGGCGTAGAAGGAGGATTGTACGCCTTCATCAATTTGAGTGTTGCAGTTGTCGTCGACGCCGTTACAGGTTTCGGTAGCGCCGGGATTGACAGCGGCGTTCCCATCGTCGCAATCGCCGCTGGTTTGTGCCAGTTCGCCGGCAGTGTAGTGGTTGGCGGGCCGCAGGCAGGCTATCTGAGAAGAGCCTGTTCCGTAGCCGTCGCCATCGGCGTCGAGGTACCAGGATTGCCCCGGGAATTCGTTGGGGGCGTTATCGTCGCAGTCGGTATTGTCGGTGACGTACCCTGCGGGGGCCGAGCAGGCCTGAGTGGCGTTGTTGGGGTCCCCGAAGCCGTCGTTGTCGGTATCGGCGTACCAGGTGCTTTGTCCGGTAACGGAGGGGTTGTTATCGTCACAATCCACGTCACTGCAGGCGCCGTCGCCATCGAGGTCTACCGAGGTGATGGCGGCGTTGTTGTCGTCGCAGTCGACATCAGCACAGACGCCGTCTCCGTCGGCATCGCCGATGCCGGTGCAGGCGGTGGGGGTGCCGGCGCAGTTACAATTGGCGTTAATTATATCATTGATGGTAGTATTGTCGCCATCGTCGCAGGGGTCGCCGATGTTGGCCGACAGGGAGGGGCAATCGTATTGTGTGGTAGTATAAGCCACGCAAAGCTGGGGGGCGCCGATGATGCTGCCCTCATAGGCTTCCGCGGTCCGGGCGCCTTCGCCGTCGACGAAGAGCACGATGGCGCTGCCGGAGGTATACCCGCTACGGTTGACGATCTCCTGGAGGACGGGGGCGAGGTTGGGCGTCCGCTGGGCGGCGTTGGCCTCGCCGACGGCCAGCCATTCGGGAGGTAGCCAGCTGACGGTGGCGGTAGTCCGCGGGCGGGTGGAGAGGTCTGTATTGCTGGAGAAGGTGAAGGCGGCCGGGTTATCCGACGCCTCCCCGGATAAAGTCAGGATGCAGGGATTGGTATTGCGGTTCTCATCGGAGGTGAACTGCAGGTAAGCGTTGGTAATGGTTACGCCTTGTGGGATGTTGAGGCCGTTGAAGCGCAGGCCGACGATCTGGCTGCCCAGGTTGGGGTCGGTGGCCAGCTCCAGGTCGCTGCTGGACAGGTCGACCCTGCCGGAGCGCTCTTCAGCGTCATCGCTGCCGACGTTGATCTGCACGCAGGTAAAGTCTGTGATGGGGATACCTCCGCCGCAGCTACAATCGCTTTGTATGGTTTCTCCGTAGGTGTTGGGGTCGCCGTCGCTGCAGGGAGCGCCGGGGTAGAAGAGGTTTTCCGGGTCGTTGTCATCGCAGTCCAGGTCCGCACAGACGCCGTCGTTATCGGCGTCGCCGATGCCGGTGCAGGCGGTGGGGGCGCCCACGCAGTTGCAGTTAGCGTCGAGCACGTCATCGATGGTAGTATTGTCACCATCATCGCAGGAGCTGCCGGCTACGGTGGTGTTGTTGGGGTCGTTGTCATCGCAGTCGACGTCGGCGCATATGCCGTCGCCGTCATTATCGCCGATGCCGGTGCAGGGGTTGAGGGTGCCCACACAGTTGCAGTTGGCGTCATACATATCATTGATGGTGGCCAGGTTGCCGTCGTCACAGGCGTCGCCGGGCTGGTGGGTGACATTGGGGTCGAGGTCGTCGCAGTCTACATCGGAGCAGACGCCATCGCCGTCGGCATCGCCGATGCCGGTGCAGGCGGTGGGGGTTCCGGTGCAATTGCAGTTGGCGTCGACCACATCATTGATGGTCGTGTTATCGCCGTCATCACAGGGCGTACCGATATCGGCCAGCAAATTGGGGCAATCGTAGTTGATGGGTGCTGTGGACCATTCCACACAGAGTTCAGGATATTTGTCAGCGCCGTCGGCGCCGTCGAAGGATTCGGCTACGCGCGCTCCCTCCCCTTCGATAATAATGGTGATGGAACTGTTGGCGGAGAAGCCGGGCCGGTTGACGATTTCCTGAATGATCGTGTTGATATTGGGCGTTTGCTGGGCCGGCCCCCTGTCGCCTTTGGCGAGCCAGGTGGACGGCGTCCAATTGATGGAAGCGTTGGTTTTGGGCAGGTTGCTGACGCTGTTATCCGAACTGGTGAAAGTACCTGGATTATCGGCGGCTACACCATAAATGACCAGGTTGCAGGGGTCGATATTGGTCACCTCATCCACGGTGAACTGGATGTAGGCATTGGCGATATTGGCGCCCTGTGGGATGTTGAGGCCGTTGAAGCGCAGGCCGACAACCTGGTCGTCGGCGCCGTCCCGTATTATCTCGAGGTCACCATTGGTGAGGTCGACATTGCCGGAAGACAACTCTTGTTCAACGTCATCAGTGCTGGCGTCGATCCGGGAACAGACCGTTACTGCCCCTACCGTAAACAGGACAGAAGAAGACTGGGTAACGTTGCCGTCATCATCAGTGGCCGTGGCGGAAATGGTGTAATCGCCTTCATCCGGGATGGTGTAGTTTACGGAATAAGGCGCCGTATTGTCGACGCCAATAGAAATGTTATTGATATAAAATTCGACCTGAGTGACCGACCCGTCGCTATCGGAAGCATCGGCTGTTATGCTGATCTGCTGAGGAGTGGAATAATGGGATCCATCGGTTGGCGAAGTGATGGCAACGCTTGGCGGGTTGCCGGTGGCCACCGGCTTTACAATGGTCAGGTAATCGTCTATATTGCCGTTATCCCGGATGAACTTGATGTCCATTTGGCCGCCCGTGACTTCCAGGTACATAGAACCGTAATCGGCCTGGGAATGGTACTTTACCGGGTGCGGGCTGGTGATGGGGCCGGTCTTTTTGCCGGCGGAACCCGTAACGATATACACTGTTCCCAGGCCCAGGGCATTTTTGGTGTAGGCGCCGTCGCCGTTGAGGCGTCCGTCGCCGAGGTCGATACCCATGGTGGCGGGGTCCCAGGTGGCCTGCAGGCCGTAGTGGCCGTGGATGAGGTAGGAACGCTGCCAGTTGTGGGAGTGCCCTGCCAGTACGAGGTCTACGCCGTGGCTTTCGAGGAGGGGCAGGAAGTTTTCCCGCATCTTCGTCTCCTTGCTGTTCACGTCCGATTCACCATCTTTGGAATAGGGGGGGTGGTGCCAGTAGGCGACGATCCAGTCCTGAGTAGTATTATTGAGGTCATTTTCCAGCCACACCAGCTGGGGGTCGCCGGGGTTGCGGCCGCTGTCATCCGAATCCAGGACGATAAAGTGGACGTTGCCGTAATCGAAGGAGTAGTAGGCCTCCGTGCCGGAGGGTACGCCGCCGGCCTCTCCGTTCCTGGGCATGGTGAAGATATCGTAATAGGGGCCGGATTCCGTTTCACTGTCGGCCGTTACTGTTTCGTGGTTACCGATTGCCGGCCACATGACGGTATTGATCAGCCGGTCCTCGTACATGTTTTCAAAAAAGGCTGCCTGGAATTCTGCGTCGGTGCCGTCGTCGTAGGCATTGTCTCCGAGCAGGAGTATCATATCAATGTGCTGGGAGCCGTTGAAGTTGTAGAAAGCATCGCGGACGGACCGTTGGTTGTTGTCCCCGGTGCCGCAATCTCCCAGAACCCATGCCCGGATGGTCTGTGCCGTTCCCGGGGTAGGGGAAGTCTTGAAGTAGTGGTTGCTGGAAGGTGTGGTCAGCTGGCCGGACGAATTACCCACGGCGTAGTAATAGACCGAGTTGGATGCCAGTCCAGTGATGGTCACTTCATGCTCGGTCCTTGTTCCGCTGAGTGTATTGGTGAAGGGAAGGTTGCTGGGAGAAGAGCCGTACCAGAGTTTGGTGGAGGTGGGGTTATCTGTCCTCCATCTTATGGTCATACTGCTGGGGGTGCCTTTCTGTAAATACGGGCCTCTGATGATCGTCTGAGCGTGGGAGAGTATTCCAATGAAGAGGAGAACACAAACGCTGACTGATTTGTAAACGTGCTTTTTCATTAGGTCGTCTTTATGCGCATTAAGGAGGATTCACCTTCCTAAAAAAGTTCATGAGCGTACAAACACAAAAAGCATACCAGTTTGGTACCGGTAAGCTCTGGGTGTTTGATGTATTTTTAACAGTAATTCGTCTTTTATTTCAAAGAGATCTATTTTGCATTGTGTCCCTGATGGAATCACGGATTGGCCAGGGCTAAACCCGAGCAAATTTAAAAAAAAATAATAAGAAAACGGGCACAGTATGCCCGTTTCTTGAAGTTTGGGAGGAGAATCTAATAAGATTCTAATCTATAGGAAGCCCAGGCGTGGGGATGTCCTGCCCGCTGCCACACTGCCGTCAGAAGGCCTTGTTGGCTTCTCCGTCCAGCTTGTCGATCAATTGTACCAGCTCTTCTGATACTTCTTCGATGGCTTCTTCGATGGCCTCCTCCACCATACCCTCATCACCTGCTGGATTTGTAGGTGTTTTATCATCTATTACGACCATCAGCGCCAATCCTACGACAACCATGGCTGTGGCGGCCAGGGCCTGCCTCCAATGCGGAGGCCAGCTCAACATACCGGAAAAAACTCCGGCGAATACCGGTTTCGCAGGAATGGGCTTCCGCTCCTGAGCTTCCGGGGCGGCCTGCTCAAAAATGCGCTCCAGCCGGCTGGCGACCAGTTTCGGGCGGAAGTGCTCGAGTGCATAGCTGGCGTTGAATGACCTCATTTTTTCCATTAAATCAGGATCAGACAGGAGGGTGTCCAGTTGTCGCTCCAGGTCGTCGGTATCGGCGGGGCGGACGAACAGTCCCATTTTCCCGGGCAGGAAAAAATCTTTGATCCCGCCGGCATTGGTAGTAACTACCGACAGGCCACAGGCCATGGCTTCCAGAAGGGAACAAGGCATGCCCTCGCCATGGTAGGAGGGAAGCAGGTAGATGTCAGCATGGTACAGGGCCTGAGATTTCTGTTCACCCGTGATCCAGCCCAGGAAATTCACATTGCGAATTCCATTTTCGATAACGTATTGCTTTGCCGCTTTCAGCTCATCGCCGACGCCGGCGATATTCAGGGATGTGTTCGGGTACCTGGCCTGTATGCGCTGAAAACTGTCGATGGACTCATAGATCCCCTTCACCTTTTCTATCCGGGAGAGGAAGAGCAGCACCTGGGCATCTTCTTGTTTTTCCCGGGGTCCGGCCATATTGCCATAATCAAAGATAAAATCATCCACTACTGTTGTTTCCAGATGAACCGGCCGACGGTAACCGTACTCCCGTATCTTGTCCTCAAATTCCCGTGCCAGGACGATCATAGCCGAGGCCCTGCCAAAAGTATGCCGGAAGAAGGGGGTGATCCTGCGGACAATCTTTTTTTCGAATTCCCACTGCCAGCCGTGCCAGAAAGCGACGAATTTTATTCCGAGCAAATAGCAGATCAGCGCGAAGATGCTGTCGCGAAAAAAGGATTTCAGGTTGAACGACGGGTTGAGCAGAACGAGATCGTATCGCTCTTTCCTTAAGCGGGAATAAAAAAGCCGGTAATCATGTATCAACCGGCTTACTTTGGATAGCTTTGATTCTTTCTTTCCCTGGCCACCGTAGAAAAAAAAGGATACTTCATCCTCAAAATGATCTTTTACCGCAGCGTAATACGTTTGCTTCCCTCCAGGTGTGGAGAGCTTGGGAGCGTGGATCAACACTTTTCTTTTCATGAGCTTTGTTTCTAGAGTTTAAGGCAGGCCGCTTTTGTGAACTACTCCACGATATGTTGGAATTTAGGCATTGCTTCATAAGTACAGTATTCCAGAATCATTGTGGCGGAGCCCGATTGGCCTGTCTGATTATTTAGGCACTATTCAGAGGCTGTTTCACTTATGATTTTTGGAACACCTCATGTTTCGCATTCATGAACTCCTGAGGTCAGAAGTTCCTCGTGTATGTTTTTACTTCGTTGGCCGGGGTTTCAATTTCATCGGAATACACCCTGGACACCTCTCCTGAAACGGTATTCTCGAATATCCGCTCCAGCCGGCCCGAGACGAGTTCCGGTGTGAAATGTTCGCGGGCATAGATGGCATTGTAGGCGCCCGTCTTCTGGAGGAAACCGGGGTCAGACAACAACCGGCCCATCTGTCTTTCCAGGTCGGCGGTATCGGCCGGGCGAACGTAGAGGCCCATTTCCTCCGGCTGGAAGAAGTCCTTGATGCCTCCTACATCGGTCGTTATGATCGACAGGCCGCAGGCCATGGCTTCCAGGAGGGAGTTGGGCATTCCTTCTCCGTGATAGGAGGGGAACAGGTAGATGTCGGCATCGTAAAGAGCACGGGCTTTGGGCTCGCCGCTGATCCATCCCAGGAAGTTCACATTGGGTATGCCTTTGTCTGCAACGTATTGCTTTGCTGCATTCAATTCGCCCCCGACGCCGGCGATATTGAGTACCGTATTCGGATATTTGGCCTGTAAGCGCCGGAAGCTGTCAATGGATTCATAGACCCCCTTCACTTTTTCCACCCGGGCCAGGAAGAGCATAACCGTTTCCGTACCTTCGGGGCGCGTCGGGGGGGCACTGGAGGTAGCGGGGTCGAAATTGTGGATATAGTTATCTACGACGGTGGTTTCCAGGTAGGTGGAGTTTCGGTATCCGTATTCCCGCAGCCTGTCGTCAAACTCCTGTGCCAGAGAGATCATGGCGTTGGCCCGGCCGAAGGTGCGCCGGAAGAAAGGCAGTATCCGGCTGACGACTTTCTTTTCGAAATCCCAGTTCCAGCCCCGCCAGAAGACGATGAAGCGGGTTCCCGCCCAGTAGCAGAGCAGGGCGAATAAGCTGTCGCGAAAGAACGATTTCGGGTTGAGCGAAGGGTTGAGCAGCACCACATCAAAGTGTTCCCGCCGAAGTTGGCGGTAAAAACGGCGGTAATCATAGATCATCCGGGCAATGGTAGCCGGTTTCGATTCCTTTTTGCCCTGGGCGCCATAGAAAAAGAAGGACACGTCATCCCGAAAATGAGGCCTTACCGCTGTGTAATACGTCTGTTTTCCCCCGGGTGTCGAAAGGTTGGGAGCATGGATCAATACTTTCCTTTTCATGAGATCTTCGTTTTTTCGGGGGGCGAATTAACTAGGTCTTGTCTTTTGGGGGGGAGATATCGGTTTGCAGCTTGCTGGTTGTCAGTTGTTTGTTGATCGTTGAGGGAAGGGGGCGGCAAACAACTGACAACGAACAACAAACAACATCCAGGGCTCACCAGCAGATGCCCTCGTAATTTTCATGGCTCACTCCGTCCTTGATCTTAACCAGGTCGATAAAGGTTTTGTCCGGATACCGGGTATTGATGCAATCAAATTCCGGCTCTTTGTGAGAAATGACAATGAGGTCCGAGTTATCGACAACGTGATCCAACTGGTCCGAGATCAGCTCAGACAGGTGCGGGATGTGCTGGTCGATGTACTGCTTATTTGTTCCGGTGAGCTTGGAAATGTTGACGTTTTTGTCATAAATGAGCAGGGAGTACCCCTTGCCGAGCAGCTTTTCCGCCAGGTCGACCACGGGGCTGTAGCGCAGGTCGTCGGTTCCTTTTTTAAAGCTCAGCCCGAGGATGCCCACCTTCTTCACGCCCTTTTCCATGACCATTTTGTAGGCCATTTCCTTCTGGTTCTCATTGGATTCCAGAACGGAGTTCAGCACCGGGCTGTTGAGGTAGAAATCGTGGGCCAGGGTGCGCAGGGCTTTCAGGTCTTTGGGCAGGCAGGAGCCGCCGAAGGCAAAGCCTGGCTTGAGATAATAGGACGACAGGTTGAGCTGGTGGTCCATGCAGAAGAGGTTCATCAGCTGATGGGAGTCGATGCCCAGTTTTTTGCAGATGTTGCCCACCTCATTGGCAAAGGAGACCTTCAGCGCATGGAAGGAGTTGTTGACGTACTTGATCAGCTCGGCGACTTCGATCTGCGTTTCTTCCACCGGCGCGTCGATGCCCCGGTATACCTCTTTCATGATCCGGGCGGCCTTGGGGTTGTCGGCGCCGATGACAGTGACCGGCGGGTTGTAATAATCCTTTACCGCTGTGCCTTCGCGCAGGAATTCCGGGTTGGACACGACGGCAAACCCCTCGTTGCGCTTCTTGCCGGAGGCTTCCTCGATTATCTGCCCTACCTTCTGGTTGGTGCCGGGAAGCACCGTGCTGCGGATGGCCACGATATGGAGGGTGTCCTTCTCCCGGATCACTTCCCCGATCTGCCGGGCCGTTTCATAGATGGCCGTCAGGTTGAGGTGGCCGTTGCCCGAGGAGGGCGTACCCACGCAGATGATGGAAACGTCGGTGTCCAGAACGGCTTGCCGGTAATCGGTAGTGGCCGAAGCCCGGCCTTCCTTCCAGCTGTCAGCGATGAGGCGGCCGATGTCTTTCTCGATTATGGTGGGTTTCCCCTGGTTGATCAGTTCGACTTTGGACGGCATGACGTCCACACCGATAACGCGGTGCCCGTTGTTGGCAAGGCAACCGACGCTGACACAGCCCACATAGCCCAAACCGAAGATTGAAATGTTCATAGTACTGTACTTTATTCTTAGTTTGTTGATTGTTCCACTTTCTTCAGGATCAGGGTCGTCACATCGTCCCATTCCTCGAACAGCTGCCGGCGGAATTCCTCCTGCCCCCTGAAGGCAAGGCTCCCCTCTCTGATCTTTCTGAGGGCAGGCAACACCTCTTCGGGCTCCAGTTTCAAAAGCATCTCCTTCTCCATAAGTATCCGGTTGGCGGGCATGTCCCGGTTGCCGGCATAGATACTGGGTACCCCCAGCATGGCGCCTTCGCGGGCCATGCTGTCCCCGGAAGAGATCACGATCTGGCTGTAATACATCAGGGAATGAATGTCGGCAACCGGCTCCTCCAGGATGAGCCATCCTTTGGGGTATTTGCCGGCGTTCTCCTTATTCTCGAGGGAAAGGACCACCTGCCAGTCCTCGGGGAAAGAGCGGGAAATGGAAAGAACGATGTCTTCCTGCTGGCTCAGGTAATTGGACGTTTTGGTCGATACCTCCCGGATGAAAATGTATTTTTTGGGTTCCAGCCCGTATGGCTTCAGTGCTTCTGCATCGGGCCGGAAGTAATTGGGAGAGAGGTACGCCCATTCCTTGAGTGCGTTGAATACTTTAACGCCCTGATATTTGGGGCCGAAAGGGGGCAGGTACACCTCATCGGCCGAAAATTTGAGGACGGGCCAGACAAAACGGCGGGGGTCGTCATTGAAGGCGATATTGGGAATGCCCTTGAGCCAGGCGATAAAATTGGCCTGGTAGTGGGCTGTGAGAATGAATTTGTACTGATTGCGCCCGACGAGCCGGAACAACTGGAATATCCGGGGAATGATGATCCGGAAGACCATGGACCACATGCCCTTGTTGTGCTTGTAATCGCCCAGGCAGGTGACGCGGTAGCCCGGCAGCTCGTGCTTGACCACCGGGAACAGCTTGCCCCGGTTTACACAAAAAACCTCCACCTCCTCAGGTTTGAAAGACAGGATGGCGTTCTTGAAAAAGTTGAACTGGGGTAGATGATAAATGTCGATGAGTACCTTTTTCATATGCGTGTCAGTTTTGGGGTTCTATGATGGTTATCAATTCAAAACTACCGGCCTTTTCCAGGCGGCTGTAAATGGTGGTTGTGGGTTCCTTCTGAAGGAAAGAGGGGGAGTACCAGCCCAGTATGGGCGATTCGCTGCCCCTCACCAGCCGGGGCTCCAGGCTTTCGTCCAGCTGCAGCCGTACTTTACGCCCCCGGGGGTGGGAAAGCGTAAATTCGTTGCCCGGCCCCCGTTCTGCCTGTATGTCCGGGTGCAGGTGGAACGGGATCTCGTACAGGTGTTGCCCGTCGCTTTCGATATGGTCGGTAATGATGATGGTTTCGGTTGCCTTGTCGAACTGGTACGTCCGGGTATGCGTGACGCCCAGGGAAGCGTAGCCGTTATGGCTGCCTCTGACTTCCGCCTTTTCAGTGTCTTCGGAGAAGAAGGCCAGTTCCGGCCGGTAGTGGTCTACCCACAGGCATGGGCCGGCGTTGGAAGCCTGGTCCTGCTCATCCACCCGGATGGTATTGTGCGCCAGCGTACCTTTGAAATAGGCGCGCCATTCGGGTTCGGAGTGGTAGGTATAGGTGCCCACATCGGCGATGTAGGGTAGGCCGTCGACCTCCAGGAAGAAGGACAAGGCGTCGGCATGGCCGTGGGCGGCAATAGAAAGGTAGCCCAGCGGGGCCGTATCTACGTGCAGGTAAACCTCCCGGCTACCGTTGCCTTTCTTGATGATGAAGTGCCCTTCTTCGTGATACAGCCGGGATTCAGAAAGGGGCTCCTGCCCGGGAAGGCCTTCGTATACCGCCTCTCCTTCCTTCCCGAAAAGTATCCTGTTCTTCAGGCCGAAGGGCCCGGCTTTCGACTTCAGGAGCGGGTCTTTGAACAGCACCGCGCCGGCGGCAAGCAGGGCCTGGAAGTTGCTGCCGTCCTCCTCATGGGAGAGCACAAAGGTATGCCCGTCGTCATCATCGCCGTAGTAGGGCGCCCGGCCGGATATGTTCATGAGGTGGTAAATGTAATGGAATATCTTTCCGAGCATTTCGCGGTAGGAGCCCGAGAAGGGGCGCCCGCAACGCTCGCCCACGATGTAGGCGATGAGGAAGAAATCGGTGATGAACTGTATGTATTCCGAGGCTTCCTCCCGGTTGATGCCGTTGGGTGAATGCTGTAGCTGTATCTCCCTTTCCAGTATCTTCTGGGCTTTTCGGGCCCACTTTTTCGATTGGGGAAAATCCCAGTAAGCGCCGGCAATGAACAGGCCGCTGGCCTCGGCGATCAGGTGGTTGTTGGAGGAGGAGAACTTCGAGGGGTGCTTGTCGGCATGCTGGCCGTGCAGGCAGATGAGCGGTAGCCACAGTTTGTCGACAAACTTTTTGAAGGCCGGGTCCTTCCGGCAAAGCTTCGGTACTTCCAGGATCTCCCAGCAGAGGAACCAGGTGATGACCCGGAGGTTGATCTCGATATTGCTGTACCAGTTGACGCCCTTCAGATAGGGGTTGGCCTCTTTCCAGCTCCTGACGATATCGACAAACTGCTCCAGATATTGCTGCTCACCGGAATAACGGTATTGCAGGCATATATTCGTCAGGAACTGAAGCCGGTTGGCCTCCCACGTCACCTTGACGATACCGTGTTTTTCGGTGCGGGTATCGATGGAAAAAGAGTAATCGAGCGGGAAGCTGCCGCCGCTGATGAGGTCCCGGTGCCAGTCAATGGGGCGGCTGATATCCATCTGCCGGCCGAAGACGGAATATTTCTTCGTTTCGAACGGCCCGGGGAGTTCGGGGATGGACAGGATAGGGGAGGGGTATCCGGAAAGTTTCACTTTAGGGAAATACCCCACCTTTTGCCAGCGCTCATACCTCTTGCGCGCCGCCGTATTGAGGCGGTAATTGATCTCCGGCAGGCTCATCGTCTTAAGCCGGTTGGCGTACCATGCCAGTTTATCGAGTTGTGCGCTTCGATTACTCATTTTTATGTAGCCTAAAATGTTTCTTTTCAGTACCTGTCAGTTCGCCAGGGACTGGTATATCTCTACGTAATGTTCAGTCATACGGGAAATAGTGAATTCAGTTTCAATTTTCTGCTTCCCTTCTTTCCCCATCCGGCGGGCTTTTTCCGGGTTGTCCAGCAGCCAGGCGATCCTGGCCGCCAGTTCTTCCGGGTCCAGCGGTTTCACCAGAAAGCCGGTGTGGCCGTCATCCACGATCTCCGGAGTGCCGCCGCCGTCGGTTGCCACCACCGGTTTGCCCAGGGCCATATATTCGAGTATTGAATTGGAGATGCCCTCTCCGTGGACGAGGGAATTGGTGGACAAAACGCCTACGTCGAAGGCCTGAATGGCCTTTTCCACATCCTGCATCAGGCCGGGCATCAGAATGCGGCCCTGGAAGCGGGCCGGAACCGTGGCGGCGCATTCCTCCCGGAGCGGCCCGTCGCCGATGGCCAGGAAAGTCACCTGCCGCCCTTCTTCCAGCAGCCGGATAGCGGCGCGGATATAGGTGGCGTAGTCTTTGCGTGGCTGGAAGGCGCCCACCATGCCTACTATCTGCCCCTCTTCAATGCCCAGCCGGGTGCGGGCCTCTTCCGAGGATCCTGCTTCCGGGACGCGCCGGAAGTCGAAGCCGTTGTACACACAGTGGCTCCTGCCTTCCGGCGCCCGGTAGGCGCGCAGGCCTGCCCGGGAATTGCCAATGACCAGGTCCGAAAAGGGGAAGGAGAGCTTCGCCCATAAATATTTTTTGTTGCGCAGGCCCAGGTTGAGGGGGGCATTGGCCACACTGCCGTTGATCAGCCGGATGCCCAGCATTTTGGCTGCCGGGACGATGCTGACGCTCGACATGTGCCCCCAGCTGTGGATAATGTCCGGCTGTACCTCCCGGCACAAACGGTACAGGCTCGTGAAAAGCCGGGGGTCCCATTGAAACTTCCTGATTATGGTGTGTACGGGAATCCCCAGGCTGAAGATCTCTTCGTATTGCACTTTCCCGGAGAGGATGGCGACTTCCGGCCGGTAACCGCCGGTACTCAGCAGCCCTTTCAGCAACTCGATCATCCGGCGCTCCTTGCCGCCACGCGGCAGGCTGTCGATGAGGAAGAGTATCTTCACGGGTTTTACGGTTTTTTTTACCATTATCAGGCAATTTTTTCATTTTCCTACAGCCGCCAGATACAGCTGGCCTGCCAGTGGGGGGGGCAGTAAAGGGATAAGCAGTGACAAAAGGCGCGCTTTGATATCGGGGGAGGCCTCCAGCAGCAGTTCGCGGTATTTCCTCACCCCGTCTTTCTCATTGGCGATCTGCAGGAAAAGGATTCCACGCAGGCATTTTCCGATGTATCGTTTTTGGTTGTATCTTTTCAGGGTCTCCAGATAAAACGGTTCGTTGAGTAGTTCGCGGTACACCTGGGCGCGGATGCGGAGGTCCGGCCGGCGGTTTGCCGACGTTTCCGTAGCGCCGTGGTCGGTGCACCATACTTTCAACGGTTTGTGGATGTAGTAACGGTTGGCCACGGCATCGATCTTGTACCAGAGGGTATCCTCATGGCCGGGCAGGTTCTCGTTCATCCGCTTGTCTCCCAGCAGCTCTGTTTTGGTCAGCCCCCAGAAGTTGCCGCTCGCCTTGCCGGCGATCACATCGATCGGCAGGTACTGGTCGCGGTCCAGGCCCTGGCCCGACAACCGGCCGCTGGCCGTATCGATGGAGTTGCAGGTGATGGCATTGATCGTGGGATCTATATCGTCGAGCACCTGCAACATGGTTTCGAAGGCCTCCGGCGCCAGCTCGTCGTCATCGCCGATAGAACTGAACCACTCTCCCCGGATCAGGCTGAATGCGTAGTTGATCCCGCCCTTAAACCCACGGTTCTTTTCAAGATGGTAGAGGCGAACCTTTTCGTGCCCCTCGTATTTTTTCAGTACTTCGGCTGTATTGTCGGTACTGCCGTTGTTCACGATGATCAGCTCAAAATCCTGGAAGGTCTGCCCAAGCACGCTTTTTATGGCGTTTTTCACCAGGTGAGCCCGGTTGTAGGCCAGGATGATCAGGCTGATCTTCGGCCGTTCAGTATTCATAAGCACTGTGTTGAATGGTTAAGAAATGGTATGTGCCTATACTGTGTGGCCCTTTATACAGTTTTTTTTTACGGATGCTTTCCCGGCAGGTTTCAAAAAGGCGGCGGGGAATTTGGGGCGTTCGTTATTCGTGTATTCGTGTATCTGTGTATTCGTGTATTCGGAGCTCATTTGCAGAAGTCAACAATCCGGGCATCAAACCATTTTGCCCTGAGCTTGTCGAAGGGCAACACTCCAACTATCCAACCATACCCCTTCTCACTTGGCCCACACTCCCCGGTCCGTGTTGTTCAGCAGTTTATTTACCTGGAGAGGGGAGAGGATGGCCAGGGGCAACAGGCAGACGACCGTGCCCATTACGATGCCTACCGCCCCCAGATTGAAGTATTTAACCAGGAAGATGGACACCGGGATGTTAATGACGGCAGTACTTACCCAGGTGACCATCTGGAGCCAGATCTTGCCCGTACCGTTGATCACGATGTTGAACATGTTGACCCAGTTGGTAATAGCCACCGAAATGGCCACCGCTACGCTCAGCATGAAGGGGATCTGTATCTTATCCTGCAGCCACAGGTGGTAAAAGGCCGGAGAGGCCGCTACCATGACGACAGATACCAGTACGGTAAAGAGCCATATCTTCTTCACGCCGTTCATGGTTTTCTTCATCCATTTCATGTCCCCCTTTTTGTAGGCCTCTATATTAGCGCCCCACAGTTGGTTGGTCAGAATGACGAACAACATGAGAAAAATGGACAGATACTTATAGGCGGCCTGAAAGTGGGTTACGCTTTCCAGGTTGACAAATCCGGCGATCAGGAAATTGTTGGTCTGATGAATTACGATCATCGACATGCGGATGAGGAAGAACTGGAAGCCCAGAGAGAACAGGGATCGCACATGGGCCATGCTGGCCAGCCGGAGTTTTGGGCGGTACTTTTTGAACCTGCCCGAAAAGTAGTAGAAGCCGACAAACATGGGCACAAAGGCAAAGGTGAAGGTTTTGGCCGCACCAAACAGGATCAGGGACTCTTCCGTGGTATAGGCAATCACCAGGATGATCAGCAGGAACAGCACCTTGGTTATGGTGTTGAACGCCTGTACTGTGCCTGACTGCTGAAAGGCATAGAACAGCTGGAATACCAGCGAGGAAACAAACCGGATGGCAAAGGCGCCGAACATGAGCATCGCCAGAATGGCAATCTCCTGGTTGAGGTGAGCCTCGGCCTGCAGCCACTGGGCCCAGGGCAGGAACCAACTGGCTACGAAAAAAATAAGGGTGAAACCGGAGAATACACTTCCCACAATAAAGTAGGCGGTGCTGACGTAACCCTGCGCCAGTTCCTCCTCCCCATCCGCCACCGCTTCTCCGAATTTGTTGCGCAGGCCGTTGCCGATGCCTACGTCCAGTTGAGAAAACCAGTCGATGACGGAAGAAAGGGTAAGAAAGATCCCGAACTTTTCCGGGCTGAGGTAGGCCAGGGAGATCGGGAAATAAGCAAAGCCGATCAGCACACCGATTCCTTTCAGAAAAACGGCCAGTAGTACGTTCTTTTTTGCTTTTATCGTCCGTTCATGCCCCTTGGCAACGTATTTATTCCAAACTGCTTTGTAGTTCATGGTTCATTGGTGATTCATAGCAGGTGCTGCTGCAGGTGTTGATCTTGCCCCTCTCCGCCCCTGTGCTCATTTACTGGATCTCCTCATTTCCTGTCCGGGGTTTTCCATCTACGGTGATGCTGCAGTTTGCCTCCACCAGGAATGGTGTTCCTGCCTCCTGCAGTTCGATCCGTTCGGCGGCGACAAGGGCCGGTGCGAAGTTGTTACTTTTGCGAAAAGATTTAATGGCCACTTCATAATTCCTGAGCTGAGCATCGGCCAGGTTGATGGCCGAACCGTCGGAACAGGCAATTGCCGTGGCTGTATTGTTCACCTCCAGCCACCGGGCGTTCAGTTCACATTCCTCCGTGGCGCTGATGCCGGCGCCTTTGATGTCATTCATGTAAATGTGGCTGATAGTGAGGCCGGTTCCCCTGAGGTTCAGGGCGTCTCCGCTAATATTGACGATAGAGGAATTGCTGAGCCCTCCGGTACAATAATCGGCATTGATGGCATTGCCGGCAATATTGCTGAAAAGCGTTTGCCCGATGGAAAGGCCGGACCGGAATGCGCTGAGGAAACATGGCCCCTTTGGGCTATTGGTGAAGATGCAATCATTGATCGTTGCCGCCGACCGGTAGAATGTTAGAGCGCCGTTGGGAAGGCCGCCGTCCTTCGCCGTTCCGGAAATGCCGTCGATAGTAGTGTGCGAGAAGTACGAGCGCTCCGGCGCTTCGATGACAAGCAGGCCTCCGCCGGCGCCGTCCGGCGAGTCGATCAAAACCGGTTTTTCGGCCGTACCTTCACAGAACACGGGCGAATAGCTGATGATCCGTGCCCCGCCGGACAGGCTGACCCGGGCGCCGGGGGTGATCACCAGGCTTTTGCCGGCAGGTACGTACAGGTCCCGGCTGATGGCCCAGGAGCCGGCGGGAATGGTGATAACCCCGCTTTTCGCATCGGCCTGAATGAAGTCGAAAGAACCGTAATTGGCCTCCTTCTTATCGGCGTATTCATTCCGGGCCATTTCGTCTTCCCCGGCCCAGCGTTGTATGGCGGTTGTCCGGGCGGCGGGTTCCAGCCCCAGCAAGTTGTAATGGACCTGGAGTTCTTCAGCCAGGGCGTCCTCCCAGTTCAGCCCTTCCGGTATCCGGAAGGAGAAGGCCCGGGCCTCGCCTTTGGGCATTTTCGCCCTGGAGTCGAGCGCTACAGGCTCTACCGGATAAAAGCGGATGGAGTCCTTCCAGCTCAGGTAATCGGCCTGCAGGGGCATATCCTGCAGGTTTTGCAGGTAGATTTTGAGCGTTTGCCCTTCTTTGCGGTTGAAGAAGGCGCCGAGCTGTTCCTTTTCCGGGAAGAGGACGGAGCGCATGTAGCGCTGGTTGTCATAAAGATACCAGGTGGGGTCGTCGTAATAAGGCCAGGCCCGGTACACTTTCTTCATCAGGGCATTCAGCTTGGCCTCATTACGCTTCAGCAAGTGGTCAAGAAACTGAACCTTGGAGGCTTCCGCCGCTTCCTGTATGTAAAAGCGCTTGAATTCCAGGTTGTCATAGACCAGGCGTATGAACGGCCGGCGCTCGAAACGGAAGTGGCGCGTCGCCGGCTGTGGTTTTTCCAGGAAAAGGGGGCGGTCTTCCATATCGTGGTCGTGCAGTTCCTCCCATTCCCGGGCGATCGGCTCGGCCAGCCCGGTGACGGGGTTGAAGTAGTAGCGCAGGTTCTGCCCGGCCAGAGGGTGTTTGTTTTTCATCAGGTCGCAGATGACGAACACCTGCGCCATTTTCCGAAGGTCGAACAATTTGCCGGGAGGGAGCGTACCGGCCATGACCTGCTGATACATCCGCTTGATCAGTAACAACTGTTCACGGGTTTTCGGATCCTCCATGAGCTTGGATTCCTTGTAGGGCTCGACTCCGTTTTCTATTTTGAAAATGATCCCCTCCCGCAGCCGGTTATTTTCGACCAGGTATTTGTCAAAGCGCTCTTCCATGTAGAAGATGCCCTTGGATTTACCATTAATGGAAACGTTTACAAAGTCGACCCGCAGGCCCATCAGCCCTTTTTCTTTCATTAGCTCAAAGCCCAGCCAGTCGGTCAGGTAACCCCTCGTTGAGGGCAGCAACATGGCGAAGCTCTTCATGCCCATGAAGGTGTCGTCTCCCCTCACCTTGACCTCAAAAGACCATTTCGAGGGGTTGCGGAGGTGCGAATGGGCCACCAGCCCGGTCAGAGCGATCTTGACGTTTACGGTCTTGCCGTTGTGTGTCATCTTGGCCGGGAACTCCTCATTCTTGAATTCCGGAAGGATGAACCCCTCTTCCAGGGACCGCTCGCGCAGGTACTGCAGGCGCAGCAGGTGCTTGAACTTGATGTCAATGGCGACCTCGTCGAGTTCCGCCAGGCTGCCTTTGGCGTAGTTGCTGACGAAGGAAAAGTCGAAGCCGGCCACTTTTTTCAAGGTGGTGTTAAAATAGGTCGTTACTCCCGCCTCTTTCAGATGTATCCCGTAGCGGAACACTGAAAACAGCAGCCCCACCGCAACCAGCACGGCTCCCAGGCGCAACCCCCAGTTCGCCAACGGCTTCCTTCTTCTGAGGAAATCGCGGACTCGCTCGGGAAAACGGGATGTTTTATTTCTGTGTTTGATTTTCATGATCAAGTAATCCCTTGATTATGGTCTAATGAATTGGCTGTGGAGAGGGGGAAAGAGTGGGCGACGGTGGGAGAGGGTGAGAAAGGGTGAGAGGGAGAGAAGGCGCCTGGCCTTCTTCATCTCCCATTCTCCTCGTCTCCCACTCTCTCCATCACCTCCTCACCTCGCCTCCTCCGCTCTACCTCACGCTTGCCTTTCCGTATTCCGCTCCGTAGAGGATACCTTTCACGTCATCGAAGTTGGGTGCAAAGGGCTGCCCGTCTATCATGACCCCCGAATTGGCCTCGATCAGGAGGGTGCGTTCAGCGCCTTCGATCGTCACGCGGTCGAGCTGGGCGAAGCCAGGCCCGAACTCCGACTTTTTCATAAAGGTGGTGAGGCCGACCCGGCTGTTGGTAACTTTTGAGTCGGAAACGATGAGTTTCGAGCGGTCTTTACTGGTCAGGGCGATCTCGGCATCGTTGATCTCGACAAACCGGGCCGTCATGTCACTGCCTTCGCCGGAGCTGAGGCCCTTGTCGCCGATGCCGTTCATATAAACATGGCTGACCAGGATCTCGGAGCCCGAAACGTCAATACCGTCGTTGCCTACGTTAATAAAGTTTGAATTGGCCACCGAACCCGTGCAGAAGTCGCAGTCAAAGGCATCGGCGTTGATGTCCTTGAACAGGCTCCTCTCCATACTGAAGTCGGCGCGAATGACATTCAGGAAGTCGTCCCCGACCTGGTTGCCGATGAAGGCCACGCCGGTGAAGTCTACGGGCGACTCATAGAAGACTACTGCTCCGGACACCCCCCATCCCTTTTCAGTTGAACAGTTCAGGTGGCCGAAGGTGGTGTACTCCAGCGAGGAGCGCTCATCGGCACGAATGACAATCCATCCCTGGGCGGTCCGGTCTGAAGAATGTACGAGGATAGAATCCTCCTCTGTTCCCATGAAGTAAACCGGTGAGTAACAGATGACCTTGGCCTGGTTGACCATGTCGATCCGGGCGCCGGCCTCCACCTCCAGGCGACGGCCGGCGGGGATGACCAGGTCGCGGCCGATCGTCCAATTCCCTTTCGGAATGCTGATGACGTTGGTCTCCGGCACCTCTTCGATGAAATCGAAAGCCGTATGATTAGCGTCCCGGGCGATCGGGTTCCAGGCGTGCGCCTGCCGTTCCTCGTAAGGCCAGGGGAATACCAGGACAGACTTGCCGGTATTGTCGAGGCCCAGCAGATTGTAGGAGATCTTGAGCTCCTCCAGCAGGCTGTCGGCCCAGGTTACCGTCGGAGGTATTTCGAAGTTGAACACCTGGATCTCTTCTTTAGGCACAGTATGCCCGGCGTCGAGCACGATCGGCTTGGTGGGGTAGAAGAAAATAGTGTCCCGCCAGCTCAGGTACTTGACCTCCACCGGGAGGTCCTGCATGTTGCGGATGTGAACGCCGAGCTGGTAATCTTCCTGCTTGTCAAAATAAGCTGTGATGTGGTCTTTGTCCGGAGCCAGGGCATTCTGGATGTACTTCTGGTTCTCGTAGAGGAAGTAGGTCGGCAGGTCGTAGAACGGCCAGTCGACGTAGACCTTGGTGACCAGCTTGTGCAGTTTTTCGCCGTTTTTGGCGAGGAACTGGTCCAGGAATTGTTCCTGGCTGAGCACCTGGGCTTCCTGCAGGTAATAGCGCTTGAACTCCATGTTGTCGAAAATCATCTTCAGCACCTTATCCCGCTCCAGCTTGTAGCGCTGGGTACCCATCTCCCGGGGTTGCTCCAGGATGAGCGACCACTGGTCCGGGTCATTTTTATGCAGGGCGCCCCATTCGCGGACGATGGGCTCGGCCAGGCCCGTGACGGGGTTGAAGTAGAAGCGCAGGTTGAAGCGGTACAGGGCGTGCCGGTTGTTGATCAGGTCGGTGACGGCGAAGGCCTGGGCCGTCTTTTTCAGGTCCAGGAATTTACCGATCTCCAGTTCGCCGGCCAGCACATCCTGCCACATCCGCTTGATCATCAGGAGTTGCTCCCGCGTCTTCGGGTCTTCCATCAGCTTGTTTTCCTGATAGGGGTCGAGTTTTTCCTGGAGCTTGAAAATGATGCCTTCCCGCAGGCGGTTGTTCTCGACCAGGTATTTGTCGAAACGCTCCTCCATATAGAAGATGCCTTTAGGCTTGCCGTTGATGGTGACGTCCACGAAGTCGACCCGCAGGCCCATCAGCCCCCGCTCTTTCATGAGCTCCATGCCCAACCAGTCGGTAATGTACCCTCTGGTGTCGGGCAGCAGCATGCCGAAGCGCTTCATGCCGTTGATGGTATCGTCTCCCTTGACCTTGACCTCAAAGGAAAACTTGGATTCGTTTTCCAGGTGGATGGTCATCATGCCGGTCAGGGCGATCTTTACATCGTGGGTGACGCCGTTGTAGGTCAGCTTCGCCGGGAACTCCTCTCCTTTCTGTTCTTCGGTGATCATACCGTTTTTCAGGGCCTGTTCGCGCAGGTACTGCAGGCGCAGCATGTGTTTGAACTTGATGTCAATATCCATCTTGTCCAGGTCGGCAAGCTGCCCGCTGGCGTATTTTTTAATAAAGGAGAAATCCAGGTCGGCGATCTGAAGCAGGGCGTGCTTGTAATAGCCGGTGTCTCCTGTTTTTCTGAGGTAGGCGCCGTAGCCCAGCGCGGCAAAAAACAGGGCTACTACGGCTGCGACGCCCGCCAAACGCAAAGTCCAAACCCTCAACGACCTTTTGTCCTTGAGCATGTCGAGAATCTCCCTGGACTTGTTCGAACCGATATTCCGTTGCTTAATTTTCATGATATTAAATTATTCCATTTTGATCCAAAAAGCTGATCTGAATAGAGTCGTTGAGGCCGTGCAGAGCGGCGCGCGCCTTATTCAGGTCGTTGAAATTGTTGAACTCCGCCACGAAGGCAGCTTCCATAAAGTTCTTGTTCTCATCGAGGCGCTTCATTTCCAGCTCCCGGCAGTGGGGCATGATCGTCTCGACGATGTTATCCAGGGTAATACCCATGGAGTTTTCCGCCAGAACGGTGAAATTGAGGCTCCGCTGCGCATCGGTAGGCTTGAGGTAGTGCTTGCCCCAGATGACGGCCACTACAAAGAAGAAGCCGATGATGGTGACGATCCGCTGGTCGGCGCCGAAGCCAAGGCCCAGGGCGA
>CAYQKY010000149.1:0-22197 GCA_964418125.1 uncultured Phaeodactylibacter sp.
ACAATTACGCCTACGGCATCAGCCTGAGCTGGTGGTTCTTCCTGCTGCCCGTGATACTTGCCCTGGCCATTGCCGCCCTGACTGTGAGTTGGCAGGCCCTGCGGGCGGCGTTGAGGAACCCGGCGGAGGCGTTGAGGTATGAATGAAGCGTATAGGTGTATTGGTGCATTAGTGCATGAGTCGGCAAAAATGGATTACGCGCTACAATTACACCAATGCACAAATACACCAATGCACGCCCGTCTCCGTGCCTCAGCGTTCGACTGAGCTCACGCCGAAGCCCGGGTAAAAATACACGTAAAAGATCACCCTATGCTACACCACTACCTTACCATCATTCGCCGCCTGTTCACCCGCGAGTGGGGATACACACTGATCAACCTGAGCGGGCTGGTGCTCGGGCTGGCCGCCGTGCTGCTGGCCTTTACCTTCATTCGGGATGAATTCCAGTACGATGCCTTTCACGAAAAAGGAGGCCGGATCTTCCGGGTTAACAAATGGGTGAAGGAGGACAGCGGGGAGCGCTTCCTGGTGGCGGAGACCCCCGGCCTGATGGCGCCCACGATGGTGCAGGACTATCCGGAGGTAGAAGCTGCTACCCACCTTGCGCCCTGGTTCGATGAGGTATTACTGGCCTACGGGGATCAGTCATTGAAAACGGAAAGCTTTGTTTTTGCCGACGCCAATTTTTTACAACTTTTCGATTTTGAGGTGATACGGGGCGATGCCTCCGCTCTGGCGGCGCCCGGCCAGTTGCTGCTCACGCCGAAACTGGCCGCCGCTTTGTTCGGTGAAGAGGACCCGATTGGCAAGGCGGTGCAGGGGCTGAATGATCAGGTGTATACCGTGGCCGGTATTATTGCCGAACCGCCCCGGCGGTCCCACCTTCAGTTTGAGGCCCTGGCATCCTGGAGCTCTACCGAACCGGGCTCCGGCTACCACGATTTCGGCTTTATGAACAACTGGCTGGGGCAGACGGTGTACACGTATCTGCTGTTGGGTGATGCCGGGCAGGAAAGCGGCCTGGAAGCAAAGTTTCCCGCCTTCGTTGAGCGGTACATGGAAAATCGCACCGACAGGTATGATTTCTTTCTTCAGCCTCTTTCTGAGATATACCTGCATTCCGATAACATCCGTTACCTGCGCGGCAATAAATACGGCAGCGCCGTTTTCCTGCGTACCTTTTCCGTCATCGCCATATTGGTCTTGCTGATCGCCTGCTTTAATTACATCAATATCAGCACCGCAAAATCCGTAAAGCGGAGCAGGGAAATAGGCGTAAAGAAGGTGCTGGGCGCTGGCCGCCGGGGGCTCGCTTTTCAGTTTCTGACGGAAACCTTCATTTTCGTCAGCTTTGCGGCGGTTTTTGCCGTTGCCCTTTCCAATCTCCTGCTGCCTCGCTTCAATGCCCTTTTCGGGCGCGACATTCCGGGAGGGTTGCTGGCCGATGGGTGGAGCCTGGGTGCTCTGGGGTTGATGGTGCTTTTGGTGAGCCTGCTGGCGGGAGCCTTCCCGGCAGCTGTGCTGTCCGGTTTCCGGCCCATACAGGTATTGAAAAGCGGCAAGGCTGAAGCCCGGGGAAGCGCTGCCCCCCGCACGGTGCTCACGGCGCTGCAGCTATCCCTGAGTGTCGGGTTGATCGCCGGCGCCATCGTCCTCAACCAGCAATTTGACTTTATGCTGTCCAAAGACCTGGGGTTCGACAAAGAACAGGTGCTGGTGATGGCCACCCCGCCGGGCATTGAAAGAAAGAGTGAGCTTTTCCGCTCCGAGCTGGAGCAATTGCCGGGGGTGGAGTCTGTTTCCATCTGCCAGGCGGCCATCCGGTCGGGCACCTTCGGCACTACGGTCCTGCCGGAGGGCAGCAACGGCAAAGAAGTGCCTGCGCAGTCCTACCGGGTGGAGGAAAATTTCCTGGAGACCTTCGGCATTGAGCTGGCCGCCGGGCGCTTCCTGTCGACTCAATTTCCCACAGACACTTCCATCGGAGCGCTGGTGGTCAACCAGCAGATGGTGCGGCAGATGGGCTGGGAAGAACCCCTGGGCAAGACGATAAAGTTTTCCGCCGAAGGCCAGGCCTATCCCGTCGTCGGAGTGGTGAAGGATTTTCATTTCGACACCTTCCAGCAACCCATCGGGCCGCTGGTGATGTACCTGGACGGCCGGAAGAACCATATTTCCGTCCGTTTTACACGCGAACAACTGTCGGGGTTGCTGCCCGCCCTGGAGCAACTCTGGAAGCACTACGAATCGCGCTTCCCGTTCGACTATTATTTCCTCAATGAACACTTTGCCAAAGACTACCTGGCGGAACAAAGGATGGTAAAGGTGCTGGGGCTTTTCTCCCTGCTGGCCATCTTCATCGCCTGCCTGGGCCTGTACGGCCTGGCGGCCTTCACGGTGGCCCGGCGCGTCAGGGAGATCGGCATCCGCAAGGTGCTGGGCGCCTCGGTGGGCAACATTCTGATGCTTCTGCACCGCCGCCTGTTCTATCTGGCCCTGGTGGGGTTTCTGGTGGGCGGCGCCCTATCCTGGTACCTGTTGCGTTCCTGGCTGGAGCAGTACGCCTACGCCATCCGCCTGTCTCCCGGAGCCTTTATCCTGGCGGGGCTGCTGACGCTGGCAGTGGCCAGCGTAGCGGTGCTGTTCCAGTCGCTGCGGGCGGCCCTGGGCAACCCGGTGGAGGCGCTGAGATATGAATAATTGAAATGTGTAAAGGTGTAAGGGTGTAAATGAGGCTCAAGCGAACCGCCCCGCCCTTTTACACTTCTACACATTTACACTTCTACACATTTACACACAACAAAAGCCATGCTACAACACTACCTAAAGACCGCCATTCGCAATTTTCTGAAGAACAGGGCTTCTTCACTGGTCAATATTATTGGATTATCGGTGGGGGTGGCCTGTTGCCTGCTCATCGTGCTTTTTGTTCTGGATGAGCTTAGTTATGACCGGCACTATGACCGATCGGGCCGTATCTACCGCATCGTCAAGGATTTTGTGGATGCGGACGGCGGGCGCATTCCCGACGCCACCACGCCGCCTGCCCTGGCGCCGGCTATGTTGGCCTCCATTCCGGAGATAGAAGAGGTAGTGCGCCTGTTTCCCTCCTGGGGCAGAGCCTATCTGGTGGAATTCGAAGGCGAGCGCTACTATGAAAGTGAATTCGGCCTGGTAGACAGCAACTTCTTTGAAGTATTCAACCAAACCTTCCTGGAAGGCGCTCCGGGGGGCGCCCTCAATGAAAAAAATGAGATTGTCCTGACGGCTGCTATGGCAAAAAAGTACTTCGGGGGCCAACCGGCGCTGGGCCGGCAGTTGACGATCAATGGCAGCCCCTATCAGGTATCGGCGGTAATTGCGGACATGCCGGAGAACGGCCATTTCAAGTTTGATTTTCTCGGGCCCGTCAGCCGGATAGGCAATATTGACGGCAACTGGGGTTTTTACAATTTTTACACTTACGCCCGCCTGAAAGAAGAGGCGAATATTGCGGCCCTGGAGGAAAAAGTGCAGCAGGTTTATGAGGAAAATGTGGAAGGTGGCCGGAACGATTTTTATACCCAGCCCTTAACGGATATCCACCTGCACTCCCACCTCAAATGGGAGATGCGGCCCAACGGGGACATCAGCTACGTTTTCATCTTTCTTTCAGTAGCCTTCATGGTATTGTTTGTGGCGGGCGCCAACTATGTCAACCTCACTACGGCCCGGTCGGCCACCCGCGCCCGGGAGGTGGGGGTGCGCAAGGTGAGCGGAGCCCGGCGGGAGGCCCTGGCCGGGCAGTTCCTTTTGGAATCGGTGCTGACGGTATTGATCTGTTGCCTTGTGGCGGCGATCCTGGTGGAAAGCACGCTGCCGGCTTTCAACCGGCTGACGGGCAAGAGCATCACTTTACTCTCCCCGGAAAATACCGGCCTGATAATGGCCATCTTTCTGGCGGCAGGGCTGGTAGGCGTGCTGGCGGGCCTTTATCCTGCCTTTTACCTTTCTTCTTTCCAGCCGTCGCGGGTACTTAAATCGTTCCGGGCTTCCGGGCGGGAGCAGGGCCTGCTGCGGCGTGGTTTGGTAGCCTTTCAGTTTGTCGTTGCCATCGGGCTGATCGTCGGTGTCATTGTGGCGGCACAGCAACTGTATTATATGGAAAACAAGGATCTCGGCTTCCGCAAGGAAGGCCTGCTCATGTTACCCAGGGCGGGAGGCCACCAGCAGGCGGCCGCCTGGCAGGAGGCGCTGGGCAAGCTTCCGGAGGTGACATCAGTGGGCGCTTCCTCCTCTGTCCTCGGAGGCCTCAACTGGACAACCGATATCACCCGCAAGGGGCAGGCCCAGGGCCAGGGCATCCTTACAGGCTTTGCCCTGACGGATTATAACTTTATCGAAACAGCCGGCATCGAGATGCTGGAAGGGCGGGCCTTTGCCCCGGCTCATGCGGCGGATACCAGCGCGTCCATAATCATGAATGAAAAAGCAGTACAACTGCTGGGCATGAAACCACCCTATGTAGGCCAGGAGGTCCAATGGTCGGCGACATCAGACGGAGAACCCGTCTACCGGCGCATTGTAGGGATAACCCGGAACTTTCATTTTGCTTCTCTGCGCGAAGCCGTCGGGCCTTTCGCATTCATACTGTCGCCGCAACAAGCGCGGAACAAATACCTGCGCCTGGAAACGGATGACTACCAACAAACCCTCGCTTCGATAAGCGCAATATGGGCCCGGCTGGAGCCCGGCCGCCCCTTCGATCACATCTTTATCGACGACAACTTCGGCCAGTTACACGCCGGCGACGCCCGCTTCCTGAAGGTGGTTACCTTGTTTACGCTCTTTGCCGTAGGCATCGCCTGCCTGGGCCTGTTTGCCCTGGTTTCCTTTACCATCGAGCGGCGCGTCAAGGAGATCGGCGTGCGCAAAGTGCTGGGGGCGACAGTGGCGAATATAGTAGTACTGTTGTCCCGGGAGTATATTCGGCTGGTGGCTTTCTCCTGCCTGGTGGCCATTCCATTGGCGTGGTGGGCTATGAGCCGCTGGCTGAGCAACTTTGCCTACAGTGTGGAGGTGCCCTGGTGGGCCTTTGCCGTGGCAGGCCTGGCCGGGCTTGGCATTGCACTGGCCACAGTGAGCCTGCAGTCGGCAAAGGCGGCAATGGCAAATCCGGCTGAGGCCCTGAAATATGAATGAGGGGCCTATCGGCAGAGATCACATCGCCGGCGCTTCCTTTGAGAACGGCACTACCAAAGTGAGCGGGCCCTGGGGGAGTACAGCAGAAGCAGATCGGCAGTTTTGCCTTCCATATAGAGCTGCAGTGGCAACCCTTCCTGCTCGCTGGCGCCCTGGCCATGGGCGTCGCCCTGCTTTCAGTGAGCTGGCAGAGTATCCGGGCGGCAATGGGCAACCCGGCGGAAGCGCTGCGGTGTGAATGAGAAGATGTATGTTCGTACATTTGTGCATCGGTGTATCCGATCCCCCCCGGATGCAGGATATATACTCAAATACACGAATACACTTTTCTTTTCCCAAAACGCAACCATTCCTCTGGCCTCCCGTACTAGAAAGGAAGATTACAGATTTGTCCGAACGGACATTATTTTGAAAACAGACGCACCGGCCTGTCCACAACGGCGGTTTCTGAAAAGGTGAAAATCAACCCGGGTGACAACAAGGAAGATTAGAAAGCCTTTTTCCCTTCCGAATGGCCAGGCTCGCGTCAGGATACCCCCCCTTCAACAAGTGTTCGCTCCTTGAGTGTGGAATATGGGCATTGCCGGCTGGTACCGGCCAGCGGGTTATTGCGCCTTCCTGCCCGTTCCACTGGCCTGGAACGGATACATCCCATTATGTCTGGAAAATTACTTGAACATGAAAATAGGGCTGAAAAAAGGCGACGCTTCCTCAGCGTCGCTTCTTCGTAGTTTTTTTGCCAACCGGAAGTTACTCCTGCGGGCCGTGCTGAGCCTGGCGGGCCTGATGGCCCTGGCCGTCCTTTTCCTGGGAGTGGCGGCCTATGGCGCCTATGTGAGTAAGAAGGGACAGTTCTCTTATGCCAAACCGGTCATGCTCAAAGTCGGGGACCTGGATTTTTCTTTTCTGTCCGATTTTACCAGGGGAGAGTATACCGGGTTTGATGAGCTGGAACTGGAGATCAGGCCCAAGCACCTGGACCAACTCCAAAGCCTTCGCGACCGCATACTGCAGGAAGGGGTTATCGGTGATGCCATCTTCAAAGAGGAAATCCCGGCCAGGTTGTCCTACAGGGGCCTGTCCCACGACGTCCGGATAGAACTTGCCGATATGATGGCCATACACTTTAACGACCCCGGGCAGTGGCCTCTTCAGGTGGAAGCGGTGAAAAACTCCACGGTGGAAGATATGAAGCGCTTCGACCTGCTGCCGCCGCTAACGGGGGGATATATGACCGACTGGCTGGCCTATGAAATACTGAAAAGCAGAGGTGTCAAAGGCATGGGGGGAGGCTTCCTGAAGGTTTCCATCAACGGCAAGCCCGTCGGCCTGTATTACATGCAGGAGCGCTATCATAAGGACCTGATCGCCAGCCAGCGTTTCGGGAAAGGCATCCTCTTCCGGATGGAGGAGGATATGGTGGTGGACAAGGAAGACGAGTTGATGGCCAATTCTGAAACCAAAGGCCACCTCCTGGTGCTGAAACGTATGTGGACGGACCTGAAGGCCGGCATTCTGACGCCGGACAAGTTTTTCGACCTGGAAAAAATGGGCAGCTTCTTTGCCATCGCCGACCTGATGAACCACAAGTACCCTCTGCTTCGGGAGAACATGAGCTATTACTTCAACCCGGAAACCGGAAAAGTAGAACCGGTAGCGCGGGAATTCAATAACATCAACAACAACCGGCACCGGACTTTCTCTTCTGTCCTGCAACGGCCATCGCCAGACAATGAATGGCACAACACGCTTGCTCAGGATCCGCTCGTCCGTATGATCACCGGCGAACCCGGCTTCCAGAGCGCCTATCTCCGGGAAGCAGAACTGCTCACCCGCGATGATTTTCTCGAGCAGTTGCTGATGCGTAACGGTGAGAAAGTGAATGTGCTCCTCAACCGGACATACAAGCGGTGGCCCGCTCACGACCTGCCTTCCGTTGCGCTCGCCGGCAATCAGCGCAACCTGCGCTTTGTCCTCTTCCCTGACGAGGGAGAGGTAACTGCCTATTTCAATAAGGCGGAAGACGGCCATCTTCACGTCAGCCTGCTCAACCAACAGGACATTCCCCTGGAAATAGCCTACCTGGGATGGCGGGATACCGCCTTTTTTCAGCCTCCGGAACCCATCCTTCTTCCCGGCCGGACGAATGGAGACACGGCCCAGCCCCGGGCATACCAGTTCAGGATACCGCACAGTGTGGACTGGTCAGATGCCTTCCTTCCGGAATTGAAGGTATACTTCAGTATGCCGGGGCTGATGGAACGGCGTACTGCTCTGGTTTTCCCCTGGGCCTACGAAAACCGCCTGGCTCACAACGGCAACCCCATCGTCCGGGAGGCCAACCATCGCTCTTTCGATTTCATTGAGGAGGCCCCGGAAACCAACGCCATTATCATCCCGAAAGGAGACTGGACGCTGGGCAGGGACCTGGTCATTCCGGCCGGCCGGCGCCTGGAGGTGGAAGCCGGCGCCCGGATCGACCTCGTCAACCACGCCAAGGTCATCTGCTATTCACCGGTGTACTTTATGGGTACGGAACAAGACTCCATCCTGATGCTTTCTTCGGACAAGACGTCCGAAGGGATGATCGTCATCCGTGGGGGGGCGCGCTCGTCGGTGGAGCATACCACCTTCCTGAACCTCAACCGCCCCACCGAATATGGCTGGGCGTTGACCGGCGCTGTGATATTCTACGAAACGCCGGTGGATTTCAACGGCGTGGCCTTCATCGGCAACCAGGACGGCGACGATTTCCTGAACGTCATCCGCGCCGACTTTACCATGGAAAGGAGCCTTTTCAAAGACATCAATGCCGATGCCTTCGACTGTGACTTCTGTACGGGGTCGGTGGCCAACTCCAGCTTCATCAACGTCGGCAACGATGGCATCGACGTCTCCGGAAGCGAGATCTCGGTCAGCCATGTCTATATGAAGGGTATCGGCGACAAGGGCCTCAGTTCCGGAGAGGGCAGCAGTATGACGGCAAGTTTCGTGGAGATCGATAGGGCTGAGATCGCCCTGACCAGCAAAGACCGCTCGAAGCTCATCGTTTCCGACTCCAGGGTGTCCAACAGCCGGGTCGGGCTGACCACCTTTATGAAAAAACCGGAATTCGGGCCGGGTTTCGCCAGCCTCGAACGTGTGGTGATCGAAGGCGCCGAGCGCCCTTACCTGATCGAGGCCAATTCGGGCGTCATGGTAGACGGGCAGCCGTTTGCGCCCAATTTTGAAGACGTGAAAGGGATCCTTTACGGAGCTGAATACGGAAAAGCAAGTGTGAGATAAAAAAGAACAAAACTGATCATGAAAGTCAAAACCATAAGAAATAACTCCCGCCTGGCAGAGAGGGTACGCAATGTGGTTCGGAAAAGAGAACGAGTGCCTTTCTGGTTGATGGGGACTGCCGGGTTCCTCTTTTTCGCCTTGTTTTTCTTCGGAGTGTTTAACTACGGGAGGTACCTCTATCTCTCCGGGCAGACCCAGCATTTCGTGCCCATCGTGAAGGACCTGTCCCGCCTGGACTTTTCTTTCATTAAGAAATATGCTCAGGGGCAGATGGCGGAGCCGGACGATGTGAAGCTCGACATCAAGTTCAAGCACCTGCTTCGGATCCAGTATCTGCGGGAGCAGGCCATGCAGGAAAAATACATCAACCCGGCTTTCAAGGAGGAGGAGTTCCCTGCCCGGATGACTTACAATGGGAAGGAGCACGACGTGAAGATCGCCCTTACCGGCGTAGTGTCCAGGACGCACGTGGGCAACCCCAACAAGTGGTCTTTTGAGGTGAAGGTGAGGGGTGATGATACGGTTGAAGGGATGAAGCGCTTCGCCATGCTGGTGCCGACAGCCAGGGGATATCTGACCGACTGGCTGGCCTTCCGCCTGCTGGAGGAACTGGGCCTGATCGGCATGCGGGTCGATTTTGTAAACGTATCGATCAACGGTAAATCCACCGGCCTTTTCTACATGGAGGAGCGTTTTGACAAGCACCTCATCGAGAACAACCGGCTGCGGGAGGGCATCATCTTCAAACTGGAGAAGAAGCTGGATCCCTACCGCGAAAGCAAGCTGATGGAAGAAGACGGCGCCCGCGCCCAGTTGCTCCTGATGCGCCGGATGTGGCAGGATGTAATGGCCGGCAGCCTGCCTGCGGAGAATTTCTTCGACATGGAAAAGATGGCCAGGATGTTCATCGTTTCCGACCTGATGAACAACAAGCACCCCCTGAGCAAAGCCAATATGCGGTTCTACTTCAACCCTGTGACCGGCCTGGCGGAGCCCATCGTCCGCGAATTTGAGGACCTGGGCAAAAGCGAACCGGGCAGTATGAAGATGTTCATGGAAGAGCCCGACCTGTTTACCCGCCACTACTGGCTCGAGCAGGAGTCCATCATCGGCCTGATCTACAATAACGAGGTGTTCAAACGCCACTATATTCAACAGGCCAGCATCGTCAGCCGGCCGGAATTTCTGGATGGCTTTTTCGAAAAGCATAAGGAAGAGCTCCATGCCGTACTGCGCAAGGTTTACCTGACATTGCCGTTTTACGAGTTTCCCAAAGAGCAGCTGTACGCGAATCAGGCGCACATACGGTCCGTCCTGAATCCGGAAAGCAAAGAACTCATCGCCCATTTTCATCAAAAGGAAGGAGAGCGCCTGGCCGTTCAGTTCCAAAACCAGCAGGGTCTTCCCCTGGAAGTGGCCTACCTCAGCTCGGGGGATGCCTTCTTTTACCCGGATAAGCCCGTGGTCATCGACTCGCGGGCCAGAGAGGGGAACAACAAATTTCACCTTCATCATTTCAGGGCCCCCGCAGGCCTTACCTGGAACGAGGGCCTCGCTTCAGGATTGAAAGTACATTACAACTTCCTGGGACTGGAGCCCGGAGAAAAAACGATAGCCGTCCTTTCGGCGCCGGAGGCCGGGCTGTCGCCCCCGGCTGATAAGCTGATGGGAAAGCCCGCCACCTATGCTGGCCTTGCCTTCATCCGGCAACTGGACGGAGGACATACCCTTTCTGTTCCCGCCGGCAACTGGACGCTGGCCGATGAGCTCGTAATCCCCGCCGGCAAGCGCCTCCAACTGGAGGCCGGCGCTGTGCTCGAACTGGCGGAAGGGGCGCGCATCATCAGCTACTCGCCGGTATTTGCTCTGGGAAGGGAGGAAGCCCCCGTAGTTATCCGTTCTTCCGATGGTTCGGGCGAAGGGGTGGCCGTCATCGGAGCGGGGCAGCGCTCCAGCCTGTCGTATACCCGCTTCGAGGGGCTGTCTGCCCCCGGCGAACAGAGCGGCCCTTTGGGTGGCGCTGTCACTTTTTACGAATCCCCCGTCACTTTCTACGCCTGTACCTTTGCCGGTAACCGGGGCGGGACGGAATACCTGAGCGTCGTCCGCGCAGATTTTTCTCTGGAACAAAGCCGTTTTGCCGATGTCAAGGGCGATGCCTTCCGATGCCATTCCTGCAGCGGCACGGCCAGCCGGGCCACTTTCCTGAATGTGGAAAAGAACGGCATAGCCCTTACTGGGGCTAAGGCCAATCTGACCAATATCTTCATGGGCCGTATCGGGAATGAGGCCATCAGCGCCAGTGAAGATACGGAGCTCACCGCCCGCTGGGTCGACATCCGCAACGCCAGGGTGGGGGTCTCCAGTGAAGAACGTTCCAAAGTTACCATCTCCGATGCCCAGCTGCTGAAGAGCCGCACCGGCATCCGCCTGGCCCAGGAACAGGCCGGATATGAGGAAGCCTGCGCCTCCCTGAGTAAGGTGAACATTTCGGGGGCCGAGACGCCGTATGCAGTGGGGGAGAATACGAGTTTGGTGGTGGATGGGAAGGTGTATGGGGAGTAGGAGGTGTGTAAATGTTATTGGCCAGAAAAGTATTTGAATGCAGTACGAGCGGCCCCCTTTCTAAAGATTGGGACACTCGTTCTCAATTCAGGAGGGCTGCTATTTCGACGATGAATAATATCGCTGAGGGATTTGGGCGTTTCAGCGATAATGGCCAGATCCGCTTTTATGAAATATCTTCCAGCTCTGCCAGTGAGGTGAAAAGCATGTTGTATCTATTTGAGGACATAGGTAACCTGTCGCCCCCAATATTAACAGAATTGCATCGGCTTGTTGATAAAACGCGCAATCAGACACTTGGGCTTATCCGATATCTGAATAATAAGGATGTGTAAAAGTGGAAAGGTGTGAAGGTGTAAACGAGGGGGATAGGAGCTCTTTGCCCCCCGTACCTTTACACTTTTACACCCACACACTTTTACACACTCACAAACTGCTCCCCGCCAGCAGCCCCAGAAATTCCTCTCTTTTCCGGCCGGAGATGGGGATCCGGGTTCCATCCTCCATCAATGCGTAGCCGCCATCCTCCCGGAGTATGCCCTGCACAAAATTCAGATTGACAATGTGGGACTGGTGGGGGCGGAAGAATGTGTCCGTGGGGAGTATCTCTTCGAACTTTTTCAGGGTGCGGGCGACCATTACCTTCTTGCCGTCGCGGGTGAAAAAGGTGGTGTAGCTGCCGCTGGACTTCAGGCGAGTCAGCTCTTTCAACTTCAGCAGGATCAGGCCCTCGCTGGTAGAGATGGCGATCTTTTTCGGGTTTCGATTGTGGGTCATTTCAATCAATTGAGATAGTTGTTCGAAGTACAACTGGCGGTCCCGTTTTGCCTGGGCTTTGCTGATGGATCGGCATAATTCATTGGGGTTGATCGGTTTGACCAGATAATCAAGAGCGTTAAATTTGAAAGCCTTCACCGCAAATTGATCGAAGGCGGTGGTAAATATGATGTCAAAATCCGGGCGGGGAAAATGGCCCAGCAGGTCAAACCCGGTGCCATCTTTCATCTGAATATCGAGAAAGATCGCTTCTGGTTTCTTTTTCAGGATGAGGGAAATGCCGGCAGTAACGCTGTCGGCTTCACCAATGACCTTAGCTTTCGGGCAGTACTGGGCCAGCATTTTACGCAGGCAGGAACGAGCGTGGGCTTCGTCGTCGATAATGATGATTCGGGGCATAATTGGGTTTTTAAGTGTATTGTTGTTCAGATTGTACAATATTGGCCGAATTTAAGCTCAACCTCATCAAATAATGGAGGAATGTAGCTGGATATTAGATGATCCAGCCTGTTAAGGGCGCTGCTTTTACCTTTGTATCCTGTATCCAATTCATTTCAACCGATGCCCGGGCAACCCATTATCACTACCGAAGCCTGGCTCTGGAACGGGCACAGGCGGCTTTCCGGGCAGCTCCTCCTGTTTGCCGGCCACCTGCAATTTGAGCAGGTGGAATTTCCGGACAGTCATCTTTCCCTCACGATCCCATTGGCAGAGATCATGGAAATGGAAGAGTTCCTGCTGTTCGGGCTTGCCCGCAACGGGCTGCTCATTCGTTCCCGCTCCGGCCGGCAGGACCTGTTTGTCCTGAATAGCCCGGCGAACTTTCGGAGGCAGGTAGAAGTTGTAAGGTCGGATCTATGAGCGCACACCGAAAACCCAATGGGTGGAAATGCATCGAAATAAGAAATGTTTGGAAAAGCAATGGGCAAAACGGCATTTCCATTCATTTCCACTTTATTTCAGACAAAGGCAATTCTTCGGCTTTCCGGAGTGCCCCTACCTGTAGAGCCTGCTCCCTCGGGTGTCAGTAATAACCAGTCAGCGGGAAGCGCTCAAAATACCTGGGCTCAAATTTGTGGAAATTACATATTTTAAATTGGTGATTGCGTCCCGAAATCCGGTACTATTTTCCCAAACAGGGTCTATGAAACCCCCACCCTTTCTATAAGCTTTCATTTCCTGGGCAGTTTGGAAGGCGTCATGCCGAACTCCTGGGAAAAGGTTCGGGTAAAATAGCTGGGGTCTTTAAACCCCACCTTGTAGGCAACCTCTCCGATTCTAAGCCGGGTGGTTTCCAGCAGCTTTCTGGCTGCATGTAGGCGGACGGACCGAATATACCTGGCCAGGGGCATGCCGGTGAGGGCATTCAACTTTCGGTACAACTGGGTCCGGCTGATGCCGGCTTCAGTACAAAGGGAATCCGGCCCGAAGTTCTCATCTTCCAGATGGCGGAGCACGATCTGATTGATCTTATCCAGGAACATCACCTCATGGCCGGGCTCTTCGGTTTTAGTCAATTCCATAGGGCTTATTTTACCGTACTTCTCCCGTATCTTCTGACGCAGCTCGATCAGGTTCTGAAGGCGGAGAGATAGCTCCTGTTCGTTGATGGGTTTGTAGAGGTATCCGTCGGCTCCGTGCTCCAGCCCGGAAATTTTATCCTGTTCGGTAGCTTTAGCCGTAAGGAGTATAATGGGAATATGGCTGGTGCGCGGGTCGTTTTTTAAAGCCCTGCAAAGCTGATTGCCATCTATTCCAGGCATCATAATGTCGCTTATAATGATATCCGGGATCAGTTCAATGGCTTTAGCCAGGCCTTCTTCGCCATCGACAGCCTCAACGACCTGGTAGGAATCGGCCAGGAGGCTTCTGAGGTAATAACGCACATCTTCATTGTCTTCGACAATAAGTAACATTTCTCCGGAAGCCATGGCTGGGGGGAATACCGATTTTTGCCGGCCCTGTGAGGAGGGTGGGGCAGGCTTCAGCTCTTCATTTTGGTTCAAAAACCGGCCACCTCCAATCTTTTTTGCCAATCTGGTGATGGGAAGTTCAACTCTGAAGGCAGTTCCCTTTCCCTTTTGGCTTTCCAGGGTTATTCTTCCGTTCATCAATGCCACCAACTCTTTCACCAGAGCCAGGCCGATGCCCGTGCTGGCCAGATCCAGCCCCCCTCGATCCCCCCGAAGGCCGGCAGCGGCAGTGAGTCTGTCAGAATGGCCCTCTTTAGCCGATCCTCCCCATTCGGGAGGGGCTTGATAAAAGCGTTCGAAGATACGGGCCTGCGTTTCTTCGTCCATTCCAATGCCGTTATCCAGAACACTGATCACCAGGCAGTATCCGGTTGCGCCTGCTCCCCCGGAAAGAAACGGCTCATCCGTGGCAATGCCATCCGGAGGCGAGGGCTCCATTTCCACACACAGTTGTATTTCTCCCCCCTCCGGAGTGAACCGGATAGCATTCGACAACAGGTTGTAGACAACCTGCCGGAGCCGTTCGGGGTCGTGATCCATCTCCAATGCTGACACTTTTGATTCGAAATGTATGTTTATATTTTTCCCTGCTGCGGCGGAACGGCTGGAGTCGGCCATATATTTCAGGTATGGGATGACGTCGCTGCAGACAGGCTGGAGCTGCAGGTGTCCGGATTCCAGCTTTGCCAGGTCCAGCATTTGGCTAACCATGGACAAAAGATGCTGTCCGTTTTTTCGAATGAGGCCGAGGCGTTGTTCCAATTGCAGCCGGGGCGCTTTTCGGATCTGTTCGGCCACACCGAGGATGACCTGGAGGGGAGTCCGGAATTCGTGGGTAATATTGGTAAACAACCGGTTTTTGGCCTGGTCCAGTTCTTCCAGGTGCCGGAGGCGGCTCTGGGCTTCTATTCTGGCGCGCACGGTAGACCGGTTGCGATGGCTCAGGGCAAAGGAGAAAAAGAACAACTCCAGAACGATCCCGAACTGGAAAAATATATGGTGGTTGTCAAAAAGCGAATAGGGTGCAGAGGGGATCTTGCCCTCAAATTCCAGGATGGAGGCGACCACTCCGGCGAGGAAAAACACCATGCCGATCCCGATGAAGGTAGCGTCGGCCCTTTTCCACCGGAAAACGACAAAAAGCAGGTAGAGGCAGGTCAGAAGTCCCGGGATGGTGCCCAGGGCGGCGTATTTGTAAGCCACCTCATAGTTGTTGAATATCAGCTTGAACACGAAAAGGTCCAGCACCTGGAAGCTCAGCTGGTAAACAACCAGAAAACCGAGCAGCCAGTGGAGCAGCGGCGCCTTCTCCTTGGCATCGAGAAAAGAACGCAGGAAAAGGAAGTAAAAAATGATCGAAAAAGAATTCAGCGGGGTTTCAATGTGTTCCATCAGTTTGGGCGCATTGGAGAAAAGAAGGTCCATGTGGCCGAAACGCTCGAAGGTGAAGCACACAAAAATGAAACTGAGCAACACATACACGGCGTAGTACAGGAAATACCGCTGCCGGTTGAACACAAAATAGGCAAGGGGAAAAAGAAAGAACGCCACAAAAGTCCCGCCCAGAATGCCAAAGATGAAGTGTTGCCTGCGCAATCCGGCTTCTAATTTACCGGACCTTTCAAAAAAAGTCCGTTCATCGTAGAGGCGCGGCAGAATGCGGGGGTGGCCAAGGGGTAAAAAGTCTTTTAACCGGATAAAAACCGGGGCTTGGGCAATCCTGAAAGTATCAATAACAAAGGCATAGGGATAACCCTTGTAAGCCCGCTCGCCGGGCCGGACCATGCGCCCGGTTCTTTCCCTGATCATTGTTCCTTCTTTGGACTGTAGATACAAGGCTGCTTCGTCAAATATTCCTACCGTGAGAAATAGGCGGCTTGCCTGTATCTGGCCAAAGGGCAGGACGCATTTTAACCAGACCGGGTTTTGGGATGGTTCGAATTCCCGTTCCGGCCGAAAGGGTTGGAATATCTCCGGATGCTCGCGAAGGAAATCAACAGAAGTAGTATCGGAAAGGCCGGATTGGCAAAGGCAGCGCCCGGCGAGGCTGGCCCGGGCCCCAGGCTGGCTTTGCGCCAGAAGGCCTTTTCCCGCGAACAGGCAGCAAATACCGCAAAAAAAGAGGCGGAGAAACAGGGTTGTTGAACGTGGCGTTCGCATTTCGTCTGGGCTAGGTGTGTCATCAGCCGGGAGCTGATAGCAAGTTAACAAATAATCCGGCTACTATTCCATTCCGATCCTGACGGTAACCTTAGTACCGCATATTTCTGCATTTTCCCCTTTCAGTTCTTCGATGTATACCGCGCTTTTCTGTTGTTCCGGGCGGGCCAGTTCCAGCCGCTTCTCCGTAATGGTCATACCTACGGATTGATGCAGGTTGGCCGCACCGGCCTTCCGGCGCATCGATTCGGTGATGCCAATGCCGTTGTCGAATACCGTGGCAACCAGGTGCCCGTTACTCTGCTCATAGGTTATACGGACTAATCCGTTCTTTGTTGTGCCTGCCATGCCATGGACGATGGCGTTTTCCACATAGGGCTGGATCAACAGGGGCGGGATCATGATATCGAAGGTGTTGAGGTTGCCTTTCACTTCGACCTGATAATCAAAGCCGCTCCCGAACCGCATCTTTTCCAGCTCCAGGTAGGTGTTCAGCATCCTGACTTCCTCCTCCAGGCTGATCCTTTGTTCCAGGGAAAAGTTCAGCGCCAGGCGGATCAGGCGGGCGAAGCGGGAGAGGTAGTGTACTGCCTCGTCCCGCTTGCCGTCCATGATAAAATTCTGGATGGAATTCAGGCAGTTGAAGATGAAATGAGGATTGATCTGGGCGCGCAGAGCAGCCTGTTTGAGCCGGTTCATTTCCTGTTCCATTTTAATCTTTTCCCGGGCCTGTTCGGCGCGCTGGCGTTGCAGTTCAGCGTAGCGTTTGAGCCGGGTGGTGCGGTTTTGGTAATAGGCATAGCCGATCCCTGCCAGGAAAAGGGCGCCCAGCAAAAGAAACCACCAGCGCTGCCAGTAGGGGGAGCGGATCTCGAAGGGCAGGAAGGCCGAAGCGCTCCACTGGCCCATTTCGTTTTGAGCCTGGATTTCGAAGCGGTATTTTCCGGGCGGCAGATGGGGGTAATTGACGGAGCGCAGGTCCGTAGTTGTCCATGAATGATCGGGCTGTAACCGATAGCGGTAGTTGATCTTTCCGTTGAGCGGATAGTTGAAGGCCAGGAATTTCAGCATCAGGTTGTTTTGGCGCCAGTGTAGAGGAGGCAGGCTGTCGGTATTGGTTGCGCTACCGTTCACCCATAGGGCGTCAATGATCGGGGGCGGCGGATTGCTTTTAGCGGCCTCGATAATGGGTAGTTTTACCAATCCCCGGGTGGTGGCTACCCATACTTCCTCGCCCCGGGAATCGATGTCGTTGATCTCATTGGACGGCAGGCCGTCGGCCATGGAGAGGGTGGTAATGGAGAAACTATCGGTGGTAATAGAGTGGCCAGGCCGCTGGTGGCGGCTGATCCGGGTCAGTCCGTTGGGTGTGCCAACCCAAATGCGCTGACGGCTATCGATATGCAGCTTTTTTATCATGTTGGAAGCCAGCCCATCTTCTGTATTTAGCTGAACAAAATGATCCTCCTTCCACAGGACGATGCCGCCGCCTTTGGCGCCGAACACCAGGGTGCTGTCAGCAAGCTGAGCTATCTCCTCTACCCGTAATTTCAGGGCAGGGTGGAGGTGGGGCGGGCGGTACAGGCTGTCCTGACGGAACTGGAAAAGCCCGTCGCCCTTACCGATCCACACGCTCTGGCTGAAGTCTTCCAGAATGGCAAAAACGCGGACATTGCCCCAGGAATAGGCCTTGGAATGAAATTCTATTTTGCCGGAGGCCCGGTTGATGCGGGCAAAGCCGCTACTTCCGGCAGCGCAGGCCCAGATGCTGCCTCTTTCGGTAAATTGGATCTTTTTGTAGGCAGGAGGCCAGGCGCCGCCGTTGGCGGTACTGTTGCGTACCACGAGAAATTGTTCCTGGCCTTCTTCCTGAAACTGCAGGGCGAAAGCCCCTTTCCACATCCTGGAAAATAAGGGATTGTATTCCAGGCAATAGATCTGTTTGTCATAGGGGCTTTTCAGGAGCTGGTAAAATCGGTTTCCCCCCCGCTTATAGGCATAAACATCTCCGTTGCCGAGCGCGACAAAAAGTTCGTCCTCATTTTTCAGGCAAACTGCTGAAACCTGTCTCCCGGACGAGCTTTGTTTTAGGGCGTATACCTGAATACCTTCATTGGGCAAGTAATAAATACCATCATCCAAAGTGCTGATCCAGAGTTTTCCGCTACGGTCTCCGCAAATACCGGATATCGATAGACCGTTCAGCATTTCCCTGCCCTTTCCCTGCCGGAGCGCTTCCAGGCCGGAGAATTGGCGCAGGCCTTTTTTGTAATGATGCCCCAGGTAGAGGCTACCATCCGGGCGCTGCCAGATGGCCAGGACGGTTTCCGGATAGGCCCTTTGCCAGCTGACGGCACCATTGCTGATGTGATATAGGGCGCCCTCCGACCACAAGAGGTGCTCTTCTTCGCACAGGCGAAAAAGTAACTCATTGCCGAGTGAGGGTCGTTTCAGGACGAGTTGGGTAATTTCTTTTTCCTGGCCTTCTTTTGCCAATAACAGCGGTCTTTTTCCCAGGCTAGATCTTCGTTCGTTTTTTGCTTCTGAGCAAGGGTTATTAAAGATCAGCGCGTTTTTTTTCAGCTGTAAAATGTGGGCGCCGCACTTTTGATCGTATTTCTTTTCCCACTCTCCATTGGGGTAGATCTGGAGTAAGCCGGCGCCCTTGGTTGCTGCATACAGCGTGCCGCTGGTATCCATGTGAATGTATTTGACATATTCGAACTGCCCCCTGAATTGCCGGATGATGTCATTGTGGGCATAGGGCGTTATGCTGTCGTTCTCGTAGCGGTACAGGTCGCCGCTCATGGTGGAGAACCAGAGCCGCCCCCGAAAGTCCTTATAGGTCTTGAACACGGTATTGTCCAGAAGCCCCTGTTCCGGCCCGAAGTTCTCAAACTCGTAGCCGTTGAAGCGGCTCAGGCCATTGTCGGTAGCGATCCAGATGTAACCCTCATCGTCCTGCACGATGTCGAAGCATTCGGAGCTGGGCAGGCCATGATCGGTGGTGTAATGGCGGAAGGTTGGGGACTGGCCGGGGAGGGACGAGCCGGGTACAAGTATCCACAGCGCGGTTATAATATGAAGATATAGGCTAATCCTGTTCATGGGTATGGTTTGGTGTTTTTGGGGCGATGGATCTTAGTGAGGGAAGCACGTCAGTTTGTGCAATCCTCTCTATAACATCGAAGAACTACAATTCTGGAAATTCAGCTTGATGGCGATGGATAAATCCAAGATCGGGAAAAAAAGTAAAGGGGGCAAGGGGAGGGGGCGGAATTTGGGTGGATGGCGGCGAATTTTGGATGGATGGGGGTGGATGTTGGATGGGAGGGGGGGGATGGAAGATGGATAGGAAAAATCAATAATCATTAAATATTTTTGAAAAGATTGATTCAAATAAACTGAATAATCAATTTATACAGTTTTGATCCAGTTTCGAAAGGCTTTATCTCCATAATCATATCGTTTTGAATTTTTAATTAAAACCAAATGGCAATGTCTGATAATGAAAAAATTGAAATGGCATTAAAATCATTGCAAACGCTTGTAGAGAATAATGACCAAGGACTTGATGATGATTTTCCTGTGGGCAAATACTCACTAGAAGATTTTATTGATTGGCTGATCGACTGGCTCCTTCATCCCGAATACCAGAGAACTTTTCAAATGAACCCTAGAAAGAAGAAACGTCTTGCAAAAGCAGTTTCCTTCATTGTCTCAAATAAAGGAAGTGATAAACCCAAGACACTTAGCGATGAGGAAAAGTGGCTTTTGTTGCTCTTGTATCTTATTGGAATTTTGTAAACGGAAGAGTTCTGATTCGAAAGTGTAATGAATTTTACCTCAATAATTTTTTCAAAAAACCATTCTGATGAAAAAGGAACAATTAGAAGATGTAATCCAACTTCTCAAAAGTATTGAAACCAATGAAAGCAATTCTTCGGGAAATACCTCATTAAAGACTTTGAAACCTTTAATGATTAGTTTGTCGAAAGATGCTAATCTTCCCGGGTTAACTTCAATTTTTGAAGAAGAGGAACCTGATCAGATCATTCCTTGGATTCTTGCAGCAGTAGTTTTAGGTTTTATTCTGGGAAGATTATAAAGCCCATACTGCAAATAAATGGATGAAAATTTGGTGAAACAGGAGTCTTCCCAATTTTGAAATAGAGGTTGGCAGAGGTACTCCTTCATCGTTTTTCGTTTTGCTCTGAAGCTCAAGTAACTTAAAAAAGCTCCCAATCCTGCCATTTTGGATTGGGAGCTTTCCTTTATTGCCAGACAAGCGCTCTACACATCCCCTCAATAATACTCATAATCCGTCACCTCCGACGTCCCCCCGCCGCTAATATACCGCCGCACCGGCAGCGTGCCGCCGAAGCCGTAATCATATTGGATGGTATACCGTATATCGGCGCCGTTCTCTTCCATGTGGAAGATGCCCGGCAGGTGGCGCTGCATGACTACCCCCGGGATCACCTCGATCATCGGGAAGGGGTTATCAATGGTATAGTTGTAAGCGCCATAGGTGCGGGTGGAATGCAACGTGAACTCCCCGGAATTGGCCTGCCAGGTGTACGTCAGCTGCCTGGTGACATTGCCGTTATTTTCGTACTCATACACAAATTTGAAATCCTGAAGGTATTCTCCTGATGGCTGGCGGTGATACTCCGTCTGAGCGCTCAGGCGGCCGAAGACGTTGTATTCGTACTCGCTGTAAGAGATCATTACGCCATTGGAGACGGCCTCCGACCGGACGATCCTGCCGTTCTCCTGGATGAACAGCTCTTCCCGGCCTGAATGGTAGATCGCCTTTTCGATCAGGCCATTGTCGGCATACTGGTAAGCGGTTGTACCCTGGGAAAACGCCGGCGTTTCTTTCTCCCAGTGTTTTTTGACGATCCGGCCCGCATCATCGTACTCGTAGGCCTCCTTGAAGCGCCAGCCGCCGCCGATGGACTCCCAGGATTTCGGCCGGCCGGCCACCGGGGCATCACCGGGCAGGCTCAGCTGGTAGGACAGTTGCGTGCCCTTTTCGATTCCGCCGTCGGTAGCCGTGATGGCGAAAGTGATGGTTTTGTCCCCGTCCCAGGAAGCGCCGAAGACAGGCTTGGCGATAAAGCTCACGGAAGTGGCGCCTGCCGGAGCCTGTAGTTCCAGTTTGCCGTTGCCGTCCAGGGCGGGTTCGGTGGTGAGGCGCTCTTCGTAGGCGCCGCCGCTCAGCTCGAGCGCTACTTTGCCGGCGGAAGGCAGTGGCCTGGAGAACGCTATCGTGATCTCGGCCCCTTCTGCCTGGTTCCGGCTCAGGCTGCCGCTTGCCGGGGAGAAATTGGCTTTGGCAACCGGTTCGGCCGGAGACTCGTCGTCTACTATGGTAGCGATCAGGCTTTTTTTGGCGCCGATCTCAAAGCCTTTGGTGACGTCCGTGATCTCAAAGGTGATGGTTCGGTCGTCATCAACTACGGTATTGTTTGTCGGCCAGAGGCTGAAGCCTGCGTATTGGGCTCCCTTTTCCACCGGCAGTTCCAGTACGCCGTTTTTAGCGGGCGGTGTTATTTGGAAGGCAGACGGAAGGTCGGCCGTCACTTCGATGATAACGGTTCCGGCGCGGGAAGCGGCTTTGTTGAACTGGACCCTGATCTCCTTCGCGCCTGCATTTTCGGCGATCGTTACATCTGCGCCGAACTGCACAACCACCGGAGCCGTGCCGGCAGGCGGAGGCGTTTCAATCTCATCTTTTTGGCAGGCGAAAATACCGGCAGCGATCAGCAGGCCGAGCGCCATTTTAAGGATCTTACTCATTGGATAAGGTTTATGAAATGAACAGTGGGTAAATTGGCTAAGGTTGGACAGAATGTTCCCGGAGCGTGTACGCCTGCCCCGAAATCGATTCGGGGATGTACGGGCCAATGGCAGCCCTCGGCCGTGTACGGTGTACGGGCTGTCCAACTTTGAATAGTAGCCGTTAATTTTTTAAAACACCTGTATGACAGTGGGGAGGGGGAGGAGGTGGCAGGGGGGAGGTTAAATTTTTATCAGGCTCCTAGATTTTTCGCCTGCGTACTTTATTCTTATTTAGTGTTATGAATTCATTTTCCTTGATATCAGAAGAGTCCTTCAGTTCCTCTAATAGAGTGATAAGGTATTTCAAAACAATAGAGAAGCTGTCTTTATCATATCGGAGGAAAATTATAGTAAGGCCTTTAATCTGGTGAGCGAAAACCCATTCCCCGAAGTCTTTATCCTCCGT
>CAYQKY010000150.1:0-21206 GCA_964418125.1 uncultured Phaeodactylibacter sp.
CCAGGTCATTGCCGGCGGTGGTGGCCAGGGCGAACTGCCCGGCAGCCATAAAAATACCGCCGGTGATGACGGCGTGCCGGAAGCCCATGATGCGGTCGGCCAGAATGCCCCCGATCAGCGGGGAGGCGTAGAGGAGCGCATTGTAGGCGCCATAGATGCCGTAAGCCCGGGCGTCGGCCTCTCCCTGCACCATCTGGTCGAACAGGACCTTGGTCATATAAAGGATGAGGATGGCGCGCATTCCGTAGAAGGAAAACCTTTCCCACAATTCTGCAAAGAAAAGGGTAAAGAGCGCTTCGGGGTGCATCTTTCTCTGGGAATAGACCACCAGCGGCACCCAGATCAGAACGAACACCCAGCCGAAAATGAGTAAACCTAATGCGAAATCCATAAGTTTTTCGTTTATTGATTTTGTTAGTTACGGCAATGCCGAAAAAATGATCCGTTTATATTTCGGTTAAAATCCTTTATTCTTTTTTGCCCATTCCTCTTCCGCTTCCGGCTGGTCGGCCAGTTCGAAGCCTTCCTGCTCCTCGAAATGGCTGCCCGGCAGCCCTTCTGCTCCGTGGGCCAGGCGTTTCAGCGGCCGGAGTAGCAGCAGCACCAGCAACCCTACGGATACACAGCTGATGGCAATGCCAGTAAATATCGCAAAATCGCCGAGATGTTGAGCGGTTTCGCCCAGTATTCCCGCCAGCTTGTGCCCCAATCCTATCGCGACAAAATAGAGCGCCAGTACCATTGAGGAATAGCGGGGCGGTGACAATTTCGTGATAAAGGAAAGGGCGACCGGGAAAGCAAAGAGCTCTCCCAGGGTAAGCAGCAGGTAGGCCAGCACCAGCCAGTACATAGCAGATTCCCCTCTGGACGCGAACTCTCCGGAGGCGGCCGTCATGAACAGGAAGCCAATGCCCATGATGATGGTGCCCAACCCCATTTTGAAGAGGGGGGAGGCCTCCCTGCCCTGCCTTTTCCACCACAGCCAGGCTATGCCGACCGGTGTTCCGAAAAGGATGATATACAGAGGGTTCAGAGACTGGAACCAGGGCGCAGGCACCTCAAAACCCGACAGCATCCGGTCGGCCTTTTGCTGGGCGAAGAGGTTCATCAGGCCCCCTGCCTGTTCGAAAGCGCTCCAGAAAACCACCAGGATGAGAAGGGTGAAAAAGACCGCCTGCAGGCGGTCGCGCTCCAGGGGAGTGGATTCGCGGTACATGGAAATGGCCTGCCAGGCCATGAGGCCGAAAAAGGCAACCGTAAAGAACGCGGCAGGCTGTCCGGTAAGCAGGAAAGGAACAGATATGACGATAACCGTCGAAACGGCCAGCAGGAAAGTGCGCCGGCCCGGCGAGGAATCCTCCTGCTCAGCGCCGGCTTCCTGTACATCCTTCACCGGCGGTTCGCCTACCCCTTTCAGGTATTTTCCGCCGAAAATGTAAACGGCCTGCCCGATCAGCATGCCCAGCCCAGCCAGCCCAAAGCCCAGGTGCCAGTCTATGCGGACGGCAACCCAGCCGACAGCCAGAGTGGAAAGGAAGGCTCCTACGTTGATGCCGATGTAAAATATGGTAAAACCAATGTCTCTCTGATCATCATCCGGCGAATATAAAGCCCCCACCATACCCGTGATGTTGGGTTTGAGGCAACCGACCCCCAGGACGACGAGCGTCAACCCCGTGTAAAAAGTGCCGGTTCCATCGAAAACGAGCAAGCCGTAACCTAGGCAGAGGATCAGCCCCCCGGCGAGAACGCTCCGGCGCTGGCCCAGCCAGCGGCCGGCCAGGATGCCGCCGGGGATGGCGGCCAGGTAGGCCAACATGGTATACCAGCCGTAAAGCGCAAGGGCTTCCTGGTTGCTCCAGCCGAAGCCCGGGTTGTTCCCGGTAGTCTGGGCAACCAGAAAAAGGACGAGAATACCACGGATCCCGAAATAGGAAAAGCGCTCCCATAACTCTGTGAAGAACAAGACAAAAAGGCCAGCAGGGTGCCCCAGTAGCCTCGGTTGTCCGTCTATGCCAAACGCATCAGCTTTCGCCATTAATCGATCCGTTTTTTTCAGCAAAACTATGCCAAAATAGATTTTTTTAGGCGTTGAGAGGTAATATAGCTCCTATAAATTTGCCAAAGCGAAGTTAAACATTCCCTTGCCTCTCTTACCAAACAATCAGAGAATTATTGGCCCCGGCGGCTATCGGGTTCTGAAAGAGAAGGACTTTTCTTACCTTAGAGGGCCTTTTGATTTCGACAACAAAAACAAAATCATAAAACATAACCTTCAAACAGGTTTGGTATCCTCAATGCATAATCCTGTCAAAAACCGGTGGATACAAGCAGGCGTTTTCATCGTCTTTGCCATTGCCTTCACCTTTTTCAAATTCCGGTACCACGAGCTTTGGAAAGACGAATGGCAGGCCTGGCTGTTGTCGCGCGGCCAATCCCTTTGGACCTTGCTTTCCACACTGTATTTCGAAGGGCATCCGGCCCTTTGGTACCTCTACCTGAAATTGTGGGCCCCGCTTTCCGGTTGGGTGGCCGATGACGTACTGATCCAGGTGGCGCACCTTCCGGTGGCCCTCGGCGGGCTGGCAGCCCTGTTTTTTCTGCAACGGTATCCCTGGTGGTTGCGCATCGCCGTGTTGTTCACTTATTTCACCTGCTTTGAATACGGGGTCGTAAGCCGGGGCTATGCCTTTGTCCTGCTCCTGGGCGCTGCCTGCTGCGCCTGGGCCCCGGAATACAGGGAACGCTCCCTGCCGCTGGCGGCCGCCCTGTTCCTGCTGTGCCAGACGGAGGTATATGCAGTACTGATGGCGGCGGCCCTATACCTGTATATCGTTTATCCACAGCTGGCCTCCCGCAACTGGCGGGCGCTCCGGGAAGACCTGCCTTTACGGCGGGTTGGGCTCGCTCTTTTCTTCGGTGTAGTTGCCTTTTTACTGACGGTTTTCCCCCGCTCCGGCGAGCGTAATATACAGGCGGCTTTTGTGGAACCTTTCAGCCAGGAGGCCATCGCCAGGACTTTTCAGGGAGCTTTCGCCAATACCTACCTGATCGGGTCCATCCCGGATACCAATGTATTTGGAGTGACTGCTACTGGCATTGGGCTGAGTATTCTGGTGGCGATCATTCTCGCCCTGTTTTTCCTGCCGAACCGGAGGGTTTTGCTTACTTTCACTTTCTTCAGCATTGGTTTTTTGCTGTTCGGGTTTGCATTTTATGCGGGAGGGGTGCGCCAATGGGGAATGTACTTCGTTTTCTTTCTTTTCAGCCTGCAATTGTACCTGGCCGAAAAGGGGCGGTTTTCCCGCTTTCAGATCGGGGTTTTAGCCCTAATCCTTTTATTTCAGGTGCGGTACAATGCGATGGCGCTTTACAAGGAGTACCATCATCCTTTTTCCAATGCCCGGCAGGCCGGCCTGTTCATCCGGGAGAAGGTGCCCGAAAATGTGCCGGTAGTGGCGATCAACAAATTTGAAGCCGCTCCGGTGGGGGGGTATGCGGGCCGGCAGTTCTACTTCCTGCCGGACGGTGAGCGTTTTTCCTTTTTTAAATGGACGGAAAAGATCTACCTGCCTCCGGAACAGGAACTGCTCCTGTTTGCGGAATACATGAATGTTGGCGGAGTGGTTGTCCTAACCAACCGCCCGCTGGCCCAGGCCCGTTATCCCAGGGCGGTGCTCTGGAAGTCATTTGACCGTTATAACCTCAAAGGAGAAAATTACTACCTGTATACCCTGAAGCGGTGAGCGCTGTAAAAGTGAAGCCGGTTTTTTCTACTTCTCATTCATCTTCGTACCTTCGCAATCATTTTGAAAATACACCGCCAGGCCCTGTTATTGGAAAACCTGGCGCCAACAAACATGATCACATACATCAAGGGAAATATTACACACAAAAGCCCGACGTTTATCGTCGTGGAAGCGGGGGGGCTGGGTTACCACATCAACATCAGCCTGAATACCTACACCCAGGTGGAAAAGCTGGAATCTGTCAAAATCCTTACACACCTTTATATCAAGGAAGACAGCCACACGCTCTACGGCTTTGCCGACGCCGCCGAGCGGAATCTGTTCATTCACCTGATCTCCGTTTCCGGTATCGGGCCGAGTACGGCCCAGCTCATGCTGTCCTCCATGACTCCTGAAGAAATGCGGGCCGCCATCATCAGTGAGGACGTCAATACCCTGAAGCGTATTAAGGGGATCGGCCCCAAGACGGCCAAGCGCGCTATCCTGGACCTCAAGGACAAAATGCTCAAGGATTCTGGTGAAGAGCCGGCCCTGGCCGGCCCTCAGGACAATACAATCCGGGAAGAGGCGTTATCTGCTTTAGTGGCTTTACAATTCAACCGTATTCATGCCCAGAAAGCCCTGAATAAAGCCCTGAAGGAAAAACCTGGTGTAGTCAGCGTGGAAGAACTGATCAAGCTGGCATTAAAAGAGCTTTCTTAGCAATCCAAACCAGCCTAAAGCATGGGCCCCGGTTACCGGCGGCCCGAAAGTGCAGCCTCCCGGCGACATTTGAGGCTGGTATATTCCCAAATACTTGATGTGTTAAAATCCGGATGGACAGCAGAAAGGCCCGGCCTCCTGCGTTTTAGGGAAGTGAAAAATAGAATAAAACCCATACTGACAGAAAAAGCTTTGAATATCAACTGATTAAGCGTAGCTATATTGCCAAATGCGCGAATCCCATGCTGAAAGCTATGAGTAGAATACTTTTACCCTACTGTCTCTTATTTGGAATTGCGACTTCTGCCCTCAACGCCACGGAACATGGCGCTTTGCTGGATGACCCTTATGCCGTTCCTTTCGTCATCGCCCCCGATACCATCCCGGATATCGAGGAGCGCTTCGGCGATTTCGTCACTGAAGGTGCTGATAACCCTTTCGACCTGGAAGACCCGAGCATCATCGAGAAAGATGTTGAGTATGACCCGCAGACCGGAAACTACATCATCACGGAACAGATCGGGGATTTCAACTTTCGCCCGCCTACTTTCCTGACTTTCGATGAGTACTTCGACCTTCGCCAGAAGCAGGAGGAAAGGGCCTATTTCAACCGGCTGGCCGGCATCTCTTCCGGCGAGGGCACGAGCAGCCTCGACCCCCTGGCTAAGATTGACGTGGAAAACAGCCTGCTGGACCGCCTATTCGGCGGCACCACCGTCGATATCCGGCCTCAGGGCAATATCGACCTCACCTTCGGGGTTGACTTCTCCCGCGTCGACAACCCCATCCTCACCGAGCGCCAGCGCCTGCAGGGGGGCTTCGACTTCGATATGAACATCAACATGAACGTGACGGGTAAGATCGGCGAAAAGCTCAACCTGACCACCAATTACAATACCAACGCCACTTTTAATTTCGATAACCAGATCAAACTGGATTACAACAGCGATAATTTTGACGAGGACGCCATCATCAAAAAGATCGAGGCCGGTAACGTCAGCCTGCCGCTCCGGGGCAACCTCATTCAGGGCGCCCAGAGCCTCTTCGGCCTGAAGACCGAACTGCAGTTCGGCCACCTGCGCCTGACCGCCATCGCCTCTCAGCAAAAGTCCCAGCAGGAGAATATACAGGTGGAAGGCGGCGCTCAGATCCAGCAGTTTGAAGTGCGGGCCGATGAGTACGACGAGAACCGCCACTTCCTGCTTACCTTCTTCAACCGGGACAACTTCGAGCGTTCCCTGCGCAACCTCCCCCAGGTCAATACCCTCTTCAAGATCAAAAAGCTGGAAGTGTGGATCACCAACGACCGCAATGAGGTGACGGATGTGCGGGATATCGTGGCCCTGGCCGACCTGGGCGAACCCCTGCAACTGGTAAGCCCGGACAAAGTGGAGGCCAACCCCACCTGGAACCGCCGGGACCTCATCGACAACAACCCACTGCCGGATAACGCCGCCAACGGCCTCTACAACCGCATCCTCAGCCGGGGAGAGGCAGTGCGCGATATCGACAAGGCGGTGTCTACCCTCCAGGCCGAATTCGGCCTGCAGCAGGCGCGCGACTTCGAGAAGGTCAGCGCCCGAAAGCTTCGCGAGTCGGAATATACCTACCACCCGGAGCTGGGCTTCATCTCGGTCAACATTAACGTGCAGCCGGACCAGGTGCTGGGCGTCGCTTTCGAATACGAGTACAACGGAAACATCTTCCGCGTGGGAGAAATGTCGGTCAATAACGGAACGGTAAGTACCGATACCATGGACCTGACCCCCAAGGTGCTCTTCGTCAAAATGCTGAAAAGTACGACCCAGCGCACCGACGTGCCTACCTGGGACCTCATGATGAAGAACGTCTACTCCATCGGCGCTTTCCAGGTCAACCAGCAGGATTTCCGGCTCGATATTTTCTACGACGACCCCGGCGCCGGCCAGAAGCGCTTCCTGCCCGAAACCCGCATTGCCGGCAAGCCGCTGCTGCGCGTCTTCAACCTCGACAACCTCAATACTCAGGGTGACCCTCAGCCCGACGGCATCTTCGACTACGTTCCGGGCGTGACCATCAACCCGCGCAACGGCCGCATCATGTTCCCCGTCCTGGAACCTTTCGGAAGGACCCTGTCCGACAGCATCAGCAACGCCTTGCTGGAGCGCAAATACGTTTACGATTCTCTGTACGAAACCACCCTCTTCCTCGCTCAGGAAGCGGCGGAACAGAACCGGTACATCATCCGGGGCGAATACAAATCCAGCGTTTCATCGGAGATCTCCCTGGGCGCTTTCAACATCCCGCAGGGTTCGGTGACGGTCACCGCCGGGGGGCAGCGGCTGGTGGAAGGCAAGGACTACGAGGTGGATTACAACATCGGCAAAGTGCGCATCCTCAATGACGCCATCCTCCAGTCGGGGGTGCCGATCAACGTTTCTTTCGAGGACAACACTCTATTTGGCTTTCAGACAAAAACCATGGTTGGCCTGCGGGCCGATTATGAGCTCGATGAAAATTTCAACATCGGGGCGACTTACCTGCAGCTCTTCGAGCGCCCCTTTACCCAGAAGGTGAATGTGGGGGACGACCCGATCAACAATAAAATATTCGGACTTGACCTCAATATGAGCCGGGAAGCGCCCTGGCTTACCCGTATTGTAGACGGTATCCCGGGGATATCCACCAAGGAAATGTCGTCCATCAGTGTGACGGCGGAAGCGGCGGCCCTCAAACCCGGCCATGCCCGTGCCATCAACCAGAATCGGAAAGATAAGGGCGGCGTCGTCTACATCGACGACTTTGAAGGCAGCGGCAGCAGTTTCGACCTGCGCATCCCGACCAACCGCTGGTACCTGGCCAGTACGCCCCAAAATGACGAGCAGAACAACAACCCGCTCTTCCCGGAGTCGGCCCTGGTCAATGACCTGCGCTATGGCGCCAACCGCGCCCGCATCAACTGGTACCGGATCGACCCGGGCGCCCGCGGCTCCGGCGACGACCAGAATCCCTATACCAGCCAGGTGCCTCAGCAGGAAGTCTTTCCCAACCTCCAGTTGACTCCGGACCAGCTGCCCAATATTCAGACGCTGGACATGGCTTATTACCCGAACGAACGAGGGCCTTACAACTTCGATACGCCCGACGGCTATCCCGGCTACACGCGCGGAGTGGAATTCCTCGGGGATTCCATGGTGCTGCGCGATCCCCAGACCCGCTGGGGCGGCATCATGCGGGACCTCAATACCAATGACTTCCAGACGGCAAATATCGAGTTCCTGGAATTCTGGATGCTCAGCCCTTTCCTGGATCCGGAAAGCCCCACCAACCCCGCCCAGGATTACGAGCTGAAGCAGGGCGACCTGTACATCAACCTGGGGAATATTTCCGAGGATATCCTGCGCGACTCCCGCATCTTTTTCGAGAACGGCCTGCCCGGCCCGGCCAACCCGGAACGGCGGACCGACAACACCAACTGGGCCCGGGTGCCGGTCTCCCAGCAGATCGTCCGCGCTTTCGACAATGACCGGGAAACCAGGGCCCGCCAGGACGTCGGCCTCGACGGCCTCGATAATGACGGTGAAAGGGAGAAATACGCGCCTTACCTGAATGCCATCCGCTCCGCCAATCCGGTGGCGGCGGCCAGCATCGAGCGGGACCCCGCCTATGACGATTTTCGCTACTACCGGGATGACAGTTTTTCGGACCAGGACGGCGTGCTACGGCGCTACCGCGATTTCAACAACCCGCAGGGCAACTCCCGCGCCAATGATAATCAGGACACCCGGCAAACGGCCACCAACATCCCCGACGCCGAAGACCTCAACCAGGACAACACCCTGAACGAGACCGAATCCTACTTCCAGTACCGGGTGACCCTTCTGGCCGACCCCAGCAACCCCCGCGAACTGGATATGGAACGCACCCCTTTCATTACTGACCGGCGGGTGAGCGAAGACGGGGACCGGGTTTGGTACCGCTTCCGGATCCCGCTTAACGGGCCTGAGAAAAAGGCGGTCGGCGGCATCCGCGATTTCCGGTCTATTCGTTTCATGAGGATGTTCATGCACAACTTCCGCGCACCGGTAGTCCTGCGTTTTGCCCGCCTGGAGCTGGTGCGAAACCAGTGGCGCCGCTACCGGGGCGACCTCTCCCAGCTCGGCGGCCCGGGCGCTCCGGTTTGTTCTCCGGACTCCACCTTCTTCAACGTCGACAACGTCAACATCGAAGAAAACAATGGGCGGCAGCCCTTCAACTACGTCCTGCCGGCCGGCATTCAACGCGAGCAGTCGGTGGGGGTCTTCAGCGCTCTGCAGAACGAGCAGTCGCTGGCCATTAATGTGCGCGACCTGTGTGACGGCGACGAAAGGGCCATCTTCAAGATCATCAATATGGATATGCGGGTGTACGAGCGCTTCAAGATGTTCGTGCACGCCGAAGAGAAAAATATGAAGGTGCCGGATGGAGCGCTGTCGCTCTACGTTCGCCTCGGCAGTGACTTCCGGAACAACTACTACGAATACGAACTGCCTCTGGTGATGTCTGACTCCACTCAGCTGATGGGAAGCCCCAACAGTGATGAATACAAACTGGAAGTATGGCGCCCCGAGAATGAGGTCGACTTTGTATTGGATGATTTCGTGAGGCTGAAGGAGGAACGGAATGCCCAGGGTATCGCCCTCAATGCCTTGTTTGAAAAAGAAATGCGCACGGCCAACGATTCGGCAACCGCTAAACTCAAGATCCTGGGCAACCCCTCGGTGGGGCAGGTCAAGGTAGTGATGGTGGGTATCCGCAATAATTATGACTTCGATAATATACCCTACGATGCCGAAGTCTGGATCAACGAGATGCGCCTGACCGGCCTGGACGAACGGGGAGGCGCCGCCGCCACGGCCCGCATCGATGCGCAGCTGGCCGATTTCGGAAGCATTACCGCCGCCGGTAATATCAGCAGTATCGGCTTTGGCGCCATCGACCAGAAAGTGCAGGAACGGCAACGGGAACGCATCACCGGCCTAGACCTGGCCGCCAACTTCAACCTCGACAAGTTCTTCCCGGAAGAGTGGCGGTTGCGCCTGCCTTTCTACGCTCAATATTCGAATACTACCAAACGGCCGGAGTTTGACCCGTACGACCTGGACGTTACGCTCAAGGACAAGCTCAACAGCGCTACCAGCCAGGAACGGGATTCCATCCTGGCCCAGGCCCAGGAAGTGACGACCCTGAAGAGCGTCAACCTGACCAATGTCCGGAAAGAACGGGCAGACAACAGTAAACCGCCCATGCCCTGGGATATCTCCAATTTCAGCGTTTCCTATTCCTTTACGGAAACCGAATATCAGGACCCCATCATCGAGTTCGATGAGGAGCAGCGGCATACCGGGGCGATCGATTATTCCTACAGTACCCGGACCAAATACATCGAACCTTTCAAAAAGCTTAACGGGGAGCTGCTGCGGCTGATCAAAGAAATCAACTTCAACCCCTTGCCCAACTCCTTCAGTTTCAGCTCGGTGATGAACCGGCGTTTCCAAACCACCCGCTACCGGTTTACGGATGTCGACCCACGGTTTAAGACGTTCTACAATAAACGGTTCATGTGGGACCGCGACTACGACCTGCAGTGGGATATTACCAAATCGCTGAAGTTCAACTTCAATGCTACGAATTCTTCGGTGATCGACGAGCCCGACGAGACTGCGCTCATCGAACAGTATGGTTTTGACCGCGCCCGGGAGATCCGGCGGGACAGCATCTGGGAGAATATCAAGAACTTTGGCCGCCCGAAAAATTACCAGCACAACCTGAACGTCAGCTACAACCTCCCGGTCCGGTACCTGCCCTTTTTCGGCGACTGGATGACGGCCAAGGTGCAGTACTCGGGAGGATACAACTGGACGGCGGCAGCGCTGAACGTAGACTCTCTGGGCAACCTCATCCAGAATAACCAGAACCGCAGCGGCAACGTCGACCTCAACCTGGAGAAGCTCTACGACAAGGTCTCCTACCTGCAGAAGATCAACCGGGGCGCCAGTAAGAGCCAGGGCCGCCGGCCTACTCCCGGCCGGAGAAGGGACCCGGGCGGGCAGACGGATGGTAAGGACGACGGGCAGGATAAGGATGGGCGGAAGAACAGAGACCGCCAGCCGAGTGCGGTGGAGCGGGCTATCGTCCGCCCTCTGCTTGCCGTGCGGCGGGTAAGGTTCAATTACTCGGAACAGATGTCGACCTCCGTTCCCGGCTATCTGCCCCGTTCCGGCCTTCTGGGCATGACCAACTTCGAATCTCCCGGTTGGGATTTCATCGCCGGCCTGCAGCCCAACATACGAAACCTGACGGAAGACCAGCGCTTCAACCCCAACCCCAACAACATACAGGGGGACTGGTTGCGCGAGAATTCAGACTGGATCACCGGCAGCGTGTTCCAGAACCAGGAGGTCATTCAGCAGTATACCCAGAGCTACGATGTGCGGGCGACGGTGGAGCCGTTCCGGGATTTCCGCATAGACCTGGAGATGAACAAGAATTACTCGGAGACCTTTACCGAGACCTTTAAAGACACCTCGGTTATCGATGGTGTGAAGGAACTGGTGCATACCGTACCCATCGAGGTGGGGCAGATGCAGGTGACTTATTTCGCCATGCAAACCCTGTTCCAGGATAGCCGGGATGAGATCATCGACTTGTTCAAAGAGTTTGAAACCAACCGCGTGATCATTTCCAACCGGCTGGGTGTCGGCGAGCACGAAGATGAGAACCTGGCGGACCTGGGCTATGCCCGGGGGTTTGGCAATACGCAGCAGGAGGTGCTCATCCCGGCCTTTATGGCCGCCTATACCGGGGAGGATGCCCGTTCGGTCAGCCTCGACATTTTTGACGTCATGCCGCAGGTGAACTGGCGCCTGACCTACAACGGCCTGTCTCGGGTACCTTTATTCCAGGACATTTTCCAGAACTTCTCCCTGACCCATGGCTACCGCACTACGCTTTCGGTGAGCAACTTCCGCTCCAGCCTGCCCTACCTGGCGAACCGGGATACGGAACCGATCGATACGACCAGTTTTAATTTCTATCCGAGGCTGGAAATATCGGACGTAATTATCCAGGAGGCCTTCTCTCCATTGATCGCCGTCGACGCTACCCTGAAGAACGGCATGTCGTTCAACGTCGATTATAAAAAGTCGAGGGGGCTGGCCCTGAGTACGGTAAGTTATCAGTTGAATGAGACGCAGACCAAGGAGATCGTCCTGGGTTTTGGATATCTGATCCGTAATCTCGACATTCCGTTCCTGACCGGCAGCAACAAGAAAAAGGGGAGAGGGGGCCGCGGCCAGGAACAGGATCAGGCTCAGGACCCCAGCCAGCGGAACAACCGGGGGCCGCGCGGGCGTGGCCTGCAGGGTAAGGACCTGGATATCAATTTCAACTTCTCCCTGCGCGATGATGTCACCTTTGCGCACCGCCTCGACCAGGGGATTATCGAGCCGACCCGGGGTAATTACACCCTGAGCATTTCTCCTTCAGCGGAGTACCAGCTCAACCGGCGGCTGTCCCTGCGGCTGTTCTTCGATTACCGGCGAACGGTGCCGAAGACTTCAGCGGGTTTTCCGCGGACGGATACTTCCGGGGGCATCATCGTCAGTTTCCAGCTGAACTAAGCTTGTTGGCCCGGATTTTTGCCGAACCGGCAAAAATCCGGGCCTTCCCCTTTCTCACCTTTCCTCCCACCCGAGCGCCTGGCGCATTTTGGTATAGATCGCCGTATTGTCGTAAAGGCCGTGGAAGAATTCGGCGCCGGGGCCGTAGGCAAAGACGGGAACGAGTGCTGCCGTGTGTTTGTCGGTAGTGAAGGCCGTGATGAGCGAATCCATCCGGGAGCCGGGGTTGATGGCGTGCCCGCCGGTTTCGTGGTCGGCGGTGACGATGACCAGGGTCTGCCCATCTCTTTCCGCAAACTTGAGCACCCTGCCGATAGCTTCGTCGAAGTCGATCATTTCGGAAACCAGGTAATCATTATCTTTTTCGTGCCCGGCCCAGTCGATCTGTGCGCCTTCGATCATGAGGAAAAAGCCGTTCTTTCCACTGTGGCGGTCCAGGAAATAGGTGGCCATATTGCTGGCCCGGGGCAGGTAATCCCTCCCTTTGGATGCGGGCAGCGGCTCCGAATCGGCAGTGAAGTAGGCGAAGTTTTTCTGGGCCAGGGGCACGATCTCGTCCAGTGGCTGTTGCCGGTAATCGGAGACGAAATAGCCTTTTTTCTCCAGTTCCTGAATGAGGTTCCGGTTGTCGGTTATTCTGCGGTTGAAGTGTTTTTTGCCTCCTCCGATGAACAGGTCGATCTCGGTTTTCAAAAAACTGGCGGCGATATCTTCGAACTGATTTCTCAATTTGACATGAGCGATGAATGCCGCCGGTGTGGCGTGGGTGATGGAGGAGGTGGTCACCATTCCGGTGGCCATTCCGCGGGCTTCGGCTTCTTCCAGTATGCTAATGGCCGGCATGGTGTCGGCATTGACGCCGATGGCGCCGACATAAGTCTTTACGCCACAGGCCAGGGCCGTACCCCCTGATGCAGAATCGGTGATCAGTTTGTCGGAGGCGGTGGCCTTTTGCAGGCCGGTGACGGGAAATTTTTCCAGGTTGGTTTTGTTGCCGTTGGCGTACATGCCGGCGCTGACCTGGGAGATGCCCATGCCGTCGCCGATCATCAGGATAATGTTGAGGGGCTTGGGTTGAGGGGGTATTTCTCCGGTTTTACCGGGGAGTAAAAAGCTCAGGAGAAAAACGAGAAAGATGGAGTGAAAGGCCATATTGGATCTTGTGTTCATTTTATGAACTGATTTAAATTTATTGGAGGCAGGCGAAAGTAACAGATTGGATTTCCTGGCGAAGCGCTTTGCGGGTTTCGTACTTGGAAATTACGGAACGAGGAAAAGCTGAAGTCCAGGGAATTCAATCTGTTCGCTTGTAGCCCATCTGAATAAGTTTAAATCAATTCTATACCAAAACATACCGCTTTCCCGGCAGGGCGCGCACTATTCCTTTGAATTCCAGTTCCAGCAGCAGGCTGGCCATCTGGCTACTGGCCAATTGCATGGCGCCGGACAATTGATCAATGCCAACAGCCTCGTACTGGTTTAGTAAATCTACAACTATTTTTTCGGCTTCCGTCAGTTCCACAAAAAGTTGCTGCTGTATTGCCTTCTGATTGCCGTGTTCTTCCCAGCGCATAATGTAGGCCACATCGGCAGCGCTTTCGATAAGGGCTGCCTTATGCGCTTTAATAAGGTGGTTGCAGCCTTCGGAGCAGTAGTCTTTGATCCTGCCGGGAACGGCGAAGACGTCTTTATTGTAATCATTGGCAATATGAGCGCTGATCATGGAGCCTCCTTTGCGTTTGGTCTCCACTACGATCAGGGCGTCGCACAGGCCGGCGATGATGCGGTTGCGCATGGGAAAGTGCTCGCGGTCGGGCAGGGTATGGCTGGGATACTCGGAAAGCAGCCCCCCGTTTTGCACCATCCCCATTGCCACCTGCCGGTGCTGGGGCGGATAAATGCGGCGCAGGCCGTGGCCTAGAACACCGACGGTTGGAATGCCGAGGTGCAGGCACTTGCGGTGGGCGGTTATGTCTATCCCATAGGCCAGCCCGCTGATGATGGCCACGCCGTAGGGTTTCAGCCCCTCCACCAGCTCTTCGCAGGTATGTACGCCGTGGACGGACGGGCGCCGCGTGCCCACGATGGCCACGATGCGCTCAGCGTTGAGGCTGGCCCGGCCTTTATAGTAGAGCATGGCCGGGCTGTCCGGGTAGTGCCGCAGCCGCCCGGGGTAGCTTTCATCCAGGTAGAAGAGGGCCTGAATGCCGTTGTCTTCAATGAACCGCAGTTCTTCCTCTGCCTGTCCAAGCACATTCTGGTTAATGATGTTTTCGGCGGTCATAGGCCCCACTCCCGGTATCTTGAGCAACTCCCGTTTTCGGGCCTCGAAGACGGCCCGAACGCCACCACAGTAGCTGACCAGGTTGCGGGTAGTCACCGGCCCGACGTTCGGGATCAGCGTAATGGCCACTTTGTACAATAAGTCATCCATTGGGTTTGAGTTCTTTATTGATGGTTAATGCCTGAATGCGGCGGCGCCTCATTGGGTTTTACAACCGCGAAATTTGCAGGCAAACAGTTACCGAACCAGCGGATCCCGTTCTCCGGTTTTCTGAAGGATTTTCTACCTTTATACCGGGCGGAAGCCGGAAGCGGCGGCAGCCTTTTGGTGTCCGTTATTACGTTACTGTGAGAAAAATGAAAAGCGTTACTTTAAAAAGAGCCTGGAAAGAGGGCTCGTTCCTTTCGACATGAATCAACTCGCAGGGCCACTAATTTACGGAGATTTTTAAAAAATACATATCCCCAAAACAATTTATCTATGAGCAAGAAACCTGGCCTGCTACCCAAAGTGGAAATTTTCGTGATCGGTATTTTTTTCGTCGGCTTTCTGATGTGGGCGTTATCGAAGTGCAGCAGCACGAAGCGCCTTTACCGGGAGCAGGCGGCTTTCGAGGCGGCCGAACAAGCCCGGGCGGATTCTATGGAGCGCATCACGGCCGATATTGTGCCTCTGGATACTACGATCGAGCCCATCAACCCGCAACCCAATGTCGAAAAAGTGCGGGTGCCTGTCCTCTACATAACGGTAAATGGGGTGAACATGCGTTCGGGCCCCGGCCTCAACCACCGCATCGTCAGCCGCCTGCAGTTGTTCGAAGAAGTGGAATTCCTGGGCGAAGTATCGGATTCCACCCAGGAGATCCGGCTCGGCGAAAACCTCGTCGCCAACGAGCCATGGGTCAAAGTCAAAACCCGGAAGGGCCAGCAGGGGTGGGTATACGGCGCCTGCGTGGACTACTACAAGCACGAACTGGAAGGGGTGGAGACGGAGTAGGCGTTCCGGGAGTGCGGTTGTTGCCCCCGTGGCTCGTTGCAGTTCCTGGTGATCGTGTTATGCCCTTGTCTTGAGAGTGTTCAGAAATGTGTGTCTGCCTGCAGGTTTTGAAACACAGAGACCCCAGAGAGACACAGAGTATTCGCTGTCAAGCGAATACTCTGTGTCTCTCTGGGGTCTCTGCGTCGCCTGTGGTTAGAGATAAAAGCACACTATTTTGAACAGTCCCCTTGTCTTTGGTTGGATTGCTATATTGCTGCTTGGCGCCCCATCCCCCACAGGAGGCGCTCCTTCCGGCAACAATATAACATAGAAACCATCCAACAATCCAGCCATCCAACAATCTCCCGCCCCTTACGGCCGCCCCATTCCCTCCAGCCCATACCTTTCGATCACCTTCAGGAGCTGGCGCGCCAGGCCTTTCTCCCGGGAGAAGCCCGCCTTTTCCAGAGCCTCCGCCCATCCTTTATAATCCGTAGCCGAAAGCTGCCGCAGGTGAGCATACGAGCCGGTAGTGATGTAGAAGCTGTGGTCCCGGAAGCTGGTCCAGGCGTTTTCGTACTTCCGGTAGCATTGGCCGCCGAGGGTATACTGCGGCCCCTGCCAGTCGTGCGTGCAGGGAATGGCGAAGTGGTTGTTAACGCCTGTTCCGGCCAGGTCCGTAGTTCCGGCCAGGCTGTGCAGCAGAGCATTGGCGATGACGATGGAGGCCGGGATGCCGAACTTTTCCTGCTCGCTGGCGGCCACCCGGGCGAAGCGCTCGATATAGGCCCGTATTCTTCCCTCGTCCACCTGCGCCAGGCGGTCGACGGCGAGGGCTTCCCGCCGGCTTTCGGCGGCGCCACTGAAGTCGAACCGGTCGGTGGCAGGCAACTCCGTGGGCGTAACCGGTTGTTTGGTGTTTTCGGTATATCGTTCCCGGGGCGGTTCCTTCTCCTGCTGCCGCGCCGGCGTGGAGGGCCGCTGCGTCGGCGCCTGTTCCATCCGCACCGGGCTGTTGAGGTTGATGCGGAAGCTGAGGTCTTTCTTCAGGGCGACGAACACCAGGATGAGAGCGATGCCGATCCTGAACCAGTTGCGCTGAAGGTAACCTTTTACTTTATCGGTAGAGGTGCTCATAACCGATCATTTTGTTTTAAAATAACTTGCTGAGCGAAGATGTCAACAAAATTAAAACAAAATGTTGTTTAAAACAAGTTTGTAAAACAATTTGATAGAAATGTTTTTGCTTTTGTGTCAAAAGGGTAGTGGCGCTGTGGAAAAACTACAGTTTCCTTAATGATCAAAACCGGTGCTTTCCCATCTGAATAAACCTCCAATTGAATTAGCGATGAAAATCATTACGATTATCCTGAATGCATTTTATCATCTTCGTTGTGAGATAATCATTTTTTCACTAAAACCTTTTTCATTCCCCTCAGCACCTCCCTTCCCCGCTCCGAATATTTCTTCAATTCAAAATCCTCCTCTCCCGTCTGCGCCAGCACCAGGAAAACGAAGTTGTCCGCCAGAATCTCATCCGGGTGGATGATGTAGTCCGTGTTGTCGCCGATCTGTTCGAAGAAGGCGGGGATCTGAGTGGGCGGAGGCAGCGGGCTGCGGTAACCGCTCTTCGTCTTTACCAGATACCGGCCTTCTGCTTCCTCGATAGGATAAAGCTGAAAATCGAGATAGGCAAAGAACTGGGGCAGGGAAGGGGTATAGTTGGGCTGAGGGGAAACGATCAGCGGGACGGCGCGCACCGGCAGGCTGTCTCCCGGTAATTCCAGGGTAATGGCGTAATCGATGGCGATACCGTCGGGGTTGAGCAGCATGCGGCGGGCCAGGCTGTCGGGAAAGGCCAGTGGTTTAGAAACAGGCTCGAAGCCGATCAGCCGGTAAAGGGCCTCCTGTTCTTCAGGGTGATATCGGGAATAAATGTGGAACACCTCGTGCAGCATGACCTGCACCAGCCCGCCAAGGTTGCCTTCCCACAGCTCATTTTCCGGGATGATAATGAGATTCTCCCGGGTATAGTACACAGAAGGGCCGTAGTGCAACCCCTTGGTTTTGATAATGCCAATGCTGTCCGGGAAAAGCCCGGGCAAGAGTTTCTCCGTCAGGAAGAATGCCCGGCGGAGGGCCTCTCTCAGCAGTTCCTCCTCTTCTTCACTGAAGCTTTCCACATCGCGCTGCAGGAAGCCCCGGTAATCGGCCAGCAGTTCTTTCCGGCTGAAGGTATCGGGCAGGGAGCTACCCATCTGAATGGCCATATCCAGCGGGCTGATCTTTTCGAAGAAGCCTTCGGCCTCATCTTCCACGATGGCGCGGGCGGCCTGAAGGCTGTCCAGAAAAACCACCTGATGCTCTGCGTCCAGCTGCAGCACGGACTGAGAGGGCGCCTGCCGGCAGCTCAGCAGGGCCAGGGGAAGGAAGAGAAGACAGAAGAAAGAAGAGGAGATTGGCATTTTGGTAAATTGAATGGTTCTTGGTATTGTACCGGTTAAGATTTTTGATTTGTCCCATACATGCTGCACAACAATGGCGGCTCTTTCCGGGCACATCAAACATCAAACATCAAACATCAAAAATCACTCACTCCAGCTGCCCGATAAACTGCCTGCCGTACACCACCTTATAATCTCCCTTTTCCAGGTCTCTGCCTGCCGGCTGGTAGCGCCCGCCCAGGCTTCGGGCGAGAAACTGCTCGGCGATGGCCCAGAAGGAGATCCAGCTGCCGGGCTCCCGGTAGTCGTGCACTTCATTGGGGTAGTAGAAGTAGATGACGTCCTTTCCGGCGGCATTGAGGGCGTCGGCGAACTCGTCGACCTGCCGCTGGGGCACGCGGCCGTCCTTGCTGCCGGTAGTCAGCAGGATGGGGCTGCGGAAATCTTCAATGTGGTTGATGGGGGACTGCTCCCGCAACAGCCGGGCGCCTTCGGGCCGGCGGGGGTCGCCCACCCGGTTGCGCCACAGCGGGCTGTCAGTAAAGGGGATGCGCAGAAAGGCCTCCATATCGGTTGGCCCGTACATGGACAAGCCGCAGGCGTATAGCTCGGGAGCAAAGGCCAAGGCCACCGCCGCCGCATAGCCTCCGTACGACCAGCCCCAGATCCCGATCTTCCCTTCCCGGGCGATGCCCTGCCGGATGGCCCACCGGGTGATATCCACCTTGTCGTGGTGCATGGCCTGGCCCCACTGCTGGTCGCCCAGGCCGATAAATCGTTTGCCCATGCCGCTGCTGCCGCGGAATTCGGTATTGATCACGACGTAGCCCCGGTTGGCCAGCAGCTGAAAATTGCGGTTGTGGAACCACTGGTTCCAGTGCACCACGCCTACCCAGGGGCCGCCGTGGACGTAGACGAGGGTAGGGAGCGGCTCCTCCGGTATGCCGTCCCCATCTTTATCTGTGCCGGGCGGCAGGTACACGTGCACGGGCAGCTCGTACCCGTCCCGGCTGATGACGCTGAACGCCCGGCGGGTGGCCAGAGGGTATCCGTCCAGTGCAGGATAATCATTGAACAGGCGGGTGAGCTGCCGGCTGTCACGGTCGAAGAGGTAGTACGTGGTGGGGCCCCCTTCCAGCCGGCGGAGCAGCCAGCGGCGGCCGTCGGCGCTGGCCTCGGCGAAGCTGGCATGGCCCTGCAGGAGGCGGTCCGCATAGTCGAAATCGGCCCGGGCGGCCGCGTCCAGGAAGTGGCGGCGGGCGTCGGCAAACACGCTGAGCACCATCTGCGGCCGTCCGTCCGGCCCCACCATGGCGCCGAAGGGCAGGATGTCGGCCTTGCCGTCGGCCATGAGCAGCTCCGTGGCGCCCGTGGAGACGTCAATGGAGATGAGTACGGATTTATCCCGCCCGGTATTGTCGGTAGCGAATACCGTCTGCCCGTCGGCGCTGACGCTCACCACATCCTGAAATCCGCCGATGAACTGGCTTTCATCGAAGGGGAAGCGCAGGCGTTCCGTCCACTCCCTGCCATCGAAGGTATAGATGGAGTAGCCGTTAATATCGTTGAGCAGGCGCCCGGCGCACAGGCGCAGGTGCCGGTCGAAGTAGAGCTGCTGAAAGTCCAGCGGGGGGCTTATCTTTCGATAGTTATCCTTTCGGAAGTCGATGCGATAGATGCCGTTAAGGCTGTCCTTTTCACCCACAATAGAGACGATGGCCTCATCGGGGTGCTGAGGGCTGAGCGCCTCGATGCGCAGCTGCTGGAAAGGGAAGAGGGTAATCCCCCTGTTTCTGCGCCCTTCCGGCCCCATCAGTACCAACTGCTTGCCGATGCCCTGAACCACCGCCAGGATACTGCCATCGTGGGTGGGCTTCCAGTTGAGCAGGGCGCCGTCGAAGGGCAGGCTTTCCTCCCGGGATGGCCGCCGTGTATCCAGGTAGAACAGGCGTCCTTCCTGCACGCTGCGCCGCTGATAATATACCCGCTTCCCGTCCGGCGAAAGGGTAATGGCGTACAGGTCCTTCTGCTGGAAAAGGCTGTCGCGGGGAATGAGTTCCTGAGCCGGCAGGGTAAACTGGAAAATGAGAAAGAGCGGTACCAGTATTTTTCTCATGAAAGATCCTCAATTGGGTTATAACAGCAATATAGCAATATAGCAATCCACCAACCCCCCTTCCCGAACTTTGCTGGCAAAACTCTTCCGTCAATATTCGGGAATAGCAGAAGTTATCTCCTTACCCCATTATCTCCTCCCGCATCACCGAAGGCGCCATTCCGTACCCTTTCTTAAAGGCTTTGGTGAACGACCGCCGGTCCGAAAAACCAAGGTGAAAGGCAATGTCTTCCAGGGTATGGCCCTTCGCCAGCAGCTCTTTGGAAGCCTCCAGCCTCAGGTCCAGCACCTGCCGGTAGGGGGTGGTGCCGAAGGCCTCCTTGTACGTCCGCAGCAGATGATATTTTGACAGAGCTGCCTCGCGGGACAGGGCGTCGAGCTCGATATCCTTATGGAAATTTTCCAGGATGTACTGCCGGGCGATGCACAGGCGGCGGTACAGCTCTTCCCGGGTAGAACGGCGTTTTGCGTTTATTCCCTTCAGCTGCCGCTCTACTTGCTGCTGGCTGCGCAGCAGTTTCTCCGCCAGAGTGTAATAGAGGGATTCAAAATCCAGGGGCTGGTTGCTGGCCAGCAGGGGCCGGATAGCCGCCAGGAAGCCGCCCAGTTCATTCTCCCGGACGTGATACACCTTTTCCATAAAAGCAGGGGCTTTGTCTGAAGCCTGAAAAGGCGAATCGAGGAGTTCTTCCTGGCTTCTGCTGAGCAGGGCCGCAGCCTCCCTGATAACCAGGTCGCTGAGGTAAATGCAAAACGCTTCCACCGGCGTATCCGATTTCAGGAAGCAATCGAAGGAACGGTGGCGGTTGACAACCAGGAAGCGCCCCGGTTTGATGGTATGCCGGCGGCCATCGATGAAATAGTGCTCCTCCCCGATATGGCCGAGCTTGATGGACAGTCCCGAATCCTCTACTTTTTTCTCGAAATGGTAGAAACGGGAATGAATGACTACATTATCGAAATTGAGCTCCCGATGGCGAAGCTGGTCCGACATGCGCTGCACGCACCGTGATGTGAATTTTGTCATAACTTCTGGTTTTCGAAATAAAAAATAAACATCGCTGCTCCCGATGGAAGAGAAGCGGTGAAAACCAGACTGAAAAAGATGATGCTTGTAGCGAAAGTGTAAAGATGGCCAATTCTGAGCGGGTGGGAAAAGCAATTCTATGAACGGAATGTTTTTCTCGACGGGGCGGGAGGTTCATTATTGGTTGTTTGTTGTTCGTTGTTTGTTGCCGGGGGGCGCAGTTGTAATTTGTCCCCCTTTGCCAAATAGGCCTTGCCAAGCCTGCT
>CAYQKY010000151.1:0-21169 GCA_964418125.1 uncultured Phaeodactylibacter sp.
CAGCAACGATCATAATCAATTGACTTTGTTCGACTTATAACGCAACACTAGTGGTTCACCCTGTGGAATTTGTATTTATTCCACAGGGCAGGCCGAGTTAGCATTGAACATCAAATCCGAATTGCTTATGGTACACTTCCAACTCCGCCCCTGGACCCTCAACGACGCCGGCAGCCTCGCCCGATTCGGCAACAACCCCAAGATTGCCGCCAATATGACGGACCAGTTCCCAAGCCCATACACTCCCGAAAAAGCCAGGGCTTTCATCGAGTACGCCACCGGCAACGCCCCGCCCAACATCCTCGCCATCGAGGTGGACGGGCAGGCCGCCGGCGGCATCGGCATTCATCTTCAATCGGACATTTACCGTAAGAACGCGGAACTGGGCTATTGGCTGGCCGAGCCCTACTGGGGCCAGGGCATCATGACCAGAGCAATAACCCAAATGGTGGGCTATGCCTTCAAAAACTGGGACATCAACCGCATCTTCGCCCGCCCCTTCGGGACGAACATCGGCTCCCAACGCGCGCTGGAAAAAGCCGGCTTCATCCTGGAAGCCCGCCTCGAAAAGACGATCTTCAAAAATGGAGCATACCTGGATGAACTGATCTATGCCATCCGGCGGGGGTAGGAATGGCCCTGGGGGGGCGGTGGACGGTGGACGGTCCCTCAGGACGTCCCTGGCCAATCCCCAGGTCAACCGTCAACCGTCAACCCCCCGTCCACCCGTCCACCGTCCACCCGTCCACCGCTCCCTCCCCACCCATAATGCCCCACCACATCAAAATCCAGCTTACTTTTCACCACCTCATCCAAATCAATTTCCGCATAAAGGATGCCCTCCTGATCCCAGAGCGGCCCGGCGATGACATCTCCCAGCGGCCCCACCACCACGCTGCCTCCCCGGCACATTACCTCCGGGAAGCCTTTGATTTCCTCCTGATATTTTTCCGGATACATGCTTTTGGTGACAAACTGGTTGCACCCCAGTACATAGCAGCGCCCCTCGCAGGCAATGTGGCGCAGGGTGGCCTGCCAGGAATCCCGCTGGTCGGCGGTAGGCGCCAGGTAAAGCTGCACGTTTTGCTCATAGAGGGCCAGGCGGGCCAGGGGCATGTAGTTTTCCCAGCAGATGAGGCCGCCCATGCGCCCCAGGGGTGTATCCAGTACTTTCAGGTCTTTCCCATCGCCCTCGCCCCAGATGACGCGCTCGGCGGCGGTGGGTTTGATCTTGCGGTGGCGGTGCAGGAGGATGCCCTGAGGAGAGAAAAGGAGAAGGCTGCAATACAGGGTGTTTTCCATAGGCTCACGTTCTACGGCGCCCATGGCCAGGTAGGCGCCGGCCTCCCGGGCGGTGGCGCCCAGGCGTTCCATTGACGGGCTTCCCATCACCAGAGCGTTCCGGTAATAGTCCAGCCACTGCTCTCTTCCCCGGGGTGAGCGGCTGCCCACCACCGTGCCGAAACTCAGCCCCCGCGGGTAGCCTCCGATGAAAGCTTCGGGAAAAAGGATGAACTCTGCGCCGTTTTCCGCTGCCTCTCTGGTGAGGCGGGCGGTTTTTTCCAGCGTGGCCTCCAGGGCGAAAAGAACCGAGGCGGCCTGGATGAGGGCGATCTTTGTAGTTGGCATGGGTTTACATTTTTTTCCAGGATAGCTTTCCCGGTAGTGGTTTGTCCTCATAAAACTAAAAAACCAGCGGTATCCATCCCATAATACTGCCCAACTACTCAAGTCAGGTGGCGCAGAAAGATAAAAGCCCTTATTTTCTGCCTGCAAAACAATCACCCGATGCTGAGAATGGCCATATTGATGACCACATTCCTGTTCTTTCTATATCTGGGAAACAGGGAGGAAGCCCCATCTCCTATTCCCAGGCCACGCCCGGCCGGCGTTACAGCCGTTCTGAACAACCCGGAGGCGGAACCAGTTCCTCTGCCCCGAGGCGATAATGAGATCTACGGCCTCATCGGGCTGCCCCGGCCCAAAAGTTGGGTGGCCCGGGGCCATGCCTACAACAAGGATGGTTCGAAAGTGATGCATTCGGACGACCCCATGGCGGCCCCCAACCGGAATGTCATCGTCAGCCTTCATCCTATGGATTTTCAACCGCCCCTCTCCCCTACCCGGGAGGCGGCCATCACCCAGAAGGATCAGACTTTCCTGCCCTGCGTATTACCTGTTACCGTTGGTTCTACTGTATACTTCCTGAATGAAGACCAGTTTGTCCATAGCATTTATTCCCTGACCCTGCGCAATATCGCCATCGGGCGGCGCCCGCCCGGCGAGGTGCATCCCCGGAAGATCACCAAGCCGGGCGTCATCCAGCTTACCTGCGACATCCACACCCATATGCGGGGCGTGATCCTGAGCCTGGAAACGCCCTATTTCACCCGGGCCGACGCCGACGGGCGCTACCGGATACGGGGCCTTCCCGACGGGCGCTACCGGATGGAAGTTTTCCATCTCGACGCCGGCAAGCGGATGGTGGAAGTAGCGCTCTCCGGAGGACAGGCATTGCGGCAGGACCTGGACTACACCAAACCCTGAGCCATGAAAACAATCCGGATATTAACTACCCTTAAGCTGGCCATCTTCCCCCTGGCGCTTCAGGCACAAGTTGAACTTAATGCCACTACCTCTTTCGAGCTGTCCAAGGGGGGCGATAAGTCCCACTATTATTACAATGAGATCCATGAGGGCTACAGCGACTGGCGCTTCGGCCTGGCGCAGGCCAACCTGATGGCCGCCTGGCCCTTTGCCAGTGGCTGGAGCCTGAAGGGGCGCCTGCTCCTGGAGCGAAAGCAGGGGAAAAGGCCGGAACAGCTGCGCCTACCGCAGTTCAACCTGCAGTGGGCGCCGGCAGAAAGCTCCCTCCGGTTTACGCTGGGGCGCTTCCTCTACCCCTTCGGGGCGTTCAATGGCCGCCAGCTGCCTACGGAGCGGACGTTCATTGCCCGGCCTCTCGCCTACAGCTATTACGTTAACATCTCGGAAAAAGCGGGGTTCTTTCCCGGGATGGGCGATGAGGTAAAAGTACCGGCCAATGGGAACACCCAATGGGGAAGCACCATGCTCTACTACGGCGGATATGCTGCCGGGATGAAGCTGCACTGGGAGATCAAGGCCCGGAAAGCGTGGCTGGACGCCGCCCTGGTCAACGGAGCGCCTAATATGGGAGCGGGCCTGCCCGGGGCTGCCAACTGGGGCCTAACCTCCCGCATCTCCGTACAGCCCCGCCACTGGTGGAAACAGGGGTTTTCTCTCGCTTACGGAACCCTTATGGAACGAGCGGACATCAACGCCGGGCTGGAAAAAATAAGCGCTTACCGCCAGGGCCTGATCGGCACGGATTATCTGATAGGATTCGGATACTTCGAGCTGTCGGGGGAGCTGATAGCGGCTGCTTACCGGGCGCCGCAGTACCTTCCCAAAGAGCAAAGTTTCTCCGGAAGGGCCTTACACCTGAAGGCGCTGGCCGGCCATGCGGATATCCGATACAGCCTCCCCTTTCTGGGTGGGGCATACCTGGCCTACCGGTTCGGCACGATACACTTCGGAAGGATACCCGGACGAACAGACAGGTGGGATAACGGGTTGCAGCGCCATTCCCTGGCCGCCGGCTACCGGATCAATTCTTTTCTGCTCTTACAGGCTTCTGTTTCCACTCAAAAGGTAAACGAAAAACCTTGGGGCAGGCGCCAACAAGCCTTTCGGCTCATGCTTACTGCCTTTTATTGATGGTGCAATGAAACAACTTACGCAATACGTACTAATCCTCTTCATTCTGCTCCCGGCATTAGCCCGAACGCAGGCTCCATCCCGCTTTTTCACGCGGGCGGCAGCTTTCGAACAAAAGATGGAGAAACTGCTGGAAGCCGATGAAACGGAAAGGGTACAGGAGGCTGTCAAACAGTTCATCCAAAACCGGCCCGCCCCCAAAGAAGAAGGGCTGGCGCTTTTCTATGCCGGCCAGGCCAAAACCCGGGAGGGATTCCACTCTCAGGGGCAGCTTCTGCTGGAAGACGCCCTCGCCCGTTTTCGCTATGCCGGCTACAAGGAAGGTATAGCAGTGACCCTGGTGGAATTGGGTATCCTGGCTCAGCAATCCGGAGAACTGCAGGAGGCCGAAAAGCACTTTACAGAGGCCGAAGGGCTGGCGAGAAAGATGGTCCTGCCCCGCTTGCTGTACACCTTATGCTATCACCTCGCGCTCCTGAACAGCACGGAAATGGATAAGGCCACCCAATATCTCAAAGAAGGGCTCGTTTGGGCCGAAGTCCTCAAAGACTCCAGCAAGGTTGGAAGCATCTGCGAGGAGCTGTATACCCAATACCGCTATGCCGGACAGAATGATTCGGCTATAGCCTACTTTCAGCGGTTCATCGGCATCAAGGAAGAACAGGGCAATACCGTCGAGCTGATAGGCGATTACATTGCCTACGGCGGATACCAGGAAAAACTCGGCCATTATACAGAAGCCCAAATGTACCTGATCCGGGCGCTGAAGATGGCGGAGTCCATTCAGGATACTTTCTCCATGATGAGCTTGTACACCAACATCGGAGCGGTTTTCAAGGCGCAAAAAGACTGGGCCGGCGCATTGTCTTACAGCCGCAAAGCTACTGCTATTGCCCGGCTGAAAAACGTCCCCGGTATTGAGGCAATCAACCTAAAACACCAGGCCGATGTGTTGTCGGAGACGGGTGAGCTGGAACAGGCCGCATTGAAGTACCGCCGGGCGCTCTACCTGTTCCTGGAGTTGAACAACCCCATTTCGGCAGCGGAAGTGCAGATCAGCCTGTTGAAGCTCCGGGAATTCGGACAACCGCCAGGCCCGGAAGACACCCGCAGGGCCATCCGCATCCTGCAGGAAGCGCTGCAGATCCGGAAAAAGATCAACGACCGGGCCAATATGCTCCACACTCAACTGGTGCTGGCCCGGCTGGAAGCCCTCACCGGCAGATATGCCCAGGCCGAAGCCCTCCTCCTGGAAGCCCTGGAATGGAGCCGGGAAATGGACAATCCCAGCAGCCGGGCGGAAGCTTACGGCCTGCTCGCCCGTACCCGCGCCGGAATGGGGGATTTCCGGCAGGCCTACCGGTATCAGGAGCGGTACCAGGCCGTCCTGGACAGCATGCTGTCCCGCCAAAATGCCGCTATCGTCAAAGAACTGGAAGTGAAGTACCAGGCGGAGAAAAAAGACCGCGCCCTGGCCGAACGCCAGGCCCGGGAAGAGCAGCTGGAGGCGGAGGTCCAGAAGCGGTATTACCAGGTGATCCTGTTGGCCACCGGTTCCATTCTGGCCTCCCTGATCGCCGGCCTGTTGTTCTTCCTCTTTCGCTACAACAAACGCCTCCACCTCCACCGCCTGCAGCTGATCCGCAAAGAACAGGAAACCCGGCGGCTGCAGGCCATGATCGAAGGGGAAGAGAAGGAACGCAAGCGCCTTGCCCGGGAATTGCACGACGGCCTCGGCGCCGTCCTGTCTACCGCCAAGATGCAGATCAGCGCCCTTTCCGACAACGTGCCGGCCGTATACCTCTCGCACAGCTACTCCAAAGCCGAACACCTGCTGGATGAAGCCTGCCGCAGCGTCCGGGAGATCTCCCACAACCTCACTCCCGACATACTGGAACACCACGGCCTGGAGTTCGCCCTGCAGTACCTGTGTGATTCCATCACTAAAGCACATGGACTGGAAGCCGATTTCATTTCCTATGGACTGGAGGCGGCCATTCCAGAACAGGCCAGCATAGCCGTGTACCGGATTACCCAGGAACTGCTCAAGAATATTACCCAGCACTCTGCCGCCCGTTCTGTCATCGTTCAGGCTACCCTCGAAGACGGATGGCTTCACCTCGTCGTAGAAGACGATGGCCGTGGCTTTGAACTCAACGGCGATTTTACCGGCGGAATAGGGCTGAACAACATACGCTCAAGAGCGGCCTACCTCGGTGGGCGGGTGAGTATTGACTCGGAGCCGGGGGAAGGAAGTACGTTCAATATAGATATTCCGGTAGATAGGAAAGAGTGATTGAGTGATTTTGACAACAAAAAAAGTGTATTATGAACATACTCATTGTTGATGACCACAAGATCGTGATTGACGGGCTGCGGACGCTCCTGGAGGGGGAAAGCAGCATCACCGGCATACAGGAAGCACTGAGTGGGGAACAAGCGCTGGAGATGGCTTCCCAGCCAGATATCGGCATGGTTTTACTGGATATTAACCTGCCCGGCCTGAACGGCTTTGAAGTCTGCCGCCGGCTCAAAGCATCCAACCCGGAACGGAAAGTGATCGCCCTGACCATGCACAGCAATGCCGGTTACATCTCCAGGATGGTAAAGGCCGGCGTCGACGGTTACCTCCTGAAAAATACCGGCAAGGATGAACTCCTGCTGGCCATTCGCAAAGTGGCCGCCGGAGAGCAGTACTTCAGCCGGGAAGTGGCCAACAACCTGATCTCAGGCATGCAGCAGGCCCGGCAGCCCCGGCCCACCGGGTACATTCAAAAGCTAACCCGCCGCGAGAAAGAGGTACTGCACCTCATCATCGATGAATATACCACCGAAGAGATCGCTGAAAAGCTTTATATCTCCCCGGCTACGGCCATATCTCACCGTAAGAGCCTGCTGCGTAAGCTGAATGCCAAAAATACGGCGGGGCTGGTCAAGGCTGCTTTTGAGTTCAGGCTGGTGGAGGGTACTTGAATCCCCGAATAACGAATCCCGAATAACGAATCCCGAATCCCGAATAACGAAACTCCCCCAAAAAGGGGATATTCTCAAAACCCCACTTTGGGGGGATGTTTCCCTTTGCTTTACCTCCTACCTTTGTACTATAAGATCCAAAACAGGGAAAAGCAAAAACCAAATGAAAACAACACCCGAATTATCCCATAGACCCCTGTACGAAGGCAGCCCTGCCAGATAGGCCAGGTGCCGGTGCATACCTCCAGGGTGCGCCGGCCACCATTGGTTTTTCAACGCAAAAAAAGGTAAAGCATGACAACGAAAGAACTGGTATTCAGCCACATCAAAGACCAGTTGGCCGCCGGCGAGCTGGAAGCCGCCATCCGGGAGATCCGCCCGCTGGCCCCAAACCGGATGATTATCCAGGAATTGAAAAAGTACCTATTCCTGCTCAATCGCCTCAGAAAATTGCTCCGCCAGGGGATCATGCCCCGGCGGGAATTCCATCAGGCGCGCAACAAGGTGCACCTCGCTCTGCTGGAATTGCTGTGGGAGGTAGAACGGTCGCCATCCAGCCTCGGCCTGTTGTCGGCCGTCTTCCGCATTCCCTTCGGGTGGAAAGTGGCCATTTTCAGCCCGATCGTGCTGGCGGTGGCGGCCTATTTATGGCTGGCCTTCCCCTACCCTTTTCAGCCTCCTGCCCCGGAAGGGCCAGACGAGGATGTAATGGAACAACGCCTTGAAGAACAACAGAACGAATGGAGCCCGAAAGCGGAAAGCATGATACTGAAGCGAATGGGGCCCTAGGAGCCTGTCGGAGAAGCCCTCAATGGGCTGCGAACGGCAAATATTGTTCTGCATTGCGTTGCTCCCCGCCCCTTCGGGTGCGGGGCAGGCCTTCAGTCGCGTAGCTCTCCTATGTTCCTTCCTCAGCGCATTGTTCAGAACAATATTTGCTCGTTCTCGTCTCACCAACACTTCTCCGACAGGCTCCCAGCGCTCCGGAGGAATAACGGCTTTCCGATCTTACCCAACTTATCTTATCTTGCGGGTAAGAAAAACCCGCTTATGAGAAATAAAGGATCAGGGAAACCTGCCGCAAAGCATCGGGGAATTTCCGGCATCGGCTCATCCTTTGGCCGGGAAGAAGCAGAAAAGCCTTTGGCCTTTCCCCTTAGCGTAACCGTCAAGAACGGCCACCTGAAGTATGCGCGACACCCGGTCATCATCGGCCACTTCAGAGGGGATGGCATCGTCAGCGCGGAAAGCGTCATGGATTTCCTCCTGGGCCATAAACTCTCGGAAAGGGAAAAGTTCGGGCTGTATCCGGGCCTCATCGGTTCCAACCTCGTGATATTGCCCGAAGAACGCAACGGGGCAGGCGCCATCATCGTCGGCCTTGGGGAACCGGAAGCCCTCACCCCGTTTTTGCTGAGCCAGACGATAGAACGGGGTTGCCTAGAATATCTTTTACGGGCCACGGGCCATAAGGCCCATTTAAAAAGCCAAAACCCCGGCATTACCACCCTGCTGGTCGGCAGCGGGTACGGCAACCTGTCCTTATCCAGTTCCATCAACGCCATCCTGGAAGGCATCACCAACGCCAATCACAAAGCCCATAGCCTGGGAAAAGGAACCCAGCTGATCTCAGAAGTGGAATTTATGGAATTATACCGGGACAAAGCCCTCAACGCTTACTATGTCCTGGATAAACTCGGACAGGAGAACAACCTCTACCATATCACCCTTTCCCGCCCGCCACGGGAAGTGGAAGGCAACCGCACCTTCATCCCTATCGAAGACAATAACGACTGGTGGAAGCGGATCACTGCCATCGTTCAACCCCATCCGGATACCGGACAGGATTATATCTATTACAGCGCCTCCACCGGCAGGGCCAGGACCGAGGTCCGCCCGCTTTTTATAGACCCCGCCACCGTGGAAGAGTTGCTACAGGGCCACGACAAAGACAGCTTCTGGAACCGGGAACTGGCCAAGGCCATCTTCGAGCTGCTCGTCCCGAACGATTTTAAGATCGCCTTCCGGGACCAGCAAAACATCCTCCTGGTCCTCGACAAATCTACTGCCTGGTACCCATGGGAACTCCTTCACTACGATAAACAGGCGGGAATGCCGATCTGCGTTTCTACCGGCATGATCCGGCAATTGTCCACCGCCGATGACCGCCGGGAGATCAAGCCCGTAAACGAGAACAGAGCGCTCGTTATCGGCGACCCCGTCCTCTCTCCCGAATCGGAGATCGGCCAACTGCCGGAAGCCGGCCGGGAAGCCGGCGCCGTAGGCCAGCTGCTGGGAGGCCAGGGCTTTTCCGTAACCTCCAGGATCGGCGCCACCTTCAGAGAGTCCTTCACCCAGTTGTTCGATGAATACAAGGTTATCCATATTGCCAGCCACGGGGTGATCGGCTACGGGCCGGAAAAAAAGGCCGGCATCCTGCTCTCTGAAAAAGCGGTGCTTACCACCGCCCACATCAACCAGATCAGCAGCACGCCGGAACTGGTGTTCATCAACTGCTGCTACCTGGGGGAAGTGGCCCCATCCAAAGAACAATACTTCCGGGACAAATACCGGTTGGCCGCCAATATCGGCACCCAGTTTATCGAAAACGGGGTTAAAGCCGTCGTCGTCGCAGGATGGGCGGTTGACGATGAGGCCGCCCGGCGGTTCGCCGAAGCGTTCTACTCCTGCATGCTGGAAGGGGAAAGCTTCGGGAATGCGGTGCGGGCTGCCCGTTCCGCCTGCTATCGCGAATTCAGGCACACCAACACCTGGGGAGCCTATCAGTGCTACGGGGATCCATTTTACAAACTGGTAAAAAACCGGAACGGCAGAAAGGAGGATACGCCCTACATCATGGATAAGGAGGCGCTTATCGATCTCGAAGCCTTCATCAGCGACGCCCGCTTCGCCAAGACCAGAAGCAGCGCCTTTCCCGAAAAACTGGCTGAGATCAGCCGCAGGATCGATGAGTCCGGAGTGAGGAACGGCAGGATTACCGAGATGGAAGCTATGGCCTTCGCCGAGATCGAAGAGTATGAAACCGCTATTGAAAAGTACGGTTCCCTCTTTCTGGAAAACAAGGCAAACTTTTCCTTAAAAGCACTGGAGCAATGGTGCAACCTCCGGGCCCATAGGCTGGTAAGCCTCAAAAAGCAAAAAGTAAAAACGGATTATGCCGGAGAAATGGATTCCATTATCGGTGAACTGCAGCACCTGATCCGCCTGGGGAAAACCATCGAACGGTACAGCCTGCTGGGCAGCGCCTACAAAAGAAACGCCCTCCTGGTTGAGGAGCCCGGGGCCAAACGCGGCGCCATTGAAAATATGGCCGATGCCTATAAGCTGGGGTACACCCTGCAGCCCAAAAGGGCCAGTGAGACAAGAATTTATCAGTTAACCAACTGGCTCCTCGCAGAGTTGCTCCTGAACGATGACAACAGGATGGAACAGGCCCGGGAAATCCTCGGCCAGCCGGCAGAGGCCTTCCTCAACTCCCTGCTGGCGGAGCTGAACAGCACCCCCAGGGACAATAAGGAATTCTGGGACCTCATCGAGATCGTCAATGTCAATCAGTGCCGGCTACTGCTGGGCAGGCCGGAGGAGATCCGGTTAACCGCCGATGACATCAGGACGGCATACCGCCGCGCCTGGCGCATGGGAGGGTCCTATAAACAAAAGAACAGCGAGCTGGCGCACATGGAATTCATACAACATGCGGTGGAAAACCTGCCCGGGGCGCCAAGAGAAGTGGCCGGGCCGGTGGCGGAGCTGATCGCTTTCTTTCGGATGGAGGATCCGCAGTAAGAGGGAGAGAAGGCATTCGATGTTATCCTTTTTTACGGCCCACCTGAAGGCAGGCAGGCCGAAAAGAAAGCCCTGCCGTATGCAGGGCTCTCCAGAACGCACTCTCAAAAGAAACACCCTTTAGGCCTTCTTGCTTTGAAAATACTGCCCCGCCTGAGCAGGCCTGGTAAAGGGGCAGTATTTCCAAAGCGCCGCAAAGGAGCCTTTCGGTTACTTTCAGGAAATGGCAAGGGCCTCAGTTCGCATCGATCACATTCCCGGAGCCGGTAATGCTGACATCCAGGCCCGGGTCGCCTTTAAAGAAAACGTCTCCTGAACCGCTGATGCGCACTTTAAGGAATTCGGTAACGAAGACTTCCACGTCGCCGGAACCGGGAATGGAAATATCCGCTACGCGGCATTCCAGGTTGAAGGCATGTACATCGCCGGAGCCGCTGATGCGGTACCGGGTTTCATCGGCCAGGCCTTCGAGGATGAGGCGCCCGGAGCCCGGGATCTCGATATCGAGGTCGTCGGCATCGAGGGCGAGGTCTACGTTGCCGGAGCCGGGGATGTCGACCTCCAGGTCGGAAATGACGAAAGTATTTTCGCTGGCCACATCACCGGAACCCGATATGCGCAGGCTCGTCAGGTCGGGCATGGTGATGAAAATGCGCAGTTGGTCAATATCGCGGACACAGCGGTTGAATTCGATCTTCCAGATACCACCCTGCACATCCGTTTCGATCTCGTCGATGATGTTGTCCTTTCCTTCGACGATCACTTCCTGATCGGGGCCCTGCTTGATGAAAACATCAGCCGAAATGGGCAATTCTATGCCGTGAAAAGGAGCTACGAAAAGTTCGCGTGTAACGATGGGCCCTGACCCATCCACGCAGGTGCCGAAGAAGCCGTCATCATCATTCACATTGATGAAGCAACTGCTGGCAGTAAGTACTATTACTGATGCAAAAAGCATCCATTGGATCTGTTTCATAATGAGATTGTTTTTGGTTATGGTTATATGGGTGTATGGGTTCATACCATGACCCAATCCCCACTTACCCTCTGTGCCATCCGAACCAGCCGAAGCGGAAGGTCAGGTTGGCTAGGGCTCCGTTGAAATCATCCTGCCGGTAGTACCCCAGGCTTTCGTTGACGCCATCGACGTAGCGGTAGCCCACCGTTCCGGCGACGCGGAACCATTTGGCGACGTTGAGTTCCAGGCCGATCTCAGGAGTAAAAACGAATACATTGTCAACATCCCTGGGAAAGCTGGAGTTGCTGGATACGTCGATCCCGACGCCTCCCCATCCGATGCGGGCGCTGGTGTACAGGTGGAGGATCTTGTGCGGGGCAAGCGTATAGCCCAGCCAGAAACCGCCGTGGCCCAGGTCGATCTGTTGTATCTCCTCATCTTCGATCAGGGCGTTGAAATCCACACTGCCGATGCCGTACCCTCCGATGAAGAAGTTGTCGATCACCACAGCGCCGCCGCCGCCGACGGCAGTGGTCATTTCATTATCCAGGCCCATTTCTATGATGGGAGCGCCAAAGCCGCCCACTACGCGGGAGTTGTTAAAAAGGGTTTCGTGTTGTGCGTTGACAGCCAGGGTCAAACAGGCCAATACCAAAGCAAAGAATAGCCTTTTCATGTTTTTCTGCTTTTTTAGTGATTATGTAGATTGTTTTGGTCTTTTCTGGCATAAAGCCCCTACCGGAACGCAGGGTTACTTTCCGAATATCATCTTCAATAACGGCTTGGGTGTTGTGGCCTCAGAACCGGACTCCTGCCTGCAGGCCGGCCCACAATTTCACGTTGGTGCCGCCTTTAGTGTGGTCGAGCAGGGTGTAAGACGGGCTGATGGCCGTTGACCCCACTATCCCGGTATCAGGATCGTATCGTTTCGAAACCAGTACATTGGCCACCGGCCCGGCAAAGAAACTTGTTCGCCGGCTCTCCCGGTGAAAGTCCAGGGTAAAACGCAACTGGTTCAGCAGGTTCAGGCCCGTGGTCCACCGCTCCATTTCATTGATGTGAATAGCCACGGCTTCTATGTTGAGCAGCAGGCGCGGATTCAGGGGCAGAGCAGTACCCAGTCCATAACCCAGCCCCCAGCTCATAGCAGTAGCGCCGGGATTGCTGGGTTCCTCATCCCAGCGGGCGCCGAGGTGGATGATGTTGTAGAAGCGGTAGGCGCCCAGTTTAAGGGCTACGTTGGCAAAGAGGGCGTCATTGGCCGAGATCTCAAGCCGGTTGTAGCCATGCTTCACGATATTGAGCAAGCCTATGGGCACGCCGCTCACCGTGTCGGCGACATTGATCAGGCCGAACTGAAAACCGCTCACTTTCCTGCCCACGTTGAGCAGGGCGCTGGCCTGCCCCACCTGAACATCATCCGCAATGTTGAACAGGCCGGAGAACTGGCTTTTCGCCCGGCCGCCGCTGTAATTGAACAGGCCGGCGGCCTGCAGGCCGTTGGCGTTGCCGGCAGAAACGTTGAACAAGCCGGCAGCCTGTACCCCGGTAAAGGCGCCGTTAGTGACATTGGACAGGCCGGCGGCCTGCACCGCCTGAGCATCACCGGAAATGTTGATCAGCCCCGAAGCCTGTACTCCGGTAAGGGTGTCGCCAATGATACTGAACAGCCCGGACACCTGCGTCCCGGTGACTGTTCCTCCCACGGTGCTTCCAAACCCGGCGACCTGCACGCCACGTACATCGTTCTTCACATTGTTAACAAAGCCCCCCACTTCCATGCCATCGACACCGCCATTGGTGCCCCACAGCAGGTTGACCGAGAACTTGTTGGTGATCTCATTGCTCCGCAGGGCATTGGTCCCCAGGAAAGGCAGCAGGGAGATCTGTGCCAGGCGGGTATCGCCGGTGCTTTTTCGGGCAGAGGGTGGCAGTTCCTTTTTCACAATTTCCGGCAGCGGCCGGTAAAAGGCAGAAAGGCCGACTTCCCGGTAACTCTCGCCACCACTTTTGATGACGCGGGGGTTCTTCGATTCTCCAATGGGGTACATTCTGCGCATCAGGCGTTCCCGTTCGGCCCTGGTTTTGGGGTCTACTTTCGGTTCATTGGGATAGATGGGGCTTTTCTGGCGCACACTGCCTTGCAGGGTTTGCAACTGCCCCATCTGGTTCCCACGGCTCTTGTCTGGCCGGAGAAGTACCTGCCCGCCTATGGCGGCATAGGCAATGGGCAGCTGGGTGGAAATATCATCCAGGGCAACCGCCAGCGGTTCATCATTCAAGTTCAGGGTTACCGGGCGCCCCACAGGAATGAAATCAGGGCTGTAGGAAAAGCGCACACCGTACCCTTCACTGATGTGGCCCAGGACCTGGCCCAGCGGTTCATTGGAATACCGCAAGGTCACACGCTGTTCCAGCAGCTGGCCCTGGAGGCTCACCAGGCCGGAAAGGAAGGCAAAAACAAATAACAGTCTGGTGTTTTTCATGTGATCGTGCGCTTAATTCATTGTTTCATTGTTGAATGGTTACATTGAATGACGGCTTCACAGGCCCTGCTGTTCAGGAACAGTCTCCGTTTCACAGCCGGATGAAAATCATTGTACCATACAGCCATCAAACAATTATACTACTCACAAGCCGAGGCATCACCATCCAGAATGACAGTGCCGTTCTTTTGCTTCACTTCCAGGAACATGGTATATTCCAGGGCATCCAGGATATCTTTCAGGCCGGGGTGTGTATATTCACCGTTGAAGGTGCAGTTCAGCAATTTGGGGTTGGCCACTTCGATGCGGGTGTTGAAGTGGCGTTCGAGAGTAGCCACTACTGCACCCAGGGGAATACTGTCGAACTCCAGGGTGCCGGTCTTCCAGAAGTCCGCATTGGAAACGGCCACCTCTTTCACCACTTCCCTTTGTTTGTCGTACACACCCGCTTCACCGGCTTCCAGAACGAGCTGGGGGCTTTTATCCTCTGCTTTCTGCAAGGCGACTTTTCCAGTATTGACGCTGACTTCCACTTCGTCCTCGAAGGGGTATGCCCGTACGTTAAAAGAAGTGCCCAGCACTGTCGTGGTGGCTCCTTCGGCGTCAATGGTAAAAGTGTGCCCGTTAAGCCTGGCCACCTGGAAAAAAGCCTCTCCGGAAAGCCGCACCCTCCGCTTTTCAAAAGCCTCCGAATAGGCGAGTTCCGAATTTTCGTTCAACATTACCGTACTGCCATCGGGCAGGGTGAGTTCGCGTTGCTCTCCGGGCCCGGTTTGCACGCTTGCCATTTGGGGGCTGCCGCCGCTATCGGAAAGGAAGAGCCAGTATCCGGCCGCCAGCAGCAGGACGAGGGCCGCTGCGTACTGCAGGGCAACCCTCAGCGGGCGCATCTTTACCACTCTGCCTTCCCCTTGCGCTTTACCTCCGCCCTGGGTGAAGCGTTGCTCGAATTTCTTTTCAAAAGCGGCCCAGGCGGCTTCCGTGTCGGTGGGGAAAGCCTCCTCCTCATAGTCCCCGGATACACTCCATAACCGGACCATTTCATCGAAGAAGGCCCGGTTGGCGCTGTCGGCTTCCACCCAGGCCATCAGCTCGGCCTTTTCACCGGCTTCGATGCTGCCGGAAAGATACCGGCCGATAAGATCCATGTATTTCGTGTTTTTCATTGTTCAGTTTCACTTTCCGGTTAGAGGATGTTCCCGGGAGGCGAATACCCCTATTGGCCGGGAAAAAATTTTTTGATAAAGCCGGGCAGGCCGGTGATCGGATGGTCAGATGGCTCCCTAGTTGAGGGCACTGCGGAAAGCCCAATGGAGAGCTGGAGTATTAGAGTGGCACAAAAGCCATATACATATCTTCCTGGCAAGCAGGGCTCCATACATTACTCCATCGTTCCATAATTTCAACACTTCTGTTCTGGAGGACTTTCCGGCCTCCGCCTCATAGTTAGATTGTTGGAAGCATCGGCCCGCGTGAGAGCGGCCGGCAACAACCCGGCTATTCTACCCTGAGCTTGTCGAAAGAGCGGCCATCCAGCCATCAGCAAAAATAAACCTTTCCGGTACTAAAACAAGGAATGAAGGTATCCCTGCAGCCGTTCCCGCAGGATCTTCAGGGCCTTTCCCATCTGATTTTCTACGGTTTTTATGGAAATCCCCATCTGCTCGGCGATCTCCTTATAGGTGAGTTCTTCGAAGCGGCTCAGCTGAAAGACGGTTCGGCACTTGGGAGGAAGGGTATTGATGGCGGCTGTTACGCTTTCCTGCAACTCTCCGTGCAGGTAGGCCTCTTCGGCGCTGGCGCCGGTTCCGCTTTCGTTCTCGGGGATGAATTCATCCTCCTCGTAGCGTTTGTTGCGGCGCAGGTAGCCCAGGGCTTCGTTCATGGCCATCCGGCGCAGATAGGCCGGAAGAGAGGAGGTAACCGTTATGGAGTGTCGCTTTTCCCAGAAGCGCAGGAAGACCTCCTGGGCCAGGTCTTCGGTAGTGGCGTGGTCGCGGATAAAACGGTGGATCGACTGGCAAACGAGCGGGTAGTGCTCCTGAAAGAGGTCTCTCAGAGCGGTCTGGTCATCGGCCTTCAGGCGGTTCAATATGTCTTCTGCTCGTTGTGTAGACATGTATTCGGCCCAGGTGTTTTTTGTGTTGAGAGCCTGCAGCTCGCTTTTGCCGGCCACAAGGTTAAGCATAATGAGTTGCAAAATACAAAGCCTTCGACGGAATTAGGCTTTTTTTCGAGCGAATCATCAAAAACTCAACCCCAATGGCGGGATTTACTTATTGAACCGTAAATAATGCCCTATCTTAGCCACAAACCCAGTAGAATAACTGCTATGCAATTCCACTGGGCCAGGCAAAAAACCACTGATATGGCCTATTCATACCTTCGCTATGCCCTTATAGCTCTGTTTCTGGGGCTGGGCCTCCTGTTGCACGTGCAATTGGGGCTGTCTCAGGCCTGGTACCTCTATGTTGCCGGCCTTTTACTGCTGCTTTCCCATATCCTTTTCGGCAACGTCTGGATGGCCTTCAACCTGCTCAAGCGCGGCCAGCCCGAAAAAGCCGATAAATTGCTTCGGCAGACATGGAACCCCAACTGGCTTATCCGCCCCAACCGCGCCTATTACTACTTTACCCTGGGCATGCTATACCTGCAGCACAAAAAACTGGAAGAGGCCAAGGCTCATCTGGCCAAGGCCGTTACCCTGGGACTGAAAAAGCCCAACGACCAGGCCCTGGCTCAGCTCAACCTTGCCCACATTGCCTATGTAAATAAAGACCACGGCGCCTGCCGCCAGGCCCTGCAAGCCGCCCGGGCCCTGCAACCTACCGACCTGATGATCAAGGATAACCTGGAGAAACTGGAGAAGGCGGTGGGGGAGTAGGTGGATTGGGTGATTGAGTGATTGGGGTTCAGGGGGGCGGGGAAAAACCATAGGGCCCGGCCATACGTTACTCCATCAGACGAGTAGTATTACAAAAACAATTCGCTACCTTTGCGGAAAGAAAAAAACTGACGGTTCAATATGTTCACCATTAATATATACCTGAAATTCGCCCTCATTGCAGTCGGATTGATCGGAGGCGCCGCCCTTTGGATCGCTTTTGGTGTCTGGTACGGCATTTGGTTCGTATTGCTGGGCATTACCATGCTGTTGTCCTATATATTCCTGGGAACGGTACAGTCGGCAGCGGTGATGATGCAGAATACGGATTTCGAAGGTTCGGAACAACGGCTGAACCTTACGCTCAACCCCCGGTGGCTGTACTCCACCAACCGCGCCTATTTTTATATGATCAAAGGGTCGATCGCCCTTGCGCGCAAGGATGTGGAAGAAGGCGAAATGTGGCTGCGCAAAGCAGAGGAGGTAGAAGTGCCGACGGACAATGAAAAGGCCATGCTGCAACTGCAGCTGGCCAATATCGCCGCCTCCAAAGGCAAGTGGAAGCAGGCCGAACAGCACTATCGCATCGCCAAACAGTGCAAGATCACCGAACCCAACGTCAAGGAGCAATTCAAGCAGTTTGAAAAGGCCTTCTCCAACCGCGGCCAGATGAAACACTCCCAGATGGGCGGCGCTATACGCCCCGGCGGTAAGCGGCGGCGGCCGAAAATGCGGTAAGGAAAGCTGAAGATACAGGGCCTACCCTCCGTAACGTCGAATAGCATAAAGCATACCGCTTGGGGAATTGTGCCGGAAGTGATTGTTCCATGGTTTGATGGTTAAATTGCTCAGTTGCCCGGGGCCACAACCTCTGAATATTTTTTACTCCCAGTCTTTTATAATGAAACAATCCACATGAGTAGGGGCGGCAGTTTGCCGCCCCTTTTTGTTTGCCGGCCCTTCCGGAAATGGGCGATTTTCGGGTGGCTATTGGCTGAGCAAGACTCAGAGCCACAGCCCCCCAAACAATGTTCAGGCCCTACCCCTGGCCGGCTTATAGGGGGCTGGCCGTGCCAACCGCCAAAAGCTGATCGTCAAATGCCCTACGGCTCCTCTTTCATCCGGCTGCGGACGAAGGTGTTGAGCAGCAGGATGATCGCTGCAAAGATGGCCACGCGGGCGATGGCGTCGCCCCAGAGCACATAGAAGGTGATGGAATCGCTGAAACGGATGCTGCCGTTGATTGCTATAGGCTCGTCGTAGCGGGTAGCCTGCAGGACGTCCCCCCTTTGATTGATAAATGCAGAGATTCCGGTATTGGCCGAGCGGGCGATGGGCCGCCGGGTTTCTATAGCGCGCAGGGATGCGAAATACAGGTGCTGGCGGTGGCCGGCGGTATTGTCCCACCAGCCGTCGTTGGTCATGATAAATATGGCCTGGGCGCCCTTTTTGATATAGCCGGTGACATACTCGCCAAAAACCGACTCATAACAAATGGCCGGCGCCACCTTGCCGGCGTCACTGCTCATCACCGACCGCTCGGGCTGGGTGCCCACCCCGGCGGTGGTGCCCTCCAGCTTTTCGATCAGCGGTTTGAGGAAAAAGAAGATGCGGCGGTAGGGAAGGATCTCCGGGCCTGGCACCAGCTTGGATTTGCGGTAGAGCTGCACGTCCTGATTTCCGGGCTGTATCTGTATGGCGGCATTGAGGATCTCGTAGAACAGGGTGTCTCCCGGGCGGCGCACCTGCTCGCGGATGGCCCGGCTGCGGGGCTCGCCGGGCTCGAAAATGTTGTACGCATCGATGCCGGAAATGATGTTCAGGCCGGGATATTCCCGAAAAGTATTGCGGATACGCTGAATGGCAGGATAAGAATTGGGCTGGCCGGTTTCCACCAGGCCAAAGCTTGTCTCGGGAAAGAGCAGATAATCGGTATTTTCATCCACCAACGGGGTAGACAGTTCCAGAAACCGGGTGACCTGCTCCTGCTCCGGCACACGGTCGAATTTTTCGTAATGGGGCTCGAAGTTGGGCTGTACCACAACAACTTCCCGTTCCTCTCCCTGCTCCTCATGGTTGAAATACATCCCAACCGAGATCAGGGCGGGAACCAACACCCATGCTCCGAAACGGAGGGCCGCCCAAAACAGGGGGCGCTGCCGTTTACGGTAGGCGTCCCAGAGGCGAAGGGCCAGCACATTGCCCAGCAGGATCCAGAGCCCGCCGCCGAACACTCCGGTAAATTCGTACCACTGAATAAAAGCGGGGAATTCGGCAAAACTGTTGCCCAGGGTCAGCCAGGGCCAGGTCAGTTCCCAGCGCAGGTGGACGTATTCAAAGGTTAGCCAGTAAGCGATAAATGCCAGGTAACCCAGGCGGGGCACATACTGCCTGGTGGTATGGAACAGCAGGAAAGGGATGCTCATCAGCAACGCATTGACCCAGATGGCGAAGATGCCCGCCACAAAGGCCGTATTGGCTACCCAGTAGGTGGTAATGACATTCCAGACCACAAAGGCATGGTAGGCGAATTTAAACATCTCCCACCGGTCTGCCCCCCCCCAGTCGGTGGCGATCTCCCGTTCCACCATCAGCAGCGGAACGAAACCAATGAACATCAGGAAAGGGGCCGGCAGGATATCCGGAAAGCCCACCCCAAGGAGTACGCCGCTCAGGGTAGACAGGCCCAGCCAGCGCAGGCGGTTGGGGGAGGCCGAAAAGCGCTGTTCGAACAGCAGCACCAGCAGGCCCCAGAAGGCCAGGAAAAAGGCCAGGGGGCGGTACCCCCAGAGTAGTTCCTCATTGTTCCGCCCCACCATATCGACAGCCATCCATATACTGATGAGGGCCAGAATGACGATGGAGGGAATGCGTATGTTGTTTTTCATAGAAGGCGGCTGAGTTTCACGCCACAAGTTTAGGAATTTTTGAGCACTTCCGGCCTTCGGCCGTGGGTTTAAAACAAAATCTCCACCAGCCGGCGGCAGGCTGGCGAGGTGAAGAATTTGTTTTGGGGGTTGCCCATAGCTGCCGGGGCCGTTATCTGGCGGCCAGGCTCCGCACGATGGTTCCCTCCTTACTGCGGATTCTCAGGAAATACAGGCCGGGGGTAAGGCCTGCGGTAGACAGCCTCTCCGTTCTGCCATCGGCGGTAAGGTTTTGCAGCAGGCGGCCATCCGGTGCGTAAAGCTCCAGGAGGGCGCCGGCGGGAAGCCCATCTACCGTTACCGGGCCGGAAGTGGGATTGGGGTAGATGTGGAGGCTTTCCGAATCACTCCATTCCATAACCTCCGAGGTGATATCCAGATACTGGGAAAAGAACAACAGGGCCTGGGTAAGGGCCGGCTCGGCGCATTCGAAATGGTTGAGCGTAGGGTTAATATCCTGGGATTGGACATCCGGCGCTCCATTGGCGTTCATCACCGAATCGGCCAGCAGGCTATTGGTGTAGAGCACCTGTTCGTCGGATGCGCAGTAATAGAGGCGGGTTGGCGATTGCGGCGCCCAGTCGTAGACGTCATTTTCCGCCAAGGTTACATTGAGCGGATGGCCGGGGTTGTCCACCACATTCTGCCGAATGCTGTCCTGGAAGATGAATTTGGGTTGAACCAGCCCTACCTCCTGGGCCAGCAGTTGGGCCAGGGTATCGTGCAGTTGCCCCATGGTGAGTTCATTGTTGTAATAGGCCAGGGCAGGGCCGAGGTAGGGCTCCCGGAAAAGCTCGCTGAAGCCATCATAGATCCGGTAATATTCATTCAAGCCCAAAACGATGCGTACCGCATACCCGGGGAAGCCATACTCCTCATCGCTCAGGATAAACTCCCGCATGACGTTGGCCAGGCTGTAGGGGCCCGACATGTGGGCTGCCGCCGTTACGGGGTATTCCGAAGCATACTCCTCCTGCAGGGCACGGTGCAGGGCCATGGAGGCGTGCCCGCCCTGAGAGTAGCCCGCCAGGAAAAGCTGGCCGTTGAGGGACTGCCCCTGCCCTTCTACGTAAGGCCCGGTGGCCTTCAGCATATCGATGGCCGCGGAAGCTTCCGTAGCTGCATGCAGGTAAGGATGGAACCCGCGTGACTCGCCCAAACCCAGGTAATCGGGCGCCAGGGCAACGAAACCCGCCCCGCCGAATGCCAGGGGCACTTCATGGTCCGCAATATTCAGGTTGGAAGGGGTATCATCCCTGGCGTTGGAAGTGCCATGCTGGTAGATGAACAATGGCAAGGCAAAGTCCTGCGCCCGGGGAATCGCCAACATGCCGGAGGCCGTATCCAACTGCCCCTGCACATCAGGCGTGGTATACAGGATCTTGTAAACATCAAT
>CAYQKY010000152.1:0-1740 GCA_964418125.1 uncultured Phaeodactylibacter sp.
GCAATGATTCCTGCCTCTTTCTACCAATATTGCGGCCCGCTGGGCCGTTGACAGGATTAGTGTCAGGCAATTCTAACTGCAATGTTTTCCCAGAACCAATTTCGGCAGTCCTTAATTGTTTCTTAAACATATTCCAATCTTTTTTGGTTTCCCTGGCGCCTTGACATTCTCCGGTCAGCCGAACACCAGCGGCTCCTCCCCGGCAACATTACTCGCCGCCAGCGTCACCGCATTGATGTCCAGGTGCTCCTTCCAGGTGGGGGAACGCCGGTTCTTTTCCTCCAGCCAGAAATTTTCGACGGCGCCGGCCAGGGGAAGGTGAGCTTCCAGGGGCCCGGGACTGATGCCCGCCTTTTCGAGAAACTGCCTTCCCCCGTGCAGGGCCCGCAGGCCCAGAGAAAGGCCGCATTCGCGGAACGGTAGCCGCCCTTCGGCGGGCGCCTGTCGGCGGTGGCGGCCGTCGTGGAGCAGCAGGCTCTGAATGCTATCGTCCCACAGCTTTTGGGGGCGGATGGGAGCCGGCAGTTCCTCCTTTCCTTCGGACAGGATAGCCACTTTCAGCGTGTTGAGCAGCAGGCCGCCGATGCCCAGGGCGTCGGAGGTGGCCCAGTCGCGGCCGGAGCACATCAGCCGGAAATCCTGCAGCAGGGGTTGAAAGCTGCTTTCCTTGGCGGGTACTTTCACCTGGGCGGAGAAGGCACAGATCAGCCCCTCCAGCGGGTCGTGGGCGCCCATGCTCGGCACCAGAGGGCGGGAGAGGGTGGTGTCCATCTTCCAGTACATGCGCGGGCGGCTGCCGTCTTTGTAGATGAATTTTCCGGCGGCCTCCATCAGCTCGGCGGCCCAGGCAGCGTAGTGCTGCTCCCCCGTTTCTTCAGCGGCCAGCAGCAGGGCGTTGAACCAGCGGGTGAGGTAGTGGAAGTATTGGCCGTCGCGCTCCCATTCGAGGCGCTCGTCTACAGGCTCGCCTTTTTTGCGTTCGGGGAGTTTCTTTCCAATCCGTAATCCTCCGGCGGTGGGGTGCTTTCGGGCTTCGGCATCCGGCAGGCCGCTGATCCACCCTTCCCGTTCGTCATCGGGGTGAAAGCGGCCCAGGGTTTCGTGGACCAGGCCGATCAGTTTCAGGGCCATGTCGTGGTAGGCGGGGGCTTCCAGGGCGCGGGCCAGAGCAAAGCAGGTTTGGACGGCGAAGGCGTCCGTCCACAGGTAGCGGCGGTTGGGGCCGCCGGAGGTTCCGGACAGGCAGGTGCGTTCGGCATAACCGTCAATGAGTAGGCGGGCCTGCCGCAGGCGGTTCTGAGGCGTGGATGACATGAGGAGGTATTTATTATTCAAAGCTCCGGGGCGCCGGTTTGTTCGAGCACGCGTGATGCGGCTCTTTTATTTTTCTACAGCAATTTGAAAAGCCTTGACGAGGGCGCCTTCACAGTCCACGATCTGCAGCACATAATTGCCCTGGGGCAGGATCAGCGGTTTTTCCCCATCGATGACGAACTGGTCAACCGGGACGGCGTTCGGCTGTTCTCCTTCCCGGATGGCCCGGATGAGGTGGCCCTGGTAGCTGCTGATCAGTTCGGGGAGTGGAAGCTGTACCTTTTCGCCACCCATCATCCAATCGGGCCTGCCGTTGGTGAATTCGGTCCTGGGGTGGTACACCTGGATGTCGATATTTCCCGTACTGATGGGGTCCACTACGGGTTCGCCTTGTTCGTTGAGGAATACCGTAGGCTTATCGAGATG
>CAYQKY010000152.1:1840-21140 GCA_964418125.1 uncultured Phaeodactylibacter sp.
TCGAGATGCACGACGACGTTCATGCCTTCTTCCTGGCGTACCCACATCATTCCTTCATCGGAAAAGCTCACCTTAAAGGCGCCGAAGGGGTCCTTCAGCCCCAGGGTTTCGGTGGGCAGGAATTCTCCGCTTTCTTTGTCATATATCCAGGTTCCCGCTGAGTTTTGCAGCCAGCCGTTACCAGACTGATAAGTGCCGTCGGCATTGATCCGGGTCCATTTGGCCACGGGCGTCATGGCCTGCTCGCCGGCTTCGACTTTGGTGATCTCCCAGAGGCCGGTGATGTCCTGGGCTTGTACTCTCACAAAGGCAAATAAAAAAACGATAAAAGCTAGTCCTCGCATATTATTGTTCTTCATTTTGGGCTAAGGTATAAATTTTTCCGGCCTGACTTTGCCAACAACTCACTCTTTCTCCTCCTCCAGGAAATCAACGGTCAGGCAACTGGCAAGGTGCCCCTTTTCGCAGCCTTTCCGGTAGTAAGCTATGGCCTCTTCCACCTCCTTCAGCCCTTCCAGCATCTCCCCGGCGCGGAAGCAGCCGTAGTAAAAGCCGATATCGCAGGCGCGTTTCACGTAATTCATGCCCTCTTCTACCTGCCCCTCGTTAATGAGCCCTTCCCCGTAGGTGAGGCAGCTACGGCCGTGGCCGTCCAGGCAGTTCCGGAGCAGTTCCGGGGAGGTGGGGTTGAACGGGCGGGCGAGGGCTTGGTAGTGGAAGGTGCGTTGCTGGCGCAGCCACTCTTTATCTGCGGCGCTCAGGGGATACCGTCCGGGAGGGGGCGTTGCGGTATCTTCCGCAGCGATGCGCATGGTGTCTGTGCCGGCCCAGCCGCCCAGGGCCAGCAGGGTGTGAGGGCCAAGAATGCGGTAATAAAGAAAAGCCTTGTCCAGCTCAATGATCACGGAATCCCCGTTGATCCAGTAGGGGCAGGGCGGCAGGAATTCGGGTACTGCACGTACCGTATTCCAGCCTGTGAAGTTAAGCTCGCCGATGAGGAAGGCCCCTTCCTGGACAAACCGGCCCTGTAGTTGCCATACGCTCTCTCCGCCGGGCAGGCGGCTGGAATGGCAGCCTGTTCCCAACAGAAAAACGAAAAACAGGAGGGGCAGCAGCGTAAGGGCCTTTTCGGGTTCTTTCATACGTAAGGGTTATGTTCTTACACAACGGTCATGTGTAGCGTAATAAGCCAGGCGCCATTCACTTTCTTCAGTACGAGCAGGTTTCTCCCCACCACTGTTTCGCCGCTGTTCGTCGCCTGGTATTTGCAAAGCAAGGTAGCCAGCCCATCGGAGATGTCCATTGTCAGGATTTCAATGGAATCGATATGCCCGCCCATATTCATTCCTTTCTGGAAATAGGCAGCAACGGCTTCCCTCCCGTTGGCTTCCAGGCCAGGCACGTGGGAAGACAGATACCTGGCGCCTTCGGAATAAAGAGGGGTGAGGTTTTGAGCGTCACCGCTGTTGTAGGCCAGCCTCCATTGCTCGGTTTGCCGCTGAAATTCCCGTAGCAACCGTTCCCGTCCGTTCATCATTTTAAAGGCATTGTAAACCGCAGCGTGCAGGATGGTGGCGTGATCCTCCTCAAGGATAGGCTCGTAAAACAGTGTAATGTTTTCACTTTCCGAGTTCCTGATGGCGTCCACGAGTTTGTCGGCCACCTCGTGCATCACCGGGTGTTCCTCTCCCAAAGAGACAAACACTTTCTTTTCAAGGCCCGGGTGGGCCCTGAGTATGGAATCCGCGCTGTTCACCAGCGACTGCCTGTCCCACCAAAGAGAAGGGCTGACGATGATGTAATCATCGAACAAATGCGGCCTTTTCAGAAGCACCTCTGTAGCGAGGAGGCCGCCCATGGACTGGCCGATGATCGTACGCGTCCCGTTGGTTCTGTAGTTTTTTTCGATGAAGGGCTGTAGTTCTTTCTCAATGAAGTCGATGAACTTTTCGGAGCCGCCGCCGGTGGGCAGGGCCTCAAGGTCTTCCGGGTCCGTAGTCGGGTGGGTAAAATCCCGGTACCGGTCGACGTTGGCAATGCCCACTACTATTGATCCGGGCATCAGCTCGTACATGTTCATGAACTGAACCAGGCCGATGATGTGCAGGAGGTCTTCGTGTGCCGAGCCGTCCAGAAGGTAGATAACCGGGTAGGTGGCTGCGGAATCCGGGTGATATCCGTCCGGTAGATAGATGTTAAGGATCCTCTTTTCGGAGAGTGCTTCCGATTGTATTTCTTCAATAATGCCAATGGTAAGTGGCTCCCGGCCATCTTCCTGCTCTCCGGTTATTTTCTGAGCGGACAAGGGAGTAAACGAAAAAAGCAGGATAATAAATGCGATTAGTTGTCTCATGGCTATGACTAATATTAAAATTACTCATTGTAACGTTTTGCGTAGTTACCTGGCGTGCGCCTTGGAGCGTCAAATTTATTTGGTCCCGGAGACGTAATACCGCCCGAGCCATACCGGCAGGTCCATGTGTCAGGTGATTTTTATGCGAACAAAACCATGTAACAAGCGACTGTATAGCATATAATCGTAATAAGTATTCCCAGAAATGGTATCCTGAACCAATATTTTTTTGCCAGAAAAAGATAAAAGCCAATACTTGCCAGGTTTAAAGCCCACAGGCTTGCCGAACTTTGATAGATCTCAAAAGACTCTGTGACGAGAATGATATTGGCCAGGCCAATGAAAATTGCTCCCAGGCTATGGCTGGCATTGAAGCCCATCCAGGCTTTCCAGATAGTCGTTTCTCCTGTAATGTTCGGCAGTGACTGCTTCATAAACTTTTCCGTTTCCGGATCCCGGCTGGAGAACTTGTCCGAGAAGAAAGTGTAATAGAGGTGGGTGCTGCCCAAAAAGGCCATGATTGCACTGCCCAGGATGATCAGGAATTGGGCTATCATACAATTGTATTTTGAAAGGCCTCATTCACCACCTGCTCAAACCCCTCCCGGTAGGAAGGGTAGGCAGGTTGCCAGCCGGCCAGGGTATTCGTCCGGTTCTGATAGGAATTGGTCAACACTTCTACGAGCGCTCTGCCCAGAAAGAGCCGGGCCAGCCATGCCGGGAAATGGCGCGGCTTTCTGCCTCCGGTGAGCTCCGCCATGTACCGTATCACCTCGGCAAAGGTGGCGGGGTGGAAATCGGAGACATTATGCGCCTGGTGCATCAGGCGTTCGTGGTTGTCCACGGCGAAAGCTACGGCACTTGCTGCATCGTCGAGGTGGATGAGGTTATAATAATAATCACCCCTGCCGAGGATGGGCATTTTCCCCTTTCTGACAGCCTGTATCATACCCTGTGTCTGAGCGGAATCGGGCCCGTAGAATCCGGCGAAGCGCAGGGTGACGGCGGGCAGCCTCTCCTCCCGGGCCTTCGCATTCACGATATTTTCCATGGCGACGGCGGAGCGCAGGGGAAAGGGCTGCCGCTTCGCTACCGGCGTATGGCTGTCGATCACCCTGCCCTGCTGGTCCCCGTAGATGAAAAGTATGCTTTGCTGCAGGTAAAGGCGCATTTTGTGGTGGATGGCAGCGTCTGTCAGGTTATCGGCGCCCTCCGTTCGGATGCGGTCGTTCTCCCGCCAGTCTTTGGGGGTAGTCCTTGTTTTCGGGGGAATTTTGGTGGCCAGGTGCAGGATGGCGTCGCAGCCTTCCGTGGCCGCTGTCATTTCAATTTTATCGAACAGGTTGCCCGGTCGGGCTTCGGCGCCCATTGAGGACAGCAGGGCCCGGTTGGCTTCGGAGCGGGCCAGGCCTACCACCTGATGGCCTCTTTCGAGGAGCAGTTTCACCACTCTTTTTCCGAGCAGGCCGGTGGCGCCGGCGATGAATACTTTCATAGGCAGCTGGGTTGGTTGGCGAAATCCGGAAATCAACATTCAAGCTACATCATATTTTTGCGTTGCGCCAGAAGGGGCGGCAAAAAATCAGCCCTGCTCCCTGATCCACAACCTCAGGATCGTGCCCTTGTAGTACTGGATGCGCACGTACACGCCATTATCGAGGGGGCCGCCCCGGCGCTGGGCCTTTCGGAAGCCAAAGATAGAAATGGGAGAATAATGAAATTCGACACCCCGGACGGTAAAGGATTCCTCAAACTGCACGCCGATGGCATGAGGGTTGTAGTTTTCCACCTCCCCTTCCACCTCCTGGTAGCGGTGATCTTTCAGGGCGGAGCGGAAATCAAAATACTTAGTCCCCAGATCGTACCCCACCCCGATCGTCCAGAGCAGGCCGAAGGCTATGCCGGCAAAGAGAAACGGTATGGTGCAGCCGTCTTTTTCCATTCCGCTTTTCTGCTCCTTGCGGGTGATCCAAACGGCATAAAAGAAGAACGCAGTGATCAGCAGCCCCGCCAGGGGGGGCAGGAAGGCGGTGAAATCCTGGGTGGAGAAGTTGTAGGTTTCGGTCCACATGGGGTTGGGGGGATAAGGAATGTAATTCTCCTACTCAATATAGTTTTTCTTCGGTGGCAACTGGCTATTTCAGGCTCTATATTTTTTCCGGCTCCGGAAAACCGATGCAGGCGTCCGGATTTTCATCTCAATGGCCTGTAAACGTACGGGTTTTCCTTTCCGGACGATCCCTGTGCCCATAATGAATAACTTTGTTCCGGAATAAAAATTTTAAATAATGAAAAATATAATCGTAGCCGGCGCCACCGGTTATCTGGGCAGCCATTTGGTAAAGGCGCTGCAGCACCGTCAGATCCCATTCCGGGCCATTGCCCGGAATGAAAAAAAACTGCTGGATATGGGGCTGGGTGAGGAACACATCATCCGGGCTGAAGTGGCCCAGCCTGAGACGCTCCGGGGGCGGCTGGACGGGGCGGAAGTACTGGTCTCTACCGTCGGCATCACCCGCCAGAAAGACGGCCTGACGTACATGGACGTGGACTATCAGGCAAACCTCAACCTGCTGGAAGAGGCCAGAAGGGCGGGCATCAGGAAATTCATTTACGTCTCCGCTATCAACGGCGTCCGGATGCGGCATCTGAAGATCATGGCCGCCAAAGAGAAATTCGTGGATACCCTGAAAGCCTCCGGGCTGGATTACATCATCGTTCGCCCCAACGGTTTCTTTTCCGACATGAAAGACTTCCTGGACATGGCCCGGCAGGGCAAGGTTTACCTTTTTGGAGACGGCAACTTCAAGCTTAATCCCATCCATGGGGCCGACCTGGCGGAAGCCATTTTCGACACGATGGAGCAATCCAACGTGGAAATTGAAATAGGCGGGCCGGACATTCTTACGCAGAATGAAATTGCCGGGATGGCGCTGAAGGCCTGTAATAAGCCGGTGAAGATCGTTCATTTGCCCGATTGGATCAGGAGAGGAACGATCTCATTGGTGAGAATTTTTACTTCCCCGAAGACATACGGGCCTATCGAGTTCTTTCTCACCATGATGGGCCAGGATAATGTGGCCCTGCAGTATGGCCAGCGCCGCTTAGCAACATTTTTTGCCCGGGAGGCGGATGCCGGCGAACAGTATCTTGCCGAGGCCGGTGAGGATGGCGGCGGCAACTTCGAAGCGCCTGCGGTAGGGCATAGAGCTAATGGCCTAGCGTTGGACAAAAACCGGAAGTCGGAATGGCTTTAGGCTTTCCGCAACCCTTTGGCTATCAATAGTGTCCAAAATTAGACGGGTAGCCGGGCATAGGATGAACAAACTCTAAATCAATAATATAACCAATACCCCCTGAATCTCCCGTTCGGGTTATACTCCAGAGCGGGGAACGGCAATTTGATGAAGAACATTCCTTTCAATACCGTATTCAGGAATTTGGATCTGGTTTCTATTCTCGTCCAGTCTACATCCAGAGACAGGAGGAACTGGCGATAGCGCCTTGTCTCCGGGATGAGCACTCCGTTATAGGCGGAAATATTTTCATACTCGCCGTACATGCCGTTGGCGCCGTACCCCAGCGCGATGTTCAGCCAGCCGGGGATGTTCCGGGCGGGCGCCATCCTGTTGGCCGGGAACGACAACCAGTACGTGTGCCCGTTGTAATCCTCGAGTATGCGGCTCATCGTCGTTTCTCCCAGGTAGCCGTTGGCATTACGCGCATAGCTTGATTCCCGGTAACTGAACTTGTATTTCACCACCTGCTCCCGGAATAACAATTCCTGCCCGAGCACCAGCGCAGACCCCAGGGTATTGGCGGCCATATCTCCCCAGGAAAAACCGTAGCCCTCGTAGATGCCGTCCATTATTTCGATGGGCGTTTGAAGGACGAGGCCAAGAGTGGCGCCGTAATACAAGGCCTCTTTTCTCGAAACCCCGGCATTCAAAAGGAAATGATAGCCGGCATAGCTGTAGACGTAAGCGCCAAAGGTGTGCCCGAACTTGTCTACCTGCAGATAGGCCCTGCTGTCATTGTAAAAATGAAAGGGAACGACGTTCCTGTCCTTGTACCAGGTCTTGCTGAGCAGGTACATGGAGCCGGCGTAGTAGGCGGAAGTATAACCTATGGCTTTGTAGAGGGGCTTCCCATTTTGCCGTACAGGATCGGTTTGTGTAGAATCATCCTGTGCGCCGACATCGACTGAGGCCAGGCAGAGTACTGTCAGGAGCAGGAAAAGTTTTATGTCCATCGAGGTATGCCATTGGTTCCAATCTCAAGGTAACCCGTTCCAGCTGCCCGGAGAATGACTTTTGGCAGTGGCGAAAATATCAGATGGAAAGCACTTCCGACGCGCCTTCAATCCGGGTTATTCAACCATAAAACTACGCGCCATCACCCTCCCATCCACCTCCACCTGCAGGCAGTAAATGCCGGCAGGCAAATGGCCGGTGGGTATCACCTCGGAAAAACGGCTCGTATTTTGCCGGGGAAAAGCGGCAACGGTAGTGCCCAGCGCCGAGATCAGCCTCACCCGGAGCGCGGATGTTTCCTCCAGTTCAACAACTACATTTACGAGATCACTGGCAGGGTTGGGATACAGCCGGAATGCCGTCACCCCTGTCAGCTCGGCGCTTCCGGTGAGCGGGCTCAGTACAATGCCGCTTTCCACTACGGTACAGGTGGTGTCCTGCCAGCTCACCCACAGTTCGTATTCGCCGGCGGAGAGGCCGGTAAATACGTTGGAGGACTGCCAGGCGCCGCCTTCGTCAAGGCTGTAAAGCATGGGCGCCGTTCCAGAAGCATTTACTTCCAGGCTGCCGTCGGCGGCGCTGCTGCCGGAAGGGTGCATGACGGAGATGCTGACGATGGCAGGGAACTGAACGGGTTGGAACACAATGGGGTTCTCCGCTGCCATATCCTTGCACGTCAAGGCTGTGTTGCTGGCTACGATCTCATAACTGCCGGCGGACAGAGAGCTGAATTCGGCGTCGCTTTGCCAGTTCGCTCCACCATCGATGGAATAGATCAGTTCCTCTTCGCTTTCGGCAATTATTGTAATAGCGCCCAGGGTGTCCTTGCAGTCGGGCTCCACAAATATCAATTCCTGGATCTGAGGAGGGGCCGGGGCGATGAGTTCCACCACCGGGCCATCGGTGAAGCAATTGGCCTCATTTCTGGCCTTCACGGCGTATTCTCCTTCCGGGAGGTTATCGAAAAGCGGGTCCGCCTGTATATCCAGCCATTGATAAATACTGTACCGGAGTTCTTCTCCCCCTTCGGCCTCGATGAGCAACTGGCCGTTGTTCTGCCCGCAGCCGGGATGGGTGACGGTTACGTTGGTGATCGTTGGCGCCGGCGGGTCAAGCAGGGCCACTATGGCGGAAGTATCCCTTTCATCACACTCATTGCGGGCGACGAGCTGAAATTCGCCGTCGGGAAGGCCTTCAAAGCGGGGCTGGGGCTGGAAGGTGGCCCCTCCATCTATGCTGAACTCCAGCGAGGAGCCGGTGGCAATTACCTCGATGGTGCCATCGGCCCCATTGCAGGTGGCGGGATCGGTGAGCAGCATTTCCTGTATCTCCGGCGCCTCCTCCTGTGAAGCGAGGGTGACCGGATCGCCGTAGGCCACCGCGCAGTTGCCATCCCCGTAACTGACCCAGGCCTCGTACTCGCCGGGGGGCAGGCCGGTGATGTTTCGGATGAGGCCCCATGTTGTCCCTCCATCGATGCTGTAGCTCAGGTTCTGGACACCGCTGGCCTGTAGGCGGATGGAGCCATTGGCGGCATCGCAGGAGGGGTGCTGCCAGGTGACGTCCGTGATCTGAGGGTAGGCGGGGTCCATCAGGGTGATATCGGAAAGGGTATCGCCGGCCATGCAGGCGTTTACGGCAATAATTTGATAAGAACCCTGGGCCAGCCCCTCGAATAATGGCGTTTCCTGGAACGTATCGCCGCCGTCGATGCTGTATTGAACGGCTACTCCCGGGGCGTGTACTTCCAACTCGATAGAGCCTTCTGAACCGCCGCAGGAGGACGGCCCCTGCGTTTCAACACCCAGTATCACCGGCAGTGATTCCACTATGGTTACCGGATTTTGAAAAAAAGCCGCCTCGGCGCCGGTTTCGTCCCGTACCATTACTTCATACTGCCCGGGAGACAGCTCTGTGAATAACGGTTCCGCCTGCCAGTGCAGGCCGCCGTCGATACTGTATTCGTAGCTGCCCAGCCCGCCCGTAGCCTGAATTTCGAGGCTGCCGTTGTGGTTCTGGCAGTCGGTAACCGGTTCTTTTTCCACCTGTACCGCCGTGAGGGGGACGAGGATGCATTGGGAGATGATCGTCTCGTTGGTAATGATGGGTTCGTTGCTGTCGAAGTAGATGGCCGCCCGGTTGGGGATGTCTGTCCCCAGGGGGGTATCCGGATCGGGATGTATGGAAAACTGCACATGCCCCTGGCTTTCGGCCAGGTTGGTGGTGCTGTCCGGCAGATTGATGTTCTCGAATACGAACATCAGCACGTTGGGCCCCAAAACCTTGAATTGGTAGGGGTGGGTGGCCGGGCCGGGGCGTACGGTGGCCGGGTTGAGGTGGTGGGAGAGGGTGTCCAGGATGACGACCCGGTAGGCGGTGTCGTTGCCGGTATTCTGGAAGCGGATGGTATATTCGAGGCGGTCGAGGGGCGTCAGCCAGCATTTGGCGGTATCGCGGGCGTTGGCGATCTTGTCGTTGGGGTCGTAGGAGTTGGTGACAGTCCGGCAGCTTTCATCCGTATCGTGGCCGGTTTCCAGGGTGCAGTCGTTGGCGGGCAGGATGCGGGCCGAAACGCAGGCGGTGTCGCCGATGGGGGCGCCGCATTCCACCGCGACGGTGATGGTGAAGTTGCCGCACTGTCCGATCCCGAGATCTCCCACCTGGAAGGTGTAGGTGTTGCCGGAGAGGGACCAGGGGATGGAAGCGTCCAAAAAGCCCAGCGCATCATCCAGTTGTATTTCCACGCTGACGGCGGTTTGGGCAACCGTGCCGTCATTACAATATTGGGCGCTAATGGTGGTTTCGGTGCAGGCTCTTGCCCGGGGGAGGTTAACGCTCAGGTTCAGCAGAGGGCAGGCCTCCCGCGCCTGCAGGGCGAAATCCAGGCCGGAGCGGGTTTGGTAAACGCCGTCGAAGGAGCCGTCATAGGTAGTTGTCGGCGGGCAGCCCACTTCCCATAAATTATTGGGTGGGAAGAGCTGCATGCTGTAGTCCCCGCTGTCCACCTGAAAGCGGTAAAAGCCATCGGCGTTGGTATTGGTGAACTGGCCGCCCGGGTTCACCTGCAGGATGGCATTTTCCAGCAGGATCTCCCCGCTGTCGCGCCCGCAGTCCCCATCGGTGTCCACGAAAACCGTGCCTTCCAGGGTATTGGCGCAGTGGTTGCCGAGGGAGTCGAATTCCACCAGTACGGCGGCCTGGCCGATCCTTCCGGAAAAGCTGTATCCGCCGTTGGCGGTAGTTTGCAGGTTATTCCCGTCTCCACTGGAGAAGCTTGATATGAGGGGGCTTTCCCAGAGAATGGTTCCGGAGGTATCCGCCTTGGCGATATTCCTGGTTTTTGAATATACGAGGTTGCCGTCAGGCGAGGCGGTGATATCGGTGGCTACGCCGAGGCCCATGGGTTTTCGCCACAACAGGTTGCCATTCTCATCCAGCTTCACCAGAAAGGTGCCGGTGAAATAATCATAACAGCCGCCGAATTCCTCTCCAATGATGATGTAGAGGCTGCCGTCGGCGTGTTCGAGCCCAGCCCTGCCGGCGGGCAGCCCACAGAAGGCATCGAAGGGGGCCTTCTGCCAGATGACGTCCAGGTTGGGTGTGGTTTTTACCACGGACAAATAGCCGCCCGTTGGCCAGGACAAGCTTTGTGGTAAGGTCAGCCCGGTGAAGATACAGTCGCCGTTGGTGGTAAAGAAAACGCTGAAGGCGGCGCTGCGCCCCGGCCCGAACTCGCCCTGCAAATTGGTTACGAACAGGCTGAGGAAACGCTGGGCCAGCAGGTTTCCGCCGGGATCGGCTTTCAGCATTACCATCTCACGGGTAGCCTGGGGCCAGCCGGGCGTTTCGCGGCTGCCCGCGATGACGAAACTGCCGTCCGGAGCGATCTCGAGGCCGTTGGCGGTGTACTCGGCGGAGGCGCCTGTGCCATAGGTGGTTTGCCACAGCAGGTTGCCCGCCGCGTCGATGCGGAAGAGGAGGATGCTGCTGGCGGCATTGGCGATGGAGGGGCTCTCTGTTGTGCCGACAACTACATAGCCGCCATCGGCAGCCTGCCGGATGCTTGTGGGAATGTCATCCGCCTCCCAGCTGTAGGTACGTGCCCAGATCTCGTTGCCGAAGGCATCAGAGCGGATGACGTGCATGTCCCACCCTGTGCCCTGGGCGGCATTGTTCAGGGCGCCCACGAGGATATAGCCGCCGTCGGCTGTCCTTTCGTGGTGGTAGCCGGAGGGGATACTGCCCACCGGGAAGTAGTAGGTGGTGGGAGCGCAGTTTTGTGCTGAAAGGTGGCTGCTGAGCAGGCACAAGGTGGACAGGATGGCGAATGTACGGTAGAGGAGCGTCATAGGGTTTATGTTTTATGGTGTTGGAATGGCCCTTTCAAAAATAGGAAATTTACTTGTAAATGAATGTCTGTTAGGGGGGGGGCGTATCTTTGGTGTCGTCCCTGAGCCAAATGAATTTGGCGCTCCGGGGGGTGCGTTATTGTGATGTTTTCTGCGCTATATAGAATGCATAGCTGTAATAGCCTTTATATTTTTCATAAATCCCGGTTTCCCTTTTCTCGCTCTCGACGATGGCCTTTGCCGCATCGCTGTGCCCGTGGCGGCTCAGGAAGGCGGGGAAGCGTTTCGCCAGTGGTTCGTAATAGTATTCCGTCCAGCAGTATTCGGGCAGGATGAAGTGCGCCGCCGGGGAATAGCCCTGCTGCTCCAGTTTTCGGATGTTGCCGGAAATGGTGTCGATCTGGAGGTATTGCGCGGCCCAGTATTCTTCCAGTTCGGCGGGGCGGGCGCCGGTTGTCCAGGACACCTCGCTGGCGACGAGGTATCCGCCCGGTTTGAGGAAGCGTCTCCACTGTTTGATGCCCTCCTCGAAGCCCATGATGTAAATGGCGCCTTCCGACCAGGCCACGTCAAATTCCTCGTCGGCAAAAGGCAGGTTGTCCATGGAGGCCTCCAGGGTGGTGATCTGCTCCTGCAGGCCCGCCGCCCGGGCGTCGCGTCCGAGCCTTTCCAGAAAATCCGGGAACAGGTCAACGGCGGTGATCCGGGCGTTGCTGTTTTCTGCCAGCGTAAGGGTTTGCGCGCCCGAGCCGCAGCCGATGTCGGCAATTTTTATGCTGCTGTTCTTGTCGATGCCGGCCAGGGCCATTGCCTTTAGGGTTTCGGCAGGGCTGCCGGGGCCCTGACGGGGGGTGTCGTGGTGGAGATCGATCAGGAGTTGGAGTTCTTGTTCTGTCATATCTATTCTGCATTGAAAGCGAAACTCCGGAGGTTTCTCTCCGGGTTCTGCTCAGGTTGTTGAATGGCTCAATCGTTGATGCCCGGACACTTACTGAGCATAAGGCGCCGCCACCATTGGTAGTATTCTTCTATTTGTGCCTGCGCTTCTTCGGAGGAGGCCTTCCCGCTCTGTTCCTCCAGCCTTCTTTTCCGGATGTACTGGCCGAACCTTTCGAACGGGTTGCAGGCAGACAGCCCGATCCGGGAAACGTGCGGGTTGTCAACGGCCATTAAAGCTTGTCAAGCCTAATACTCATCCACCTCCCGCAGTTTCTCTTTTATCTCGATCCGGGCCTGGGGGTCATCACAATGATCCAGGGCCCGCTCATAATATTCGCGCGCCTCTTTTTCAGCACCCAGCTCCAGGTAGCCGTCGGCGGCCTGCCTGAGCAGGCGCCAGTCTTCCGGGTGGTAGCTCAGCAGGAATTCCAGGAAGGCTGTTTTCTTTTCGGTTTCCCGGTGTTCCGACATGCGGGCCAGAACGGGATAGACATTTATCCGGGCGCGGGGCGATATCTCCTGAAATTGCCGGTAGAGCGCCTGGAGGGTGTCTGTGCCGTGGCTGGCGTACAAGTTAAGCACACTATCCTTCGAAGGCAAGGATAAGGGCGGGTGGTGACGGATCTTCAGCGCGCCGGCGAGAGGGGAGGGGGAAATCGGAAGTCGGAAGTCGGAAATCGGAATTTTTCCAGTGGAGTGCTGCCAGGATGGGGCTTCCTTAACAAAAGGAAGGCGGAAGTCGGAAGTCGGAAGGGGGAACGGCGCCGGGCCTTCCGCAGTGTGCTGCCTATCATTTGAGTGCGGGCTCAAATGGATCGCCATATCCCACTTATCCGGGTTGGCCTTTGAGGCGTTGCCCCGGAGGCAGTGGTTAAAAAAGGAAGCCACTGTTTCTACCAGCACCGGATAGGCATCCACATCCCGGTGCAGAATGGCGACATCGGCGGAATCGCTGTACTGGCGGCTCACCAGCGGGTAGGCCAGAACGGCTTCCGACAAGAACGACTCGTGCAGTATGGGAAAGGGAAAGGTGGCCAGGTAAATGTCCGACCTGAAAAGCCGCTTTACAAGCTCGTAGGCAGGGGTAGAGCCATCCTCCAGGGTTCCGGAAATGTTGAGCACGGTGGCGCGGCAATTGCGGTAGCCGTTCGTCACTGCCTCGTTGACCTCCCCCCAGGAGGTGCTCCGGTAGACGGGAGACTCGATCTCTGCGATGGTTTTGTAATCAAACGAATTGTCGAGGCTCACGAAAGCGTCGATGACGTTGTTCTCCTGTGCCAGATAGGCATAGCCCACGTGTGCGCCGAAGCTGTGGCCCATCAGGCCGATGCGGGTGACATCTGCATTGGGAATGGTTGGGGCAACAGCGTTGATGAGGAAGTCGATATCTTCCAGAGAAGTAGCGATCGTCCCGCAGTAAAAAAAGTCCTGCCAGCTTTGCTGCGCATGGAAGGAGGAGCTGATGACGATGTTGCCCCGGGCCGCCAGCTGCTCGCACAGTGCCGCGTTTTCCAGCAGGTTCCCGCCCAGCCCCGGGTGGTAGAGGATCACCGGGAAGTGGCCGGAGGGTAGGGGAGGAGCGCCTTCCACCGCCCGGAAGGGCGTCTTCAGGAGTTCGGACAAGGCGTTTTTCGCATCGGTATTCCATTCGTCGAAATGCCAGCCGATGCTGTAGTCTTTGAAGGAGTTGAGGCTGTATTCCTTCAGCGCTTCCGAAAACCGGGACAGGAGGGAATCGCGCTCCGGGGGAACCGATATTTTATCAAAATAAGCGCCATAGGTGAGCGGGCGCCCGGCCGTTTGCGCCGCCGGATACCAGATGAAGGCCGGCACGGGCCTGCCTTCTCCGTATTCGCCGTTGGCAAAGGAACGGGAATGGCTGTATTGCCAGATGGCCTGAAAGCCGACGGGGTGCGTTGCCGGTGGAGCGGCTTCCTGTGCCTGAACGGCAAAGGCCAGCAGCAATGCCAGAGATAAGGAGCCTGTGCGTTTCATGGATGTTTAAGGTGTTGGATAGTGTAAACCTGTCCGGCTATTTACTTTTTATCCTAACAATCTATTTCAACCCTTTTCCTCGTCTTGAGCGGTTTCCAGCTCTTCAACGATATCCTGCAGGTAAATCTTGTCGACCGTCTCCGTGTAGGTGTCGGCCCGGAACTTCCCGGCTTCGTAGTACGCCCTGGCCTTCTTCAGGTTGGACACGTACGCTTCTTTGTCACCCAGTGCTTTATGCGCCAGGGCCAGGAAATAGTACGTCTCGCCCAGGTAATCGTTTTCCCGGATCTGCCGGGTGAAGTGCGCTATGGCCTTCTGGTATTCCCCGGTTTCGTATTCCAATACGCCCAGGTGGTAGAAGTCGTATAGCCCGATGTAGGCCTCGTCCCTTTGCAGGTATTCTTCGAACAGGCCCTTGGCCTTTTCCAACTGCCCCAGCTCTTTGTAGCACAGGGCCAGGGCGATGTCCAGGTGGTAATCGCCCGTCTGGCAGAAGCCGATGTCGTAATTTACCAGTTCTTTCAGGCGTTCGATATCCTGTATGGCCCCTTCGTAGTCCCTCAGGAACTGCAGGCGGCACCAGCCCCGGTAGCCCAGGTATTCTGCCGGCTCGAGCTCCACGGCCTTATCGATCAGCTTTTTCCACTGGATGAATTCCCCTCTTTTCAGGAAGGGCACCGCCTTTTCCATATAGGAGTAGGCAAAATCCGGGCACAGTTCGATGGACTTGTCAAAATGCTGCTGCGACTGCCGGGAGCCCTGCCGGTACCGGATGGCCATCATGGCTTCCTGGCAGGAGGCATAGCAGGCCTCGTCGGTTTTATAAACCTCGCAGTTGGGCGGCGCGTACAGCGGCAGGCAGAGCAGCGCCAGCAGGCAGAGCAGGGCGTACTTTTTCATGGCAGTATCTTTTCAATTTGGCCGTTCCGGAGCTTAAAGGTAAGGTATTGGTAGTAATCGTAGGTTTTCCCTTCGCGGCTGACGGGAATCCATCCTTCCAGGCCTCTGGTAATTTCCAGCAACTGCCGCGCCAATTCAGGGTCAAAATTCCTGGGTTGATAATCGAAGCCCATCTGTTCTACCCGGAACCGGCCGGACGCGCCCCGGCAGTTGACGACAAAGCGGATGGTGACGTATCCGTCCTCGCCTTCTGAAACCGGATAATCGTATTGTTCCAGAAAGGCCTTTTCCAGGGCCCTTTTCTCCCCTTCATATCCGGCGGGGGTATGGGAGGAACCCCTCACGTAGTATTGTTTGACGCTGCTTTCCGGGCCGCACAATTCGAAACCGGGATCGTCTGTCGCCGGGTCAAAGGGGATGTCGCCGACGTCTCTCTGCTGTTCCGCATTGAAACAACCGGCGGCGGATGCCAGTAGCAGCAGGAGAATGGTAAATTTCTTCATTCCTTTTTTTGTTTTGTGGCCCTGTATAAGGCCACAGTTCAACCAACACTTTCCTTTCAGATCTTTATTATAGGCCGAACTACTCTTATCCGGCCTTCCAGTTGGGCGATCAGGAAATAGCCACCTTGACTCAGGTTGCTCAACCGGAGCTCATGCTGGCCCGGCTCAGGTGTTGTATCCACTACAATCTGCCCCGAACTGTTTACGACCCACACCTTCTGGATATCACGGCCGGAACGGAGAAAGATCTTATCCCTAAATGGGTTCGGATAGGCTTCCAGTTCCGGATATACCTCATTCGTATTTAAACCGGAGATAAAGTTGGCGTATTCAATTTCACAGTCATCATGGCCCAGGTTTATGATCACCAGTTTCCCGTCAAAATCAGAAGGAAAGTCCTGGTTGCTTTCTTCGCTACTGAGCTTTAGGACGTAAGGTATAGTATCCGTTTGGTACAAGGGCAAATGATGACTAGGGCCGGTTGGAATGGAAATGGTGTCTCCCTGGCTATCGAGGAAGAACAGGTCGGCGTACCCGGTGGAGATATCGGGGTTGTCTTCTTTTGCGGCCAGCATCAGCAGGAAATAATTACCCCCCGGATGCTGTGGGCTGGGCGGAAAGTCCAGGACGGAAACGATCTTGAAATTGCTGCAATATTCCTGGGTGTGAGCTTGTACGGCGAGGGTGAATAACAGCGAACTGAAAAGGACAATTTTCTTCATCTCTACTGATTTGGACCAACCTGTAATCGAGGCCACAATACTCCAATATACACAAAATCTCCTGTTCAAATGAAAGGCAGCTTTTGATTACCGCCCGATCCAGGCCCGGCGGAGCCTCTCCTGGCCCACCGTAATATCCGCAACTTCTGTGATCTTTCCATCTTCCAGCTTCAGGCCCACTTTTGTCAGCATCTCCTCCAAAGGTAAGGGTTCTGCGCCGGCAATGTATTGGCCGATGAATTCGCCGGCCTCCCGGTAGCCGGTAATGGCCACGATCTCGCCAAACAACGCCTCATCCTCGAACGGCCGGCCCGGCCCGTGTTTTTCGATCAGATCCATGACGAGATCCTGCACGCCGTAGGTTCCGCCGGACAGCTCCCGCAGGCGGATGTCCAGGCAGAGGTTCACCAGGGCGCCTTTGAGGTAGAAATTGTAATACTGATCCTGCATTTCCCGCGCGTTCAGGCTGAGTTCCGTCAGGGGAATGGTATTGTCGTAATCTTTCATGGCGGCGATCTTGCGTTCCACCTCCTCAATGAATTCCTCCAGGCTCTGCAGCCCCGTTTTCACCGGCATGTGTATCGTGAAGTACTCCGTCATGCCCTCGTACAGCCAGAGGTGGCGGGAAAACTTCGGGTTATTGAAATCGTAGTCGGCGATCTCGCGGGAGTGCAGCCCCAGCGGCATCAGGATGTGGAAGAACTCGTGGCTGGCGATGCCGTAAACGGTCTCCCGGATGGCATCCATGTCCAGTGGCATGTACAGCAGGATGAGGGTGGAACGGGAGTGCTCCAGGCCGTCGCCGATATAGCCGTTTTCTTCGGTGTTCAGGTTGTGGTAGAGGAGGAAGGAGTATTTGTCCACCGGCAGTTTGCCGCCCAGGTACTCGGCCTGGTTTTCCAGCAAGGGCCGGATGTATTGGGCGACTTCTCCGGAGATGGGCTTCCCGGAAGTGGAATGGCAGGCCACCTCCACGTCGATGCCCGGCAGGTGGATCAAAGTGGTATCCGGCGGGGCGTAGAGAATGGGGTTGTCCACCAGTTGATGGTAATCCGATACGGAAAAGGCATCGCTGGCGGCGGTGGTTCTATACGGATTCCGGGCCAGGCTTGTGGCCGCGTATAGCCCTTCCGGCCTGGTAATCGTAATCTGTATGGGGACGTCTTCCAGCCCCTCAAAATACCCGAACAGGCAGTTGGTGTTGAGGACGAAGCTTTCGGGTGAGAACGAGCTGGCGGCCGAGCGGTAGAAACCTTCTTTCAGGTTGAAGTCGAAGGATTCCCAGGCGTCGTCGACGCGGTAGGTGATGGTGCGCAGCCCCGCAGCATTGGTGATCTCCCAGCAGTTCTCATCCACCTTCCGGGCGGCCAGCGGCCTGCCGTCCTCATCCGCCGCTTCCAGGGTGCTGACGTACTGCCCGAAGTCCATATCTCCGTAGATGCCGGGGACGATGGCGGGGAAGCAGAAGGTGGCGGTGGGTTGGTTCCAGCCGGTGAGGGTCAGGGATACCTTCAACTGGTCGTTCTTCAGTTCGTTGAGGTCAAGGGCGTAGGCATAGGCCGGCGCATTGCCGGGGGCGGCAGCCCTTTGGGTGGTGGTGCAGGAAAACAGGATGATGGAAAAAAGGAGAAGTGGGAAAAACCTCATTGTGCGCACAGTTTTTACAATTCAATTCGACCAGCATATTACACCAGCCTGTGAAAAAACACTGCCTAATTTACTTAAAAATCCCTTCATGCCCTCTTTTCGCTCTGCCAGCTACACGGAGCGCTTGTTTGGAGGCCAAATGATCACTTCTAAACAAGCACGGAGAGGTTTCCGAAACCCCAAACCGGCACTGATCAAGATCATTGCGAATATCCTCCCTTTTCCCTTTATTTTATAACAAAAATGGCAAAGCGAACGGTAGTTATCGGTTTGTTCGTTTCCGCCTTTTTGCTTTACTGCCATGCCGAAAATCCGCATGATGCAGTGGCGGATACGCCTTACACCAGCGTTGAGCGATCAACGAGTGAAGTATTGAAGTTCAGGAAAGTATCGTACATTGATCAAACGGGTACCGGCCTGGAGGCCTTCAGCTTCCTGATGCCGGCCGACTGGCAGTTTTCAGGAGGCATTACCTGGATGCTGGACGTACCCATGATGCCGGCCCGCGCCGCCTTCCGGGCTTCGGACCCCAACAGCAAGGCGGCTTTTGTGACTTATCCTTCCCATTGTTTCTATTGGCTGCAGGACCCGCTTAACCAAAGCCTGTTCCCGCCGGGCTCCCGGTACTTCGGAATGGAGGTCAAATATCCAGTATCAGCATTGGATGCCCTCACCAATATGGTTTTACCGCAGGAACATGGAAAAGTAGAGATCCTCAAGGCCGAACCGCTACCTGAACTGGTCAAACTGGTCGGCGCCGGTAGTCAGGGTTACGCCGACGGCGCCAAAGTGAGGTTCCGTTTTTCTGACGGCAATGCCATGGTCGAAGAAGAACTATATGGTGTAGTAGAAGTACTTAACATTCCTGTCCAGTCTATGTACGGACAGTACTACAACTATCTATGGTATGTAGAATATCTTTTCGGTTTTCAGGCGGAACCAGGACAGTTGGAGGCCCACGCCAAGACCTTCCAGGCCATTTCCTCTTCTTTCCAACTCAATCCGAAGTGGTATGCCAAATACAGCCATTTGATCGAATACCTGGCACAGAACCAGATCGAACGCATCCACAGCCTCGGCGAGCTGAGCCGGGCCCTAAGCCGCATGAGCGATCAAATGCGGGAAGAAAACCTCCGGCAATTCGAAGAAAGAGGGCGTATCTACGACCAGGGCGCGCAGAACTTCAGCGACTACATGCTGAACATCGATCGCTATTACGATCCCTTCGAAGGGCGGGAAGTAGAACTGCCCAGCGGTTACCAATACGCCTGGTCGAACAACCTGGGAGAATACATCCTCACCGACGACCCCAATTTTAACCCCGGCGTAGGATCAAACCTGCATTGGGAGAATATGGCCAGGAGCGGGCATCCGTAAGGGCTTAGAAGAAAATAAGTGTTACAAATTTGGGTGAGGAATTTTTCTTTCAGGCAAGGCGGCAAATCAGGAGCATAGCCTAGCTACGTGACTGATTTGGCAACGAAGCATGAAAGAAAAAGGGCCAGCCAAAATGGAACAGTTATTTTCTTCTAAGCCCTAAGCTTCGGGAGGAGGTATAAACCGGATGAACAAGCGCATCGCCTCCGGGCGCAGTTGTAATTTGTCCCCCTTTGCCAAATAGGCCTTGCCAAGCCTGCTC
>CAYQKY010000153.1:0-21067 GCA_964418125.1 uncultured Phaeodactylibacter sp.
ACCTCAACGGAGATGTCTACCTGGAAGACGGCATCGTCACCAGCTCTGACTACAACCGGTACTCCATCCGTTTCAACGGCGACTTCAGCGCCACCGACTGGATGGATATCGGGGCCAGGGTACAGCTGTCGAAAAGCTTCGCGGATGAAACGGCCAACGCCATTACGGAATTCAACATCAACGATGGTTTTGCCCCCTTCATCCCGATCAGTAACAATACGCCCCTGGGCGATGTGTACAACGAGGACGGCACGCTGACCAAGTTCATCCGGGACGACCAGTTCCAGATCAACCCCCTGCACCGGTACAATGAATCGATCCTGGAGCGTTTTGTAACCCGCTCTTATATCAATCCCTATATAAATATCAAAATTCTCGATGGACTGAAATATACACTGAATACTTACGCTGAGGACAGAAATGAATTCTTCGGCAGGTTCTGGTCTTCCAACTACAACGACGGCAACCCCAGTGAGGCTCAGGTGCAGGAAGGCAAGGGCATTACCTACCTGGTAGACAATATACTGAACTACACCAAACAGTTTGGCGTACACAACATCAATGCCACTGCGGTATATGGTTTTCAGGAGTATGATTTCCGGCAGTCCAACACCAACGCAGAACAGATCCCTACGGACCTGCTGGGCTATGATGCCATCGGATACGCCGTGGATGAAAATATCCGCTACGACTGGTCGCGGGACGACTGGGGAAGAGTCTACCTGGTCGGGCGCCTGGGCTATACCTACGATGACCGGTACAGCGTCACGCTGACGGTGCGCCGGGACGGCTCCTCCCGCTTCGGCCCCAACAACCGGTACGGCACTTTCCCCTCCGCTTCGGTGGCCTGGAATGCACACAAGGAGAATTTCCTCCGGGCGAACAACAACATCAGCTTCCTGAAGTTCCGCCTGAGCTACGGGGAACTCGGCAACGACCGCTTCCCCACTTACTTCTACCGGGCGGGCACGAACAACGTACAGGTGGCTGCCGGCACCGACCCGGAAACCGGCGAGCCCATCCTCTTCAACGGTTTCGGCCTGGCGACAAACGCTTCCAACCCGAACCTGAAGTGGGAAACCAGCAAGCAGGTCAACCTGGGTGTGGACCTGGGCCTGTTCGACAACCGCCTCAACGCCACCATTGACCTGTACCAGACAAATACCACCGACCTGCTGCTCTTCGAAAGCATCATCGGCGTTGTCAACAACGGCTTCACCCAATACCCCTCCAACGTCGGGGAAACCGAGAGCCGGGGGATCGATATCGGGCTGAGGGCGACTGCCGTCCGGCGCGGAGATTTCTACTGGGACATCAGCGCCAACTGGGCCAGGGATGTCAACGAGATCGTGCGCCTGAGCAGCGCCGACGTGGACGCCGAGGGCAACCCGATCAACAACCCGGCCAACGGCTGGTTTATCGGCCAGAACATACAGGAGATCTATGATTACGATGTGATCGGCGTCTGGCAGATCGGCGAAGAAGACGAAGCGGCAAGTTTCGGAGACTTCGAACCCGGCGACCCTAAGATCAGGGATGTGGACGGCGACGGCACGATCACCGCCGACGACCGCACTTTCCTGGGCAACCCCACCCCGGACTGGTACGGAGGGATCAACAACACCTTCAATTACAAGGGGCTGGAGTTGTCCATACTCTTTGAAGCCGTTCAGGGCGTTACCCGCGTCAACAATTACATTGGCGCTTACAGCGGCAGGAACAACGAAATTGCCATCAACTACTGGACGCCGGAAAACCCGAGCAACGAATTCCCGCGGGTAGGGCCCGGCACCGCCCTGGCCGGAGGCCTCTTTACTAATGCGATAAAGGTTCAGGATGCCTCCTTCATCGCTTTGAGGAATGTATCCCTGGGATACCGCCTGCCGGCCAGCATGCTCAAAAACCTGCCGATCAGTAATGTCTCCCTTTACGTCAGGGGTAACAATCTGAAGTACTGGACGGATTTTACGGACGCCTTCTCTCCGGAATCCTCCGTCGGGTCTTATCCGATCACCCGTACCTGGATATTCGGGACCAAGGTCACTTTTTAAATAAACCAACAAGACTATTACCATGATGAACTATAAATCCATTCTTTCGATGGCGATCGTCCTTCTCCTGTTATCCGCTTGCGAAGGGGTAATTGACCGCGAGGAGAAAGACGTCATTCCGGCCAGCCAGGTGCTCAATACCCTGGGTGGCGTAGAAGCAGTCATGTTTCAGGTGTACGAAATTGCCCGTTCCGTGCACGAGAACAACGAGATCTCGGTGTACAAGCAATGCGGCACCGACCTGGTACAAAGCGGCACCCACATGATAGACGTGGCTCCCGGCGGCATGCTCGGCATGAATGAATACTCCAGCGGGCTGTCCGCCGCCAGTGATCAGATCGCCGACATGTGGAACAACTACTACCGCGCCATTGCCAACTGCAACCTGGTGATCCAGGCCTCTGAGGATTTCCCGGTTGATGATGATTCGGAAAAAGCCATGATCAGCCGGTTCAGAGGGGAGGCCCTCGCCATGCGGGCCTATGTGTACCTGGAATTGGTTCGCCGCTGGGATAATATCCCCCTAGCCGTTCCCCTGCCGGAAGGCTCCGAGCCGGTCCGGGAAGCCCCCCTGGCCGACCGGGCTACCGTTTACGAGCTGATCCTTTCCGACCTCACCGAGGCCATCGAGTTGCTGCCCCGGCGGGCGGAAGCTTCCGGAGTCGGCGCCCCCTCCAAAGGCCTGGCCAACCTCCTGCTGGCGGAAGCCAATATGGACCTGGGCAACTGGGCCGCCGCCGCCGAAGCCTGCGAGGCGATCATCAGTGACGGTTCCTATGAATTGCAACCCCTGGACTACATCTTCGGGCTGGAAGGCGGCAAAGAAGGCGAAGAAAGCAACCTGGAGATCATCTTCTCCTGGGTGTTCGACCCGGCAGTCCAGGCCCGGCCACAACGAACCGTTCAGATGTATGTGCCACTGTACGACCGGGTTCCCGGTATCGCCCGGACACTGGAGCAAGGCGCAAGGCCATGGTCCAGGTTGTCCCCTTCTCCCTACTACTGGTCGCTTTTCGAAGAGGAAGACGGCAGGCTGGAAGCCTGGCATAAGCTCAACTGGGTGATCGATGAGGAAGAAGAAGTCCTGGACGGCTGGGACCTCAAGAACGGCGACGTGGTCCCCCTGGAATATGTTCTGGACTGGGCCGACGGGGCGGCGCGGGAAGCCCGCTACACGGAGCCCACGACGACCAAGTTGTGGGAAGACGGCACCTACGGAAGAACGGAGTCCGATGCAGAAGGGTTCCGCAATGTGATCGTCTATCGCTATTCTCATGCCTTCATTCTGGGCGCCGAGGCGCACTTCAGAAACGGCAATACCGGCAGGGCCCTGGAACTGATCAACACCATCCGGGACCGGGCCTATGGCGATGAGGCTCACCGCTTCGCCACCCTGGATGAGGAAATGATCCTGGAAGAACAGGCGCGTGAGCTGGGCCACGAAGGGCACCGGTGGGCCACACTGAAACGGCTGGGCCTCCTGGTGGAGCGGGTGCGTTTGCACAACCCCAGCGCCGCCGCCAACATTCAGGGCCACCACGTGCGCTGGCCCATTCCCCAGACGTTCCTCGACCTGGCAGGCGTAAGCCAGAATCCCGGTTATTAACTAACAAACAGAATTGTCAAGTATTATGAAAAATAGAATATTATATATTTCCGGCCTGCTTGTTCTGACTGCCCTGCTGTTTACGGCCAGCTGTAAAAAGGAAGATGTTGCGCCGGTCGTAACCATCACCAGCGTCAACCCGGCAGCCGCATATGGCGGCGACGAGGTTATCCTTCAAGGGGAAAACCTGCATACTGTTAAGTATGTTTTCGTGGCCGACAAGCACGCCGAAATAGTCAGCGCCAGTGAATCTTCCATCACCTTCATCGTTCCCACCAGTGCTCTGCCCGGGCCGGCGGAGCTCACCCTGGCCATGTTGGACAATTATCGCGTTACCAATGACTTCGAAGTCCTCCAGCGGCCTATTCCGGCCATTGAGGCTATATCCCCCAGCGGGGCCGCCCCCGGGGAGGAAGTCACAATAGTGGGTATGAACCTGGATATCCTGACGTCTGTGACGGTAGGCGGTGCGGAGGCCAGCGTTGTTTCCGCCACCAATACCGAGCTGGTATTCACTGTACCGAGCGGCCTGCCGCTCAATACGCCTGCGGAAATAGAACTGTCTACCCAGGAAGTGGCCATAGCCTCTACTTCCATCTTCTACGTGGGAGAGAATAAAATTACCAACAGTGATTTTGAGGCCGGCAGCGGCGATGATTTCGACGGCTGGGAAAAACTCAACGGTGGCGACCAGATGACGGAGGTTGCGGGGGAAGAAGCCTACTTCGGCCGTTCAATACGCATTGTCGGCGCCAACAACCCGGACCAACCCTGGCGCACGCAGCTGGCCAGTGCAGAAATGAACCTCAACTTCAATTCGGAGTACACCGTGATCATGTGGGCCAAAGCGGAAGCAGAGGGCGCCATCATGAGGGTATCGGCCTCTCAGTTCAACCACCACGGCGCCGGGTCTGACTATTTCTACGGTGAAGACATGGCCATACCCACGGAGTGGACTCAACTGTCATGGACATTCACGGTTGGCGCAGACCTGCCCTCTCACAAACTCGTCCTGGATATGGGGCATACCGATGTCCCGTTCCTCATCGATAATGTCACCCTGATCGAAACCGGCGCCGCCGGCCCGCCCATCCCCGACAACCTCTTGGCCAACCCTGGTTTCGAAGACGGCCTGGAATCCTGGGAACTCCTAAATGGCAGCATTGAAGCCACTACCGAGGATGCCCACTGCGGCGCCCAGTCTATAAAAATAACCCCAGCCGGCGGCAACCCGTGGGATCAGCAGATCGCCGCCAGCCCGGTACAGCTCACTTTCGGCGGGCAGTACGAGATCCGGCTGTGGGCCAAAGGCGCCGCTGAGGGAGCCATTATGCGCGTATCCATTTCGAAATATGATGGCAACGGCGCCGACTACTTCTACGGTTCCGACGTGACGCTGACCACCGAATGGGCAGAATACACGTGGAATTTCGAGGTAACCAACGACCTGCCGGAACACTCCCTGGTGCTGGATATGGGCGCCGGCGCTCAGGCCTTTTTCGTCGATGACGTCAGCCTGAAGGAGTATGTCGAACCAGTGAACATCCTGGAGGATGGCGGATTTGAGAACGGCATCTACTCGGCGGACGCTCCGAATGAAAATGCATCCTGGGAATTGCTGAACGGCTCGATTGAAATAACGACTAACCCGGATGAGGTCTTCAGCGGCAGCCAGGCCATTAAGATCACTCCCGCCGGCGGCAACCCCTGGGATCAGCAGTTGGCTGCCGATGCAGTGCCTTTGGTTTTCGAAGGCCGCTACGGCATCAAACTGATGGCCAAAGCTGCCGGCGACGGAGGCGTCATGCGGGTATCTGTTTCGCGGTACGACGGTAACGGCGCCGATTATTTCTACGGCGCAGACGCCAGCCTGACAACCGAATGGGCGGAGTATTCCTGGGAGTTTACCGTGGCCAACGACCTGCCGGAACACCACCTCGTACTGGATATGGGCGCCGGCGCTCAGGCCTTTTTCGTCGACGATGTAGTACTGTATGAAGTTCAGGAATTTGAATGCCCGTAGCGGCATTCGACAAGCGCTCAAACAGAGTCATCCGGAATTTTGAATGGAGGCGCGGATGACGCAGATAAATCGGATTTTCGCGGATAGCCTGGGCAGAACCCTTATCCGCGTGGATCCGCAAAATCCGCGTCATCCGCGTTCTGTTTTTCCCGGCCTGGTAAGTATATCTTTTCACCAACCCTTTGATGCTATGCCCTTTAGTTTCCATCTTTTTTCAACCCGCCTGTTGCTGCTTTCGGGGGTTATCCTTGCGGGCGGCTGCCAGGCGCCCTCCCCTTCAGGAGGAAAGCCCAGAGAACGGATCTCCATTAACGATAGCTGGCGCTTTATGAAATACAGGCAGGAACCGGATTCCCTGATCTACCACATCCGCCCCGAAGTGAACGATCGCAATGATGCCAAAGATGCCGATTCCCAACCTACCGAGGCCGTTGAGGTAAAGACCGCCGGGGAGGTGTTGAAGAAGTGGATATTGCCCACCGGCAACGATTTTATTAAAGATCCCTCCCAACGCCATGTGCGCCCGGAGGGCAGCCCCGGCAGCGATTTTCCCTTCGTGCAAAGCGATTTTGACGACAGCGGCTGGGAAGAAGCCGATCTGCCTCACGACTGGGCCATCGGGGGCCCTTTCCAGGAAGGATGGGACGCTGAGGTGGGCGGAGGCATGGGGCGCCTGCCCAGCCACGGGGTAGCCTGGTACCGGAGAAAGCTGGACATACCGGCTTCTGATGCCGGCAAGTCAATATTCCTGGATGTCGACGGGGCAATGTCCTATGCCATGGTTTGGCTGAACGGCCACCTGGTGGGAGGCTGGCCCTACGGCTACAACTCCTGGCGGCTTGGCCTGACGCCTTACCTAAAACCGGGAAAGGATAACCAACTCGCCATCCGCCTGGACAACCCGCCCCATTCTTCGCGCTGGTACCCCGGCGGGGGAATCTACCGGAATGTATGGCTGGTAAAGGCGTATCCTGTGCACGTCGCCCATTGGGGTACCTTCATAACCACGGAGGAAGTCACAGAAGAATCGGCGGTTGTAAAGCTGGAGGCAAAGATCGATAATGATTCCGATTCGGAGCTTACAGTAGAAGTCCGCACTGAGATTTACAAGCTGAATGAGGAACTTCAGCGCTCCGGGGACCCCGTCGCTGCCTTCGGTGGCGCAACTGTGGCAATACCCCCGGGAGCATCCCGGCCCATTGAAACCTCGGCAGTAGTACGCAACCCTTTGCTCTGGGGCCCGCCGCCTGCGCAGAAGCCCCACCTCTATGTGGCGGTGAGCCGCCTGTATTCCAACGGAGAAATGACAGACGAGTACGAAACGCGCTTTGGGATCCGCACGCTGGAATTCGGCCCGCAAAAGGGAGTGGTTGTCAACGGTGAAGCCATTCCCATCCGGGGCGTAAACCTGCATCACGACCTGGGCGCACTGGGCGCCGCCTTCAACACCCGGGCGGCAGAACGGCAACTGGAGGCCCTGCGGGAAATGGGCTGTAACGCCATCCGGATGGCCCATAACCCGCCGGCGCCCGAATTGCTTGACTTGACAGACCGAATGGGGTTCCTGGTGGTAGGCGAGGTTTTCGATGTATGGGAGCGGAAGAAAACGCCCCTCGACTTTCACCTGATCTTTCCGGATTGGTACGAGCAGGACCTGCGGGCCTTCATCCGGCGGGACCGCAACCACCCGTCTGTGATTATGTGGAGCTATGGAAATGAAGTAGGCGAGCAATACACCGGAGAGGAAGGCGCGGCCCTGGCGCAGAAGCTGCGGGCCATCGCCGCCGAAGAAGACCATACCCGCCCTTCCACGGCTTCGATGAATTTTGCCAAACCGGGTATGCCTTTTCCGGAAGCGATGGAAGTGATCAGCCTGAATTATCAGGGCGAAGGGATCCGAGATGCGCCGGCCTATGCTCATCTGAAAGGTATTACGACGCCCCCGCTGTACCCTGCCTTTCACGAGGCATTTCCCGGCAAGCTGATCGTAAGCAGCGAAACGGCTGCTGCATTGAGCACCCGAGGCGCCTATTTGTTCCCGGTTTATGATGGGATAAGCGCCCCCGCGGAAGACGGGGCCGGCGGGGACCCCGAGGCGAAATACGTCAGCGCCTACGAACTCTATACCTCCCCCTTCGGCGCTTCTGCCGATAAAGTTTTTGCTTCCCAGGACCGGCACCCCTACGTAGCGGGCGAATTCGTCTGGTCCGGATGGGACTACCTGGGCGAGCCCACCCCCTATTACCTGGCCCGCAGTTCTTATTACGGTATCATAGACCTGGCGGGATTTAAAAAGGACAGGTTCTATTTATACCAGTCCCGATGGCGCCCGGATCTACCGCTTGTGCACATTCTGCCGCACTGGAACTGGCCGGATCGGGTGGGTAAAGTGACGCCGGTACACGTATTCACTTCGGGGGATGAAGCGGAATTGTTCCTCAACGGAAAATCACTGGGCAGAAAGAAAAAGGGAGACTACGAATACCGGCTCCGGTGGGAGGAGGTGAAATACCAACCCGGTGAGCTGAAGGCGGTGGCCTATAAAAACGGAACGCTCTGGGCTGAGCAAACTGTGAAAACGGCCGGCCCGGCATTCCAGCTTCAGGCAATGGCCGATCGTGCTGAAATAAAGGCCGATGGGGAAGATCTGTCCTTCATTACGGTACAGGTAATGGATGAGGAGGGGCTTTTGGTTCCGACAGCGAACCCAATGATCGAATTCAGCATCGAGGGCCCCGGAGAAATAATAGCTACGGACAACGGAGACCCTACGGATATGCTGGAGTTTCCGTCAAGGAAACGAAAGGCCTTTAATGGCCTGGCTTTGGCGATAGCCCGTCCGAAAAAAGGCCTTTCGGGAACGATTGTAGTGAGGGCCAGAGCATCCGGGCTGAGGGAAAGCCAGGTGGAGGTTAGGAGTGAATGAGGAAATTGTCCGGACAGGTTTAGTTAGGCTGGAGGCCTGTACCGGCTAATTCCGGTTTCCGACTTTTTAACCGGCTGGCCAGACGGCCGCATTTCCGACTTCGCTTACTTATCCCTCCGGGAAGAATGCCGGCGGCCTTTCCCGGGGGCGGCGGCGGCGGCGGCTTTGTCTAGCGGCAGCGGCGCCTCTACTGCCGGCTCAGGTGCAGCCGGGCCCTTTGATGCCTTGCTTCTCTTTCTGTCCGAAGACGCCCGGGCCACCACGAAGGTATCGAGGGTGACCCGGCTGGCAGGCTGCGTTTCCTGGTTGCCGGCGAGAATGGCGAGGGCCTGCCGGACGGCGGCTCTGCCCATCTCCGTGGCGGGGTGGTGAACCGAGGAAAGCGGCGGGTCGATGATCTCGCAGATGGGGTCGTCGTTGAAGCCAATGACCGCCAGTTCATCCGGCACTTTTATTCCCCGCCGCTTGGCGCAGCGTATGGCGCTCACGGCAGAGGTGTCGTTGGCGCAGAAGATGCCGTCGGGAGGGTTGGGAGAATCCAGGAGCTTTTCGGTGAGCCTCATCCCCTCTTCGGCGCTGAGCGAGGTTGCCTGAATGATCAGCGGTTCCTCAACCTGAATGTTGTTTTTCTTCAGGGCGGCGATGTACCCCATCCGCCGGTCCTCATAGATGCTTTGATGCCGCCCCCCGCCGATGTGCGCGATCCGCTGGCAGCCCTGGCTGATCAGATGCTCCGTCGCCTCAAAAGCGGCGTTGAAGTTATTGATATGTACCTTGTGGATGTCATTCCGGCTGGGATAACGGTCGACAAAAACCACCGGGATACCGTTTCGGGTGAAGAGGTCGAAGTGGTTGTAATCTACCGTCTCCATGGCCAGAGATACGATAAGGGCGGAGATACGGCTGTCGTATAATGCCTGCAGGTTCTCCTTTTCCAGCTCTGTATGGTCATGAGACTGGGAAATGATCACGCGGTTGCCGGATTCACGGGCAGCCTCTTCGATGCCCGCGATCAGCGATGAGATAAACGGCCGGTTGATCCAGGATACCATGATGCCAAAGGTATTGGAGCGGTTGGTCCGCAGAGAGGAAGCAATGGTGTTGCGCCGGTACCCTCTCTCCTTGGCGAGCTTCTTTACCGCATTCTTGGTCTGTTTTCCAATGCTGGAGTGGTCGTTTAAGGCCCGGGAGACGGTAGAGGGGGAAACATTGAGTTCCTGCGCCAGGTCATGAATCGTTACGGCTTTCTTCTTATTTCCCATCGTGATATAGGCATGAAAGGTCACTATACGCAATAAGTATTATACGAAATTGCGCAACAAAAGTTTTTGAAGTTACGCAATTATTGAAAAATAAAAGCGCAATCGATTGCGCATTGCTGAAAATTTATTAGTTTCGTCAATATTAAATTCCAATGATGAGCCGAGTTTTTTTCTTCAAATTCCTGTTCCTCCTGCTGGGCTATACGGCCCTGCAGGCAGAAGATGGCTATCGCTTATGGCTGCGATATGAAAAAATAGAAAACGAGGAGCAGAGGAGCGCCTATTTACGGTTCCTCAGCCGGGTATATATGGATACAGAGGGCCCCATTATAAAGACGGCGGCGGCGGAACTGTCCGCCGGGCTGGAGGGACTGCTTGGCCAACCCGTTCCAATCCTTGAAGAACCGGGTGGCGCCGGTACGGCCATTGCCGGGATACTGGGCCGGTCGCCGGCCATTGATGAGCTTGTTTCGGACGAAGATGCCCGAAAAGTAGCTCCGGAAGGGTATCTTCTGACAAACAGCGGGGGACGGGTGGTTATTGCCGCCAGAGACGCCCGGGGCGTCCTGTACGGCGCCTTCCACCTTATGCGTTTGCTGCAGCTGCGCCAACCGCTCGACAACCTGCACATCATTGAGAACCCTAAAGTAAAACTCCGCGTGCTCAACCACTGGGACAACCTGGACCGGACCGTGGAAAGAGGCTACGCCGGCTTTTCCATCTGGAACTGGCATGAACTGCCGGAGTACATCGATCAGCGTTACATCGACTATGCCCGGGCCAATGCTTCCATCGGAATCAACGGGACGGTAGTGACCAACGTCAACGCCAACGCCCTGGTTTTCCGCCCGGACTACCTGGAAAAGGCCGCGGCCCTGGCCGATGTGTTCCGCCCCTATGGCATCCGGCTTTACCTGACGGCCCGCTTCAGCTCGCCCATCGAGCTGGGGGGGCTGCCTACCGCCGACCCGCTGAACCCCGAAGTACAGAAATGGTGGAAGGGCAAGGTGGAGGAGATCTACCGCCTCATCCCCGACTTTGGGGGCTTCCTGGTCAAAGCCAACTCGGAGGGGCAGCCCGGCCCTCAGGATTACGGCCGCAACCACGCCGAAGGGGCCAATATGCTGGCCGATGCCCTCGTTCCGCATGGCGGGGTGGTGATGTGGCGGGCCTTCGTATACAGTGAAGAAGAGCCCGAAGACCGCGCCAAACAGGCCTACAACGAATTCGTTCCCCTCGACGGGCAATTCCGTAAAAACGTGCTGATACAGGTAAAGAACGGCCCCATCGACTTCCAGCCGCGCGAGCCCGTCCACCCCCTCTTCGGCGCCATGCCCAAGACTCCTCTGATGATGGAATTCCAGGTCACCAAAGAATACCTGGGCCAGGGAACACACCTGGTAGGGCTGGCGGAAATGTATGAGGAAGTGCTTCAAACCGATACTTACGCCCAGGGAAAAGGCTCGACGGTAGCCAGGGTCATCGACGGCAGCCTCCACGGTTATCAACTGACCGGAATGGCAGGCGTTTCCAATATCGGAACCGCCCGCAACTGGACGGGCCACCTCTTCGGGCAGGCCGACTGGTACGCGTTCGGCAGGCTGGCCTGGAACCCTTATCTGCCCGCCCCGGCCATCTTCCGGGAATGGGCGGAACTTACGTTCACACACCACCCTGAAGCGCTTAACACCATTCAGGACATACTCTCCTCCTCTTACGAAGCCTGTGTCAATTATATGACGCCCCTGGGGCTGCACCACATCATGGCCGCCGGCCACCATTACGGCCCCGGCCCCTGGGTGAGTAAAATGCCACGGGCCGACTGGACGTCGGTTTACTACCACCGCGCCGATGAGCAGGGGCTGGGGTTCGACCGCACAAAGAGCGGCAGCAATGCCCTGGAACAATACCCTCCCCGTTTTCAGGCCCGGTATGCCGACAGGGACAAATGTCCCCATAAATTCTTACTTTGGTTCCATCATGTGCCCTGGGGCCATGTCCTCTCCACCGGCCGCACCCTGTGGGAGGAACTCTGCCTGCGATACCACCAGGGAGCAAGGGAAGCAAGCCGGCTCCGGGAACAATGGGAAAGCATCCGCGGATACATCGATGAAGAACGGTTCCGGCAGGTTAGCATGCACCTCAGGATACAGGAAAAAGAAGCCAGATGGTGGCGCGACGCCTGCCTTTCCTATTTCCAAACCTTTTCAAAAATGGAGATCCCCCCCAACCTGGAAAAGCCGGAGCACAGCCTGGAATATTATCAATCGCTTACTTTCCCGTATGCTCCGGGCATTCGTCCACGCTGGTAGCCTATATCGTTTATACATACAAGACAGAAACCATGCCCAATGAAAAAGTAGCACTCATCACCGGTGGATCTTCCGGAATTGGTTACGCCATCGCCTGCCGCTTCGTTAAAGAAGGGTATCGCACCATCATTACCGGAAGGAATACCGAAAAACTGGAAAAGGCGGCCCGGGAACTTGGTGAATTCTGTGAAGGGGCGCCTCTTGACATGAACTGCCTGGATAAAATCCCGGAGTTCGTGCGACAGGCCCAACGCAAATACGGCGGAATTGATGTCCTGGTCAACAACGCGGGTATCAACCAGAAAAAAACCCTGGTGGAAGTGACGGATGAGGATTTCGAAAGTATCATTAAAACCAATCAAACCGCATTGTTCGCCCTGACCCGGGAGGTGGCCAAAGTGATGCTGCAACAGGAAACCGGAGGCGCTATCATCAACATCAGCTCCATGGCTGCCGCTCACGGAATACCCAAAGTAACCTCCTATACCGCTTCCAAGGCAGCCCTGGAAGGCATGACCCGCGCCATGGCCGTCGACCTCTCCCCCATAGGTATCCGGGTCAATAGTGTAGCGCCGGGATTCATAGAAACCCCCATGTCTGCCCGGGCCCTGAACGGCGACCCGGAAAGAAAGGCCAGAGTCTTGTCACGAACGCCTATGAAGAGGATGGGGCAGCCGGAAGATATCGCCAATGCCGTTTATTTCCTGGCCTCCGGCCAGGCTTCCTTCATCACCGGCCAGTGCCTCAATGTAGACGGGGGATATTCCATTGGCTTTTGATTATCTTTAATGCCTCAACCCGTTCTACTATGAAAAACTCCTTTTCCTTGCAGCAGATGATGCGTTGGTACGGCCCGTCCGACCCCGTCCAACTGCAACACATCCAGCAAGCCGGTTGCAATGGCGTAGTATCCGCCCTGCACGCTATTCCCGTCGGAGAGGTATGGGAAGAAAAAGACATCAGGGATTATAAAGCCCACATCGAAGCCCACGGCCTTTCCTGGACGGTGGTGGAAAGCCTGCCCGTCCACGAAGAGATCAAATCGCGCACGGGAGATTGCGAGGCCTGGATCGACAACTACCGGCAGAGCCTGGCCAACCTGGGCCGCTGCGGCATCGAAGTCGTCACCTACAACTTCATGCCCGTACTGGACTGGCTGCGCACCGATGTGGCCTACGAGCTGCCCAATAAGGCCGAAGCCCTGCTGTTCAACAAGGCCGACTACGCGGTATTCGACCTGTTCCTGCTCAAAAGGCCCGGCGCGGAAAAAGACTATACGCAGGAGGAGTTCGAACGGTATTCCGCCCGCTTCGAAGCCATGGATGAAGAAAAAAAAGAGCGCCTGTTCCGCAACATCCTGCTCGGCCTGCCCGGCAGCGACGTCCCTTTCACGCCCGGACAGGTACTGAAACTGCTCGAACAGTACCGCCACATCGACAGGGCACAGCTGAAGGCCAACCTGGCCCACTTCCTGGAGGCCGTTACGCCCGCTGCCGAAGCCGCCGGCGTAAAACTCGCTATCCACCCCGACGACCCGCCCTTCTCCGTCCTCGGCCTGCCCCGCATCATGAGCACCGGGCAAGACATCGAGGATATCATGGCCGCCGTGCCCAGCCCAGCCAACGGCTTGTGCTTCTGCACCGGCTCCTACGGCGCCCGGGCCGACAACGACCTGCCGGCCATGGCCGGAAAGTGGGGCCCCCGCATCTACTTCCTCCACCTGCGAAATACGAAACGGGATGCGGAAGGCAACTTCTTCGAGGCCAACCACCTGGACGGCGACACCGACATGTTCGCCGTCATGAGCGAGGTGGTAAAGCTCATGCAGCGCGAACAACGGAGTATCCCCATGAGGCCCGACCACGGCCATAAAATGCTGGATGACCTGGGCAAAAAAACCTACCCCGGCTATTCCGCCATCGGCCGCCTGAAAGGGCTGGCGGAACTGAGGGGGCTGGAGTATGGGGTAACCGGTTTTCTAAAGAAAACAGGCGAGATCTGATGACAAAATCAATGCTGAATATCCGGAAAGAAATGGGAAAATACTTGGAAATGCATAGAAATGCGGTGGAAGCGCCCTCCCGGCCCGGGCTGGTGATATACTTCCCTGTTTCAATATATCGCCACTTGGTTCTTCCCGCCATATTCCTGCTGCTGGCCGCCGGCTGCAGGCAGGCGGAGCCTCCCGCGGATGCCCCCTCAACCTTCAACAACCCCATCCTGGCCGGTTTCAACCCCGACCCCAGCATCTGCCGGGTGGGGGAAGACTACTACCTCGTCAACTCCTCTTTTGCCTACTTCCCCGGCATTCCCATCCTGCACAGCCGGGACCTCGTCCGCTGGAATCAGATCGGCGCCGCCATCACGAGGACGGAGCAGATGGACCTCTCCTCCCAGGGCATCTCCCGGGGCCTGTTCGCCCCCGCCATCACTTATCACGACGGCTGGTTCTACATCGCCTGTACGCTGATAGACAATGGCGGCAATTTCATCGTAAAGGCCGAACGGCCTGAAGGCCCCTGGTCCGATCCGTACTGGCTGCCCGAAGTCAACGGCATCGACCCCTCCCTGTTCTTCGATACCGATGGAAAAGTATATATTGTTTACAACAGCATCCCCCCGGACGACCAGCCCCTCTACGACGGGCACCGGACCCTCCGGATGTACGAATTACACCCGGACAGCCTTCAAGTCACCGGCGACGAGTACCTGCTGATCAACGGAGGAACCGACATCAGTAAGAAGCCGGTATGGATCGAAGCGCCGCACATTTATAAACTGAACGGCTACTATTACCTCATGGCCGCCGAAGGGGGCACCGCCTACAACCATTCGGAAGTGGTTTTCCGGGCAAAAGACATCGCCGGCCCTTACGAAGTGTTCGAAGGGAACCCCATTCTCACCCAGCGGCATCTGGACCCCCAGCGCCCTCACCCCATTACCTCCACCGGCCATGCTGATATCGTGCAGCTGCCTTCCGGCGAATGGTGGGCCGTTTTTCTGGGATGCCGGCCTTATCAGGACGGGCATTACAACACCGGAAGGGAGACCTTCCTCGCCCCGGTCCGCTGGGAAGACGGCTGGCCCGTCATCAACCCCGATCACGAAGAGGTGCAATACCGGTATCCGCTGCCGACTACCGGCAAAACCACCCAACCGGCCCGGCCGCTCAGCGGGAATTTCACTTACCGCGAGGATTTCTGCAGCCCCCTGGAGCAACGGTGGCTCTTCCTCAGAAACGTCAGGGAGCCCTGGCATAAACTGGATACAGCGGCAGGCGCCCTCGCCCTGAACCTCCGCCCGGAAGTGATCGATACCGCCGGCAACCCCTCCCTGATGGTAAAGCGGCAGCCTCACCTGCACGGTTCCGTGAGCACACACATCGAATTTTCACCCGCCCGGAAAGGGGAAAGGGCGGGGCTGCTCGTCCTCCAGAACGAAAACCACTATTATTTCATCAATAAGGCGGAACAGCACCTGGAGGTATTGAAGAAAACGGCGGATGGTTTCGAAACGCTGGCCCGGCAGCCCTACGAAGAGAAGGGCGCCCACCTGAAAATAGCGGCCGACGGCAATAAATACCACTTCTACTACAGCGAGGACGGCAACACCTACACACCCCTTCTGGAAGGCGCCGACGCCACCTACCTGAGCACGGAGACGGCCGGGGGCTTCGTCGGCTGTATGTACGGCCTGTACGCCACCTCCAGCGGAGAACCGTCGGAAAACCGGGCTGTGTTCGATTACTTCGAGATCCGGACGGAGGAGGAAGTTTTCCGGGAGTAACCGACAAATCAAAACCGCCCCCTGTCCAGCAGATCCCTCACCGCGTGCACCAGGTACAAATAGCTGGACCCCACGCTGATGACATACTCATTCTCTCCCCACAGGAAGGGCCAGTCCTCTTTGTTCTCCGGGAAGTCCGGCTGCAGGATCAGCACTCCCGGCACGATACCGCCGGCGATGAAGGAAAAATCGGCCCGGTTCATGCCGTAGGCCACCTTTTTGGAAACGGCGCCGACGCCGGAAACCAGGGACAGGTTAGAGGCAGGGTGGCAGCCGTAGATATAATTTAACCCCCGGAAGACATCTTCCTTATCGATGATCCCGGGAAACGCCTTATGCAGCAGGTAATTCGTCCGGGCAAAGGCCACCACCTGCCCGCTGCCGGCCCAGCCGCCGGTGGCGATGGGCACGCCGAAGGGGTTCTCCTCATGATATTGATCAACCTGCTGTTTGTATTTCCGGACGAGCTTCTCCAGCTTTTCAGCATATTCCTCGTCCATCAGCGGCAGAGCCCGGACAGCGGGGGCGGCGCTCTGCGCAAACCGCTCCTCTATAGTGCCCCATTGTTCGGCCAGACGGCGGCGGTATTTGTCCTCTTGGGTAGTCAGCAGCAATTCGACGGTAGCCTTCAGCTCCTCGTCATCGAGGCGGCCGCCGGTGGTGTTGCCGTGGTGAAACAGGTTGGGTTCATGGCCCTGCTCTTCTTCCCAGGCCCTTTCGGCAGTAGCCAGGCACTCCTCCGCCAGTTCGTCGTTGTACCCCCGCAGGGCGCGGCTGGCGGCCGCCAGGGCGGCGACAGAGCCGTAGTTGAGAGGCGTGGACTTGCTGGTGAAGGCCCAGCGGTCGTCGAAGGAGCCGCTGGTGAGGCCGTCCGTCTCCAGGCTGTCGAGGCCGGGGTTGTAGACGAGGTTATCCGTTTTCGTAACGCCGTCGCCGAGATGGTGGTAGGTATGCAGGTGGGCGGAGACGATGCCCGGAATGACATGCCCCACCGCGCGGTGCTGGGCGATCAGGGCCAGCGTTCCGTGTTCGATCTGCTGGAGCAGGTCGGGCTTGCCGTCGGGGTTGTGGATGTCTACATAGCGGGCAGCCTGGTCGATGGTGGTTTCATCCCGCTCGATGCGGAAATCCTCCCAGGCGTGCACCAGGTTCATCACCACGTAATAGTGGGTTTGGGTGCGGATGTCATAATCTCCGGCATCGTACCAGCCGCCGATGTTCAGCCCGGGAATGTGTTCGCCCGGCTGGTAAGGCGAATCGGTGGTTGGCCCCTGGGCATAAAGGTCGAAATGGACGTGGTTGACGGGCGCCTGCAGGGCGTCGTCCAGGTGGGAGGCACCATGCCAGACGCGGTAGGCTTCGTTGACCGTCATGTGGTCCATCTGCACCGGAAAGAACACATCGAGCGTGGGCTGCCAGGCATTTTCATAGACGAAACGGCCGATGGGAAAAGGCTTGGTGCGCTGCTCCCCGTATTCGATAAAGTAAAGCCCCCTTTCTTTCACCGGGCTGAAATCGAAAGACAGGTAGTTGTAGCGGAGGTATTGCCCCCAGGGGCGGGCGGCGCCCATCAGGACTTCTTCAGCGGCCCCGTTCTCGTCTAGCCTCATCAGGCGGGCGGCGGGCAGGGGGGTGTCGTTCCTGTCCAGTTCGATAACAGCCACCTTTTTCTGATCGGGATGGTAGCCCACCTGGGAATGGGCGATCATGGGCGGGCGCACCCAATTGGGAATGGCATGCACCCGAAGGGCCCATTCGACGACTTTCCCGGTTTTGCCGGGCGGGATCAGGGTGCGCAGGACGAACCAGCCGTTCTGCGCCTTGTTGCGGCCGTCGTAGAGCGACAGCGAGCCCGTCAGGGCCTCGATGGTAACCCGGCGCTCAGGATCACCGGGCGCCAGGACGAACTTCCTGCCTCCGGCAATGGGGAGCGGAGCGGTGGAGCCATCCTCCTTTTTCCGGGTTGGCCCGCTGGGGTAAAGCGGGAAGATGCCCGGCTGCCCGTCGGCAAGATATGTTTTTTCGAAATAGGCGGAGGGCAGGAACTCCAGGTTCAGGCCGGCCCGGTTGCGCAGGGCCTCCGGCAGGGGGGCCTCCAGGTGAACGCTCAGCCGCACCTCATCCCCCTCGGCAACCGCTCTGATGGTGTAATCGAAACCGAAGTCCGGATACCGAAGGCGGGCCTCTAGGGTATTGCTTTCTTCGTCCACCCGGCGTTCGACGAACTGCGGAATGGCATCCCACTGTTCCGGAGTGTTGTGGAGGCGGACGTCGCCGTTGGTGGCCGTGCGTACGCCGTGGTGGATGACCTCCACCCCGCTGATCTTGGAATCGCTGAACAGGCCGTTGTACCAGTTGCTGAATACGAATACATTGACGCCCGGTTTTTCGAAGTAGCCCTTATCGTTGAGCTGCAGGGGCTGGGCGGAAGAAGGCGGGAGCAAAGCGAGAACCGCCGCCAGGGTAAATATTGATCTTATCATGATGTATAATTACCAAGCCTTTTTTATTGTCCTATGCTAAGTAACTACATTTTCTTTTAAAAAAGAGCAATCGATTGCATTAATTAGGAGTATTTGTCGGAGATGAATTTGCCGGCAGGATCACAATAACACCTTGCGCATCTTGGATAAACGCTACCGGGTTGATCATTTCGGAACCAAAGAAAACCCGGCAGGTGGGGCGTTATTTTTCAAGAATTCAGACTTTCGTAAATTCAGGGCCAGATGATGCTCACGGAGAACCAAGCTGACAAAATTTATGCCTGCAAAAAAGAGATTACCCGCCACTATTGCATTTGCCCTGATCCTTGCCTGGGGATGCAACGATCAGGCTGAAATACCCCGCCTGTCCGGCGAAGTCCAACCCTACAAAGGCAAACCAACCATCCACGTTAACGGAAAGCCCGAAGCGCCGGTGCTGTACGCCCTGACCGACGTGCCCGGCGGGCGTTGGCCCTGGGAGGAAGTGCCGCAGCACAACATCCGGCAATTTTGCGCGCAGGGGATCCGCCTGTTCCAACTGGATATCTTCCTGGAGCACCTGTGGCTGGAAGACGGCAGTTTCAGCATTGAAGTGGCCCAAAAGCAGGTACGCGGCCTGCGGGAAGTTTGCCCGGAGGCGGGAGTCTTCTTCCGCTTTCACCTCAACAGCCCGAAATGGTGGGTAGAAAAACATCCGGAAGAGAATGTGGTATACGACAAGGCCGAACCGAGCCCCAATGAGCCCGTCGGCCTGAGCCGGATACTGGAAGCGGACCCGAGAAACCCTGCCCGCTCCAGCATGGCTTCCGGGAAGTGGCGACGGGAGGCATCGGAAAAGCTGAAGCTTTTCTGCGACCAGTTTTCCCGAACCCCGGAGGGCAACGCGCTGATCGGCATTCAGGTAGCTTACGGCGTTTACGGAGAGTGGCATCAGTGGGGCATCCTCCACTACGAAGCCGATTTCAGCCGGCCTATGGCCGATCATTTCCGATCCTGGCTGAGAGTCAAATATAAAAGCAATGAGGCGCTGCAAACAGCCTGGGGAGATACCGCCGCCACCTTCGAGGCCGTTTCTGTCCCGGCGACGGAAGAACGGACAGTAACATCGGCAGGCATATTCCGCCATCCGGTAAAGGATCGCAAGGTGATCGACTATTACGAATGCCAGCACGAACTGGTGGCCGGCAACATCATCCACTTCTGCAGGGTTATCAAGGAAAGCTGGCCCCGCCCCGTCATTACGGGCACTTTCTACGGCTACTTCTTTTCCGTCTTTCACCGGCAGGCCGCCGCCGGGCACCTGGCCCTGCACAGGGTTCTGCAATCAGAATACGTCGACTATCTGAGCGGCCCCCAGGCCTACTATCCCGAGAACGGCTACCATGCCGGAGAACCGTACCGCTCCCGGAGCCTCATCCACTCCGTTTTCCTGAACGGGAAACTGTGGCTGGACGAATACGACCAGCAGCCCCGCCGCTCCTGGCCCTACCTCGGGGAAAAGGACAACCGCCCGGTGTATGAAAAAACGCTGGTGGACAATGTCTCCATGATCCGGCGCAATATGTTATTCCCCTTATTGAAGGGCCAGGGGCTCTGGCTTTACGATTTCGGCCTGGGAGGCATGCACCTGAACCCGGAAAACGATAACAACATCCAGTCGGGAACCGGCGGGTACTGGGACAACCCCGTTTACATGGAAAATATCGGAAAAGTAAAGGCCATTGCCGATACATTCCTGCACGAAGAATATACCTCCCCCTCCGACGTGCTCGCCGTGTACGATACCGAAAGCATCCTGTACCTGCCCAGTACGGTAGACAACAAATGCCCCGTCACCCACCAACAGATCAACTGGTCTACTCTGGCCCTATATTATTCCGGCGCCCTGTTCGACCCCATTCACCTGGACGACCTCGACAAAGTGGACATCTCCCCCTACAAGGCCGTCGTCTTTTTTAATGTATTCGTACTGAACGAAAAGGACAGGAAAATCATCAAAACGAAGGTTGCCGGAGACAACCGGCACCTGATATGGATGTACGCCCCGGGATACGTAAAGGGCAAGGAGATCAGCCCCGCTTTCGTATCGGGCATTACGGGTATTGAGGTGGATACCCTGGCGTTTTACCCAGGCCCCAGGATAAGGATCGACAAGGGGTTTGCGGAAGCGCCTGAACAGGCGGCATGGGGAGATTACGCCCCGTTATTCTTCATCCGCGATACGGCGGCGACGGTGCTCGGGCAATATACCGGCACAGGCCAGGCGGGATTTGGAAATAAAAAACTACCGGGCCACACTGCCTGGTATATGGGCGTCCCCGTAACCAGCCAGCTGATCTTCCGGGAGATCTTCGGCCAGGCGGGAGTCCAGTTCTATGCTCCCGCCGAAGATGTCGTCTACGGAGGGGGCAGCCTGCTGATGATCCATACCGTGAAGGAAGGGGTAAAAGAGTTTGAGAAAAACGGGCGGCGTTTTGAGTTGGAATTTCATGAGGTTCCGGCCACGAAGGTGTTTGATATCCGCAGCGGTGAAGTGATTCTAGATTAGAGCCTGGCTCCTTAATACTACTTTGTTACTTTTAAAAAGCCGCGCCTGCCTGCCCGCTAGGCAAGACGCC
>CAYQKY010000154.1:0-16385 GCA_964418125.1 uncultured Phaeodactylibacter sp.
CATCGATCGCCGTTATCGCCGTCTCGCCGAACGTCGCGCCCCACAGGGCGCAGCGACGGTGGCGCCCAGGACCAGTGCAGGAAGGCGCAGAGCCCACTCCAGGGTGGGGCGGTAGAGCCGGCGGATGAAGTTGACGATACGCCCGGAGAAGGACTTGTGTTCCCTGATATTTTTGGGCATGGCCCAGGCCGCCATCATGGGGACGTAGGTCAGAGACAGGATCATGGCGCCCAGCACGGCGAAGCTGAACGTCATGGCCATGGGGCGGAACATCTTGCCCTCGATCCCCGTCAAGGTCATGATGGGAATAAAAACGGTCAGGATGATAAAAACACCAAATACGGCAGACCGGAACAGTTTCGAAGATTCTTCGATGATGATGCTGTCCATCTGATCCTGCGTCAGCGTTTTACCGATGTGGTAGGTGAAAATGGCGTGCAGCACTCCTTCGATAATGATCACCGCCCCGTCGACCACAATGCCAAAGTCAATGGCGCCAAGGCTCATCAGGTTGGCGGACAGGCCGAAATAATTCATGAAGATGAGCGCGAAAAGCATGGCAAGGGGGATCACAGAGGCGACGATCAGCCCCGCCCGGATGTCGCCCAGCAATAGGACGAGTACGAAAATGACGATCAGCCCCCCGGTAAACAGGTTGTGTTTTACCGTATTGATGGTTTTTCCTACGAGGACGGAGCGGTCGAGGTAGGGGTAGATCTCCACGCCTTCCGGGAGCGATTCCTTTACCTGTTCGATGCGTTGGTGCACATTGGTAATGGCTTCCGAAGAGTTCGCCCCTTTGAACATGAGGGTGATTCCGCCTACGGCTTCCCCCAGGCCGTCCATTGTCATGGCGCCGAATCTTTTGGGGCTGCCCAGCTGTACTTTTGCCACATCCCTGACGAGAACGGGGATACCCTCCCGGGTGCCGATCACGATGTTCTCGATATCCTGGAAGTCCTGCACCAACCCTTCCGTACGTATGTAATAGGCATTGGTTCGTTTCTCGATATAACTGCCGCCGCTGTTCTGGTTGTTACGGGACAGGGCGCCAAACACCTCCGCTACGGAGATGTCGTAGCTCTGCAGCAGCAACGGGTCGAGAGCTACTTCGTACTGTTTGAGGTATCCGCCGAAGCTGCTCACCTCAATGATGCCGGTGATGCCCGAGAGCTGCCGCTTGACGATCCAGTCCTGAATGGTGCGCAGTTCCATAGGGCTGTACCGCTCTTCGTATCCCGGTTTTACCCGCAGCACATACTGATAGATCTCGCCCAGGCCGGTAGTGATGGGCATGAGTTCGGGTTTGCCCATCCCTTCGGGGATCTCCTGTTCGGCCATGCCCACCTGTTCCTTGACATATTGGCGGGCATCGAGTACCGGCGTGCCGTCTTCAAAGACGATGGTGACAACGGACAGCCCGAAGCGGGAGATAGAGCGTATTTCGATAACCCCGGGAATGTTGGCCATAGCCACTTCCACGGGGTAGGTGATGAACTGTTCCACCTCCTGTGGGGCCAGAGAGCCGGATACGGTGACGACCTGCACCTGGTTGTTGGTAATGTCCGGCACCGCATCGATGGGTAGGCGCGTCAGGGAGTATATGCCAGCTCCGATCAAGCCTGCGACCAGTAATAGAATGATGAGTTTATTCTTTACAGAAAACCCAATGATTGCTTTGATCATGGTGTTGTAGAATATTTTGTCCTTGATGGCAAAAGAATATATTAGCTGCCTGCCTTGGGAGAGAGCCAATTCTTTTGTCTTCTTTGTTTTAAGTGGAAGGCAGGAGAAAGGATCAGGACAAAATAGGAGGGCGGAAGATGGCCTCGTTATGAGCGGAGCCGGTGAAGGAAATATGGAAAGAATTGGGCCGGCTCACCGCGGCAGGTACAGGTGGCGGCAGAAAAGCTACGGGGGCGGCCGGCAGTATAGGAGAAAAGATGTGTACTGTTTTCAGTGGAAGGCCCTGGTGGCTTTTGCCGCCGTCGTCATGCTGGTGGCTGTCGGTTTCCAGGAAGTGAAGGTAGAGAAATTCAAAAAAGGAAAAGTTATCACCGGATTCCCGGTGGAGCTGGTAATGTTCGCATACCGCAGCCGCCTTTTTCAGCTGGCTGAAATCCGAGCCGGGCAGCAGGCCGCCAAGCAGGAAATAGAGCGCTAATATCTGTGCGGTAAGCTTCATTGTCTTTCGGCGAAAGGCCTTCCTGTAAGTTGTTTATTTTGAACTTGTGCAGTACAAAGATAGGTTTTATCCTTCAATTTTTCTGTGATCTGCTGCTCAGAGAAGATGGGGGCTGAGCAGGCCATGAAACTTTTCCCGGCTTTTTTGGTTTCAAAAGTGTTAGTAAACGGCGTTTGTTTTGGCAGGGAGAGCAGATAAATCCTATTTTTGTATTTTATCCAGCCAGGATTATTCCCCGGCCTACCTTAAAAAGGACCGCGGCAATGGTGAAAAAAATAGAGAAAGTCAGAAAGGCTATGATTAAAAAACAGGCGGAGGCCCTGATCCCTACGCCCTGGGGCAATTTCAACATGATCGCATTTGCTGCCGATGAAAGTGAATGGATGCCCCACCTTGCCCTCGTCCATGAAAACTGTGATATCACGAAGCCCGTCCTTACCCGAATACATTCCGAATGCATTACCGGCGACCTCTTCGGCTCCCGGCGCTGTGATTGCGGAGAACAACTGGACAAATCCCTTCAGATGGCCGCTGAGCAGGGCGGGCTGGTGCTCTACCTGCGGCAGGAAGGCCGCGGCATCGGCATTATCAACAAGCTGAAAGCTTACAATTTGCAGGACCTCGGCCTCAACACCGTAGACGCCAACCTGCATCTCGGCCTGGAAGTCGACGCCCGGCAGTACGATATCGCGGTGGAAATGTTGATTGCACTCGGGGTCAACCGCATTCACCTGCTGACCAATAACCCGGAAAAGGTTGAAGCCCTGGAAAATTCCTCCATACAGGTCATGAGCCGGGTGCCGCTCATCATCGAGCCCAAGAAAGAAAATTTCAACTATCTTAAAACCAAGCAGGACGAAATGGGGCACTATTTCAAGCTCTAACCCCGGAAAGTATCCTATGCACGCAATACTCATCGAATCTTTCGGCGGCCCCGGCCAGTTGTACATCGGGGAATGGCCCAAACCGCATCCGGGTATTCACGAAATACTGGTTCGGGTGGAAGCTACTGCCCTGAACCGGGCGGACATCCTGCAGCGGGAAGGCAAATACCCTCCTCCCGAGGGCGAAAGCACCGTCCTTGGCCTGGAAATGGCGGGGGTCATTGAAAGCGTAGGGCAGGGGGTTACCAAATGGAGGCCGGGAGACGCCGTCTGTGGCCTGCTCGGCGGCGGCGGATACGCCGAATACGCCGTCATTCACGAAGACCTTGCCCTTCCTGTTCCCGAAGGCCTTACTGCGATCGAGGCGGCAGGCATACCGGAAGTGTTCCTCACCGCTTTTCAGGCTTTGCGGTGGCTGGCCGGGTTGCAGTCCGGGGAGTGGCTGCTCGTCCATGCCGGCGCCAGCGGGGTCGGCACAGCGGCTATTCAGCTTGCCCGCACCATGGGCGCCCACACGATAGTGACGGCCTCCTCCGGAAAGCATACCCTCTGTAAAGAGCTGGGGGCTGTTCACGCCATCGATTACCGGGAACAGGATTTTGAAGAAGCTGTTCTGGAATATACCCACGGGAAAGGCGTGGATGTGGCGGTAGACTTTATCGGCGCGCCTTACTTTCAGAAAAACCTCAATGTACTGGCTCTGGAAGGCCGGCTCGTCATGCTCGCTTTTCTGGGAGGGGTAAGTGCCGGACAGGTCAACCTCGGCCCCGTTCTTCGCAAACGCCTGCAGGTGCTAGGTTCTACCCTGCGGGCCCGTAGCCTGGACTACAAGATCCGGTTATCCCAGGGCCTTTACCACTACGCCTGGCCATTGTTCGCAGAAGGGAAGCTGCGCCCCATCGTCGATACTGTTTTCGACTGGAAAGACGTAGCAAAGGCCCACCGGTATATGGAAGATAACCGGAACCAGGGAAAGATCATACTGCAGGTTGGATGACAGGATCTGTCAACCGGAGCTCTAACGCGCCATTCCCGCCCTTGTATTTTCCAGTGCTACCGAAGCCCGGCTATTATCCAGCGGAATCTCTTTGCATTCCCACACCGGATTGTAGTTCTCATCCTCATGGCTGTAATGGCAAAGCTGGGCGCTGGATCGGGTATTGTATACGAAAGCCTGGTTGGCGAATTCCTGGTGGGTCGTGTATTCGGCGTGGTAAACACGCTGGAGGTTAGCGCCGTCCCAATAGAAAAAAGATTTTTCGATGCCGGCCCAGCAGCCGACCGTCATGGTGCTGGCCTCGATGATGGTAAAACCCTGGGGCGTTTCGAAGGCCCGCAACAGGGGGCTGGACGCACAGTCCTCAAAAACACAGAGGCCCGGAATGGTTTTCTGATAGACGAGTTGGCCCCGGCGGACGATCCGCAGCTCTGCATTGATGTCTTGCGGTTCTTTGCGCGTTTGGGAAGATATCCCCAACATGATGAACTCGGCTTCGCTTCCGCCGTCCAGGTTAACAGAACGCCAGCCTTTGGCGATCTCGCCGCCCCAGATGTAACCGGTGAAGGAACGGCCCTGAGGGTCTTTCCCGCGGACGTGGTACCAAATATCCCCGTACCCGTTGATCTCGTCCTCCGGGAGATAGTAGTCGTCCGTATAGGCAATATTTTTCACCTCGTAGCCGACGGGAAGCTGAGCCGTTACCTCGGAAGTCAGGCAGGGGCCGCTATAAACCTTGGTATTGCTGAAGGTAAACAGCTGGGACTGGTCTTCATAGAGCTGGGCCACCTGGGACTGCTGGTGGAACCAATCATAGAATGCATCAAAATCGTGGCTGACAAAGCGTTCCTGAGCGGGAGTGCTTTGGGTGCTGAGAAGGGCTGCTAGGATCAGGATATTTCTCATGGGAGTGTGGATTAGGGAGTTATGATGTAAACTTTTTTGCCGTTTCGATTATTGCCTCACAGAGATATAAAATTGGGCGCCTTTAAGGCTGAGGCCCCATTTTTAGTGTAAAAACCTTTTTTATGAAAAAATATATTTTGCTTTTAAGTTCCATAATGATGCTAAAATTTGCTGCCGCCCAGGTTCTGGAGCCCCATTTGTGGAATGACAGGGTGATTTTACTCTTTACTTCCTCCCGGCAGCAGGATGCTTTGCAGCAACAACTTAGTATTCTGACGGAAGAAGCGGAAGAAGTCACCGCCCGGGATCTGGTTATTTATACTATTTTACCGGATGAAGGGGAGATGCCCGGCGGCCGCTCCCTGTCTCCGGAAAAAGCCCGAAGCCTTTACCATACATACGGAATTACCCCCGGGACAGGTTTCATTTTTATGCTGATTGGTAAGGACGGAACCGAAAAAATGCGAAAAAAAGAGCCGGTGAGCGCCCGGGAATTGTTCTCCCTGATCGACAGCATGCCGATGCGAAAGGCGGAAATGCGCCGGGAAAGGGAAAAAACGGACAAAAAAAATTGAGAAATCAACAACATTAATTTGTTTACTTTTGTATAACCCATTATGTAGGCTTTCAGCCGGCACCCTCCTGGCGCCCCTGGCCCCGCAGCCGGAACAGCGGCTCTTCATGATTGATTAACCTCTTACGAAACGGAATAATGTATCAGGACCAGAATAATTCTCCAAAAAAGCTAAGTGTATGGTTGCCCCTGCTCCTCGCGCTCGTACTGGTGGCCGGAATGCTCATCGGCATGCGCCTGCAGTCCAATGCCCCGGTTATCGTTACGGAAAGGCCCGAAGCGCCCATCCACGCCCTGGGGCAGGGAAAGATCGAGGAAATAATCCGGTACATCGAGGCCAAATACGTTGATGAAGTAGACCGGGAGGAACTGGTGCAGGAGGTCATAGAACAGATGCTGGCCAAGCTGGACCCTCACTCCAATTACATTACCGCAGAGCAATTGCGGGAGGTGAATGAACAACTGGAGGGGAATTTCGACGGAATCGGCGTAGAGTTTATGATGCTCGACGATACCATAGTGGTCGTTGCCCCCCTTGCCGGAGGGCCATCCGAAGCGGCCGGCATACAGGCCGGAGACAAGATCGTGCAGATCGCCGATTCCACTATCGCCGGCGTGAATATGGATACCCGCGATGTGATCAACATGCTCAGGGGCGAGAAAGGTACTGATGTGGAGGTGGGCATCCTGCGCGGAAAAGAAAAGAAAGTCCGCAAATTTACCATTACCCGGGATGAGATCCCCATGCATAGCGTCGATGTGGCCTATATGCTGAACAATAAAACGGGTTATATCAAGATCAACCGCTTCAGTGCAACGACCTATGAGGAGTTTATGCAGGGCCTGGAAAGGCTCATCGAGGAGGAAGGAATGGAAGACCTGGTGATCGACCTTCGCCACAACCCGGGCGGATACCTGCAGCAGGCCACCAACATCCTCAGCCAGCTTTTTGCCAAAAAAGATAAACTTCTGGTCTATACAGAAGGACGGGCGGTGAGCCGCAACAATTACGAGTCAACCGGAAGGGCTTTCTTCGATATTGACGATATCGTCGTACTTATCGATGAGGGGTCCGCTTCGGCCAGCGAGATCCTCGCCGGCGCCATTCAAGACCACGACCGAGGCATCATCGTTGGGCGCCGTTCCTTTGGCAAGGGGCTCGTACAGGAGCAGTACAAGCTGCGGGATGGCTCGGCCCTCCGCCTGACGGTGGCGCGCTATTACACGCCTTCCGGGCGCTCGATACAGAAGCCGTACGGGGAAGGGCTGGAAGAATACGAGAATGAAATGGCCCATCGGTTCGAGTCAGGAGAGCTGGAGGGAAAACAGGAGGTCCCAACCGTCGATTCGACCAAATACTACACCGACAACGGCAGAGTGGTCTTCGGCGGGGGGGGGATCTCTCCGGATATTTTCGTGCCGCTCGATACCATCGTCTTCAATGATGAATACCTCGAGCTGCGCCAGCATGTACCTCAATTTGTTTTTCGTTATATGAATAATGCCGGTAAAGGGCTGGAAGAGTATACCCTGGATTCTTTTACCCGGAAATTCGAGGTGAGCGAAGGCCTGCTGGCAAAATTCCTGGCCTATGCCAAAGGCCATGGCTCTGACATTGGCTCCGGGGGCCTTGAAAGCAACAAGGCGGAGCTCAAACGCTTCATCAAAGCGCGCATCGCCAAGCACCTCTTTGAGGACAAGGGTTTCTACACAGTATGGAACCAGGACGATGCCATGGTCAAAGAGGCACTGAATGCCCTGGAAAAGCCGATACCGCTGACGGCGAGCCAGAAGTAAGCCTGGATCATTTCACCTTCACCATCACCGGTTTCACCTCCCTGTCCTCCCCTCGTTGTATGGCGGCGAAGTAAACGCCCGGCGCCCAATTGCGGGTATCGATCCGCAGGCGTTTGGTGGCGAAGCGGGGCGGGGTTTCAGTATTGCGGTACATTTCCTGCCCCAGGGCGTTGTAAACGCGGAAATCATAAGGCTCGAAATCCGGGGTTTCGTATTCGACGAAGAATTCTTCGGAGGTGGGATTGGGGTATATCCTCAGGATATCGAGGGGGCCGGAGGTGCCGCCGCAGGCTTTGTTGAGGATCTCCATGGCATTGAAGACATTGAGGAGCCCGCCGGTGGCAGTCAGCCCTTCTAAGCTGGCCAGCGGTTCTGCTCCGCTGATCAGAGTGGAACGGATGAGCAGGGCTGTTTCGCGGGGGTTAGACAGGGCGTCGGATGCCAGCTCTTCGCAGGGCATGCTGTAGAGCAGGGCAATGGCGCCGGTGATATGGGGCGCCGCGGCGGAATTACCGTCAAAGGGGGCGTACCGGTCGAATAACCACAGCGAATAAGAATTCTGGCCCGGCGCCGCCATATCGATGGATATCTCACCGTAACCGGAGCTTGATTCCTTCACTTCATCCTCATTCATATTGGTGACGGTGATGATGAAGTCGCTCTCACAACTGGTGGGCATATCGCCTTCTTCATCGACGTTCAGGTTGCGGTTGGCCGTTCCGGCCCCGGTAAGTACACCTACATCCCCCATCTTGTCATACATGCTGCCCCAGATCGGTTGTTCATCGCAGAAAGTCGGAGTGGTCAGGCCGAAGGAGGCGTTGGTGGCGGCCACAAAGGCGCCTTCGTTACCACCGCTTTCATTGTAGCGCCGGCGCTGATCGATCACGTATTCATAGGCAGAGATGATCTGGTCGACATACTGAATGGCGAAAACCATCATCTTAATGTCCCAGTTTGTACCGCTGACGCCTATGCCGTTGTTGCCTTTGGCGCCTATCAGGCCGGCCACGGCCGTTCCGTGGCCATTGGTGCGCATGTCATTATTGGAGTCGATAAAATTCCAGCCGAAGGTATCATCAATATAGCCATTGCCATCATTATCTATACCATCTCCGGGTATTTCAGCGGCATTGTTCCAGATGTTGCCCTGCAGGTCGGGGTGGCCCAGGTCGCAGCCGCTGTCCAGGACGGCCACTACGATGGTGTCTCCGTTGGCAGTCAGGCCGCCGGTACTGATGTCCCACACATCCATGAGGCCGATGCGCGGGAAGCCCCACTGCCTGTCAAAATCGGGGTCGTTGGGCTCCTGCCGGAATTCTATCTGGTAGTTGTACTGTACAGCCTTGACCTCTTTCTGGCGCCGGAGCCAATCCATAAGGGCATCGGCGGGCCAGGCGGCGGGGTCGAATTGCAGAAGGTGTATGTTGAAGCTTTTGGCGGCGGCATGCCCGTAGCGTGCCGAGCCGGCCTTTTGCCGGTTGATCTTTTGCACAAGGGTACTAACGCCGGCGTCCTTATCGAGCTGCACCAGCAGTTCATTCTTCACCTGTCCGGTGGCGGGGTCTACCAGTTGAGCTTGAGCCAATAGCGCGGTGAAAAGGAGAGTTGATAGCCAAAAAAACCTGTAGATCATCTTTTGCATACTTTTTAGAAAGCTCAAAGTTATGGAAATTGAGCAATTGGGGGGACGGTAATTTGCCCGCCTGCCATTGACGGACAACTTTAATTTAGGGATTGCGCAACAATAAATTACCCATTTAGACTCGTTCTTTTGCACGCTAACTGCGTTAAAAAGCCTCGCCGTAGCCCCACTATGCCTACGTTTTTTGCCTTGTTAGCGCACAAAATAACTTCGTCTATTCTGTGTAACTTATTATTGCGCAATCCCTTACAGTGTCCGGTACGCCTCATTCAGGCGCTCCCGTAATTTCCTGAAATAACCGGGCGAGTACAGCAGGCGGCTGCCGTACCAGGAAAAAAGCTGCCCATCGACAAAACTAATGGCGGTAAGGGGGCAGGCCCGGCGAAATTCCTTCCGGTGCTGCGCTTTGAAAGGGTAGGGTTCGGAAGAGAGCAGGATGGCCTCCGGGCGGGCTTCGGCCAGCTCTTCCATACTTACTTCCGGGTATCGGGTTTTATGGGCGAATACGTTGTCGAGGCCCGCCCGGAGGAGCATATCGTGGATGAAGGTATCGGCGCCAACGGCATAATACGGCTCCCGCCAGATGAAATAGGCTGCCCGGCGGCGGCGCCTGCCCGCCAGCTCGCGGGCCAGGGCGTCGAAGTTTTCCCGGATTTTTCCAGCCAGTTCGCCGGCTTTTTCTTCTCTGCCGGTAAGTTCGCCGATGCTTTTGATCATCTCCAGCGCCTCTTCCAGTGTTTTCACATCACTCAGCCAGACAGGATACAGCTGTGCCAGCGCTTCGATCTGCTCTTTGTCGTTCTCTTCCTTGTTGCCGATGATCAGGCCGGGCTGCAGGGCGTCGATCTTTTGCGGGTTCAGTTGTTTGGTGCCCCCGATACATGTCTTGGCCCGGTACCATGCTTCGGGCAGGACGCAGAATTTGGTGATGCCCACCGTTTCTTCCTCCAGGCCCAGGTAGGCCAGCAGTTCAGTCTGGGAGGGCACCAGCGAGATGATCCGCCGTGGCGGAAAATCTATCATTATCGTTCTGCCGAGCTGGTCGGTGAAAGCTTTTTTCATACGTTTGGCTGTTGGCTGTTGTTGGTTGTCGGTTGATTGTTGCCTGCGCTCCGCCGGGAACGTTCCGGGCCTGCCCGCGGCTGCCAACAATCAACCAACAACCAATAACTGAGAAGTTGTTCCTCCGCTAAAACGGCAGCGGCGTGCCGCTCGTTATTGTCAGCGCCTTAAAGAGAGCCTGTATCTTTTCCAACGTAGAATGCCCGGATTTGTTAATGATCTTCCGGCCGTCGATGGCCGATACCCGGGTGAGTTCTCCCATTGTGCCGGTGGTGAACACCTCATCGGCGGTGTAGAATTCAGTGAGGGAGAGGTTCTTTTCCAGGATGGGTACGCCGTTTTCCCGGCAAAGTTCGATCACCAGAGCGCGGGTGATGCCAGGCAGGCAGCTGTCGGCATGCGGAGTGTAAACGGTTCCTTTGTAAATGCAGAAAACATTGACCCCATTGGCCTCGGAGACATATCCGTCTTTGTCGAGCATGAGGCCGGCATCGGCGCCGGCGTGGTTGGCCTCGATCTTTGCCAGGATGTTGTTGAGCAGGTTGTTGTGGTGGATCTTGGAGTCCAGGAACAGCGGAGAGTTGCGCCGCACCGAAGAGGTGATGAGGGTGATCTCCGGTGGATATACCGGCGGCTTCCACTCCGGCAGGATGATCAGGGTGGGCCCCGATTGGTTGAGCCGCGGGTCCATCCCGGAGGTGATCTTTTCGCCGCGGGTGAGGGTCAGGCGGATGTGGACTCCGTCGCGCATGTCATTGGCCTGCAGCGTTTCGAAGAGGGCCTGCCTGATGAACTCGTTATCGGGCACTTCTCTGAAGGCCAGGGCGTGGGCGGAGTTTTGCAGCCTTTCCAGGTGTCTGTCCAGGCTGAAAATGCGGCCGTTGTATACGCGCAGGCCTTCCCAGACGGCGTCGCCGCCCTGCACTGCGCTGTCAAATACCGACACTTTGGCCTCGCTGCGGGGAAGAAGCTTCCCGTTGATGTAAATGAGGATGTTCTCGTTTTTCGGATCGTATTGTTGTAGCATAGGGATTGCTGTTGTTGCCTTACGCCTTGATCGCCGCCTGGTACATTTCCTCGTAATACGGGCGGCATTCCTCCGCCAGGGCCTCCAGCCGGGGCGGCAGTTCGAAGTTTTGTTCCTGGTATGGTTCGAAACCGGAAGACCGGTGGACCCTCCCGTACCAGTATCTTGCCCATACGCCGTCTTCCGGGCGGGGCCCGGGCGCCCACTGCAGCATGCGTTCATCGAAGGGGATGGCCAGGTTGCGGCAAAGCTGGCCCAGGACGGCAGGCGGGCTGGCGAGGAGTTCCCGGCTATCCACCACGGTTACCAGCTTGCCGTTTTCCGAGAGAAAACGGAAAAGGCCATGCATTTTTCTGACGCCGATATCCTCCATAGAAGGGTTGGGGATGACCTTGGCATAAGAATGAATGATGGCCCTGGGGTCGCGAATGAGCAGGACGTTCTCCATCCGGAGCAGGAAACTTTCATCCAGGCCAATAAAGTGGTGGGCCATTTGCTTGAAGAAAGCAATGGGCTTATCACAGGCGCCGAACAAGATATGCCGTACCACTTTTTCTCCATCCCGTTCCTGGCTGTTCTGGATCTCTTCGGCGCCGGGGTGCAGGACTCTGTTGCGGGTGGAGGACAGATAATGGGCGTACAGCGGCTCATCAAAAACTCTAGTGTCCTCTCGCTGAGCAAAAGAGTACATCAGAGCTGTAGAGACGTTGCGCGGGCTGGACCAGGTATTGATGCGCTTGACAGTTGCAGGCATGGGTGGGAGGGGAGGAGGGGATGGTTGGATGGCTATATTGCTATATTGTTATATTGTTGTACTGCCAAACGGTTTCCGGGCCTTTGGCAAAACCATGGAACCATAAAACCATCCCCCATCTGGTTCAGGCCTCGACGGTCAGGTCTTTGACTTCAGCTCCCGGAGCGTTAGTTTTAATGGACTTGATGCCGTTTTCCATGCTGGCCTTGGAGGCATACATCTGGCTGCTGCCGATGATCTGCTTGTTAGAAGCCAGCAGGTTGAAGTGGAATTTGCCGTTGGCAGCTTCCTTGCGCTCAAAGAGGCTGTCGTCCGCTGCATTTTTCATGACGCTTTCAATTCCATTCTTGCAGCTGGCCTTACTGGCATAACCCTGGCTGGAAAGGATGATCTGCCCGTTTTTGGCTTTCAGGCGAAAGTAAAACTTGTCTCCTTTTTCGCTTTTGAAGATCTCAAACATAGAGCGTGTGGTTTGATGGTTTGGATAAAATTACAAAGCCTAAATTTATGGGTTTTTTCCTAAAATTCAGGCCAAACGACTGCCTTTTGACGAAATAGTATTCTGAAGTCACGAAGCGGAGCCTGTTTTTACCGTTTTCCCGGCCCCCATCGGGAATCGGCCGATTTTACCCGCCTCCGTCTCCGGCTGAGCCTCAAGGAAGACGGGTAGCCCACCCAATCAACCCAATCACCCCCCCCTGGGCAGCGTAAAGTAAAAAGCAGCACCCTTTCCCTTCCCTTCCGATTGCACCCATATTCTGCCTTTATGGTGTTCTACCACCTTCTTACAGATGCTCAGCCCCAGGCCATTACCTTCGTATTCTCCGGAAGGATGGAGGCGTTGGAACAGCCCGAATATCTCCTGCCGGTTCTCCTCGGCAATGCCGATGCCATTGTCTCTGACCGCAAAGCGGTAGTACTCCTTCTCTTCTGCCACCTCGATGCTGATCTCGGGCCGGCGTTGTTCGGGGGTGAATTTGATGGCGTTGAGTATCAGGTTCTGGAAAAGCTGTTCCATCTGAGCGGGGCAGGCAGGCAGGCAGGGCAGAGGCTGAATGCTGATCTTTGCCTGGGATTGGTTGATGATAAAGGAGTTTCGGTTTTTGACCCGTTCTACGGACAGGTTTAGGTCTACGATCGGGAAGGCCTCTTCGGATGAAGAAGACAGGCGGGCGTAGGCCAGCAGGTCGTCAATAATGGTATTGAAGCGGTTGATCTCTTTCCAGATCACTTCCAGGTATTCCCTGCCTTTCTCGCTCAGGCTCTGCTGGTGTTTGTTCTTTAGCAGGTGGGAGTAGCCCATTACATTGCGCAGAGGCGCTTTGAGGTCGTGAGAGACGACATAGGCAAATTGTTCCAGTTCGGCATTGGACCGCAGCAGGTCTGCCGCTTTGGTTTCCAGCATTTTTTCCACCTTTTTCCGTTCTTTGATCTCCTGCCTGAGCTGTTCATTGGCCCTGAAGTTGTGCAGCAGATATCCCACTTTGGTGGCCATTACGGTGAAGGCATGGCGGTCTTTGGGGTCGATGGGGTTGTAGAAACGCTGGTCCTCGCGTTGCTGCCCGGCGGCGACGATGCCCAGGAAGGCCCCGCCCGGAGCAAAGAGGGGAGCGATGAGGGCATCTTCCAGAGAGAGAAAGGAAAGCTCCCGCTTAAGGGTTTCGCTCCGGCTGATCAGGAACCCTTCCCGTTGCCGGAACTGGCCACCCGAAATGGAAAAGCGCCGGGGGATCTCCGTTCCGGAAAAGCCAAAAAAACTGATGGCCTGAAGGCAATCTTCCTCCGGCTGATATTCGGCCAGCAGGCAGTGCGGCTGTTCAAACGCCATGACAAAATATTCGGTAGCCGTGGTGGCAAAGTCCCGGATCGATTCCCGGAACATCCCCACTTCCCCGAACTCCTGAATGAGGCGAAACCGGTTGAGTTCCTGGTCCAGTTCGTCCTTAATGGATATAAGCTCCTGCTGTAAGACAATGCCCTTCGTGACTTTGGCCTGCAACTCCCGGCACAATGCTTCCAGTTCTTCGTACGTAGGTTTCTTTTCGGGGCCTTTCGTTGCGCCCATCACTATATTTTTTTCAGCTGAGGTTTAAAAGTATATGGAATGAAGGATTGATGGAATGAAGGATTGATTAGGGGAGCAGGCAATCATTCCCTCATTCCCTCCTAACCAGCACATAAATAGACGTCGTATAGTTATGAAACAGGTTCTTTCCGTTCAGCTTGGTAAACTCCCCGAAACCATACATACCCAGCCAGGGCAGGCGCCCTTCTTGCATCAGCGGCGACTGCATCTTTTCGATGATCTCATCTTTGACGATCTTGTTGAACATGGCCCTCCCACGGGCGGCGCAGTCGGTATGGAATACGGCGGCGGCTTTTCGCCCTTCCAGGCGCTGAACCAGCCTGCCCATCATGCGCTCCAGCCCGGAAAAGATGAGGTTTTCATCGCGCTGGGTCAGCCAGAGTTGGGCGCCCTCGGGGCAATCTACCGGCATGTAGAAGCTGCTGTCTTCTTCATCCACTTTGACGACCACCCGGAGGATGTGCCGGTTGTCGTACACCTCGTGGTATTCTTCCGGCAGCAATTCCGCCAGCCCGGCAACCGGTATGCAGGGGCCCGGATGGGAGTTATCCGGAAGGCTGAGCTTCTCCATCAGCAGGCGCCAGGCGGGCTGGCCGTCGAGTTCAAAGACCTGGTTCGCCTTTGAACGGGTGACGGTAAACGGCTGGCCGACCGGCACGCTGCCGTGGTGCACCCCCATCTCCACACACAGGCTGGGGTCTGCATACCCGATCATGATGGCGCCCCGCTCCAGGATGCGGCAATTGACGAACTGGTAGGTGCTGATGGCGCGCATATTGTCGGAAGAGGTGCCCCCGAATACCGGCATTTCCGCTCCGAAAACATCGGCCACTCCTTCCAGCGCCCGGTCGGCGGCAATGTCTATCCCGGAAGCCAGGATGTGTACCATATTGACGCCAGGGGTTTCCGCTTTCAGCGTCTCGGCCATTTCCCGGGCCTTCTGATAGGAGTTGTATCCTCTGATGTTGTCACAGTATGCTATGCCGAATTCTCCTTTCCGTTCCGGTTCGGCAACCATAATGCCCAGGGCGCGCATATTTTCGTTGGCCCCTTCCCCCCCGATGATGCCGGCGCAGGTACAGCCGACGATAACCGCCTGCGGGCAGCGCTCATGGGCGGCAGCCAGAAGGGCCGGGAAATCGTGGCCTACCGTGGTGTGGATAACGATGAGCAATTCCTTTGCGTAAATATCTGTGGGCTGCCCCGCCAGGGCGGATTCCAGGCAGCTCAGCATCGCTTTTTCCGAGTTGACCACACCGTTGCTTGCAGAATAGAAACTCAACATGTTCTTGTGTTTTTGGGCGAAGTGAGGCCTGGGGGGGAAGGGGGAACACCCCTTGTTTTTTCTAGAAAGATATGAATTTTGTCAAAATCTACCAGCCGCCTAACCTAAAAATCATCATCCGGCACGGCCGCCTCCTGAAAGTCGCTGTCCGAGAGCTGGATCGTCACCCCCAGCTGTATCAGGAGGAGGGTGGTGGGAGAACTCACCCGTTCAAAGGCGTCCAGCGTGTCTTCGATGGGGTCGGGGGCTTCATCACTGCGGGTGTAGTAGGTGGCGTTCTCCCCGGGAAGGTACACCACGCGTATGTCCCCCAGCACCGTGGGGAAATCGGAGAGGTACACCTGCAGGCCGGCGCCCAGGCCGTAGCTGAAGGCCGTATTGCTCAGGTCGGTTTCTGCTTCCACCACCTCCTCATCATCGAGGCTCTCATCGATGAGGCGGGTGCGGGTGTAGAGCTTCTTCAGGCCCACCAGCCCGTCGGCGTAGGGCTGCACCCAGCTATTGACAAAGGGCTTGAAGCGCAGCAACCCGTGTGCCATGAAGATGTTGTTGTTGGTTACCAGCCGGTAGTCTGTCTCCTGCCCGTTCTCGATGGCCGTGAACCGCAGCCGCTCCTTGTCCAGGTACAACATCGACCCTTCCAGCCCCACGAACAACGGCCGCCCACGCTTCGCCTGGAACAGCAGCTGGGCGCCCCAGCCCAGGCCGTCCTTCTCCTGCTTGTCGGCATACCCCTCAATCGGGAAGCCTGCGTGCAGGTGGGCGTTGGCCTGCATGTACCAGGGCCAGCCGGCTTCGTCCTGGGAGAGGGCGGGGGAGTGGAAGAGGAGGAGGAGCGCAGGGAAGATCAGATTTTTTCTTTTCATAGCTTTTTGAGGGTAAAGATAAGGGGAATCCGGAGGAACCGCCCCCTTGGGCGCGAATTTACCATTGGCGCGCAAGTTATTCCCCTGTCCCATCAAGTCCGAGCGCAATGGAAAATTGCGCCCCGACAGCTTGGGCGCGAATTTACCATTGGCGCGCAAGTTATTCCCCTGTCCCATCAAGTCCGAGCGCAATGGAAAATTGCGCCCCGACAGCTTGGGCGCGAATTTACCATTGGCGCGCAAGTTATTCCCCTGTCCCATCAAGTCCGAGCGCAATGGAAAATTGCGCCCCGACAGCTTGGGCGCGAATTTACCAT
>CAYQKY010000154.1:16485-20958 GCA_964418125.1 uncultured Phaeodactylibacter sp.
TATTCCCTTGGCCCATCAAAGTCCGAGCGCAATGGAAAATTGCGCCCCGACAGCTCACAAAAAATCCCTCAGATCCAGGCCCATTTTCAGATTGCACAATGTACCCTTCCGCAGGCCGGCATAATCTCTTGCCGACGAATACGGCCAATCAATATTGTCCTTCACCAGGCCTGCCTCCTTCGCGTTATCATGGATGTAACAGAAGCAGAGGTAGGCATAATCCGTACCGGGTAGGAATCGGTAATCTGCTTTTCCATCGAGTTTTTCCAGGCAAATGAACTCATCGATCCACCCGTCCTTAGCCCTACACTTTTCCCGGAATAAACTCCCCGTCCAGCCTTTTTCCTTATTGATTGCCCGGGTATAGGCATACTGCAAAGTGCCGATGGCTTCATTCAACGTGACGGTAGAGCTTCCCTTTGCCACCCTCGTGCGATCGCGTTTTACCGGCTGGGCTTTCACACCGTATTTCTTTTTTCTGCGCAGGTACTCCACCTCATCGACATGCTGCCGAAGTATTCTCCGTTCTGTTTCCACCTGCTTTACATAGAATAACCAGTGGAAGTGATTGGGCATAAGGCACCAGGCCACCAAATCCCCGAATGGGAGAAGGTAAGCCCTCATCTTCCAGAGGAAAAATCGATAGTTTTCATCCGTAAAAAAGGTTTCCCTGCGGTTGTTCCCCTGGTTGTAGATGTGGAATAGCTGTTGGGGGTAGAATTCCATGACTCTATCATTATGGGTTTAAGCGCGCATTCCAATTTAAAAAAGTTGGTGAAGAAAGGCAAGCTGCCTACCCTTGGGCGCCAATTTCCCATTGGCGCGCAAGTTAGTCTTCTGGCGTTTTGAAGTCCGAGCGCAATGGTAAATTGCGCCCCGACAAGTTATCCGGCCGCCTCATACTCCTCTTCACTCATCCCAAACTCCGGGTCCACAACCTTCACCTCCGCCCAGTTCAACCCGTACAGCTTGTACACCAGCAGGTCGATCTCGGCCTCGAGAGAGGCGGTGGGGGATTTCTTCTTGTTTAGCGATATTTTTTCTGCCAGTTCTGCGATTTTTTCATAATACTTGAATTCGACTGTAACGTCAATAGGCATTCCTTTTATGGGAAAACTCTTTAAATCTATCAAAGAGATTCTAGGAAAAGTTTTCGTAACTAATTTATTAGAAGATTTTATAAAATACCAGGATAAAAGAGATGAGTTGATTAAGCCTAACAAGTACATTAGATTCTGCCGAGTAGGTCTTTCCTTGGGAAGTAATATTATATTTAAAATGGTTTTATAGTTAATGAAATAATCTTTTATGTAGGTAGCAAAAATTTTGTGCTTTCCTGAGCCGGTAATTTCACGAACTAAGATTCTCTCTTGGTCAAAAAATTTTTTTTGTCTCGGATGAGCGAGCCAATCACCATATGAAACCCATGATCTTCCTAACCATTTATAAAAGTACCTTCCAACTTCTTTCCCGTTTAATTCACGAACATATGTTTCATTCTTTTGAAAATTAGAATGATAAATACGATTATCAATAACTTCTTTACTTTGACCAGTATAGCTATCATATGCTTGAATACCTACAGAAAAATCACAAAAATCTGATAATAGGTAGGCATCTGTTCTTAACTTTTCAAGTAAAATTTGTTCTTGTGGACTTAGTTGAATGTTGAATGTCTTAACCTCCTCCCAAAATTCTTGTTTGAAAAAAATCAGATTTGATTCGGACGACTTTATATTCTGAACTTTCTCGTTTTGATCAAATAGCAATACTCTTGTAAGATTATTCTTCCGATTTTTTTGATTGAGTGATTTTTCAAGAAAGATATTGATGGTTTCGACAACTGCGTCTTCAAATACTTTTGATGGAAGACGGTTGAATTCAATTATTTTTGAGCTATTTAAAATGAATTCTCGAAGGGATTCTGCTTCATTAATGGTTAACCAAGTATGTGGAACAATATAGCCTAGGTTTCCGTGCTTCTCTAGTAAATTCAACCCCCTTTCAATAAAAAATCCATAAGAATCATATTTCCCAACTATTGTTTCGTATTTCTGCTTTAAATAATTTTTTTCTTCAGAGGAGAATTTGACCCCATACGGCGGATTACCCACCACCACATCAAACCCCGTAAAATTCCCCTCTTCATCCAGCACCTCCGGGAATTCAAAGCGCCACTCGAAGGCGTCCTGGTAGATTGCGGCATTCCGTATCTCCTCGATTTCCGCTTCCAGTTTACTGATCTTGCCATCCAATTTGGTGAGGTCTTCGGCGATGTCGTCGTCTTTCAGTTTGTCGAAAAGGTCTCCGATCTCCGCTTTGTTCTCGATCAGGGTACGCTGGCCACGGAGTTTGGACAGTTGCTTAAAACGGGGGTCCCGGTTGTGAATGTGCGTCTGAAAGCTGTCTTTGATGGCGTTGATCAACCGGAGCAGTTCCTGCTTTTCCTCCTTGGAAGTGGCGTGCTGGTAACTGCTCACCGCCAGGCGGTAATCCTTGATGCTCCACTTGCTCTTTTTGAGGACGGCGCTCAGGCTTTCGTCGAGCTCAAACCTACTCACCAGCGAGTTCCCCCGCTTGATATTGATGTCGATGTTGGGAAGGGTTTCCAGGGCGGTATTCGGTGTTCGGTGTTCGGTATTCGCGGCCCGGTATTCGTCCTGCAGTTCCGGGGCGTCGGCGTAGCAGACCGGCGAAGCAGGGCCCATTCCGCCTTCCGACTTCCCACTTCCGCCTTCCGACTTCGCATTTCCGCCTTCCGACTTGTAATACGCATTTTTCAGCAATTCTATCCACAGCCGCAGCCGGCAGATCTTCACCGAGTTCGGGTTGATGTCCACGCCGAAGAGGCAGTTCTCGATAAGGGTTTGCTTTTCGTGGAAGAGAGCCTCCTGCACGCGCTGGCTGTCGCGCACGCCGGGGCGGTATTCGAACAGCTCGTCAGTATCGCGCCAGGCCACGGCCAGCTCGTCGTTTTCCACCTCCACGCGTATGGGCAGGGGCTTGCCGTTGCGATCGAGCAGGATGTTCAGCTCGCTCTTGACGGCGATCAGCTCGTTGAGGGAGGAGACCAGGAAGTGGCCGGAGCCCACCGCCGGGTCGCACACCCGGATGCTGTTCACCAGGCGGTTGGCCTCCTGCAGGCCTTCGGGATCGTAAATGCGGGTGAAATAGTTGGCCAGGCCTTCGAAACTGTTGCCTTCGAATTCGGCAAAGCGGGGCGACTCGCGGAATTTCTGCACCACGGCCCGGCGGAGCGTCTCCCGGCACATGTACATGGTGATGAAGCCGGGGGTGAAGAAGGAGCCGTCCTGGTAGCCGTTGATCTTTTCGAAGATGAGCCCCAGCACGGATGCGTTAATGAGGGCCTTGTTCTCCTCCTGAATGGCCTCCGATCCTTCCGAGCTGAAGTCGTAGGCGTCGAGGAAGGCGAAGAGGTAGTCGAGCGCCTTCATTTCGCCGGTGCGGCGTTTGCCTTTGGCGTCGCGCAGCACAGTGCCGTTCATCAGGGGCAGGGTGAAGCGGTCTTTGAGGCTGTTGATGCGGATGGCGGCGTCTTCCAGCTCGCTGATCTCGAAGAGGGAGCTGTTGAGGTAGGGGATGTGGGCATACTTTTTCTGCACGTATGCCGGCCGTTCTTTCGGGCGTTTGGCCAGCACGTCGAAGAACAGCTCGTTGAGTTCATCGAAGTCGGCGACAGTGCGGCTGTTGAGGAAGCGGTAGGCGGCGTCGTTCCGGTGGTACTTCAGCAACTGCGCCTCCAGCAGCTTGAGGAAGAGGATGCGGTTGATCCAAGTGATGGCCAGCTCCAGGGCGGTGTTGAACAGCTGTTCTTCCCGGCTGCCGCCGCCCGGGCGGGGCGCCTTGTGGAGGCGGCCCTCGCTCTCCAGCATGGCGATGGTATTCTCCAGGAGGGAGCCGTGGTGGCGCTCCCCGGCCGCCTTGCGCTGAATGACCTTTTTGTTCTTTTCCCTGGCCTCTTCCAGCCCGATGATGTGCAGCAGTTCCCGGTAGAAGTCCTTGTTGAGGCTGTTGCTGTCGTTGGCGAAGGGCAGCCGCAGCAGGTGTGTGGGGGAGAGGGCCTTGAAGAGGGGGAGGAGCTTGTCGTCGTCCCGGGCGTCGTCATTGCGCAGGGGCTTTTCGTAATCCGTCAGGTTGAATGCCGTGCAGGGCAGCTCCGCGTCCAGGCCGTCCACAAAAGGGCGGGCAATTTCCTGATAGAAAAAATCGGTGGTGCTCTGGGTTTTGCGGCCGTCGCGCCAGTCTTCAAAATCTTTGCGCAGGCGGCGGTTCTGGTAGAACAGCTTATCAAAATCCGCTGCATCGAAGACGAACCAGCGGTAGATGTCGGTGATGACGAGGTATTTCAGGTCGGTATTCCGGTGTTCGGTTCTTTCCCGGAAGTAGTAGAGGATGAGTTCGTGCAGGGCCTTGGCGTTGGGCTTTTCCGGGCTGATCATTTCGGCGGCCCGG
>CAYQKY010000155.1:0-3054 GCA_964418125.1 uncultured Phaeodactylibacter sp.
CTAACAACATTACGCCTCTCCGAGGCTTTTTTGCCCAGAACCAATCACCCCTGCCTCGTGGGGGACAGCAAAGCCCCAGCATTGCGAAGGGGAGATAAGAGCTTGTCCAAAATTCAACAATTGGCCTACAAACGTTCCTTTTTCGGCTCAAAGGCCGAAATTTGGATAACCTCTAACCAACGCAGGGCGGCTGAGGGAGGAGGAAGAAGCCTATTACAGCCGGAGGGGGTGTGGGAAGAGATCTTTAAATGGTATGGGGAGTTAATGGCAGCGAGAGGGCTTTAACCCGATTATTCTGAAATAACACTTCATTTTAACCCGATTATTCTGAAATAATTATTATTTTTAGGCTAAATTTACCAGAATGATCAGGCGAAAAATATACGAGGGCCTGCAACAACATCTGAACAGGAAAGAAATCACTGTATTGATCGGCCCCAGACAGGTTGGAAAGAGTACATTGCTCAAAGAACTCCAGAAGGAGCTGCATCAGGATAATATTCCCACTCTTTTTTTTAATCTCGATGTAGAAACGGACAACTTTGAATTTGAGAGCCAGGCCAAACTGATCAACAGGATCAAATTCGAGTTTGGCCAGAAAAAAGGGGTTGTATTTATCGATGAGATACAGCGCAAAACTGACGCAGGGCTTTTTTTGAAAGGGATCTATGACCTTGACATCGGCGTCAAACTTATTGTTTCCGGTTCAGGCTCCCTGGAACTAAAAGAGAAAATTGCAGAATCCCTGGCAGGCAGGAAAAGGGTGTTTGAGCTGCTGCCTGTTGATTTTCTCGAATTTTTGGATTACAGAACAGAATACAAGTATACGGGCCGGCTTGCCGACTTCCTCCAGGTAGAAACAGAAAAACGTAATTGGCTGCTGAATGAATACATGCTTTTTGGCGCCTATCCGGCAGTGATCACCGAAGAAAGTAAGCAAGAAAAAAGAGAAATGATCGCTGAGATCATTCAGAGCTATTTGCAACGGGATGTCAACCTGCTATTGCCTGTGAACCACATAAATGCTTACATCAAGCTCGTTAATATACTGGCGCAACAAACGGCCCACCCTCTTAATTACCACCAATTGTCCCAGTATGTGAACATTTCTGCCAATACGGCAAAAGACTACCTGTGGTACTTACAGAAGACTTTTATTATTCGAAAAAGCCTTCCTTTCTTTACCAATAAGCTCAAAGAAATTGTCAAAACACCTTGTTCTTACTTCGTCGACCTGGGCCTGTGCAATTATCTCCGCAACAATTTATATGAGGACTATAATACTCCCGCTTTCGGTTTTGTCTTTCAAAACCTGGTATTCAATACGCTTTATTCCATATTTATCAAAGATAACTGCAGCTTGAAATTCTGGCGGACAAAAGACAGCGCCGAGGTGGATATTGTCATCGATTATCCTGGAAAGACAACGCCGGTAGAAGTAAAATATATGGCTATAAAAAAGCCAACCATCAGCCGGTCTCTTAGAAGCTTTATTTCCACCTATCAGCCAGAGAGGGCATTCGTTATAACCAGGGAAGGCTCCTTTGAAACTAAAGTAGAGAATACGGCCATTTACTTCATTACATATTTTCAGTTGTTCGATATCAGGAAGTATTTTGTAACTGAAGTATAAAACCCATGCGCCTAACCGAATCAGAATACTACCAATACCTGCGGATCCACAAATCCCTGTTGCACTACGTCGGGGTCAATGAAAAGCTGATCCCGAAGGATGTGGCCTTTGAGGATTTTATGCAATTTTCCGCACAGGAAATATTCCCATCACGGAACAGGCTCTACGAGAAGCCGCGCCATATCGATAAGTTCGTAAAGGAAAACCCATACGATCTGTCGCAGGAAGACCTCGACATCGCCCAGGCATTTCAGCACTTCAAAAAAGGCCGGTATTTCGTCATCAAATACCTGAAAGACTACACCATTTTCCTGGATGAAGAATACGCCTATGGAGTACTGGCATTGAGCGGCCCTTTCCAAGGGTTCTTCGGGGATAACCTGCCGGCCATGGTGGAAGCCGTATTGCTGCCCTTTAAAGATAAGATCGTTTACGACGGAATACTCCAGGGCTCCCGGATCAGTTTTGGGAGAAGCATCAGCTCCTCCATAAAGAATGACTACAACAAGGCCAAGGCCAAATACGGGATCATAACATCCCTGCCGATCGATAAAAAGACGAAAAAGGCAGAATTCACGGATGAGGACAAACTGAGGCTCTATATGAAAAACGCCTCGTCCAGAGACCAGTACTGGTACGAGATCCAGGATCTGATCAAGGGCAAGCCTGCTCTGGAAAGGTTATATTACCACCTGTGGGGAAAGGTCAATTCGAGGGATAAGCGCAAGTCCTTGAAAGAGATCGGGATAAAAAACTACTACTTTGCCATTTATGATGATGTGATCATTGCCTCCGGAAAAACGAAGCAGGAGGTAGAAGCCCGGGTAAAGGAGATGCTGAAGAAGGGGGAAGTAGAGGCGGTTTATATCTTCAAAATATAGAGGTGCCGGCCCAACAAGCCCAAAAGCCGCCTAGCAACGGCAGGCCATAACCGGGGGCGAAAGCCCCTGGCCATGAGATTGAAACGCTATTAAGCCGCATAGCGGCGGCACAGCATAGCCGGGGGCGAAAGCCCCTGGCCATGAGATTGAAACGCCATTAAGCCGCATAGCGGCGGCACAGCATAGCCGGGGGCGCAAGCCCCTGGCCATGAGATTGAAACGCCATTAAGCCGCATAGCGGCGGCACAGCATAGCCGGGGGCGCAAGCCCCTGGCCATGAGATTGAAACGCCATCGAGCCGCATAGCGGCGGCACAGCATAGCCGGGGGCGAAAGCCCCTGGCGCTATAAGATTGAAACGCCATCAAGCCGCATAGCGGCGGCACAGCATAGCCGGGAGGGCCGGGGGTAAGTTCAAAAACCCAAAGCACAACACCCCATCCCCCAAACCCCACGAAAAAGCCAGCGCAAAGAACCAAACTTCATCCGCGAAAATCCGCCAAATCCGCGGCATCCGCGTTCCATAATCCTCGTGGCGCGA
>CAYQKY010000155.1:3154-20935 GCA_964418125.1 uncultured Phaeodactylibacter sp.
TCAGAAAACCCGCGAAAATCCGCCAAATCCGCGGCATCCGCGTTCCATAATCCTCGTGGCGCGATCATCCTGATCGCCAGGCAGAATTCTTCACCAACTCAAGCCGAGGACAGAAAAAATAAAACACAGGCCTGCACACCTGCAGCAGATTGCCACAGACGGACAACCCTAATCAGAAAACCCGCGAAAATCCGCCAAATCCGCGGCATCCGCGTTCCATAATCCTCCAGAATGATACCTCTTTCCACCCCCCACCTCTCCGGCAACGAATGGCAATACGTCAAAGAATGCCTCGACAGCGGCTGGGTCTCCTCCGCCGGCGCCTTTGTCGGGCGCTTTGAAGCCGCCGTCGCCGATTTTACCGGGGCGAAGCACGCCGTGGCCTGCATGAACGGCACCGCCGCCCTCCACCTGTCGCTGCGCCTGCTGGGCGTCGAGGCCGGCGATTACGTCATCCTGCCCAATCTGACCTTTGTGGCCAGCGCCAACGCCATCAGCTATACCGGCGCCCAGCCCCTCCTGGTCGACGTGGACCCTGCCAGCTGGCAGCTCGACCTCGATCTGCTGGAGGACTTCCTCGGCCTCAACAGCATCGTCAACGAAAAGGACGAGCTGGTGCTCAAGCGGGACGGGCGGCGCGTGCGGGCCATCATGCCCGTCCATGTGCTCGGCAATATGGGCGATATGGAGCGCCTGCTGTTCATCGCCCGCCGCTACCACCTCGAGGTGGTGGAGGACGCCACCGAGGCGCTGGGCTCCGCCTTCAACGGGCAGTCCGCCGGCGCCTTCGGCCGCCTGGGCGCCTTCAGCTTCAACGGCAACAAGATCATCACCACCGGCGGGGGCGGCATGATCGTCACCGATGAGGAGGAGCTGGCCCAACGGGCCCGCCACCTGTCCACCCAGGCCAAAACCAGCCCCGATGAGTACATCCACGACGAGGTGGGCTACAACTACCGCCTGGTCAACATCCTGGCGGCCGTCGGCCTGGCGCAGATGGAGCAGCTGCCGCAGTTCCTGGAGCGCAAAAAGGCCATCGACGCCTACTACCGGGAACGCCTGGCCGGCGTGGGGGATATCGAATTCCAGGCCGTCCCCGGCGGCGCAGCCCCCAACTGCTGGCTGTTCACCTTCCGCACCGCGCAGATGCGCCCCCTGCTGCAGTACCTCAACGGGCACGGCGTACAGTCGCGCCCCTTCTGGATGCCCATGAACCGCCTGCCGATGTACGGCCAGGGGCTCTACATCCGGCGGGAGGACCACTCCGGGAAGCTGTACGAGAGCTGCCTGAGCATCCCCAGCTCGAGCAACCTGACGGATGGGGAGGTGGAGGAGGTGGCGGACAGAGTGAGAGCGTTTTTTGGCTGACCCTCGTGGCGCGATCATCCTGATCGCCGGGCCACACGGAAAAGATAGAACACGGATTGGCGCGGATGCGGCGGATCAACGCGGAGAAGATGGAACACGGACCGGCGCGGATCTGGCGGATGAACGCGGATGGACTGCCGCGTGACCAACTGCAGCAGGCAGAAAAAAGGCAGGCGGCAGCAGCAGCCACAACCAGAAAACCTGCGAAAACCCGCTTTATCCGTGGCATCGCCCGACGCCAGAGCTATGGGCGACAGCATCCGCGTTCCATTCCTCCAAATTATTTTATGAACCAAGTATCCTATTCCATGCACATCATAAACCTCCAATCCTTCATCAGCCGCCACGTCACCGAGCGGGAGCGGAGCCTCTTTCGGGAAGACCTGGACAACAACAGGGCAAAGCTCTCTGAGCGCATTCGCGGGCGGTCCGTACTCGTTATCGGCGGGGCGGGCACGATCGGCGCTTCCTTTGTGCGGGCGATACTCCCCTACCGGCCGGCCCGGTTATTTGTTGTCGACATCAACGAGAACGGCCTGACGGAGCTGACCCGCGACCTGCGCAGCACCCCCGGGCTGTATATGCCGAAAGCGTACAAGACCTATCCCATCAACTTCGGCGATCCGGTTTTCGCCAAGATCCTGGAACGGGAAGGGCCCTTTGAGGCCGTGGCCAACTTCGCCGCCCACAAGCATGTGCGCAGTGAGAAGGACGAGTACTCCATCGAGGCCATGATCCACAACAACGTGATCCGCGCCCGGCAGTTGCTGGAACTGCTGGCCACTCACCCGCCCGAGCGGTTCTTCTGCGTGAGCACCGACAAGGCCGCTAACCCGGTGAACGTTATGGGCGCCAGCAAGAAGCTTATGGAGGAGGTGATCCTGGCCTACTCCCACGATATTCCCATCACCACCGCCCGCTTCGCCAACGTGGCCTTCAGCAACGGCAGCCTGCTCGACGGCTTCCTCTACCGCCTGATGAAACGGCAGCCCCTTTCCGGCCCAATGGATGTGCGGCGCTACTTCGTCAGCCCGCAGGAATCGGGCGAGATCTGCCTGCTGGCCTGCATCCTGGGGCAGTCCGGCGAGATCTTCTTCCCCCGCCTGCGCGAAGAGCAGATGAAGCGCTTCTCGGATATCGGCGTAGCCCTGCTCCGGGAACTGGGCTACGAACCGGACTACTGCCGGACGGAAGACGAAGCCCGCCAGAAAGCCGCCAGCCTGACAGCAGACAGCTCCTCCTGGCCCGTATGCTTCCTGCCTTCCGACACCTCGGGCGAAAAGCTCTACGAGGAATTCTATACTGATGAGGAAGAGGTGGACTTTAGCCGCTTCAACGCCCTGGGCGTCATCCGGGGGCAGGCGCGACGCTCCCCGGCGGATATCGGGCCCCTGTTCAGGGAGCTGGAAGATCTTTTCCAAAGCAACCGCCTGGATAAAAAGGCTGTCGTTTCCCTGCTTCAGGAATTTATTCCTAATTTTCAGCACATTGAAAAGGGAAAGGGGCTGGACCAGCGGATGTGATCGCTAGCCTGCGCGGAGAAGATAGAACACGGATCGGCGCGGATTCGGCGGATGAACGCGGATGGACAGCCCTAATCAGAAAATCCGCGAAAATCCGCTAAATCCGCGGCATCCGCGTTCCATTCCTCGTGGCATGACAATGGCAGTTTACGAGCAGCCCGTCGGAGAAAACCATTCAACCATTCAACAATTCAACAATTCAACAATTCAACCATAATTCCCCCCCATGTACCGCACCCTCATCAAGCCCTTTTTCGATTACCTCGTTGCCCTGCTGATCCTCGTGGGGCTCAGCCCGTTGTGGATACTGCTGTGGCTGCTGCTGTTGATAGCCAATGGCGGCAAGGCCTTCTTTGTGCAGACGCGCCCCGGCAAAGATGAGCGCCTCTTCCGGGTAGTCAAGTTCCGGACGATGAACGACGCCCGCGACGCCGAGGGGCGCCTCCTGCCCGACGCGGAGCGCCTGACGCTCGTCGGGCGCTTCCTCCGGAAGGCCTCGCTGGACGAGGTCCCGCAGCTCCTCAACGTGCTGAAGGGAGAGATGAGCATCGTCGGCCCGCGGCCCCTGCTGGTGAAGTACCTGGAGCGCTATACCGAAGAGCAGCGCCGCCGCCACGACGTCCGGCCCGGCATTACGGGCTGGGCGCAGGTCAACGGCCGCAATGCCATCGGGTGGGAGGAGAAATTCCGCTATGACGCCTGGTACGTCCGCCACTGCTCCTTCGCCCTGGATATGCGCATCCTGTGGCTGACCGTGCTGAAGGTGCTGCGCGGGGACGGCGTCCGGCAGCCGGGGCAGGCGACGGTGGAGGAGTTTAAGGGAAGTGGGAGGTTGGAAGGCGGAAGGCGGAAGTCGGACACGAGCGAAGCGACTGACGGAGTAAAGCGGAAGGCGGAACGGTAATTTCGGTAAAAAAGACCCCACTTTACACAGAAGCTGCACAAAGCATTCGCTGTCAATCGAATACGCTGTGTTTTTCTGTTGCCTCTGTATTTCAAAACTTGCGGGCGGGCACACACTTCTGAACACTCCCGGCAGAAGGAGAACAACATCCCAGCAACCCCCTGCCCGGCAGCGTACTTCCCGGGGACATTTCTCCCGGCAGCCCTGCCCGGAAGCCCTTTCCCGCCCCCCTCTCTTCCTTTTGTTTCCCCATCGCCTAAGAGAGGGGCGCCGAAGCGCAGCGAAGGCGGGGTGAGTTCAAAAGCCCCCCAAAGCAGCCAGAAAACCTTCTAAAATCAACCAATGCCCCACCCCATTGCCATCATCGGAGCCGGCGGCCAGGGCCGCGAAACCCTGCAGCTCCTCCGCCACATCAACGCCGCGGAACACCGCTGGGACTGCATCGGCTGGTTCGACGACGGCCTGCCCAAAGGCCATACCGTGGCCGGCCTGCCCGTCCTGGGCGGCACGGCGGAGCTCAACGCCTGGCCGGAGCCTCTCGCTGTTGTCGTCGCCATCGGTTCCTCCGCCGTGCGGAAGAAGGCCGTGGAGAAGGCCACCAACCCGCAGGTTTCCTTCCCTGCCCTCATCCACCCTTCCGTCCGCATTGACCCGGAGGAGGTATCCATCGGTGAAGGAACCGTCATCACGCAGGGCTGCATCCTGACCGTCAACATCCGCATCGGGCGCTTCGCCCTGCTCAACCTCGGCTGCGTCCTCACCCACGACTGCGTTATCGAAGACTACGGCAGCCTGATGCCTTCCGTCAACATCTCCGGCGAGGTGGTGGTGGAAGAAGGCGCCTACCTGGGCACGGGGGTGCAGGTGATACAGCAGCGGAGGGTCGGGGCGTGGAGCGTCGTCGGGGCGGGGGCGGTGGTTACTAAAGATATTCCTGCGGGCGTTACCGCAGTTGGCGTTCCAGCCAGGATTGTGAAGCGGCATAGTGGAAAATGACACGATTCTCCTGAAAAACGTCATCACCGGTAAAAAAAAAGGGAAGTTAGCGGCGGAAAAAGATGAAAGAAGAAATAGCTTCAGATTTGCGTCCTTGCATTTAACCCGATTATTTCATAAATTTACTTTAAAAATAATCGGGTTAAATGCTAATTAACCGACATTTATTCCATGACTTACAGGAGCACCTGTCAAAGCCGGAAATAACGCTGCTGACCGGGCCGCGCCAAAGCGGGAAGACGACGCTGCTACGCCTGTTGCAGGAGAAGCTGGCAAGCAGCGGTTCGCGCACCCTTTTTCTCAACCTTGATATTGAAGAAGACGCCGCCTACTTAAGCAGCCAGTCAACACTCATCCGTTACATCCGGGCCGTGGCCGGAGAACAGCGGGCTTATGTCTTCATCGACGAGATCCAGCGCAAAGAGAATGCCGGTTTATTTCTCAAGGGATTATACGATAGCCGGTTGCCCTATAAGTTTATCGTTTCCGGCTCCGGCAGCCTGGAACTGAAGGAAAAGATCAAAGAATCGCTGGTTGGCCGCAAGCGTATTTTTGAGCTGGGGCCGGTAAATGTTGAGGAGTTCCTGGCCTATCGCACCGGCTATCAATTTGAAGGCCGCTTAGGAGAATGGATACAACTAGCACCTCCGGAACTGGAGCCCCTTCTCCTGGAATATCTCAACTTCGGCGGCTATCCACAGGTGGTTCTGGCGGAAAGCTACGACGAAAAAACGGCGGTTCTGGAGGAGATCCTCGGCAGTTATCTGGAACGGGACATTCGCATCCTGCTGCAACTGGAAAAGAGCCAGGCATTCTCCCTGATGCTGCGCCTGATCGCGGGCCGCATCGGCACGCCCACCAACTATTCGGGCCTGGCCTCTCAAACGGCGCTTGCGCAACAAACATTAAAAAAATACCTCTGGTACGCCGAAAAAACCTTTGTCTTGCGTTCCGTGACGCCTTTTTTCCGCAACCCTATGAAAGAACTGGTCAAGGCCCCGGAGTATTATTTCGTCGACCTGGGCATGCGGAACCACAGCCTGCGCATGGCCGGCAAATTTCAGCACCTATCGGAAATGGGCTCTGTTTTTGAGAACTTTATTTTCCATCTTTTGCACAACCGGCACGCCACTATGGTCAACCCCATAAAATACTGGCGCACCAAGGATAAGGCCGAAGTGGATTTTGTGGTGGAAAAGGGACTACGCCCCTTACCCGTTGAAGTCAAATGCCAATCACTCCGAAAACCGGGCCTCAGCCGCAGCTTCCGCAATTTCGTCAACACATATGCACCGGAAGAAGCCTGGGTAGTCAACCTCAATTACCGCGATGAGGCCAGCATTGGCGGTACTCGGGTCCGTTTTCGCCCCTGGTATGACCTTATTTGGCCTCCAGGTAAAGAAAGTGCATGATCCAAAGAAGAAAACATACGCTAAGTACTGTGTCAAATAAATTTAATAACATATCTCCGACGGCTTTTGCCCCTGGGCGTCGTTGCGAACTCCTCACGTAGCCCCGGCTATGCTCGTCGTCCGCGCCTAGCCCAGAACCAAAATCCACCCGGATCTATGTCACTAAACTTAATTGACACAGTACTAAGTACTGAGATTATCATAAGCCATCCCCGATTATGCCCAACAAGATCTACCTCTCCTCCCCCCACATCGGCCCTGCCGAGCGCCGCTACGTACAGGAAGCCTTCGACACCAACTGGGTGGCCCCTCTGGGCCCTCATGTCGACGCTTTCGAGCAGGTGCTGGCGCAGTATACCGGCGCCGGCCATGCGGCGGCCCTGTCGAGCGGGACGGCAGCCATCCACCTGGCGCTCATCCTGCTGGGCGTGGAGGCCGGCGATACGGTGCTCTGCCAGAGCATGACCTTCTCGGCCTCGGCCAACCCCATCCGCTACCAGGGCGCCCGCCCCGTGTTCATCGACTCGGAGCCCGGCACCTGGAACATGGACCCCAACGCCCTGGAGGACGCCCTCCGGAAGCTAACCGCCAACGGACAACGGCCAAAAGCCATCATCCCCGTCCACCTCTACGGCATGCCCGCGAAGATGGAGGAGATCATGGAAATTGCGGAGCGCTACGGCGTGCCCGTGGTCGAAGACGCCGCCGAGGCGCTGGGCGCCACCTGCCGGGGGCGCAAGTGCGGCTCCTTTGGGCAGTTCGGCATCCTGAGCTTCAACGGCAACAAGATCATCACCACCAGCGGGGGCGGCGCCCTGCTCAGCGATGATGAAGCCCTCATTCAGCGCGCCCGCTTCCTGGCCACCCAGGCGCGCGACCCGGCGCCCCACTACCAGCACAGCCAGGTGGGCTACAACTACCGCCTCAGCAACGTGCTGGCCGGCATCGGCCGCGGCCAGATGGAGGCGCTGCCCGAACGCATCGAACAGCGGCGCGCCAACTACGAGCGCTACCGCGCCTGGTTCAGCAAATGGAACGGCAAAGGCTATGACATCCGTTTCCAGGAGGAACTGCCCGGCCTGTTCAGCAACCGCTGGCTGACCTGCATCCTGGTGGACCCGGCCAGCAACGGCGGCCTCACCCGCGAGGCCATCCGGCTGGCCCTCGATGCCGACAACATCGAGGCCCGCCCACTGTGGAAGCCCATGCACCTGCAGCCCGTCTTCGCCGGCGCCCCCTTCTTCGGCGGCAACACGGCCGAAGGCCTCTTCGACACCGGCCTGTGCCTGCCCAGCGGCTCCAACCTGACGGAGGAGGATTTCGGGAGGATATTCGGGGTGTTGGATGGAGTTTTGGATAAGTAATACTGCCAAAAAAAAACCGCTCACCGCAACCTATTCCCCAAATCTTCGTACCTTAGCTAAAGCCCATACATCCAACTAGCCCCACACCACAAACTGGTTGAACCGGCATTTCGGTTATTCGCTCCGCTTATAGCTTCCAGGTAATATAATCAGTTATTGTATTTCAATATATTTGACCCGTTTAAACGGCGCCCGGCAAAAGGAGGCGGAAACCCGCTGCGATCCCAAACACTTGAACGACAGAACCCTACTATGAAAAAACCGGACAGATCATGAAGCTCACACTCGGATTTACCCCTGGGAAACAAAGTACCATTGCTGGCTACGTCACCAAACTGCTCATCCTGGGCATTGACTTTACCTTCGCGCTTTTTGCCTTTTTCTCCGCCCTGCTGGTCACCAGCAAGTTCGACTTCAGCCATGCCCTGGGGTTGGTGGGGTGGGCAGCGGTGGTGATCCTCGCCCTGCGCGCCGTCGCCTTTGTGGTGTTCAAGACCTACCTCATCATCATCCGTTATGTGGGCGAAAAGGACTACAAGAACGTTTTCTTCGCCGTCACCTCTTCCTCGGCCCTCTTCCTGGCGGTGTTGTGGTTATTCCCGGGGCTGCTCCCGGCCGATGACATCCTGCCGGTGGTGGTGGTCGACTACCTGATCCTCCTCTTCCTGGCGGGGGGCCTGCGCATCCTGGTCCGCCTCATCGTCGACCGGGTGCAGCGGCAGCGGGGCTCCCGCCTGAATACGGCCATCTTCGGCGCCGGAGAGCTGGGGTCCATGCTCATGCGGGTGCTTCAGCACAATACTTCCCACAACTACCGGGTGGTGGCCTTTTTCGACGACAACCCCAAGGTGCACCGCAAATCCCTCAACGGCGTACACGTATACAACCCGGACAAGGCGTTCGGCAAGGCCGTCAGCAAGCACGACATCAAGGTGGCCATCATCGGCATCAACCAGCTGTCGGAAGAGCGCCGCATCCGTTTCATCAACGAATGCCTGGAGCACAAGGTAAAGGTACTGAAGGTACCCCCCACGGAAAACTGGCTGAACAGCACGCTCAATATCGGGCAACTCAAGGACATCCGCTTCGAGGACCTGCTCAACCGCCCCCCCATCCGGCTGGATGAGGACAGCATCCGCAGAAGCATCAACGGCAAGGTGGTGTTCGTTACCGGCTGCGCAGGCTCCATCGGCAGCGAGATCGTCCGCCAGTTGCTCCGCTACCGCCCGCAGCTGATCGTCGGCATCGACCAGGCGGAAACGCCCCTGGCGGAGATCGGCCTCTCCCTGCAGAAGGAGATGCTCAGCGGCTTGTTCCACCCCATCATCGGCGATGTGCGCAACTACGACAGCATGGCCCGCCTTTTCGAGGAATTCGAGCCGGAATACGTCTTCCACGCCGCCGCCTACAAACACGTGCCCATTATGGAGCGCTTCCCCGCAGAGGCGGTCAAGGCCAACGTGCAGGGCACGCAGGTCATAGCCGACCTGTCGTCGGCCTTCGGGGTGCGCAAGTTCGTCATGATCTCCACCGACAAGGTCATCAACCCCGGCAACGTCATGGGCGCCTCCAAGCGCATCGCCGAGATCTACGTGCAGTCCCTCAACTACGCCGAGGGCAACAATACACAGTTCATCACCACCCGCTTCGGCAACGTGCTGGGCTCCAACGGCTCGGTCATCCCCATTTTCAAACAGCAGATCGAGAACCGCCAGCCGGTGACCGTCACGCACCCCGACGTGACGCGCTTCTTCATGACCATTCCCGAGGCCTGCCAGCTGGTGCTCGAAGCAGGGGCCATGGGCAAAGGCGGCGAGATCTTCATCTTCGACATGGGCGAGCCGGTACGCATTGCCGACCTGGCCGAGAAGATGATACAGATGTCGGGCCTGACGCCCGGCAAGGACATCGAGATCGTCTATACCGGCCTGCGCCCGGGCGAGAAGCTGAATGAAGAGCTGCTGGACGAACAGGAGGGCATCATCGCCACCCACCACCCCAAGATCCGCAAAGCTTCGGTACGGGGCTACGGCCACTACGATATCCGGGGGCAGATCCTCAGCCTGATCGGCCTGGCGGGCGAGTGCCAGCCCGGCCACCTCCTGGTCAAGCTCATGAAAGAGATCGTACCGGAATTCGCCAGCCAGAATTCGGAATTCGCCGCCCTGGATGGGGTGCGCAGTGAGAATGTTCCGGCTTCGGAAAGAGAGGAGTGATGTGGGATTTTTGATTTGGAATGTTGGCTCCGGCTTTGGGTTTGGGGTAATTCAATTTCATTTGCCTTCCAGGCTACCCGCCTGACGTTGGCCACTGTTGGATGGAAGCAGTTAACCCGGATTATTCATGAGTTAATCTACTGCAAAGCCAAACTGTCCGCCCACTCACTACCCTTGAAACTTATCCCCTGAACCATTAACTTCTCCGACAGGCTCCCAGATACCTCCCTTCCCCCAGACGGCCCAAAAACTAATGAGATGGACAACATCCAAAACTAGGTAACGTTATGCGCCTGAGCATCAAAAAACTGTTTCTCAGAACCCTGGGGCGGGTTATTCCCTCGGACTTTTTTTCTCACCGCTTTCCGGTATCGGTCAAAGGGGTGTGCTTTATTGACGACAAGGTCGTCCTCCTGCAAAATGAGCGGGGGGAGTGGGACCTGCCCGGCGGCAAACTCCGGAAAAAGGAAGACATCGCCCGCTGCCTGGCGCGAGAGATCCGCGAAGAGCTCAACATCAGCGTCCGGATAGGTAACTTGCTGCTGGCCACGCAGGTGAACATCCTGGGCGCCATCGACGTCCTCATCCTCATCTACGGCTGCTCCACTCAGGCCACGGCCGAAGACCTGAAGATCAGCCATGAAAACTTCGGCCTGGGCCTGTTTTCCATGGACGAGCTCAGCGGCCTGCCGATCCACCCCAACTACAGCCGGGCCATCCGCCAGGCGTTCCAGTTCTACGTCCTCAACGGCCGTTACTGACCCCTTCCCGGTAACCTTTTTTCCCCTTCTTCGTACAAAGGAGTAGTGATAATTTACCCAAAAGCTGCTCCCATGAACAACGACTTGATCCTCGGCCTGATCCTGCTGATCGGCGTGATACTCATGAACCGAAATTTATTCTTTCCCGGCTCGAATAAGGGCAAAAAGGATTGAATTTTTTTGTTTCAAACAAAAAAATGGCCTATCTTTGAGCAACTTCCCAAACCTGGCGCCTGAGAGATACTGAAAAACCGCTCTTTACAATTAACCAGGATTGCCTTATCTTACCAAAGTTATCAATTATGGCTCAGGTGGAAGAACGCTTGAACATCGTCGAATCGGCCCTTGCCGAATTTATCATCCAGTCTAACCGGTCGCTGCACCGGCTGGAAAGGGAAATGCTTGCCTTTAAGGATGAGATGAAGGCCTTCAAGGACGAGATGAAAGACTTTAAAGATGAAATGCTGAGCTTCAAGGATGAGATGAAGGACTTTAAAGATGAAATGCTGAGCTTTAAGGATGAGATGAAGGACTTCAAGGATGAGATGAAGGACTTTAAAGATGAGATGAAGGACTTTAAGGACGGGACAGAAGATTTCAGAGCGGAGATGCGGGAAGACCGGCGGGAAATGAACCGGCAATGGGGCGCCCTTTCTAACAAGATGGGGACTGTGGTGGAAGACATCATTGCTCCTGCCGTGGGCCCCGCCGTAAGAAAATATTTTCAGGAGGAAGTGCTGGATATAATGGCCAACCGCAGGAAGCGGGACAAGCAAAAAAGGCTCAGGGGAGAATTCGACGTCATTGCCGTCAGTGAAACTTCCGTATATATCGTCGACACCAAGGTAAGCCCGGACAAACAGAAACTGCTGGATTTCAAGAACAAAGTGATCCCGCGGTTCCGCAAGCTCTTCCCGGAATACGGTAAATTACAGTTGGTTCCCATCTTTGCCTCCCTGCGGTTCGAAGAGGACATGATCCAACTGGCCACCAAAGAAAAGGTATACCTGCTCGCCTACCGGGAATGGGATTATATGGACATCCTCAACTTTGACGCCGTAAAAAAGGGATAGCCGGCTATCAGCAATAAGGCCGGCCGCAACGAGGCCCGCCTCTGCGGGAGCGGCAAGAAAGACAAGAAGTGTTGCGGGAAGAAGTAGTGTTCGGCCCGCACGGTTGCCGCGCTCCTATGGCGGGGAAGGCCGTTTTGCGGGCCGGCTGCCTGCTTCCTCCCTCTGCGCTCAGCCCCCCCCATCCCCTCTCCTGAAATTTCCTGCCGAAAACAACAACAAAACCGCTTCCCCTCCCGTATCAATCATACGAAAGCGACAAAAAACCGTTAAACTACAAACCATGAACAACAAGAATACTTACGTTGCCATAATGGCAGGGGGGATCGGCAGCCGCTTCTGGCCGGCCAGCCGCACCGCCCGCCCCAAGCAGTTCCTCGACATCCTGGGCGTGGGCAAGTCCCTCATCCGCCTGACGTTCGAGCGCTTCCTGCACCTGTGCCCGGCGGAGAACATCTTCATCGTGACCAACAAGCAGTACGCCGGCCTGGTCAAAGAACACCTCCCGGAACTGGGGGACAACCAGATCCTGACCGAGCCTTCGCGCAACAATACCGCCCCCTGCATCGCCTATACGGCCTTCAAGCTGCAGGCCCTCAACCCCGATGCCAACCTGGTGGTGGCGCCCAGCGACCACATCATCCTCCAGGAAAAGAAATTCATCGACACCCTGGAAACCGCCCTGGCCTTCACCGCAGAGAACGACGCCCTCGTCACCCTCGGCATCAGGCCCTCGCGGCCGGATACAGGGTATGGGTATATTGAAGTGGGAAGTCGGAAGTGGGAAGTCGGAAATCGGAAGGCGGAAGGCGGAACGGAAATCAAAAATCAAAAATCAAAAATCAAAAATCAAAAATCAGAGGGCGCCGAAGTAGCCACAAGCGCCAGCCCCGTCTACAAGGTGGCGGCTTTCCGCGAGAAGCCGGACAAAGAAAGGGCAGAGCAGTACCTGGCCAGCGGCAACTACCTGTGGAACGCCGGCATCTTCATCTGGCGGGTGGAGAGCGTGCTGGATGCCTTCCGGCGCCACGCCGAAGACATCCACCGCATCCTGGCCATCGGGGCGCCGAAGTACAACACGCCCGGGGAGCAGGCCTTTATCGACGAAGCCTACCCCACCACGCCCTCCATCAGCGTGGACTACGCCATCATGGAAAAGGCCGAGAACGTCTACACCATCCCCTCCAGCTTCGGCTGGTCGGACCTCGGCACCTGGGCCTCCCTGCACGCCGAGAGCGAACAGGATAAGGACGGCAACGTCATTCAGGGGGAGAAGGTGATGGCCTACGGCGTCAAAGACAGCCTCATCCGCCTGCCCAAGGACAAACTGGCGGTGCTGGGCGGCCTGGAGGATTATATCGTCGTGGACGAGGGCGACGTGCTGCTCGTCTGGCCCAAGAGCCGCGAACAGGAGATCAAGAAGGTCACGGGGGAGATTGGGGAGGAGCGGTTCCTGTAGCTGTGTTCGGGATTCGGTGTTCGGGATTCGGGGGTTCAGTGGCGAATCGCGAACACCGAATCGCTAACCGCTAACCGCCAACAATTATTACCTTTGTGAATGCCCCTGAAAGAACAGAAACTACTGATCATCGCCTACAAATTCCCGCCGGTCCGTTCGATCGGAGCGATACGGAATTACAATGTGGCCAGGGAGTTTTCCCGCCACTTCCGCCAGGTGAAGGTGCTGACCACCGGCAACCGCTCTTTCCTGTCGGGCCAGCCCCTGCCCTGCCACACCTCCTTCGATACTGAAGAGGCTGTGACAATGGACTACCGGGCAGTGGCCCACCTGTTCACCCGAAAGCAGCGGCTGTTTACCGGCGACATCAACCGCCGGAACCTGCTGGCCTTCCTGGCCCGGCTGAAGGATACCTTCCCCTTCAACCTGCTGCTGGACGAAGGCTCCCTGGTATACATTCTCTCGGCGGTGATCCGCGGCTACCGCATGATGAAGCGGGACGACATCCGCTACCTCTACTCCTCCTTCCGCCCCTACGCCGACCACATCGTGGCCTGGATCCTCAAAGGCTTCTTCCCCCGCGCCCACTGGATCGCCGACTTCCGCGACCCCCACGTCGACCTCAACCGCAATAACGTCTTCTTTCCCGCCCTGCAGCACTGGTTCAACCGCCGCATCATCGCCCGGGCAGATACGGTGACGACCGTCTCCCGCGGCCTGGCCGATTACCTGGGCCGCTACGGCAGGGAAGCTACCGTCCTCCGCAACGGCATCAACCCCACCCTGAGCAGCCTGGGCGACAGCCGGCCGGCCTCCCGCTTCACCATCGCCTATACCGGCTCCATCTACCGGGATAAACAGACGCCCGAACCCCTCTTCGCCGCCCTCCGCGAACTGCTGGACTCCGGGACGATCAGCCCCGGCAAGATCCGCCTGCGCTACGCCGGCAAGGACAAGTCCATCTGGGACAAGCTCGTGGCCGCCCACGGCCTGTCCGCCATCTCTCGCAGCACCGCCATCGTACCCCTCGAAGAATCCATGGCCATACAGAACAGCAGCCACCTCAACCTGCTGCTGTCGTGGTCGGGCCCCTACATTACCGGCATCCTCACCGGCAAGCTGTACGAGTACCTGGCCGCCGGCAAGCCCGTCCTGGCCGTCATCAACGGCAGCCGGGACAAAGAGATGGAGGGCATCCTCCACCGCCTGCAGGCAGGGGAAGTGTTCTACACGCCCGCCAACGGCCGGCAGGCCCGCGCCATGAAGGCCTTCCTGCGGGCCCACTACGCGCGCTGGGAACAGGGCCAGCCCCCGCCGGCCTACTCGGAAGAGGTGGAGGAGTTTTACTGGGGGCGGCAGATGGATAGGTTTGTGGAAGGGCTGGAAGGGAAAGCAGGTTGGATCCCTGAATGAAATACCGTTCTACCGCAGTTTTCGTTGCACCAAAATATCGACCCTTCTGAAATGGACCCAGCTGAAATAAGATTTCTTTTTTACGGCAAAAAAACCAGGTAATGGAGAAAAAGCAAGTACATAATCTGCATCCGGATTGTATTTATCTCTGGTATTGAAGCCATTATTGGCAAATCCACCGACCAGTTAAATTGTTTCAATCAGATTGGTTTCACCCCTGAATAAAAGCATATAACCCTTTTAGCCACCTGTTCCTGGCGCGGAAGGCCTGAAAGTAACACTGCTGGTGAGCGCCGAACTGCCTCCTCACTTCTTCCACTCCTTTGATCATGCTCCCCTGAAAATCGAACACATCCACATCCAAATTCCTTTTTGCGAATTTAATTGCTTCCCAGATAAGAAGAAAGCCGGCCCCGCTTTTCTCGAACCTTGGATCGTATCCTGACAGATGATAATAAGCAGCATTCTGATCCCATATCAGATAAGCTGCGGCATGGACTTCACCCTGTGGGCCAACAGCAAAAAAAAGCTTGCGGCACTTTTTCTGCTCAAGCGCCATATCTCGTCTCTGAAACTCATTGAAAGAATAAGGAATGGCCACTTTCCGCCGCACAAAAGAAAGTTTATTGACCTCGTAGAATACTTCCGAAGGCATATCGGAAACAACAGCAACTCTTTGTTCGGCTTTTTTAATGTTCCTTCGTGCATTTCTGCTAAAACCGGAAAAAAGCTCCCGTTCTTCTGCTTCCAGGTTGAGCTGGTAAGTGTAACGTATAGTACATTGAAACCCCTGCCAGAAAAAAGGCAGGCAGTTTGTTAATTTGGGGCTGAACTTAAGGCGAATAAAATGAGCCCGGGGTAATTGGAGCGCCAGGCTGGAAAGTATTTCATTTTCGAAAGAATAACGCTTTCCCGGTTTCATCCCCTGAGGATAATTCAACCACGGGCCGCTGTGAAGAGAAAGCGATGGGGTTTCAATCCATTTGAATCCTTTTCTTCTGGCAAGGCCATATGGTAAAGCGCCGGTGATATTTCCGGCCTTATCCGATGCGAGGGCAACACTCCAATTCCACTCTCCTGCCACTGCATTCATCCACCAGGGCTGAATGAACAAAGGCAGACCGGTTTGTTTTTCTGCCCACTTGATATAAGTTGCTCTGTTATTTTCCTCTTTTCTATCCATGTCCGATATGGATTTTTCCCTTCTTTCCGAACCTGGAAAAACCGGCTACCACCCCCAGCCCTAACCAAAGGTGCCGGAAATTCAGGACATCCATGGCGGTAGCCTCCACGGCGGCCATCAGGAAAAACACCGAAATGCCGGTGATCAGAGCCTGCTCTTTCCCCACCCATGCCAGGCGTTCTCTCCAGGAAAAATATCCTGCCATTATCCAGAAAACCAGGAACAGCAAAAAACCGATAATGCCATATTCCGCCAGGGTCCCAAAATAGGTGGAGTGCGGGCTGTAGATGGGCAGGCCGGAGGGATAGCCCCCGTTTTCCTGTTGTTCCCGTAAAAAGGAGGGGAATGCCCCTCCGCCAATACCCAGAAATGGATTTTGCCGAAAAGCCTCCCATGCATTCCGCTTCAGCGCAAGGTGAGTAGTCTCAAAAATTCGATAACTTTCTGTTTCTCTGATCAACTTACCGGAAAAATAAGTCTGCTGCATCATTTCATTCTGATGCTCTTCTCCTTTTTTAATAACCATGATATTTGTCCCCGCCAGGTAAGAAAATAAAAATACCAGAGCGCCTATGCCTGCGGCCCACCTTCCTGCAGGATTTTTCCTGGAATAAATGTAGTATAAAAAGCAACAGGCAGCCCCAAAAACAAGAAGGGACTTGGAAAAAGTACTTGCCAAAGCCAGCAATAGCGCGAAATCCAACCAGGGGGCTTCCCCTCCTTCCACCCCTCCGCTCAGGAACAGGCTGAACCGGCAAAGCAGGCAAAAAGACAAAAAACCGGCCAGCATATTCGGGCTCGCGGTAAACCCTTCCGTTCTCGGTAAATATCCGGCCCCGGGCAGGTACTTGGGTTCCAGAAGCTCAATCCCTAAAGGGATCTGCATGAAGTAGTAGTTGCTCCAACTGAACGCAACCGACAACAAAAGGGTAAGGCTGAAAAGCCTGACTATAGAATAAGACAGAGCTGCCGGATCATCGGACGCGCCAATAATTCTGGAGGCCACCTGAAAGGCTGCAAATAAATAAACCAACCCAAGGGTGTTAAGCCAGGCTTCTTTTCCCGGATGAAAAGCCCCGATTAACATCCAACCCAGAATAAAAATTATTATATATCCATCGAGTTCCGTCCATGAATCTTTGCCCATACTCCATTTCCAAGGCTTTGAAGCCAGAAATAAAAACGGAAAAATCAGCTCCGGAAGCTGTATTTTGGCGCCCAGATAAGGAAGATCAAAAATAAATGAGAAGCTGAACGAAACCACATAAACTTTCAGCAACAGTGTATTTGATATTTTCATCATACTCCTTTGAATAACCACATCCTCCGAAATATCGGCATTGTCTTCAGTGGAAGCGCTGTTTCCCAGGCAGTTTTTTTTGTGGCCACCATTTTTCTGGCCCGCCTCTATACTCCGTCGGCATTTGGGGCATTTGCCATTTTTCTGGCCTGGGCCAACATACTGGGGCTGCTCTTTACAGCCCGGTATGAGGCAGTTATCCCCTTACCGGCTTCCGCGAAGGAGGCCAACCAACTCCTGTGGGGTACATTAGGAATCTCTTCCGCGTTACTTTTTCTGACAGGTTTACTCAGCCCGATTGTTTATTCTTTATTCAGAGATGAGATGGAATTTCACCCGCTTTGGATCATCCTGGGGGCATATTTCGCCGGGTGCATCAGTATAATCCAGTTCCTTATGGCCAGGTGGGGGCATTTTACCCTGTTCTCCGGTATTCGAATCTTCCTGGCTATGGGGATCTCGGGCATACAACTTGGGCTGTATGCCGTTGCTCCGTCCATGGGCCTGATTATTGGGTATTTATGGGGTTCGGGGCTTGCTATTCTTGTCGCTATTGTTTTCACCATTCAAAGGCCGGTTGAACTTCCCGGGCTGGCCCAAATAAAAGGGGCCCTGCAAAAATATTATTCAGTGATCCGCTGGAGCTTGCCCAGCGGCCTGCTCAACGCCACTACCAATAACATCCAGCCGGTACTCATCGGGCTGGCCTTTGGCAACAAAGAAGCCGGTTTTTTCTTCCTGGCGTATAAAGTCATGGGGGCGCCGGTCGCCCTGATCAGCAGTTCCGTTTCTCAGGTCTTTATAAAAGAAGC
>CAYQKY010000156.1:0-20899 GCA_964418125.1 uncultured Phaeodactylibacter sp.
AGCAGGCTTGGCAAGGCCTATTTGGCAAAGGGGGACAAATTACAACTGCGCCCCTCACCACTTTTGGTCCTTTGCATAATCCAGGAGGCGCTGGAAAAGCGCCGCCTGGAGTGGCTGCCAGGGTGCGCTTTCCCAGCGTGCCCTGGCTTGAAGGGGAAAACCTGTGGGAACCAATAAATAGCCCCACCGCCAGGTGGTTCTTTTGAACCGCAGGGGACACGGAGGGGGCTGAGCCGCTCCCATCTAGGTACGGTTGATACGCTAAGCAGAAATAAGTAAATTATTGCAGGGGGATTAGATTGGCAATAGAATAGCTGCTCCGCCACCAATATAGAAAGAACGGATGGGTTTGTCCTGTTATCTCAACCGCTTATCCTGCCAAGATCGGGCTTTCTGAGTGCTTTTTCAGTTGTCTTCTATGATGCTGAATGGTTACTGAGTTTCTATATCAATAATGAAACCGCCGGACCAGACGAACATGGTAGCTGTCATCCGGTTCTGTGTTTTTGTGATATTGCCCGGTGCTGAAGTCAAAAAAGCCGGTAGGGAAAGCTAAGTATTCGGCCTGGAGCATGTTGGCTGCCTCTGGATTCGCTTCATGAAGGTTATAGATCAACTTCAGTTCGGCCTCGGATGGCAATTGCCAGTCATTATAAGTTTTGCCGGTTTCCGGGCCGGTATGGCTGAAGTCAGCAGCATAGGTGGAGGCGCCATATATATCATACAGCTTGTCGGCATCCTGAGGGAAACACACCAAAGCAGTGTTGTTATCTTCCTGATAGCCTCTATCTCCTGGCTGTAAAATATCGAAAACGATACCTCCTTCCATCCTATCGCCTATTTCAACCTGGGTGGGGGTTCCGGCTTTTTGGATATCCAACGTCAGGGCTGCGCCTATGATCAGTTCCTTTAAATGGATATTGAATTGGAATTCGACCCAATCGCCTTCCTTCATTGTTATGTTCTTCTCAAATTCGAACACCTGTTCTTCACTTTCGGAAGGGGTGGCCGGTGAAGAGAAACCAGGGGTTTCGACATTGGTTTCGATGAAAATTTTAACTTCATCATTGGCGATCACCTCCCATTTGGCCTTCACCTTATAGGCGCCATCATGCGGAGCAACATACCGGATCGCGGAATACTTTTCTTTGCTGCCCGAATCGGTGGCTGTCATCAACAGAAAACTGCCTGCCGCGAAGGTCGGGTCTTGTTCCGCTGCCTCCGGTGTAACCGTCATGACCGCACATCCCCCAAACGTACGCTGCAAATAGGGGTATGCCGGATTTTCCTCATCACCTAAGGTGCTGTATTCGTCGCCACTGGTATACGGGACAAAGGGAGAAGAGGTGCTTTCCCGGTAACCGAATTGCATATTGTGGAGGCCCTGATGAAAAAGGTTCAGGCTTTCTTTACCCCAGAACGGAGGAATATCCACACTTCCATCTTCATCCACATTTTCGTCTTTCTTTCCAAATGTAATATTGATGGGGCCGCCCTGGGTTATGGTCTTTTCAACCAGGCCATGATCTTCATGGTAAAAGCTCCATTGGCTGTTTTCCAGGCTGTAAAAGGTGTATTCCCCATTGGCGTCTGTAGTGGCAGGCTCTGAAATAACGGATCCATGCATTAGGTAACGGATTAAGCCGTTAAACAGCACCTGGGCATCGGGTACGGGGCTGCCATCCGAACTTTTGATCTGCCCACTGATCTTAAAAACGTTGGGGGTGTTCCAAACCGTGTTGCCCCCGCTGTCCAGGATGCGCAGCTGGCCTTCATCCGTCAGGATCAGCCGGCTGCCCGTGAGCGCCATGCTGCACCACCGGAATGCTAGATCCTTTTTGGTTTTAAGGCAAAAATTGTTATCCGTTTGGAATATCCATGTGAGCGTATTCATGGGTTCCGCATAGTTGTTGGTGCCCCAAACCAGCTTATCGGTTTCGGTTTCCCGCACGGCCGTTCCCTCTGCTTCAATGGTGAAGTAGAGTTTGTCGTCCTTGGAATAGATCCTGTCTCCAACGATCATTTCCTCACCCTTTACTAAAGCTGTTTTGTGTTGTGCGTAGAGGGTTGGGGTAAATGTCAGCAGCCATAAAAGGCTTGCGAGAAAATGTAGTTTGTTCATGATTGTAGGGTTTAAAACAAGATCAAGGTTAATACTACTTTGTTAGTTTAAGAAAATTGTCAATATGACGTCTCCGGTTATCCTCCCCCTCCCTGCGGTCGACCCCTCCCGAGGGGTATATTCGGGAGCCATCTGCTTTGGTAGCCCGGTCGCACCGGGGAAATTATATTAGAAAATAATTTAAAGTAACAAAGTAGTATTAAGTAGGCCGTCTTGGGGCCGATGCCTTCGATGCGGGCCAGGTCATTTGCGGCTTGTTCTTCTGCAACCCCGATTGCCTCCTGGGCAGCCTCCTGCAGCAACGAGTGGTTGTCACCGAGGTAAGCTGGGAAGTCCCGCTGGGGCCTCTGGGGCATAGCCTCTAGCCCTAAACTTATCTTGTATTCTTATTCTACATGTAGGGTGACTGCAAATTCACGCAGTGCTTTTTCTTTTCCTTCCCATACTCGAAAGTAGTGGAGTTGAAAATCATAGTCCCCGATTTTCTCGGCCTTAATAACAATAATCCTTTTTCCTCCCCCACCTGCGGAATCGGTATCGGAAGGAGGGGTAGAAGATCGAAATTCGTCTTTAATGATATGTATCGCTGTTTCGTCATATTCGGCGATATGCCACCGATAACCAGTGGTGGGGCTAGACTCTAGCTGGAGCCTAAGCGTATCGCCAACCTTTAAATCAATCGTCTCATTGTAAGCTTTTTCATCAATCTCTTTCATACTTGGTATACTGTTTTTTTTAAGATCAGAGGAATCAGAAGCCCCTCCGGGCTTCTGATTCCCGCATGAAAATAAATTAAACAGGAGGAGGAAACCTGTTACCACCCCCAATAGTACATGATCATTGTTCCGGCCCATGTAATGTCGCACAGTTAATTTGCTTAGTATGTGGATTAATAAGCGTCATAATAGCAATAGGCTCATAACCGTCAACGTTTTTTTCTTCTCCGCAATATGTCATCCATGGCCTTTTTTTCAACTCTGAATGAAGGTATTTATCTTCATCTCCTGCTGCGCCTGGATCGATATAAATCACTTTATCTCCTTGCCATTTAGAGGAAGGCACTCCATCTTTGACTTCGGTCCATATTTGATGTACCTCAGTTGAACCAGCCTTTTTAAAAGTCAGGATCAGGCGGAAAGGCGTTTTAATAATGGTTGGGCCTACGTCGGTCTGCGGTATACTTTTCTCGATTCCTCCAGATTTAAGCTTATTTTCACATTCAATCCTATTATCGCCGTGCCATTTCCCTTGCTTATCTCTGTACATAAAGTAAATATCATTACCTGTTGCGGCCTTGTAAGCAGTGTAAAGGAAACCATATTCGGCATCGGCAGCCAGGGAAGGAGCAGCGCTGGTTGAAGGCGAGCGGTCGTGGTCTTCTGTTCTGGTAATTTTATAATGTTTGGCTAGCGCTTCTCCTTCCTGATAAGTGGTGACTTTTATTTCAGGTGACAATTCTCCGACGTATAAATAATCGTCACTTTTGCCCTTGTGAATAAAGTAGGCTTGATTATCCATCGAAGCTAATCCCACCCCTTTTTTGGTATCTACATACTTATTAGAAAATTTTAAGGGCACATTCCCATACCATTTCTTCTCATCCAATACGTACCGGCAGCAGTAAATACAGTCGTTTGCTTCGCCTTTAAACACCGTATAGAATACGCCATTTGAAGAATAGGCGGCAGCCAGGTCTTCGCGGGTTTGAGCACTGTATTGGTTAGGAGGCTGGATGATATCTCCTCCATGCCAGGCCCCCTTTTCGTAATAGGCATGACGAACAAAAGATTGTAGATCATTATACACCAGGTCAAACCTGTCCTTTGTTACAGAACCTGCCGGCCCCATCAAACTAACCAATTTCTTGGAGCCTATCTGAGGAGCATCATTATTGATCCAGTCAAAATACATGTTTTTATTACTGCTGAAACCATTGATGCCGTACATGCCGAACTTATCGGTATCGATGTTACACTGACCATATCCTATCCAGCAGTATCCGCCAAGGCCCCAGCCTGCCCCCCAGCTGTTTTTCATTAACCAGGCTCCGACAACCCTGCGGCCGCCATTTCTGTCATACACTACACGTTGGTCATCATAGCCTACAATACAAACACAATGCCCTCCTATTATTTTATTCTCCCGGGTATTAATTTTCTCATAAACGCCACCGTTATAAGATTCAAAATCTGAATAAACATCAAACCCGGAAATTACAGGCCCCCTTTTATCTAACCATTCTTTCGTTTGCTGAGGAGTAGTTAGATGAGTGATTCCTGACGTTATGGTTTTGTGAATGTCCATTGCCCAATTGGGAGTTTTACATGCCTTTTCCCTTGGGGTCCTCTTTTCATTTAGGAGATAAGGATCGTCAGAATAGGGAACGATGCCAGAGCTGGATGTTTTTTCAGCGCCAGCATCTACGTACCAACCGTCTTCACAATCGCCCCCGTTGCAAAAAAAGAAATTTTGTTCCGACAACCTGGCGCCTTTTCCCGACCAATAGTCTGCTCCTCTTATGTTATTTACCGGAAACTGCTTTCTCCCCTTCTTGAGTTTGAGGCCGTCAATACGCATCTGGGCTTCGACCGCAGCAAGGGTTCCGAAAGAAACGCAGGATCCACAATCTGCTTGATCCAAAACTGAAGTGACATAGTTTTTCCCCTCCACATTGCGCCAGTCTTTGGCCCGGCCAGCGGCGCCGTCCCTTTGATCTGCCCCGTCTTGCTCGGGCGTACTCCCCTTTTGTCCTTCTCCTGAGCCTACTGCTGTGGCGCCGCACAAAAGGGCCTTTTCTTTGAAAGAAAGATTGTGTATGGGGTTTTTTCCGGCAATCCAGTTGATGTCCGGATTTTCTGCAATGGCCTTTTGGATTTTTTCCAGGACATAGTCATTCACCGTTTGCACATGGCCTTCAAAATAAGTTTTTGTTCTTAGTTTCTGATCCGCCGCTTCAGAGAATTTTTCGGTATCAAGGGCGTGCAGCAGAGTTCGCGTTTGTTCTAAATTAACCCCTTTTTCAACTTCTACCTGGTTTAAGATCTTGTCAACGGCCTCTTCATTCAAATTGTCCATCCCTTTAATAAAGCTCAACAATTTCTGATCGTAGCCCTTCTCCTCTACCGGTTCAGCTGGAGTTTCCACCACTAGCCGAAATACTTCATTGGGGTCTCCGTCAAAGTTCCAGATAATTTCATTTCTGGTATCCAGGACGATTTCGCCGGCTTCGTAAACCTTGAAATAAAGATCAGGCTGTTTGTCATAAACCATTTTTTCTTTCTTATCGGATATCACCTCCTGATAATCAGACTCATCAAATTCAAGCGTAAATCTTCCCGTACTATCCGATGTGGTTGTGCCTAAGTGGTCATCGCTTAATATTTTGTCCCGATCCCAGACTTCGATTTTTAATCCGGCTAGTGGATTTCCACTATCATCAACAATGGTTCCGTTAATTTTCATATCTGCTTTTTTGTGTTTTATGACCTACTCTTTACAGGATTTTCGGCGTCCTCCTTTATTTTCGTGTATTCGTGTATTCGTGTATTCGTGTATTCGTGTATTCGTGTATTCGTGTATTCGGGATATGAACTCCGAATCAACCAATCCACGAATCCACGAACCTACTCCACCGCCGTTTCAATCTGCGCCACGGCCACCCACTGCTGGTTCCAGTTGCCGAACGGGAATTTGGCGAAGGCCTTGCCGTAGCCGCCCGGCCCGTCCCAGTTGCCGCTGGTGCGCGAGGCCGTGTGCTTGGAATTGCGGCCGTGCATCAGGGTGTAGCGCACCACGTCGCCCTGCTCGTCCCGTTCTACTTTGGTCACTACCCCGACGTGGTAGATCTTGCCTTTGCCGGCGGCTTTATCGTGTTGAAATACGTCGGCGTTGGTGAGTATCCCTATATCGGGGCCGTTAAACTTCTCTTCTGTGCGGGCATAGAACATCACACTGCCGGGGCGGATCTTGTTGCGGTCGGCCAGGGCGTCCTGCACGATGTACAGGTTGTTGTGGCGGTGGTACCAGTTGGCGATCTGCCGGGTATTGCGGTCCTCGGCGTAGGTAGGATAGGTATATTTGGACTTGTCGCCAAGTACCTTCATCCTGCGTTGTACCAGGTCTTTGATCTTGTGGTAGATGCCGGAGCAGTCCTGCCCGAGTTCGCTTTTGTATTCCAGTTTCTGGGCTTCCAGGTCCTGGGCGATCAGGTCGAGGATGACGGACAGCCGTTCTTCGTCCACCTCCCGGGCGGCAGTGGCCGACGTTACCGAGGTAGGCTGCCGCGTATCGATCGGGTCGACTGCTATGTTCTCCCTGGGGGCTGTCTGGGCACTTGTATCTGTATCTGTTATGGCGGCGGCGGTATCTTCCGAAGGTTGGGTTGATTCTTCCACCTCCGAAATGGGCCCGGCAGGCTTTTCGGCTGGCGCCGGAGAATCGCTGGAGCAGGCCATAAAAAAACACAGGGCGAGGGAAAGGAAGAGGGGGTAGGGGAGATGAGAAATCATCGATTTCATTGTAAAAGGGTTTAATTCTGGAATATTTTAGACGTACTCGGCCTTTATATTTGAATTGGTGCTGTATGGTTACCATTGTTTCAGTCAGAGGGGCCGTTCATGGGGCTGTTCGCTGTTCGCAAATCCCGTTCGGCTGAGCTCACGCCGAAGTCCAGACAATGTTCCGACTTCGCAATTCCGACTTCCGACTTTGAGGCGCCGCTTCCTTCACGGTGCGGTAGGCGCCTTGTTCCAGATATTCCCTGGCCTGCTGTAGCCGGTGTCGCCGGATGTACTGTTGGGGAGATAAGCCGGTGAGTTGCTTTACTTTTCGGATCAGATGCCGCTCGCTGATGCCCAGCCGGGCCGCTAAAGCCTTGTTGTTCAGTCAGCCATTCGCGGTGTTCTCCTGTATGGCCTGGCGGATCCGGCTGAGCCAGCTGTTCTCTTCGGGCATTTTTATGAGTTTTGGGTGTTTCCGTAGGATGTCTCAAATATGCCAAAAATGCTCCCTTCCCGCCAAAGACATTTTCAGGGCATTACCACAAAAAATAGCATGGATTTTTTGCTGATATTTTCCTGGAAAGCCTCATTTGCCGTATATTACAGGTATACATCTACCACAAAAATGTCATCCGTTTTTTCCACAAAATTTGTTCGCATTCTCCAAACTTTTGACGAGGAGGAGAGGAAGGCCTTCGAGGCGTGGCTGCAATCCCCCTGGTGCAATTCCAATAAGAACCTCATCCGCCTTTTTGCGAAGCTGCAGCGGTATTATCCCGATTTTGACGATCCGAAACTGACGAAGGAGAAATTGTTCCGCCAGGTGCTGCCCGACGGGAAGTTCAGCCACCGCAGGATGAACAACCTCCTGTCAAAAGGCTTCCTGGCGGCTCAGGAATTTCTTTTGCACCGGCGCTTCTCCCGGGAGGAGGGCCTGCGGAACAGCCTCCGGGCGGAGGAATTTCAGGGCCGCTACCTGGACGACTGGTTCTTTCGGGAAGTTGACAAAGAAATGGGAAGGCTGGAAGCAAAAGCAGTCAAAGACTGGGAAGAACATCTGGCCCTTTTCCGCCTGTACCGAATGGCCTATCACCGTCCCAGCCAGGATGCGCGCATGCGGCCGGGCGGCTCGCCGATTAGAGAGATGGGGTTACAGCTCGACCTGCTCTACGCCCTGGAAAAGGCCGCCATTATCAATGAAAAGCTCTCCCGCAACCGGCTGATCCGGGATGAAAACCACGATGTGGAAGCCGAACTGAGAAAATGGGATGCCGTCAGCCAGGGCATTCAACATCCTTCCATCGAGCTTTATCGCATGCGGTTTGCCTATACCGAGGAGAACCGGTTTGAGCAATACCAGGAACTGCGAACGGCACTGCTGGAGCATATCGGGCAACTGAACCAGAAAGAACAAAAGCTGCACTTGTTGTCCTTGCTCAACGATACCATGTCGTTTATCAAATCCGGCCGGCTCGATATTACGGAAAGCCTGCCCCTCTATCAGCTGGGCCTGGAGACAGGCGTGCTCCTGCACCAGGGAAAACTGACCCGCAATACCTATACAGCCATCGTGGTGGCCAGCAACACCAAGGGAACTTTTGAATTCACGGATCATTTCATTGAAACCTATACGAAGCATCTCGATGAAAAGGTCCGGGGTGATTGCTGCCACTGGGCCTCCGCTCATACCGCTTATTGGAAAAGGAACCTGGAGAAGTGCCTGGACATTTTGCAAAAGCACTCGTTCAAGGCCCCCTATTTCCAGATGATCGGCAGGGTCCTTCTCACGCAGGTATATTTCGACCTGTACCTGGAGGACGATTCCTACGGGCCCTACCTGTTCAGTTTCTTCGATACCTTCGAGAAATGGCTGGCCCGGGAGAAGGTCTGGTCAAAGGCTGCGAAAACCTCCTTCCTTCGCTTTGTACAGAAATGCCGGGCCCTGGCCAGGTTCTACGCCGACGTCAACTTCAGCTCCGGCAAGGTGGAAAAATTGCTGGAAGGCGAAACCAACATTCAGGCGCTGAACTGGCTCAGCCAAAAGAAAGAAGAGGTGCTGCGGTTAAGAACTAATTGACTACGAGGTCTTCAACCACGATCTTTTCCGGCAGTAATTCAACCAGTTCTTGTTCAGCTAGGATCAGGTTTGGCGCAGGGTTGAAAAGGTGTTCTTTTCTCATGACAGTTTAGTGTTATTTACCTGGAATAATGGGACACACCGGCTCATCTCGGACGGGCTACCCAGTCTTCGTGCCTCAGCCGGGCAAGCTTTAGGTGGCCCGTAGTAAAAGAGATAATGAAACGGGCCGGCGCGGCCCTTCTCTCAAGATTGATTCCCGGCTGGCGCCCGCCTTTGCCGTTTTCGGGAGCGAAGCATAGAGCAAAGGCGAATTGGCCGGCCAACCGGGCATCAACAAATATGGAGGATGCAGAGGTACTGTTTCCGTCAGAGAGGTGGCACTATCCGTCAAACAAGATGCTTACGCGGGTTCCAGCAGCTCGGAAGGCAATTTCCCGAACCTTTTCCTGAAGCTCCGGGAGAAGGAGCGGGAATCAGTGTAGCCCACTTCGGCTGCCACTCTGGAGATGGAATTGTAAGTGCGGTTTTCCAACAGCCGGCGGGCTTTGTCGAGGCGCATTTCCTGCAGGTACTGGTTGGGCGTCAGGCCCGTCAGGCGTTTCAGCTGGCGCAGCAGGGTGGATTCGCTCATGGCGAATTCCCGGGCCAGAAAGGGCACGGTAAGAATATCGCTGGAGAGGTTTTCCCGGATATAATTCTCGAAGGCTTCCAGCCACCCGCGGTCTTCTCCGGAAAGTAGAAGGGCGGCCTTCGCTTCACTGGTTTCAGGCGTAGGTTCCTGGTAGCGGGCCGCCTGGTTTTTCAGCAGGTTGTCGATGCGCACCAGCAGTTCTTCCTCGTCGAAGGGTTTGGTGAGGTAGTCGTCAACGCCGATGCGGAGGGCTTTCAGTTTATCCCGGGCTTCGGCCCACGCGGTGAGCATGATGACGGGGAGGTGGCGGGTGGCGTCCCCGCCTTTTAGCTTTTCGAGGAACTGGTAGCCGTCCATGACGGGCATCATGAGGTCGGAGAGGATGAGGTCGGGGGGTGAAAGTGTACGGTGTACGGTGTACGGCGTACGTGAACAACCCTCATATTTCGTCTGCCCTCCGCCGTCCACCGTCAGCATTTGAAGCGCCTCTTGCCCGTTGTCGGCGGTGAGGACGTTGTATTTTTCCGACAGGATCAGGCGGATGTAATCCTGCAGGCCGGGGTTGTCTTCTACTACCAGTATCGTAGGTTTTTGGTTATTCGTTGTTTTCGGATGCCCCCCGCTTTTTATTGCCGCCAGGCCGGGGCCGACGGCCTGGCCATCATCGCTTCTGACGTCCCAGCCGCCTGGTTCAGGCAGAGGTATTTCCCGTCCTGTTTTACCGTCAGCCACATCCGTGGAATCTTTTTCCGCGAGACTAACCGGAAAGGCCAGGTGGAAAACCGCTCCTCCGCCCGGGGCATTTTTTGCTTCTATTTCCCCCCCGAACAGCCGGGCGTATTCCCGGCACAGGGCAAGGCCAATACCCGTTCCGCCTTCGGCAGGTTTATCCGGGCGGTTGGTCTGGAAATACCGGCCGAAAAGGTGGGGCAGGTCGTCGGGGTGGATGCCGGGGCCGGTGTCGGCTACGCTAAGTTCAAGGACGTTGCTGTTTACCAAAACGGATGCCCGTACCTGCCCGCCCGCCGGCGTGAATTTGAAGGCATTGAAAAGCAGGTTGTACAGAGCCTGCCGGCATTTTTCCCGGTCTATACTGGCCACTATTCCCGCTGGCATTTCGATCTCGTACGAAAAATCAATTCGTTTGGGTTGTGCCAGTGATTCAAACTGCGCAAAATGCCGGCGGAAAAAGGCCGGTAGTTCCGTAGGCTTCTCGTCCAGTTTCATTTTTCCCGACTCGAGCTTTCGCAGGTCGAGGATCTCGTTGATGAGCTGCTCCAGCTGGCGGCCATTTTGCCTGGCCAATTGGAGTAGCCTGGTTTGCTTTTCAGTCAACTGGTTTTCTTTCAGCAAGGTGCGGATGGGGCCGAGCAGCAGGGTGAGCGGGGTGCGCAGCTCGTGGCTTACATTGGCGAAAAAGCGGGTCTTTGCTGCATCTAGGCCGGCCAGCCGCTCGGCCTGCTCCCTGGTTTTCCGGTTGGCTTTGCGCAAGCGCCAGTAAAGAAAGGCAAGTAGTACGGCGAACAGGAGGACGATGCCGGTTATTCCGGCCAGCCAGTTCTTCCTTGCTCTTTCATATTCGATCAACCGGCTTTGCTCTTCTATCCGCCGCGCTTTTTTCTCGTCGTGGTAGCGGGCGTCAATTTCCACTACTTTTTCTTTAGTGGTTTTTCGGACGTAATCGAGTTCCATCCGGTAGCCTTTCTCCCTGTATATCCAGGCGGAATCGGGCTCTCCCATGGCTCTGCAGATCACGCCCCGAAACAGGTAGGCCCTGGCCAGGGCGGTGTGTTTTTCATGGCCCAGTGCGATCGCTTTCCGGGAGGCCGTGATCGCAGTGTCATTATGCGACAGGGCCAGGCGATACTCCCCATTTTCAAAATGCAGCTGAGACAGGTTGGTGTGAATGTAGCTGTAGCCCGTATGGTCTTCCAGTTTGTGATAGAGCTTCCCGGCGGCGGTATATTGTGAGACGGCTTTTGGGTAGGACGATTTGGATAGCAACAGCCCCATGAGTAAATGGCCGATCGCTTCCTCCAGTTCCAGTTTGAGTTTCGGAGCAGTCCGTAAGACTTCTTTGGCGAAGTAGAGGGAAGAGTCTCTGTCTGCGAAGACCCGGTGATACGAAGCGATGCGTATGGCCCAGTTCGGGTAGATCCTGTCTAAGCCGTATCGCTGAATGATATGCCCTGCCTGCCGCAGATTCTGCAGGCAACTTCTGTCGCGCCCGATCTTTTCGTAGAGGTTGGCCAGCACCAGGCAGGCATTGGAAAATGTTTCCCACTGCTCTTTTTCCCAGCTCAGTTCTTTGACGTGCAACAGCTTCTGTATGGCCAACTCATCCTGCTGATCCCGCTCCAGGGCTGTCGCTTCCGCCAGCTGCACCCTGAGCCCGAAGGGAGAGCCGAGCTGGTTCGACTGCCTCAACTCGTCGATGATCGGGGCCAGAATGAGGCGGGCGCTGTCATTTTTGAAGGAGGCCAGGAAAGATTCCGCCCGGGCGAGGCCTTCGGCCACCTGCGGTTCGGAGCGCATCTGGCCCTTTTCTTCCAAACCATGGGAGTAGGAGGGGCTGGCCTTGGCAGCCGGAATACCTGGAAAAATTGGCGAAAAAAGGAGCGTAAAAAGCACCGGGAATAGTTCCTTTTTTCTTCTTGCCGGGAGCAGTGTAAGATGCATAGCAAAAAAGAGAACTGTGAAATGTTCTGGCTTTGGTGGGGTACTGCTTATTGATTTGGTTGCAGGCCAAATGGTTACCTCCAGAGTAAATCAGTTCTGTAAAAAAAATATTTACGTAAGAAATATTTCTATGTTTCAAATGGCGGGGGGCATTCTTAAATGATTGTCAGCGTTCGTTCCAATAAAGTGTACATCATGAGATAGGAGAGCAGCTGCTGGGCTCATTCCCACAGGAACACCCTCAGCCCGACTCCCCCCACGAGGTTGTCCTCCCATATCGAGCCTTCATCGAGATCCCTGACGCCCTGATACCCCACAAAGGCCTCCAGCGCCATATTTGAGGACAGGAAGAAGTCCAGCCCCGCGCTGCCGCGCAGACGGAAGGGATAATGGCTGTGGGAGCCGTGATCCTGATAGGCGGCCCCGGCCATGCCCTCGGCGAATACCTTGAACTTGTCGGCAGGGTTGAGATACAGGCGAATGAAGGGGTGGAGGCCCACGCTGAGATCGTACTCCTCCAGGATGACGCCGCCGCCCACTACCTGTTGTCCCCTGGTATAGCTGAATTCTCCCCCCACCATCCAGCGGGGATGAACCTGCAGGCCGAAAAGCGGTTGGATGGCAATTACCGGATCGCTGCCTGCCCCACTGTTGGAAACATCCCAGCGGAAGGAACCCGAGCCGCCGATCATCAGCATGCCATCCGTCAGGCCAGGGGTGGTGCGGCCGAGGCTCTCGCCGTCAGGAGGAAGGAAGAAAGCCAGGCCGATATTGGCCAGGATATTCGTCCGGGCATCGCTTTCTTCTTCATCGGACCACTGTACGCCTGCCCGCCCCTCGATGGCGGCCGTAGGGCTGAGAAACCAGTCCTGGCCACCTCCCAGGTAAAAGCCCCAGGCGCCGCGGCTGAAGTTCAGCTCGTCCACATCAAAATTGAAGTCGCGGCTGCCGAAGAAGGCCTCTCCCTCCAGGAAGAAGTTGGCCGGGCCGGCGCCTTTGAAAAAATAGCGGGTGAATAGCCCGAAGTACTGTGCAGTAACATCCGGCCCGCTACTGTTGAAGCGGTCGAATTGCCGGCGTTCGCCAAAGCCGCCCAGCGTCAGGTTCTCATCCAGCAGGATGCCCGCCCGGGCATTGTACTCCTGAAGGAGGTAGCGGTCGAAGTTGGAAAATAAGGACCCGTTGCCGGTAGCGAAGAGCGTTTTTGGCTGCAACTGGCTGAAAAGCGGAAGGTGGCAGCACATAAGCGCAAGGAAAAAAAGGAATGATGATTTTTTCATGAGCGCGGTGTTTAGATAAATTAAAGACTGGCCAACAGGCTTTTTAGGTTGGTGCGGAAGCGAAGAAGTTTCCTCAAAACGAGCCTGATAGAAAAACGTTTACAATCGAAAAAGATATAGCTATTCAGGATTTTTATGACATGATGAAGCCCCCATATAGCCACAACAATATAATCATTCAGCAATATAACCAGTGTACCAAGCCCCTCTCATGCCCCTCACCTGCGCAGCCATATGCTTAAACGGAACGGCTCAGCTCCGCCAGCGCATCGGCTATCCCTTTCGGCTGATACCCCAGGGCAAAGGCCTTCTCACTGCTCAGGGTCACGTCGACGGGGCGGGGGGCCGGCATGGCCACATCGGACTGCTTGCCGGGCTGCACCAGCCGCTCGTCGATGCCGAAAGCGCGGGCGATCTGTATGGCCATATCGAAGCGGGAAAGCGGCTCCGGGCCGCCCAGGTGGTAGAAGCCGGTGGCGCCCAGTTCCAGGAGCATCAGCAGGCCCTGAGCGGCGTCTCCCACATAGGCCGGGCTGCGGTACTCATCGACAAAAGCGGGCAGTGCCTGGCCGGCGCGCAGGTTTTCTACCCACTGTTTCATAAAATTTGCGCCCCAGCCGTAGAGCAGCGGCAGGCGGATGATGGCCGCCTCCGGATAGGTGAGCAGCACCCCCTGCTCGGCCGCCGCCTTCTGCATGCCGTAGGTGCAGATGGGGGAGGGGGCCCACTCCTCATCATAAGGCGCATGCTGGCCGTCGAAGACCAGGTCGGTGGAAGTGAACAGGAAGGGGACGCCGGCATCGCGGGCATAGGCCGCCAGGTTGATGGCGGCATCCACATTGATCAGTTGCGATTCCTTGGGGTGGAGCTCGCACCAGTTGGGGCTGGAGGCGGCGGCCAGGTGCAGGATGGCGCTCGGCTGTAGTTCTTCCAGCCGCTCCCGCACTTCTTCTCTGTCGAACAGGTCGAGCTGCTCGGCCGGGATGTCCGGCTTTTTCAGGTTGTAAATGCCGGTAAAGGGGCGCCCCCGCTCCTGCAGAAGGCGGGCAAGGTGAGATCCCAGAAAGCCGGAAACCCCGGTGATGAATATTGCCACAGGCTTATTGTTTGATGATCTTATACGCAAAGGTACGCTTTCCGGTTGTGCCCTGCAGGAAATAAATGCCCGCCGGCAGGCCGGATAGGGAAACTTCCCCGGGTAGCAGCAACGCCCGCCACTTGCGAAAGAGCTGTCCGTGAACGTTGCGAAGGTTGAGGTCCAGAGGCGCTTCGGAGGCGCCTTCCAGCCTCAGCCTGCCTGATGTGGGATTAGGGGCCGGCCGAAATAACCCTGGATCGGCAATGGCGGCCAGCCCGGTAGCCTCATCGATGAGTACGTGCAGCAGGATCTGCCTTTCGGCGATGGAAATCCCATTTCTCCATTCTGTTGCCTCTATACCGAAAACATAATGCCCCGGCAGGCAGGGCGTATCCCATGTTAAGTCTCCGGTGACGGGATCGACCTCCAGGCTTTCAGTGCAGCCGTCAAATTCCTGAGGGTACAGGTAAACTTCGGGGTCAGCCAGGGGCGCCAGGCGGTAACTGATGCTGTCGCCGTCTGGGTCATAAAGGTTGGGGTTGTGGTTGAATTCCGATCCTGGCAGGCCGATATCTACAGGCGGCTGCAGGGGGGCGGCCTGGCTGCTGCAGCCCTGAAACACGGGGCTGAGAAAAGTGTAAGTATTGCTGATCGTCACAGGAATATCCGGTTCGGATTGAAAACTGAGAATGTCATCGGGGTAGCAGCATTCTTCAATGCTCAGAACGTAAGTGCCTCTGGAGGGATAAGTATGCTCTGCGAGGTATTGCGCCATCACGACATCCCGTTCTAAAATGGCGGCCGAAAGGAGCGGTGCGTTTCCACAGCTGCCGTCCCCCCAGCAGAACTCCACCGAAGGTGGAACGGAAGAGGGTTCTACGCCGCGATAGTAAAGGGAAATATTGGCCCGTAGCGTTAAAGAAGTAACGCAGTCACCTACCTGGTCGACGGAAATATTCCCGCCCCATATCCCGGGTTGGGCAAAACCGGCTGTGCTGAGCGCCAGCAACAGAGAAGTGATCATAGCTTTCATATAGAGAAGTTTAGTTTTAAAAAGGAGCTCAACCTGCCGGGTTTCTGGGTTGATCCGATGTAGCGGAACCCGGCAGCGTTTGTCAAAGATGTTTTATCATCGAGGATATTCTGTTGGGTTTCCAATAAACGCTGCCGGGTTTGTCCTGCTGTAGCCCTGCTGAAACCCGGCAGGTTGATCCCGTTTTTTAGTTCAATGCTTTCAACCTCAATAGAAATACTCTACATTTGCGTTCCTTATTGGAAAGCATACGCAACCTCCCCCCGGCAGAATTGTTATTAAATTCAGCCCGGGCGCCCGGGCAGCAAATTGTATTTCATCCCTAAGCTGGGGCAGAAAAACGCACCGCTGAGAAACCCGGAAGAAGGAGCTTCCTCCTTTCCCCGGAGCACCAGGGATAAAATGCAACAAAAATTCAATAACCGCAAGGACACAGCATGCAGTTCTTATATCCGATATTTCTGTTCGCCCTGGCCGCCCTGGCCATTCCCATCATCCTTCACCTGTTCTATTTCCGGCGGTTCAAGAAGGTGTATTTTACCAATGTGCGCTTTCTGAAGGAGGTGAAGGAAGAGACCAGCGCCCGCTCCAAGCTGCGCAACCTGCTGGTGCTGCTGATGCGCCTGCTGGCCATCGCCTTTCTGGTACTGGCCTTCGCCCAACCCTTCATCCCCGCCAGGGATACGGAAGTGAAAGCGGGTACCAAGGCCGTCAGCATCTTCATCGACAACTCCTTCAGTATGGAGGCGCTCAGCCAGGATGTGCCCCTGCTGGAAAAGGCCAAACAACGGGCCCGCGAGGCGGTGCAGGCCTACGCCCCCGACGACCAGTTCCAGGTCCTGGCCAATGACTTCGAAGGGCGCCACCAGCGCCTCGTCGGCCGCGACGACGCCCTGGCCCTCATCGACGAGGTGGCCATAAGCCCCGAAGTGAAAGCCCTCTCCCGGGTGCTTACCCGCCAGGAGCAGGCCCTCAACACCGGGCGGACTGACAACCACGTTGCTTACCTCATCTCCGATTTCCAGCGCAACATCACTGATATCGAAAGCTACGCCGACACTACCCTGGAACTCAACCTCATCCCGCTGCAGGCCGTACAGGAGCGAAATATCGCTATCGATTCGGCCTGGTTCAGTGCGCCGGTGCCTATGGCCAACCAAACCAACGCCGTCATCGTCAAGGTGCGCAATTTTACCGGAGAGGACGCCGAAAATATCCGCTTGTCCATCCGCTACGACGGGCAAACCAAACCGGTCGGAACCCTGTCCATCCCCGCCAATGCTTCCGTGCTGGACACCGTCAACCTCTCCATACAGCGCACGGGCTGGCACGAGGCCGAGCTGGCCATTACCGATTACCCTGTGCAGTTCGATGACACCTATTATTTCTCGTTCAACGTCAGAGAACAGATTGACGTACTGGCCATCAACGAGGCGCAGCCGGACCGCTACCTCACCGCCGCCTTTGCCGGCATGGCCAACTTCAACCTCGACAACTTGCTGAGCCAGAACCTCGACTACTCGAGCTTTGCCAACTACCAGCTCATCATCATCAACGGGCTGAACGACATCTCCACCGGCCTTGGGTTCGAACTGGCGCAGTTCGTCAAAGAAGGCGGCAACCTGTTGGTTTTCCCCGGCCGCAACGCCAACCTAGGCTCTTACCGCAGCTTCCTTTTTTCCTTTCCCGCCGACGAACTGCTTGCCTTTGAGGAAGAAGCCCGAATCGTCGGCCAGGTCAATACCGAAGAGTTCATCTTCAACGATGTTTATGAAAACAAGAGCGCCAACCTGAAGCTGCCGGCCACCCAGGGCAACTTCCGCCTGTCTTCCTCCGCCAGCCGCGGCGAAGAACGCCTGCTGACTTACCGGGACGGCAACGCCTATCTCTCCAAGTACCAGGTGGAAAAAGGCAACCTTTACCTCTGTACCGCTCCTTTAGGCGAAGAGTACAATGATCTGGTCCGAAATGGAGAGATCTTCATCCCAATGTTGTACAAAATGGCCATCTCCTCCGGAAAAGGGCAAAAGGTTGCCTACACCATCGGCAGGGACGAAGTCATCGAGGCCAATCACCAGACGGCCAGCTCGGATATCGTTTACAAACTGAAAGGGCAGGGGCGGGAGTTTATCCCCGAACAGCGCATTATCGGCTCCAAAGTCTTCCTTAGTGTCAACAATCAGGTGCGGGACGCGGGCTTCTATACCCTCTTCCTTCAGGAAAGCAACCCCCTCGGCGCCTATGCCTTCAATTATGACCGCCGCGAGTCGGCACTCGACTACTATTCCCCGGACGCCCTTGGCGAACTCGTGGGGCCGCTGGCCAACATCATCAACATAGCCGATACGGCCGTGCTCACCGCCCGCATCGAAGAGCAAAGCCAGGGTACGCCGCTGTGGCGATGGTGCCTGATCCTGGCCCTGGTGTTCCTGGGGGCGGAGGTGTTGTTGTTGCGGTTGTGGAAGGTTTAGAAAATCAATACCTGAGGATCTTCTCAATCAGTAACCTGCCGCCTTCCTTATCCAGGAGTTCCAGAAAATAAAATCCCGGAGCAACTCCTTTTGTATCCAGCACAGCCCTTCCCGTGGCCATGTTCAACCGGGTTTCCAGGCTTATTTTTCCTTCGGCGCTGTACAACCGTGCAATTACCGGGCCGGAATAGGCGGATTGGAGGGTTAGTTCCTCCCGCACCGGGTTGGGGAAAAGTTCCCATGCAGCCGGTTGAACGGAAGAGCTGGAAACCAATCCTTCATCCACCATGCCGTTGCAGTTGTTGTCCAGGCTGTCCAGCACTTCTTCGGCATCGGGGTTGATGGCGGAGTCTTCATCGTTGCAGTCGGCGCCGTTGTCCACGTAGCCGTCCGGCGGGGCGCCCAGGCAGGTGTCCAGGCTGACGGCGGGGTCGCCGTAGCCGTCCTCGTCTTCATCGAAGAAGTAGCTGCTGAGGGACAGGCCGTCGTCCGTGCTGCCGTTACAGTCATTGTCCAGGCCGTCGCAGAGCTCGGGGGCGCCGAGGTATACGGTAGCGTTGGTGTCGTCGCAGTCCTGGGCATTGTCGGCGTAGCCTTCGGGCGGGGAAACCAGGCAGGTGTCGATAATGTCGGCGACGCCTCCATAGCCGTCCCCGTCCTGGTCCAGAAAGTAGCTGAAGAGGGCGATCCCGTCATCGATGAAGCCGTTGCAGTCGTTGTCCAGGCCATCACAGGTTTCGATGGCATCGGGGTTGAGGCTTTCGTCATCATCGTCGCAGTCGTAGTCATTGTCAACATAGCCGTCCGGCGGGAAGGACAGGCAGGTATCCAGTTGGGCGTCGGCGTCACCGTAGCCATCGCCGTCGGTATCGGGATAGTAAGAATAGAGGATTATTCCGTCGTCGATCATCCCGTTGCAGTCGTTGTCGATGCCGTCGCAGATTTCGGCGGCTTCGGGGTGGATGTTGGGGTTGTTGTCATCGCAGTCCTCATAGCTGAGGAATCCGTCGTTGTCCTGGTCGCGGTAGAAATACTGTTCGGCGAAGTGGAATGCCTCGATGCCCACTTCCCTGCCGATGATGCGGCCGGGGATATCGTCGACAGGCGGGTGGATACCGCCCCAGATTCGGGATAGGCTGGTCTGGTCGGAGGCGTCGCGGTAGGTGGCCCACTGCAGGGTGATGTCTACGCTGGGCCCTTCCTCGAAGACCAGGAACTCATTACGGGGCGCCTCGAACTCTCCCATACCGCCGGGAAAGTAGGGGTCGCCGGTGAGCAGCGTCAGTACCTCGGCGGCGGCGCGGGAGAAGGTGGAATGGCCGGAGATGTAACCGGCAAACGGCGGCGTGACGAAAGTAGGGCGCTGGTAGGGCCACCAGTTTTCGGCGCGGATCCAGCCCACCCCGGCGTCGTCGGTGGCCGGGTCGCTGATGTAGTCGGGGCCGCGCCAGGCGTACAGCTTGATCTTATCGACGTGTTCGTTGTTGAAGCCCCGGAGGATGAGCGGGTCATCGGGGGTGATCAGCTCCACGTAACCCGGGATCAGGGGGATGCCCGCCGGGTGATAGTTCGGCAGGGTGGGGCCGGAGCTCTGCCCCATGTCGGCCATATAGCGGATGGCGGAGATGGGGCGCAGATAGTCGTACCACCCCTTGATGCCCCAGGCGGAGATAGCGGCGTCGTGTACGGCGCCGCCCAGGGCCAGGTAGGCCTTGACGTCCCACTCCAGCTCGTCCAGCCTTGGGCCTACGCCCCGGTACCGCTTCTCCAGGTCCGGATGGCCGTTGACGTAGTTGAGGATGGTGAACCAGTGGCCGGGCGGCGTTTCCGAATCGGGGCCGTCGGCCCAGAATTCTGCCAGGACGCGGGCGTAATCTCCCCTCGGCACTATCTGCGGCTCGTAGGGTTGGCCGGTATGCGGATTGACGGCATGGCCGGCGCTGGGGCCGCCTCCTTCCAGCAGCTCGTAAAATTCCTGGTACTCTTCAAGGGTTTGGGGGTACGCTCCCTGGAAATTGCCGATCGCGCCGGGAGAGATGTCTATCATCACATTATCGCTTGGGTCGAGGTGGGAAGACCAGATGGAAACCAGCAGGAAGTTCCATTTGTAGGCGTCCGTTGTGCCGCCTCCGTCGATCTCGTCGATATAGGGCGGCGGGCCGGGGTCGTGGTAGACCCAGTATTCATTTTCCCCGCGCTGATAGGCCGAGAGGTCTTCCGGTTGAAGGGCAAAGGGCGTGACCCTGCCCCATTCCGGGCTGAGGAAGGGCGGGGTGCTTCCGGGGATCACATTGCCGCTCTGGTCGATAAATACATCGAGGGACAGGGCCTGCCAGCGGTTGGGGTTGAGCAGCAGGGGGTTGCCGGGGGCGGCGGGCGCCAGGGGCGGGTTGGCAGACAGATAGTATTGGTTGGCGTACCCGTTCTGCTCATTGGCGCCGTCCTGATAGCCGAATTCTATGATCTTTTCCGCGATGTAATTGCCGAGGGCCGCCGGGGAGCCCGTGGAGTAGTCCGTGGAGGTAAAACTGGTGTCGTATCCCAACTGGGTGAAAAGGGTGTAAAATTCTGCCTGGGAAGTGGCTGCCCCCGGCGAATTCCGGAAGCGGTGGCGCAGCAGCCGGTAGGCGGCGTAGCTAATGGCCTCTTCCCGCGCTGCCTGCACATCACCGGGAGCGCTGATGCTGTCGAAGGGACAGGTAAAACCGCCTACGGTTTTACCCAGGAAGAAGGTTTCCGCCTCTTCGTCGTAGACGGCCCAGGCGTCGTACATGGCCATGGAGGAGTGGAAGAGGTTGCGGGCGTGAACGGTCGGCCGGGCAAAGTCGTTGCGGATGGCGCCGAGCAGGGCTTCGTTCCACTGCCGGGCGACGGAGTGCTGGCCCTGGGCCAGGCCGGACAGCAAAAGGGTTATCCCCAGAAAAAGGCTGATGCGTTTTGTAGAGTTTTGCATGATGGAGATGGGATTATTGAACTGATTTAAACTTATTCAGATGGGCTGCAAGCGAATATCTTGAATCCTCTGG
>CAYQKY010000157.1:0-20873 GCA_964418125.1 uncultured Phaeodactylibacter sp.
TGATCGCCATCGCCGCCGAAGCCCTGCGAAATGAAAACCTCAACTTCCAGGCTTATATTCAGAGCTATAGCCTGCTCGATACCGCCCTTGCCCGGCTGGAACTCCCCAAAGAGATCGAAACCTACAACGAGCTGCGCAAAACGCTGGCCTTTCTCAAGGGCGAACCCGAGCCGGGGCCTCTCATTCCGGATTTCAACCATCCGATAGACTGGAGTCTGGCTATCCGGGCCGCCAAAGGGCAGGGTGTCGTCCTGAAAACGCCCCGGGGAAATATACTGCTGGAACTGTTCCCCGATATTGCACCGGGTACAGTTGCCAATTTCATAGGCCTGATCCGGCAAGGGTTTTACGCGGACAAGGTTTTTCACCGGGTGGTGCCCAATTTTGTCATTCAGGGCGGCGGCCTGCGGGGTGATGGCTACGGCAGCCTGGACTATACCATCCGCTCGGAACTGGCCCCACTGAATTTCCTGGAGGAAGGCTACGTGGGCATGGCCCATTCCGGCAACCATACCGAATGCACCCAGTTTTTCATCACCCACTCCCCTGCCCTTCATCTCGACGGCAATTTTACTATCTTTGCCCGGGTTAAGGAGGGGATGGATATCGTACATCAGATTCAGGTTGGCGACCGGATCGAAGAGATAGCCATCCAGTAAGGGTTATCATTGATACACCAGATAAAACCAGAACATGAAAAATACGCCTCTAACGGAGAAACACATTGCCCTGGGCGCCCGCATGGCAGAATTCGCCGGCTACAACATGCCCATTTCCTACACCGGCATCAAGGAAGAGCACCATCAGGTAAGAAATAAGGTTGGGGTTTTCGATGTGTCCCACATGGGAGAGTTCATCGTGCGGGGAAAGGAAGCGCTGAAACTCGTCCAGAAAATTACCACCAATGACGCTTCCAATCTCTCGGTCGGCGATGCCCAGTACTCCTGCTTCCCCAATAAGCAGGGAGGTATCGTCGATGACTGCCTGGTCTACCGCCTGCCGGAAGACATGTGCTCCGAAGGAGAGCAGGCATTCATGATCGTCGTCAATGCCTCCAATATCGAAAAGGACTGGGAGTGGGCTAACCGCCATAACGACTTCGACACCCGCCTGATCAATATTTCCGATCAGACGGCCCTGCTCGCCGTACAGGGGCCGAAGGCAGCCGAAGCGCTGCAGCCGCTGACCAAGGTGGATCTCGAAGACATGAAATATTACACCTTTACGAAAGGTACCTTTGCCGGAATAGACAACGTGCTCATCTCCGCCACCGGCTATACCGGCGCCGGCGGCTTTGAGCTCTACGTAGACGCATCTAAAGCCGGACAGCTCTGGGATGCAGTCTTCGAAGCCGGGAAGGCCTACGATATTCAGCCCATCGGCCTGGGCGCCCGCGACACCCTCCGCCTGGAAATGGGCTACTGCCTCTATGGCAATGACATCGACGACACCACCTCTCCCATCGAGGCAGGCCTGGGTTGGATCACCAAAACGAAAAAGGGAGGCTTTATCAGCCGGGACACCTTTGCCCGGCAGCGGGAAGAAGGCGTGAGCCGCAAACTCGTGGGCTTCATCCTGCCGGGCGAACGGCGCGTGCCCCGCCACGATTACTCCATCGAAGACGCCGAAGGCAACCCGATCGGCAAAGTGACCTCCGGTACCATGTCTCCTTCTCTTGATTACCCTATCGGAATGGGGTACGTGAAGAAGGAATTCGCCTCACCGGACACTACAATCTACGTCGCAGCCGGTAAAAAGCGCCTGGAAGCCAAAGTGGTGAAACCGCCGTTTTACAAACCACAGTAATTCCGGCAGAACAAATTCCGGATATTTTTATTTATTTTTGTCGATTCAGTACTTTTTGAAACTTGGCGATGTCAATACCCATTCCAAATGACGCTAAAAGAAGGAAAAGATAAGTTTATCCAGTCCTGGGGAGCGCTGGGTTCCAGCTGGGGCATCAACCGGACGATGGCCCAGATCCACGCCCTGTTGCTCATTTCTCCGGAGGCCCTCTCGGCCGAAGAGATCATGGAGGAACTGCAGATATCCCGGGGAAACGCCAATATGAATATCCGGGCGCTCATCGACTGGGGGCTGGTGTACAAAGAACTGAAGCCCGGAGAGCGCAAAGAGTTCTTCGTCGCCGAAAAAGACATGTGGGAGGTGGTGAAAAACATCATCATCCAGCGGAAAAAACGCGAGTTGGAACCTATGCTCCGGGTACTGGACGAGATCTCCAGCGTTGACCCCGAGAGCGATGAGGCCCGTGAATTCATTGAAGTCATCCGCGAGATCAAACTCTTTTCCAACAAAGCGGACTCCACCCTCGACACCCTCGTCAAATCCGACTCCAACTGGTTCGTCGGCACCTTCATGAAAATGATCAAGTAAAGTTTGTTTGCGGTAAGTTTTTGCCTTTTTGAAAGGCAAAAACTTACCGCGCGCCAGCTCCCGGCGGTTGAGCTGTATCCTTTACGCCTAGTGCTTTCGGCACTAAATAGCGGCGTTTATTACCCCTTTACTTAATGCCGAAAGCACTAGTGAAATGCACCAGGGGCGGCACGTCATTTTTTCGCCTCCAAACTAACCCGGGACGGGATAAAACGGGGGTAAAGAGTGTTATCTCTTTATGCAATTATTTTTAGATTAATCTAAAAAACTATTTCTATTGTTTTAAAAATTACATACATTTGTTGAAGTTACTGTCGGGCCACTATCACGGGGGCCTGACTTCCGGAAATTATCTGGTATCGCAACGGGGCAACTGTATTTCTACACAGGAATAAGGAAAAACGGCTGAGAATCCCGCCGGCCAACTCCGGCATGCGAAGGGGTTCCCGGCCCAAAAAAACCAAAATGGGACTACTGGAAATATTGCAACAGGAATGGGCAGTCCGGGCGCTGATCGCTTCCAGCATGGTAGGGCTGATGTGTGGCGTACTGGGTTGTTTTATCGTACTGCGCAACATGTCGCTGATCGGGGATGCCCTTTCGCATGCCATCCTGCCGGGCGTGGTGTTTGCCTTTATGATCGTGGGGTACAGTGCCCTGGGTTTTTTCGTCGGTTCAGTAGTGGCCGGGCTGGCGACGGCCTTCGTCATCACCTGGATACAGCACAACGTCGGCACCAAGAACGATGCGGCGGTGGGCATCGTCTTCACGGCCATGTTCTCGATCGGGGTGATGGGCATTTCCTGGATCAGCCGCAATGAGGGGGTCCATCTCGACCTCAAGGATTTCCTTTTTGGCAATGTTTTGGGTGTTTCCAATCAGGACCTGGCGCTCACTTCAATGGTCGCCGTATACGTCTTTATCAGCATCATCGTTTTTTACCGGCAGTTGTTCGTCACCACCTTTCAGCCGGTCATTGCTCAGACGATGGGCATATCGATTAAGATGATCCACTACTTTCTGATGCTGCTCCTTTCCTTCGCTGTAGTAGCTTCGCTGCAGACCGTCGGGGTCATCCTGGTGGTGGCCATGCTGATCACGCCGGCTTCCACCGCTCTGCTGCTCTCCAACCGCCTGGAGTGGGTGCTGGTGATCTCCGCCCTGGTGGGGCTGGCTTCCGCCATCCTGGGGCTTTTAGGGGCCATAGTTTTTGAAACTACTCCGGGTCCGGCCATGGCCGTGATGGCGACGATACTCTATCTGCTGGCGGTTTTCTTCGCACCGGAGAAAGGCGTATTGTTCAAGGCCATTCAGCGGCGGCGGATACGGCGGCGGGTACAACAGGAAGACACTCTCAAGCAGGCCTACCGCCTTCAGGAGGAAGGGCTCCTCAGCCGGGAACGCCTGGAACAACAGCTGGGGCTGAGCCGCAATATACTGCAGGCCAACCTTCAGGCACTCCGCAAAAAGGGCTGGCTGGCCAAACAGAAGCTGGAACTTACCCCCGAAGGCATTCAGGCCGCCCGGCGCCTGGTGCGCGCCCACCGCCTCTGGGAAACCTACCTGGCCGACCGCATCGGCCTGAAGGCCGAACAGATCCACGACGAGGCCGAACAGTACGAGCACCACCTCACCGACGAGATCCTGGATGAGGTGGAACGCATACTGGGCTTCCCTACCCTAGACCCTCACGGGTCGCCCATTCCCGTCAAGCCTGGCCTTCCCGGCCACCCCCTGAGCCGCATTTCCGTCAACCAGGCAGGCCGTATCGCCCGCCAGCAGGCCAGCGAGCAGGTGACGGCCCGCCTGTGGGAGATGGGGCTGCTGCCGGGAACGCCTTTCACCATCCGCAGTAAGGAAGAAGAATATATTGAGATCGATGTGAACGGGCGGGAGGTGAAGCTGCCGGGCAGTTTGGCCAGGCAGGTGAATGTGGAGGGGGGGTAGGGTGTGTAAATTGGCCGGGAGCAAATTCACGCATCAGGCGATCAGCATGAGGATCTTGCCTTCAAGCCATTTTTTATGCAGCATCGGCTCTATTGCAGAAACCCGTTCGCCCAGATGTCTTAATTGTTCTGTTTTTCGATTCCGAGAAAGGTTGGGGTTTTCCCGGATCTTTATCAGGCTCAGGAGCAGTTCTGAAAAGTTCTGGTAGGCTTTCTGATGGCTTCGGGAAGTCCGGCTGTCCCGCCAGATCTTTTTCTTCAAGCGGTTGAAGATCACCCGGAAACCATCAAAGTCCTCAAGTTCATAATAGGCCCTCAAAAGGAGAGAATGGATGTCGTAAAAATAAAAGTCATTATTGGGTATCGCTTCGAGTTGCAGTATCTTTATTGCCTCCCTGAAGTTCTTCTGGTAGTAGTGCACTGTACCTTCAATAAAACACCGGAGCCCTTCCCGCTCTGAGGGTTTGACATTCAGGATATGCTCTTTCAACAACTTTTGTATCCAATCAAATTTTCTCAGGAGAAGCGCACAACTCACTATATTCTTAAAGCGTTGATGGGGAATATACGCCCCTTCAAAAACCAACCCGTTCCCGATAATGGATTGATTCCATTGGAAAAGCTTTTCAAGGTAATCAGAGTGGCCATTGTTTATCCGGTTGATAAGGTAAGCTGGAACAAGGTTGTTGAGGTCTTTAAGTTCTTCCTCGGTGAAAAGGGCTTTATGATCAGCCAGCATAGGTTCCAGAACAGCAAACAGCAGGCCTGTGTTCTTTTCCTTGAAGATCCGGAATAAGGTGTAGTAGGTATAAATCACCGGGTTTTTTCGGAGCCATTCGCTTCCCTCCAGCCGCTTTTCCAGGTCATCCAGCATAAATACTTCGTGCCGCATATCCTGAACATTTTCCAGCAACTGAGCATAGCAACAGTATTTGAGCTTTTCAATGATGGTATAGCATTCGAAGTTGTCAAAAAAGGCCTGGAAACTGATCTTCTCCTTCTCGGTTCGGTCAACATCGATGTATTTACGGTAAGTGTCTTCCAGTTGATACCGGTAAAAAAAATATTCCGCACTCTTTTCGGCCGATTCCTCCAGGCCTTGTTTGGCCCGGGCCCAGTCTCTTTTAAACCGGCTGTATTGTCCTCTCTTCAAAATAGCATTCAGCCAGAATAGCTCCTTTGCCTCAGGAGAATCCTGTAATTCCAGGATTATGAGGTACTCTTTCAACAGAGACAACAGTTGAGAACGAAGCCGTTTCAGGTTTTGGCGGGATTTGTCTCCAGGGAACAATTTTTTGGCCACCTTTCTTTCTTCCAGGCTGGAAGACGCCCAGTGTGGGTATGCCTTCCTGATCATTTTCAACAGTTCAACGCCTTTGTTGTTGGCTCCTTCCAGGCCGGACTCTACGAACCTTATAAAGCCCGAAAGTTCTTTTTTGTCCAGGGCCTGCAGTAACTCCACCAAGTTGGAACTCACCATATTTTTTGAACCTGAAAATAAAATAAAAACTTGATAAATAATGAGTTACAACAACAAAAACTCATTTATTCATGAACGTTATTAATTTTTTTTCTAAGCGAAGCCTTTCAGGAAAAGCTACCTTTGAAGCACAGTTAGAGTTTGTTCAAAATTCAATCAATGGGCTCCAAGCGGCAAATTTTATCCTGCACTGCGTTAAAAAGCCTCGTCATACCTTCCAGGTATGCCTACGTTTTTTGCCTTGTTCAGAACAAAATTTCCTCGCTTTCGCCTCATCATCGAATTTTGAACAAACTCTTACAGATGAAAAACCGGTGTTGAAGAAAGATCCGGGTAAGAGGCTCTTGCCTTACTTATACAAATCCATTGTCATGAAAACCAATCCCTCTGTTCCATTTATTCATTTTATTCTATGCTTTATTCTGCTTCCGGCCCTTCCGCCCGAAGCCTGGCCCCAACCCGCCCCTTTGACAGAGGGCTTATCGAAAATAACTACAGCGGACAGCGACATCAGGTATATGGAGTTTTCCCCGGATGCGAAAGTCACCTATCAGGAATTCATCAACCTGCCCTTCCGGGAAAAATTTGGGCTGGATTCCAACAACACCTGGGCGCCGAAATCCATAGGGACGGGCCCCTATGGGCAAAGACATATCCGCTTACAGCAGTTTTACAAAGGAAAAAGGGTAATTGGAGCGGAATATGTTTTGCATGAATCGGGCAGGTATGTCCGAAAGGCGAATGGGGATGTGGCTTCTGGCCTTCAGTTAGAAACCGAGGCGGCTGTATCAGAAACCCTGGCTCTGGCCTCCGCTCTCGATTTTATGGGCGCATCATTGTACGCGTGGGAAGAGCCGGCTTATGAAAGCCTGCTTAAGGAGATCGGGGGTGGCTCGGAGGCGGCCAATACCCCCAGCGGGGAACTAGTGATCATTGCCACTATAGAAAGCCCTTCGGAATATACACTGGCGTATGAGTTTGATATTTTTGCCCTGAAACCATACGCAAGAAAGCTCATTTACGTTGATGCCCGGGACGGAAAGGTTGTGAATGCCCGGAACCTTGCATTCTCCTGCAATGTTCCCGGGACAGGGCGTGCAGCCTGCGCCACTCCCGGCCTGGAAATCCTGACTGATTCCTGCGGCGGTCCATTCTTCCGGCTGCGCTCTTCGCACAATATTACCTTCAATGCTCACCATACAGCTTCGAACCCATCCAGTGACTTCGTCGACGGCGATAACATCTGGGAAGGGCCCGAGCAGGAAAGCGCTGTTGCGGCCCACTGGGCAGCGCAGCAATTTTACAATTATTTCAATGAAACGTTCAACTGGCAAGGTATCGACGGAGGTGGCATGAAGCTGCGGGCCTGGGTGAATTTCGGTTCCAACTACGCCGGAGCTTTCTGGCTGGGCAACTGGGCCAACTTCGGCGGAGGGGACGGTTTGGCATGGGGCCCTATGAACAGTATGGACATCGTTGTTCATGAATTCACTCATGGGGCCATTCAATATTCCTCCGGGCTGGAAAACCAGTACGAAGCGGGGGCCATCAATGAGGGCCTGTGTGATTTCTTCGCCTGCGTGCTGGAACATAAATACCATCCCGATGGCGGCAACTGGTCTATTGGCGAGTGCCCGGACCTTTCCTTTGGAGAAGGCGTGCGCAACCTGTCTAACCCCAATGCCAAAAACAACCCGGACACTTACCAGGGTAATTTCTGGGTTTCCCAGGACAATTGCCTGGCCTCTCCTGTAAATGACTTCTGCGGAGTACATAAAAACAGCACCGTCATCAGCCATTTTTTCTACCTTCTTTCCGAAGGAGGAGCGGGCGCCGGAGATTTTGGCCAGGTATACAACCTGGAAGGCATCGGGCAAGAAAAAACAGCCCGGTTGGCTTTTCAACTTATGGCGTTCTACCTCACGCCCACTTCCAATTTTGCGGATTTCAGGGCCCTTGCCATTTCCGCTTCCAATGATATCCCCGGGTTCGGCCCTTTTGAACAGGGACAGCTGTCGGAAGCACTCTGTGCCGTCGGCCTGGAAAGCTGTGGCCAGGCGACATCGTCCCTTTCCCTATCGGCTCCCAATGGAGGAGAAGTTTTTCAAATCGGCGAATCGGCTATAATCAGCTGGGAAACGGAAGGGGCCATTGGCCTGGTAAGGCTTCAGTATTCAATAAACGGAGGCTCCAGTTGGATACAGGCCGCTGATTCTCTCGACAATACAGGCGTTTACGAATGGGAGGTTCCCAGCGTTAATTCCTATCAATGCCGGGTGCGGATCATTGGCCAGGACAACCCTCTGGTTCAGGATCAAAGCGATGGAAATTTTGCCATCTTTGGCTGTAACACCATTGCCCATTTTGAAGCCAATGCCGATAAGCTATGCCCGGGCCAGGCCTTTATAGCCACCAATACCTCTTCAGTAATGGCGGCAGATATTGGCCTGGAATTCGAATGGGAGATCGACGGCGAACTTGTCTCCACAGACCCGGAGGGGATCAGCTACAATTTCTCTTCCGCCGGCCTGCACACCGTTACGCTCCATGCAATAGTGAATGAGACATGTATGGATACTTACAGCCGGGAAGTACTCGCTTATCCCGAACCGACAGGCGAATTTGAAGTGCTGACGGACGGCCTGGCACTTCACCTGAACGCCTTTGGCCTCAACGCTCATGCTTTCATCTGGACTTTGGACGGCATCAACCTGGAAAACGATTCTCAGGCTTTTACAGCCACGGTTGAAACAGCCGGCGAATATGAAGTGTGCCTGATCACCATCAGCCGGTGTGGCAACAGCCCTCAGGCCTGTCAGACGGTAGAAGTAACCGAAACAGGCGCCTGCGCAGGCAATGAGCCTGGCTGGCAGCAGTTCGTGAATGGAAATCATATAATAGACCTTACGGAAGACAGCCTGTTTTTGTGGTTGGCCACCGATGTAGGCCTCACAAAATGGGGTAAAAGCGATGGCGCTACCACCCAATATAACATTTACAATTCGGCGCTGAGCACAGATCAGCTGACTGCTGTGGAAGTAAGCCGGGGTGGACTGGTTTGGGTTGGAACCCGGGATCAGGGCCTGTTCACATTCGATGGCGCTATCTGGACAAACCACAACATCTTCGAAACCGCCTGGTTGCCGGACAACTGGATAAAAGATATAACCGCTGATGGATCCGGCGCCGTCTGGATCGGCACCAATAACGGGCTTGTCAAATATGACGGCCTGTCGAACCAGGTTTTTTACACTTTCGACGGGTTGCCTTCGAATACCATTGACCATATTGAAACCAGCGAGGACGGAGCCATCTGGGTAGGCTCTGAAGGCGGGCTGGGACGATTGAAGGACGGGGTATGGACCGCCTTTAATTCAGAAAATTCTCCGCTACCTGGTAATGTTATTCACGGAATGGCCTCTGATGGCGAGCAGGGCATTTGGCTTACCGCTCAATCTTCTCCTGGGCTGGTTCACTTCGATGGCGCCGACAACTGGGAAAATTACAATACAGATAATATTCCAGAATGGCCGGCCGCCAACCTGGAGCATCTTACCGTCGGCCCTTTGGGGCATATCTGGGCCGGAACCATCCCGGTGGGAAACGGCTCATTAAGCCATCCCTTATTGGCTGAATTTGATGGTGCGGAAATCAGGGTTCATGACCCCGGCCTGACACGAGGAGCGAACTTTACCAAATTCCTCATTGGCCTTAGCGGTGATTTCTGGGTGGGCTCTGATGAGGGGTTGTTTAAAAGAACAGGAGAAAGCTGGGAACTGCAGGACATATCTGAAGCCCCCCTCCCGTCCAATGCTATCAACGGACTGGTAATCGACGGGGAAGGAAACAAGTGGCTGGCCACCAACAAAGGCGTAGTGAAAATATCCGATTCCGGCTGGATTGTTTTCAACACATCCAACTCAGGCTTGGCCTCCGATGTGGCCAATGCCATTACGATCGATTCGACACAAAATATCTGGATAGGGACCGACCGGGGTGCAGTAAGATACAATGGCAACACCTGGCTCCATTTCCCATTGTCCAATTCCCCGATATACGACATTGAGCTTGCACCCGGCGGCGCTATCTGGTTTGGCGGTTCAAAAGATTTCGGCTACCCGGAAGGAAGCCTGGCCATCCTCTACAAACTGGATAATGGGTTGTGGACGGAATATTCTGCGCTTACCCACAACCTTGGAAATGCACACCGGGTTGTGGAGTTGGAGTTTAATGAATCGGGCAGATTGTGGGTAGGCACATATCGAAACCCCTTTAACTTTCCAGGAAATGATTACAGGGTATATGTCTTTGACGGCGGAACGTTTCATCAGATGGTGTACGGGTATGTCAGGGGCCTAGGCGCATTGAAAGCGGATACTTCCGATCATATGTGGATAGGTATGACCGGGTCTCTGCTTGGTGGTTTTCCAGGAGATCCGGCCCTGTATTACTTCAAAGACACCACTGTGGAAAGGTATTACGACGGAATTTATGCTGAAGACATCAGGATCACAGAAAACCATGGCGCTGTCTTTGGTTCGGAAGGCCACATTTTCCAACTGGACAGCCTTGGGAATGTCATAAACCTCGCCACGCTTCCCTCCGCGGAAAGTTCCGCAATAGAGTTATTCGATATTGACGCCAGAGGAAACATCTGGGTAGGCGCCAACGGGTTGAGGGTGTATGAAGCGGCCACGCCGGCACTCACGGCCTCTTTCTACCCGAATACTGAAAATATCTGTGCTCCGCAAAGTGCTACATTTATCAATACGACGGCAGGGGCTGAGGCTTTCCTGTGGAAAGTAGGTAATGACACTATTTCAACCAACACCAACCTGCAATATCAATTTTTGGAGCCAGGTGCCTATACCATTTCACTTACTGCCACAAACGACGAAGGATGCGCTACCGGGTTGGCCCAATTGATCACGGTGAACCCCGGTGCCGAAAGTTTACCGGCGCCGGCCTCTTTATCAGTATGCGACGGCAGCGCCTTGCTGGAGGCCGCTCCCGGCATGGCCAGCTATGAATGGCGCCTCAACAATATTGTAGTGGCCAATACCCGGACGCTGAGCGCCACCGGTTCCGGATTGTACCAACTGACAGTGGCTGACCGATGCGGGGGCGTGGCTACAGTCGCTGTCCCTGTTCTACTCGATCCATCCTGCGTATGGCCCGGAGACGCCAACCAGGATAATATCGCCAACCATTACGACCTTTTGAAGATTGGCGAGGCCTTCGGTTTTGCAGGGCCTGCCCGGCCAGAAGCGAGCGCTGCATGGGCCGGGCAGCCGGCGCCTGGCTGGGCAGGCTTTTTCGCCGGGAATATCAATGTGAAACATGCCGATATGAACGGAGACGGCATTGTTGATAATGCCGACCTCTTTGTCCTCAGCGAAAATTACGGCTTTACCCATGGAGTTCCGGATGGGGCGCCCTCCCCGGCAGTTAGCCCGGTATCCCTGAAGCCGGTAATTGCCGTGGCGCCCACCGAAGAGAACGGCTGGCAGATGGAAATTGACATACAGGTACAGAATGGCGAAGGCCAGGTTATGGACAACATCTACGGTGTGGCCTTCAACCTGTACTTTTCTTTCCCGGAATTGGAGCTGGGAAACCCTCCCCTGGTCAATTTCGACGACTCCAGCCTGGGCACACCCTGGGTAGGCCTGTTGTCCATCTCAAGATATCGCCCGGAAGAACAGCTTATCGAAGCAGCCGTCACCAGGACTAATCACCAGAACCATACAGGAACAAGTACAATTGGGTCTGCCACCTTCAGCCTTGTCATTGACGACAACCTTGCCATTGACGATACCCTGGCCCTGGCAATGGAGATCCGCGGCACCCTGATGACTTCCAATGATGGATCCATTATTCCGGTTGGAAACAGCAACCTCCAATTCAATTTAACCGGCCAGGGGATAAGCTCCACTCAGGCCCCGGATGAAGAAGGGCTTTTCAGCATCTATCCCAACCCCGGAAAAGGCCTCTATTTTCTGGAAACAAAAGTAACGCCTGCCCGGAAGATCGCCGTCTACAACCAGCATGGAACAGAGGTGTGGGCAAGCGGTCCCGCCGGGCAGGTTCTCAATCCAACAATTGACCTAAGGCACCTGCCTTCAGGGGTTTACTGGATGGCCATATACAGCAGGGGGCGGGAGCCTGTGGTTAAAAAGGTGGTGAAATTCTAGTGCGGCCAGATCGGATTAACGTGCGATTGTTTAGCCCTTAACGCTATGGTTCACAGTAACTTAAATCATCGCAAATTCGTTTCGCTTTCACTAGTGCCTTCGGCACCAGTGCTGCACGCTATTCAAAAATTGGAAAATTTCAGCGGCCGGGGATAAAAGGGCCAGAATCCTCATGGGGAAATAATGCCCTCATTCATACGGCCGAGGTAATTCAGAAACTAAATTTTTTCAAAAAAACTAAAGATCCATGAAAAACTTTCATTTCCTTTTTCAGCCAGCAGCATTCTGGATGATAGTTCTGTATTTTTGTTTCTCCAACAGTATTACCGCCCAGGTATACACGGAGATATCATTGGACGAGGAGGAACATTTCAATTTAACGGCAAGCACCCTAGAACCCAACTATTATAGTATATTCGCAGGTGCTTCGTCAACTCCCTCCCTCGCCGCAATCACTTTTTTCACCGTATCCGAACAGGGAGATACTACCGTATTAGAATTCATTGATATTGAAATTGACGATATCATTCTTGCAGGGCTCGTTGTTGGCCCCAATGGGCCGATCTTCATTTACGATGTTGAATTCAATTTGTCAATTCCATTTTCTATCGGCTTACCTCCTTCCGGGACGATCGAAGATGTACAGCTTCTAATTGTGTTTTTAAATAATTCCGGCAATATTATCGGAGGGCTGGTACGTAAAAATATGTCGATAAGCCTTGAGGTTTTAACTGCCGCAGAGGGGCCTGAACTCCGGGAGGATAAAATTAAGGTATTTCCCAACCCCGCCAAAGACCATTTCACCCTGGAAGTAAAAACCAGGACGGCAACCACGTTGAATTATGCCCTGTTCAACCCCGCCGGGCAGCAGGTGCGCGCTGGAAGCCTCAGTGGAGAAAGGCAGGTTGTTCCCACAACGGGCCTGGCCCAAGGCCTTTATGTGCTGGAAGTAATAAAGGACGGCCATTGCCGGATAACCCGGAAGGTAGCCATTTACTGAATTCATCCTCGAATTAGCTGACAATTTTTGTCACCCTTTCCCAGCAACGGGTAATCACCGATTAAACTCCTTAAGCTTTGGGCTCACAACTCATTTCTGCGCATATCCTCATATTTCCAGCCAGGCTCCCTAAAATATAAAAGGCTACTAGCACGTACACCCCCATACACAAAAACACAAAAACACCAGAACACCCTCACTCCTCCTCCTCCCCCATCTGCTTCTGCTCATGCAGCCGGTCGAACAGCTGATTGAGGCGGTACATCTCGTCGAGGGTGTCGTCGAGGAAGAAGGCGATATCGGGGATGCGGCGCACCTGCTTGCGGATGCGGCCGGTGAGCGATTGCTTGAGGCGGGTGAGGTGCTCTTCCATTTCCAGCAGCACTCCCTGTTTGTGGTCGGTATTATAAACGCTGAGGTATATCCTGGCCAGGTTGAAATCCGGCGATACTTTTACCTGGGTGACGGTCACCAGCGGCTCGGCCCCGTAGATGTAGGTGCCCTCATTCTGCAATACCACACTGAAATGCCGCTTGATCAGCTCGGCCACCTGTAATTGTCTTTTCGATTCCATGGTTTCAATCTTCTCTTTTCGCAAGGTCCGCAAATATAGGGGAAAACGAAAGCTTTCTCAAGGGGAAATATCATCCCTCACCTGTCCGGTAACTACTGCCAACAATTTTTCCGCAAAGAGGTTCCATTAACATTAACAAAAAGTTGTTACTTTTGCAATTATTTGTTTTGCAGCATCCAGGGCCGGCCGGTTTGCCCTCGCTGATGAACACGCCAGGCGGCCATTTAACAATCGCAATCATTCAACCATGCAACAATGACTCCATGACCCTCCTCGACACCTCCATAGAATTCCTCAAAGGCGTCGGCCCCAAGCGGGCGGAGCTGTTACAGAAAGAACTCGGCATCTTCACTTTCCGGGACCTGCTGCAGCACTACCCCCACCGGTATATCGACAAGACGCAGTTTCACCGCATCCGGGAGCTGAACGAGCAGAGCGGGGAGGTGCAACTGCGCGGCGTGTTGCGGCGGCTGAGCACCGTGGGGGAAGGCAGAAAACGGCGGCTGACAGGCCGTTTCCGCGACGATTCGGGCGTCATCGACCTGGTCTGGTTTTCGGGAGTGCACTGGCTGGAAAAACAACTGGAGGTAGGCAAGGAATACGTTATCTACGGGCGGGTCAACAGCTTCCGGGGGCAGTTGAGCATCCCGCACCCCGAGATGGAGGAGGCCAGAGCGGAGAATTTAAAGAAGGCGGCCACTTTCGCACCGGTATACCCCAGCACCGACAAGCTCAACACCAAGGGAGTGGATGCCCGCACCCGCCGGCGGATGATGAAGGCGCTGTTCGAAAAAATAAACCCTGCCGATACGCCGGAGAACCTGCCGGACTACCTCATTCAGAAATTCCGCTTTCCCTCCCGTTTCGAAGCGCTGCGGGCGATCCATTTTCCAAAAGATGAGCAGGAGTTGCAAAACGCCCGCAACCGCCTGAAGTTCGAAGAACTTTTCTTTCTTCAGTTCCGGCTTCTGCAGATCCGCCGCCGCCGAAAGGATACCATTAAAGGCTTTGTCTTCGAAAAGATCGGCCATTACTTCAATACTTTTTATAAGGAAAAACTGCCATTCGAGCTGACCGAAGCCCAGAAGCGGGTGGCCCGGGAGATCCGCCGCGACCTGGGTTCCGGCGTGCAGATGAACCGCCTGCTCCAGGGAGACGTGGGCAGCGGGAAAACCGTCGTAGGGCTCATGTGCATGCTCATGGCCATCGACAACGGCTTCCAGGCCTGCATGATGGCGCCTACTGAGATCCTGGCCCAGCAGCATTACAACTCCATCAGCGAATACGTGGAAGGGCTGGGCATCAACGTGGCTTTCCTCACGGGCAGCGTCAAAGGGAAAAAGCGAAAGGAACTGCTGAAGCTGCTGGCTTCCGGCGATATTCACATCCTCATCGGCACCCACGCCCTGCTCGAAGCGCCGGTACAATACAAAAACCTGGGGCTGGCCATTACCGATGAGCAGCACCGCTTCGGCGTAGCGCAACGGGCCCGCCTGTGGAAAAAGAGCAGCCCCTGCCCGCCTCATATCCTCGTGATGACCGCCACGCCCATCCCCCGCACCCTGGCCATGACCCTCTACGGCGACCTCGATGTATCGGTTATCGACGAGCTGCCTCCCGGCCGCAAGGAGATCCAAACCCTCCACAAGACGGAGAACCACCGCATGCGGGTGATCGGCTTTATGCGGGAGGAGATCGCCAAGGGGCGGCAGGTGTATGTCGTCTACCCCCTCATCGAGGAATCCGAAACGCTCGACCTTCAGAACCTCGATGAGGGCTACGAGGCCCTGAAGCGGGAGTTCCCTCCGCCCGATTACCAGATCAGCGTCGTGCACGGCCGCATGAAGCCGGCGGACAAGGACTTTGAAATGCAGCGCTTCGTAGAAGGAAAGACACAGATCATGGTGGCCACCACGGTGATCGAAGTAGGCGTCAATGTGCCCAACGCCTCGGTGATGGTCATCGAAAATACGGAGCGCTTCGGGCTGTCGCAGCTCCACCAGCTGCGGGGCCGCGTGGGGCGGGGCGCCGAGCAGTCGTACTGCATCCTGATGTCGAGCTTCAAGCTGAGCAACGAAAGCAAAGAGCGTATACAGACCATGGTGCGCACCAACAACGGCTTCGAGATCGCCGAGGCCGACCTGCGCCTGCGCGGCCCGGGCAACATCGAAGGCACTCAGCAGAGCGGCATCCTCAATTTCCGCATCGCCGACCTGGCCCGGGACGGCCGCATCCTGCAGACGGCCCGCGAGGTGGCCGCCCGCATCCTCGACGACGACCCGAGGCTGGAACGGCCGGAACACCATCCGATAAAATGGTATGATGAGAAGTTTGGGAAGAAGCTGAAAGGGTGGAGCAGAATCAGTTAGGTTGGAGGGGTGGATTGTTGGAGGGGTGTACTGAAGCCCCGTTTCACTTGAATTAATGGGCAAAAAAGCCCTACTTTAAGCTTCATCGTGTAAACCTCCAGTAATGGAGGACAAAAAAGGTAAGAAAAAAACGGAGACCTCCGACAGCAAGAATGTCATTCAGGACGCCAACATTCAGGCGGGAGGCAATGTGCACATCGGCGATACGCATTACCACTATTATCAAAAGCCGCCCGAGGAGGTCAATGCCGGCCTGGACGAGACCCGCCGCCTCATCAGCCGGAACCGCATGGAAAAGGCCATAGAGGGACTGTGGGCCATAGCAAAAGCCAGGGGCCGGCACGACGAGGTGGAAATGCTCACCAACCAGTGGGAGGAGCTGCAAAAGCAGAGCCGCCTCGGCCTTCTGTCCTACGACCAATCGGCCACCCGCCGCAACCAGATCATACATGGCCTGCTGCAGATCGTCAAGGGCCTGGAAAAAGAATGACAATGAACGGGCCGGCACGCGCGGATCAATACCGGCAGATCATCCGGGAGGGGTGTAAACTCCTGGAAGCGGAAAAGGCTGAAAGAGAGGAGGGCGCTGGGCAATCCCGGAGCGGCCCGGGCCTGCCTCCGGCCGGTATCCCGGAGCCGGGCAACTGGTGCCCTTGTAACGAAGTTCCGGGGCAGTTATTATGCCTGCCCAGGCCCTCCTGAAGTTATTAGTTATCACTGACAACCAATGGGTTAGGTCCAGAACCTTAACAATTTTACCCGGCTCGAAGAGACGGGAACCAATAACCAATAACTGCACAGGACTAGTCTACCCTACGGGAGGGGCCTTTAACCCTTCGGGGCAGTAGCTGCCAATCACTAACGCACAGACGGCAGCCTGCCCCCCTTTAAAAAAGCATAGCATGGAACAGGTAACGCGTAAACAAATTATGGACATTTTCTCTGAAAAATTGCTCGAAAATTTCCGGCAGTACTGCGCTCACCACCGGCGGCCGGAAGAGCTCGACAACTTCACTACTTATCTCATCGACCAGGAGCTGATCGACAAAAACGTCATCCGGCAGTACGCCATCCTGGAGTCGTTCAAAGACATCTACCCCGGGAATGGACACCGAAAGACCCATACCGTAGACCTGCTGGCCAGCCGCTTCAATCTCACGCCGAGGAGTATATGGAACGTTCTGAGGAAAGAGCGGAAGGGGTGAGTTTGGTGAAAAAGCGTAAAAAAACGTATATTGAAAGATCTTTTTAAACAGCCGGGCCAATGAACATCGCTATTCTGACGCCGATTCCCATCGAATACCGCGCCGTAAGGGCCTTCCTGGACGATGTGCGGGAAGAGCAGAAAGACGGCTCATACTACGCGGTTGGAAAATTCCGGGGGCGCCATCATATGTTCAGAATAGTGCTCAGGGAAACGGGCTCCCGCAACAACGAGGTGGCCCTGGCCGCCGAGCGGATCACCCGAAACTACCAGCCGGCCGTGGTTTTTCTCACCGGCATTGCCGGAGGGGTCAAGGACGCCGGCATCGGCGATGTGGTGGGAGGCACGCAGGCCTATGGCTATGAAGCCGGCAAATCGACGAATGAGGGCTTCTCGAGCCGCCCCAACGTCCTGCCCTACAGCCGGAAACTGATCGAACTGGCAAAGTCCGTGGAACGGGCCGGCGCGTGGCGCCGGCGCCTGCCTGCCGGCGCTCCTCCCCGGGTGTTCTTCGGCCCTATCGCCTCGGGCGGCCAGGTGGTGGCCTCCACCCGCTCGGAAGCCTACCGCGTCATTAAGGCCCACTACAATGACACCCTGGCGCTGGAAATGGAATCCATCGGCTTCGCCCGCGCCCTGGCCGCCTACCCCCACATCCGCGCCATCAACATCCGCGGCGTTTCCGGCCTGCTGGACGGGAAAAATGCCGCACATGACGCGGAAAACCAGCCCAGGGCGGCAAGCCACGCGGCGGCTTTCGTGTGTGGTAGCCAACCACTTCTGGCAATTGCGAAAGGGCCTGTTCAGCCTGCTGCACTATGGCGACCTTGTCTACAGTGTAGCCATTGGCCTGGCCATAGTCGCATGGACAATCACAGGACTAAAGGTTGGCCTGCCCATCGGCAATAGTTACCCGCACCTCAAAGGCTTCCGTTCCGTAAACGGTGGCGATGTAGGTGTTTTTATTGCGGGCCAGGTTGGCAACGGCGCCATCCTCATAGTACCCGAGCCCTCTGCCCAGGATGTTGGACAGGAGGTGTTGTTCGAAGGTGAGTAAGGGGAAGCTCATGTGTTGGCAGATGGATGATCAAAAAAATCCGGGTTGTAACACATGGAGGTAGGGGAAAACTTATGATTTTTGATGTGTGATTTTTGATTTTCGATATGCCCTCCGCAGGCTGCACTAAGCTGGAAGCCCCTTGGAGTACATCAAAAATCAAAAATCACACATCATGACTCAAAAATAATGGTACAGGGACAGCTCAGTAGCGCCAATACCGAAAACCTTGTTCACCCTGTGAAATAATCGGGCGTTCCTGCCTGCCTGTTTCACAGAGTAAATCCTGTAAATCCTGTCATCCTGTCACATTTTCTTCACGTTGCCGCTGCCGACGACGCTCTTGGTGACTTTCGGTTCGCCCTTGTAGCCGACGTCGCCGCTGCCGGCGATAGACACTTCCAGGGCTTTCATTTCGCCGACCTTGGCGTCGCCGCTGCCGGCGATGCTGACGTCACACTTATTGCCGCTCAGGCCGGTGGCTTTTACATCGCCGCTGCCGGCAATGCTGACCTTTACGTTTTTGGCCTTGCCGGCGATCTCGATGTCGCCGGAGCCGCCGATGGACAGGCCGAGGTCGCCCATCTCATTGAATTCGTCTTTTACGATAATGGAGCCGGAGCCGCCGATGGCCAGCCCGGAGATGTTGGGCATGGTAACGTAAACGATAACGCCGCTGCCTTTCCAGGAGCGCAGTTTTTCATCGCGCTCGATGTTGAGGCTGCCTTTCTTGGTTTCGATCACCATCTTGTCGATGGCATCGGCAGGGCCTTCCACTTCGACCTTGTGGGCGCCTTTCATCACATGGACCGTGACGGGCAGGCCGAGGCCGATGGAAGTAAATTCTTCGGTTTCAATGGTTTTTCTTCCCTGGGCAAACAAGGTGGCGGTAGCCAAAAGGCTCAGGGCCAGCATCATAATGGGCCATTTTTTCATACGTGCGAATATTTTGGTGAAATAGATTAAGAGATTTTGGTTCTAATAGACAATGAAATGCACAAAGCGTTGCTCAAAGCAAGCTGATGATCCATCATCTTTGTAAAATATTTGATCAATGTTCCAGGTTGTTGGACGAGGATGGACCGGCAAAGGTTACATCTGCTCCCGGGTGGGTGCTTCGTTTGGAGTGCAGAACGAAGATACGATTTATCCTTCGATTCTTCAATGCTATAAAGGGGCGATAAAGTTTTTCCTCTCAGAAAGCCCTAAATCCAACTTAAAAAAATAAATTTAGTGCTCAGAATAAACGAAAACCCAATGGCAGAAACTCAACTCAGCAAGCGCCTGTTGTCCCTCGACGCCTTTCGCGGCATCACCATAGCCGGCATGATCCTGGTCAATAATCCCGGCAACTGGGGCTCGGTTTATCCCCCCCTGCTGCACGCCAAGTGGCACGGCTGCACGCCTACCGACCTCGTCTTTCCCTTTTTCCTGTTCATCGTTGGGGTAGCTATACCGCTGGCACTGAGCAAATACCGGGGCCAGCCCCAGTCTGAGCTGGCCCGGAAGACGCTATTGCGGGCGGCCATCCTCTTTGGGCTGGGGGTGTTCACGGCGGCTTTTCCCAATTTCGGCATGGCGGAAGATACGCCTGCTTCCCGCCGGGTGCTGCATTACATCCTGCTTTCTGTCTTCACCCTATCCATTTTTTCCCGGGCGGTATGCCTGGGGCAGAAGCCGCAGCGCATGCTCTGGGCCCGGCGTTTTCTCTATCTGGCCCTGGGTTCCGCCCTGGCCATGGCCATTACGGGCTGGGGGATCTATGACTTCAGCCACCTGCGCATTCCGGGCGTCCTTCAGCGCATCGCCATCGTATACGCCATCTGTGCCCTGCTGTTCCTGCGCGCCGGCTGGCGGGCCCAGCTCTATACCGGCATCGGACTGCTGCTGTTCTACTGGGCGCTGATGGCCCTTGTGCCCGTCCCCGGCGGCTACCCGCCCAACCTGGAACCCGACACCAACCTGGGCGCCTGGCTCGACCGCCTGATCCTGGGCGCCAACCATCTGTGGGGCCAGTCGGAGACCTGGGATCCCGAAGGGCTGCTGAGCACCCTGCCGGCCATCTCCACCGGCATCACCGGCATGCTTACCGGAGAGTGGCTGCGTACACGGCGCGGCCCCTACCACAAAACCACCGGCATGCTGGCGGCCGGCGCCCTGCTGGCGGCGCTGGGACTGGTATGGGACCTGGCCTTCCCCATCAACAAGCAGATCTGGACGAGCTCCTACGTCGTATATACCGGCGGGCTGGCCCTGCTCTTCCTCGGCGTGGTGTACTGGTTGATCGATATCCTGGACTACCAGCGCTGGGCGAAGCCGTTCGTCGTCTACGGCACCAACGCCCTCTTCGTGTACATCCTCTCCGGCTTCGTGGCCAAGCTGATGTATACCGTTGGGTGGGAAACGGCAGACGGCGGGCGGCAGACGATAAAGGGCTGGGTATATGACAACCTGTTCACCCCCTTCTTCTCACCGATAAATGCCTCGCTGGCCTTCGCCATCACCAATGTTTTGGCCCTGCTGGCACTGGCGTGGGTGTTGTACCGGAACCGGGTGTTTATAAAGGTTTGAACGAAGGCGGAAGTGGGAAGCCGCAGCCAGGAGGCTCCTTCCGATTTACTCCCTGCCTGCCAGGCCGCCAAGGCTTGCCTGGCG
>CAYQKY010000158.1:0-20253 GCA_964418125.1 uncultured Phaeodactylibacter sp.
TATAACACACACACAAGCCCCTGTTGGCACACGCCGGCAGGGGCTTTGTTGTTTTTTCTCCCTCCTTTTGCCCTAACACTTGTAGGAATTTCTTAAAATTGGCTACTTTTTCACTACTGATGTGTATCTTTTATCGGGAAATGCGTCTAAACAAGCGGTATTTCATGACAAATACCCGGAAGGCGCACCTATGTCCAAAAAATTCGGCCCCTTGGAGAAGACGTGCACCAAATCCATGAAAGACATCGAGGTTATCCATAGTTACCTCGATACTCAGGCATCCAGATGCTTTAACCTCCTTTACGAGAGATATGCCGGTAAGATCTACAGCAAGTGTATCTCCATGTTGAAGGATGATGTTCTGGCACAGGATGCCACTCAGGAAATCTTTACCAAGATCTTCCTTAACCTTTCAAGGTTTGGGGAGAAGTCGAAGTTTTCAACATGGGTGTATTCCATTACCTATAATTACTGCATTGATTTTCTGAGGAGGAAGAAAAAGCAGAAGGATATCTTCTCAGATGAAATGGAAAAGGCCGCAGAGCCGGTTGATGACCTGACTTCAGAAAAGGAATTGCTGGAACTGGAGATCAGCCAGTTAAAAACCGTTCTGGATAGCATCCCGGCCGGAGACCGTGCCGTGCTGCTGATGAAGTACCAGGATGGCATGTCTATTAAGGACATCTCGGAGGTTCTGGACAAAACCGAAAGTGCGGTCAAAATGAAGATCAAACGGGCAAAGGCTAAAGCCCAAATGGTAAAGAAAGATTTGTTTAAAGAACCACACATTTAATGAGGATCGGATATGAACAATTTCCAAAGACTGGAAGAAGAACAGATCAGGCAATACGACGCGTCTAAACGCAGAAATGTACAGAACAACCTGGAACAGACTTTTGGGCTGTTCAAATTTATCGGGCAGATCGTTGATGTCTACCTGCCGGCTATGGTAGGAGTACTGATCTCTGCCGCAGGAGGAAACAGCTCCAGAGGCCAAGGCCCGGGCCGGACGCCTTCGGAAGGAGGAGGCCATCCCGGAGGGGTAGGGCCTCATCCGCCTAATGGGGGTATTGGCCGCCGTTAGCAGAGTAATCTCTTTTCCCTTCAACCCGAAAAATTGTCATCATGATCATTCCTTTACAAACGAGAATTGACCTCTGGAAGATCCTTCAGGATCTGCTCACGGGCTTCGCCTCGGTGATCCCCAATCTTTTCGGAGCATTGGCGGTTTTTATCATTGGCCTTATCGTCTCTAAGGTTACTGCCCGTTTCGTACGGCGTATTCTCGTTACCATCGGCGCCGATAAACTGGCGGAACGCCTCAATGAGATAGAGATCGTCTACAAGAGTAATATTCAACTGGTGCCGAGTATGCTCTTATCGAAGGTAGTCTATTATTTCCTGCTGTTCATCTTCGTGGTGGCCGCCACCGATATACTGAATATGCCGGTGATCTCCCAACTGATGAGCGAGATCCTCAATTATATTCCGGTGCTCATCTCGGCCCTGGCGGTCTTCGTCATCGGCCTGCTGGTCAGCGACTTCCTGAAGAATCTGGTCAAAACTACCTGTGAATCCCTGGGTATACCGGCTGCAGGCATGATCTCCAATGTCGTTTTTTATTTTCTCTTCCTCAATGTGGCCATGATTGCGCTTTCTCAGGCACGGATCGATACCGAATTCATACAAGACAACCTCTCTATCGTCCTGGCGGGCGTAGTTCTGGCCTTCGCCATCGGATATGGGTTTGCTTCCCGGAGTATCGTGGCCAATTTTCTGGCCTCATTCTACAATAAGGGGAAAGTGAATGTGGGAGACACCATTGGTATTGAGGGGGTAAAGGGCAAGGTGCTCAGGATGGATAATTCTTCGATGGTGCTGGATGTGGAAGGCCGGGAAGTGTTAATCCCACTAAGCAAAATCGCTTCCGAGAAGGTGGATGTCTTTGAACGGGCCGAGCCGGATGAAGGTAGTGAATAGTCAATTAATCTCACCTTAAGCAGGCAGGTTATCGCAAGGCCGATATCAGAAATTTCTGGCCTCTTAATTTGACATTTCCCGGAGTACCTGGATCTGGTACCAAAGGGAAAGCCTCTGTAATACAAGGAAGTAATTTCATAAAAACAAAATGAAGAATGATGTACAGATTACTATTGACTTCTGCTCTGTTGTTATTCCTCTTCTTTTCGGCAACAGCCCAAACCGAAGAGGAACTGAAAGAAATGAAAGCACAGAAAAAGGAAGAGATCAAAGCGCTGGAATCTCAGATAGCGGCATTGAATGGAGAGGTCGCTGATATTAACAAAAAGTTACTGGACTTCCCGAGGTGGGAAACCGGTGCATTTGGTATTATGGGAGCCAACCTGAATGGTTTCAATGACTGGTTTGCGAGAGAACAGCCCAACAGCACGGCTATCGGCCTGACTTTTAGCGCCAATGCTTATGCCAATTATTTTACACGAAAATCCTTCTGGAGAAATGGCGGGAACCTGAATATCGGTTATACCAGGCTGAAGGAAAAAGGCCAGGATGGTAATGTGACCGAAGAAACGGAGTTGAAATCCCCGGATGTAATTAACTTCAGTTCCCTTTTTGGGTATAAGCTATCCGAAAAACTAGCCATCTCCGTTTTGGGGGAATACAGGAGTACCTTTCTGGAAAACTTCAACAATCCGGGGTACCTGGACATTGGCACCGGCGTCACCTGGACGCCAGCTGCCAACCTGATCATAGTTGCCCATCCGTTAAACTACAACTTCGTATTCGCCGAAGAGGGCAGCATGTTTGAGTCCTCACTTGGCGCCAAGATCATGGCTGATTACACCAAAGAGATACTCACGGGAGTAAACTGGAAATCCAATCTGTCTTACTTTTTAAGCTACAAGGATGCGGATTATTCCAACTGGACCTGGGTGAACGGCATCGCTTTTCAGGCCTTCAAAAAGGTGGGCGTCGGCCTTGAATTGGGCCTCAGGAGTAACAAGCAGGAAGCACTCGCCAGAGAGGAGGCAGACAACCCCCTGCAGACCTATTACGTAGTGGGTGTGACTTACAGTTTGTAAACGATAACGGATGTTTTTTCACAGGCAAGCCCCGGGGGCGCCTGTGAAAAAACAGAGATCCCTTGCCGGTGGGTCGGAAACTTCACGGCCCTGCAATAAAACCTTCACTGAGAATGACTGGCGGAGAAAAACACAGGCCTTTCAGCTCCTCCAGGCTGCCGTTGAAAACATTGAAATCGACATGCCCCCTTATGCCGCTTAGTTCACCCCGGTTCCCATATTGCCAGAACTGCCAGTCCCGCCCGCAGGCCAGGCGGGGCTCCCGGGAATTGTAGCGGGCGATCCAGATGGGGTATTCATTAAAGTGGCCGGCGAGGTATTTATTATAGAATTTCAGGTTGGTATACAAAATGGGCTTGAGGTTGTACCGGATCTCTATCAGGTACAGCCAGGTGCGGATGCCGGTGATCAGCTGGACTTTGGAGGCGCCGTCCAACACTTCAACATCAAGCACCGGAGGGAGGTCTCCGTATTCCATCTCAACGGCACTCAGGAAGTTTGCGGCCTGTAATTCGGCAGGCAGAGTGGGCCGGAAAAAATGATAGGCGCCCCGGTACAGGCCAGTGCGTTTCATCTCTTCCCAGTTGTGGCAAAAAAGGGTGTCGATCATGTTGATGCCTTCGCTGGCCTTCACGAAAGCAAAGTGGATCTCTTCTCCCTTCACCGAATCCCAGTTGATCCTGGACTGGTAGTGGGACACATCAATACCGTGGACCTCAAACTGCTGCAACCGTACTGTTCTGTATTCGCAGGCAGTCAAAGTTACGATCAGGAGTGATATGCTCAGGAAATACCGCATTGATCCAGTTTGTCCCTTCCAAGTACATGTACTACTTCTCAGGTAATAAATACCTGATAATAATATCGGCAAAAAAACCGTCAGTTAAAAATACCTATTTTCTGTTTAAGCTTTCGATAACATTTGTCATCTCCCGGAAAGGATCGTCAGGGGGGCGTTGCAGCCAGTTGTCCTGTGCCCATTCGCATAGCAGGCTGGCCAGATGCAGGACGTAGGCCTGGCGGGTTTTTGGGGAGCGGTTGGCAGGGCTGGCGTGCACCACTTCGCCGTGGAGCAGAACCAGGGTTCCGGCCTTTACTTCCAGGGCCTGCCATTGAGGGTTGTCGGGATTGAATTCCCAGTCTATCCGATCCTTTTTCAGCTCTATGAAGGAAGTTTTCGTTCCTTCTTTATTTCTAACGTACCTTTTCGATAAAGGATACATTTTTTGTGAGCCGGAAATGACGTACAGGCAACCATTGGCCTTATTGGCATCTTCCATTGCGATCCAGGCGCCCAGGCAGGAGGGGGGGCGGGTATACAAGAAGGTAGAATCGATATGGGCATTGACTTTCCCTCCGATGCGGGGCTGTTTGAATATGTACTGGCTTTGTACGATGGAAGGGCGGCCCAGGCCCAGGCCCAGGGCAATGTCGAGCAGAGCCGGCCTATAGGAGAACCTTTCGAATAACGGGTGCCGGTCGTGCAGGGCGTGGCCGACTTTGTTGATGGCCTGTTGCAGCGGCACTTTGAGTTTACCATTTGCATCAAAAGCTTCTTCTTCCAAGAAGCAGCGGATCTTGTCGCCGCTTTCCAGGAAATATTCGTCCAGGTGCTGCTGTTGCTTATCGGTAGTGAAGGCCTTCTGCTCTTCACTACCCTTCTCTGCAATGATCGCCTGAATTTCCGCCCGCAGGGCCGTCATATCCTCGGCAGAGGCGTAATTTTCGATCACCAGAAAACCGTTTTCCCGAAAAAAGCTTACCTGATCCTGGGTTATCATCGAATTTTTTATGTTGGTATGATATAAGCAAATTAGCGCTGAAGAAAGCGGAAACAAAAAAATCAGAAGTGGAAACAAATAAAAGATGCTTGTTAACGCCATGGGCAAAGCAGTATTTCAACTGCATTTCCACCGTATTTCAACTAATGGAAATACCCCGGCTTCCCGGAGTGTTTTCGCCCCAACAATTTACGCATTCATGATCAACCTACGCCAATTATTCCTGCAACATCTCGCCCAGACCAGCCCCTCCCCGCTCATGCTGGAGATCGAGCGCGCCGAGGGTATGTACCTCTACAGCCCGGAAGGCAAGCCTTACCTAGACCTCATCGCCGGCATCGGCGTCAGCTGCCTGGGGCACCGGCACCCTGCGGTAGTGGAAGCCGTGAAGGAACAACTCGATAAATATCTGCACACCCTGGTCTACGGCGAGTTCGTCCTGGCGCCTCAGGTGCAACTGGCGGAGCGCCTGGCCCGGGCGCTGCCCGATCCATTAGACAGCGTTTACTTTGTCAATTCCGGAGCGGAAGCTACCGAAGGCGCCATGAAACTGGCCAAGCGCTATACGGGCCGGTACGAGATCGTGGCCTGCAAGAAGGCCTACCACGGCAGCACTCAGGGCGCCGCCAGCCTGATGTGGCCCAGGGATTTCACCCAGGCATACCACCCGCTCCTGCCCGGCATCCGCCATATCGAGTACAATTGTGAGTGGTGCCTGCAGCAGATCACGGAGCGGACGGCGGCGGTTATCATGGAAACCGTACAGGGTGAGTGGGGCGTACGCCCGCCGCGGGAAGGCTATCTCCAAAAAGTACGCAAGCGCTGCGATGAAATGGGCGCCCTGCTCATCTTCGACGAGATACAGGCCGGTTACGGCCGTACCGGCAGCCTCTTCGCCTTCGAGCAGTACGGCGTCGTGCCCGACATTCTGCTGCTGGCCAAGGGAATGGGGGGCGGTATGCCCATCGGAGCTTTTATTGCTTCAAAAGAAATAATGAGCGCCCTGTCCGACAACCCCATCCTGGGGCACATCACTACCTTCGGCGGGCACCCGGTGAGCTGCGCCGCCGCTCTGGCCACCCTAGACACTTTGCTGGAGAGCGGCCTTATTCAGCAGGTGAAGGCCAAGGAGCAGCTCTTCCTGGAGTTGCTGCGGCATCCCGACATCGTAGAGGTGCGCAGCGCCGGCCTGTGGCTGGCGGTGGAACTGGAGAGCTTTGAGGTAGTGCAGTCGGTGATCCGACACTGCCTGGAGCAGGGGCTGGTTACGGACTGGTTCCTTTTCAACAGCAACTCTTTGCGCATCGCTCCCCCGCTGATCATCGCGGAAGAGCAGATCCGGTGGGCATGCGGGGTGATCGTGGAGGGGGTGGAGAACCGCAAAATGTAAAACCGCGAAATGTGAAATGCAAAAGTTGGGCAACCGAGAGCCGCTCACCACGAGCCCACTTTTACATTGTAAAGTTTTACATTTTACATTTTGCGGTTTCAGAGCTCTTTCCTAAGCCGCGCCACCGGAATGTTGAGCTGCTCCCGGTATTTGGCCACGGTGCGGCGGGCGATGTTGTAACCCTTGTCTTCGAGGGCTTTCTGCAGCTTTTGGTCGGAAAGCGGCTTGCGCTTGTTCTCCTGGGCGATGATCTCTTCGAGGATCTTTTTGACCTCCAGGGTGGAGACCTCCTCCCCTTCCTGGGTGGAGAGGGATTCGGAAAAGAACTCCTTGAGGCGTTTGGTGCCGAACTCGGTCTGCACGAACTTGCTGTTGGCCACCCGGGAAATGGTGGAAATGTCCAGCCCGGTGATGTCGGCGATATCTTTAAGGATCATTGGCCGCAGCTTCTTTGGGTCCCCGGTCAGGAAGAAGTCGTACTGGTACTGCAGGATGGCGTACATGGTGCGGTACATCGTATCCTGACGTTGGCGGATGGCGTCGATGAACCATTTGGCGGAGTCGATCTTCTGTTTGATGAACATCACCGCCTCCCGCTCTTTTTTGTTGGCGCGGCGCCCTTCAGTATTCTTTTTGTAGGCCCGCAGCATGTCGCGATACTGGTCGTTGACGCGCAGGTCGGGAGCATTTCGGGAGTTGAGGGTCAGCTCGAGCTCTCCGTCCCGGTTGACAATGATAAAGTCGGGGACGATGTATTGTACAGACCGGCTGCCGCTGGAGGAATACCCGCTGGCCGGTTTTGGGTTCAGTTTGATGATCTCGTCAATGGCTCCTTTGAGATCGTCTTCGGTGATGTTCAGGCGGTTCTGGAGTTTCTGGTAGTGCTTTTTGGTGAACTCGTCGAAGTGGTTTTCCAGGATCTCGATGGCCAGCACCAGGCTGTCCCATTCCTCGAGGCTCATGTCTTCCAGTTCTTCCTGGTCTCTTTTATTGTAGAGTTGTATCAGCAGGCACTCCTGCAGGTCGCGGGCGGCGGTTCCGGGCGGGTCGAACCTTTGTATACGTTTTAATACTTCGAGGATCTCTTCTTCGGTAGCGAATATATTCTGGGAGAACATCAGGTCGTCCATAATGGCGACAGGTTCGCGGCGGAGGTAACCGTCGTCGTCAATACTGCCGATAATCTGGTGGGCGATGGCTTCTTCCTTTTCGTCCTTAAATTCCTGCATGCCCAATTGCTGGTCCAGATAGTCGTGGAAGGTGCTTTCCACCGGAATGGGAATGCTTTTATCCTCTTCATCTGCACTGTAATTGTTGGCCCGGAGCTTATAGGAGGCCGGGTCGTCCTCGATGTAGTCGTTCAGATAATCGTCGAGTTCGTACTGGTCTTCGCGGGTATCATCGGAGTCATTATCGGAGAAGTTGTCATCGGCTATTTCATCCTCGCCGGTTTTGGACAGCTCGGCCAGCTCATCCTGTTCTGCGCCCTCTTCCAGTGCAGGGTTGGCCTCGAGCTCTTCCTTTATCCGTTGCTCCAGCATAGCAGTCGGCACCTGCAGCAGCTTCATTAGCTGGATCTGCTGCGGCGACAGCTTCTGTAGCATCTTCTGGCTTAAACTCTGCTTCAGCATTTTTTCTTTTTTTCAGCATATACCGGAGGGAAAAGTCAACCACCGGCCCGGTTAAATTAAGCTTTAAGGTGTTGAAATGTTTTTGGGTATTCCTTTGTTTTGAGGCGTAGGGATTAAACCCCGGAAAAGATAATCATTCTGTGTAAGCTATTTACTCAAATTTTCTATCTTTTGCAAGTGTTACGGAGCATGTGGATAGAATACGATGAAAAACATATAATGTTCCAAAAATATGTCAAAAAGCAATAATGTAAATGAGCGCCTGGCGGCTCTGCGCCGGGAAATGGCGGAGTCCCATCTCGATGCGTATATCATTCCCAGCCAGGACCCCCACCAAAGCGAATACGTTGCCGGGCACTGGAAGGCCCGGGCCTGGATATCCGGATTTACCGGGTCTGCCGGCGTAGCGGTAGTTACGGCCGATCATGCCGGATTGTGGACAGATTCGCGCTATTTCATTCAGGCCGAACAGGAATTGAAGGAGGGCCCCTTCGAGCTTCACCCTTTGAAGGTGCCCCATACGCCCGAACATATAGACTGGCTTCTGGAAAAACTGCCTGCGGGCAATACAGTTGGATGCAATGGAGACATTTTTTCGGTGGCCGAAGTTGATCATCTGCGGCGGAAGCTGGAAAGCAGGAATATCCGGCTTGCCTATAGGGAAGACCTCATAGGGCGCATCTGGAAAGGCCGGCCGCCGCTGCCCCGGAACGCTGCCTTTGAGCTGGATACTGACTATGCCGGGGAGAGCCGGGCGGAAAAGCTTGCCCGGGTACGTGCACAAATGAAGGGAGCGGAATACTACCTGGTGTCTACTCTGGACGATATCGCCTGGGTGCTCAATATCCGTGGTTCGGATGTGGAATACAACCCGGTATGCATCAGTTATCTGCTTATCGGCGCCAGGACGACGCACTGGTTTGTCCATCGGGAGAAGGTTTCAGCCGAACTCCGGGAACGCTTACAGGCGGATGGGCTGGAACTGCACCCCTACGAGGCGCTGGAGAGCTTCCTCGGAGAGCTGGATAAGGATAGCCCGGTCCTCTACGCGCCCGGTTCTACAAGCATCAACCTCTACGAAGCCCTGGATGAGGAACAGTGGAGAAGCGCCAAAAACCTCATCCGCCCCATGAAGGCGCTAAAGAACGAAACGGAGGTGAAGCACATCCGCGAGGCCATGCGCAAGGACGGCGTTGCTCTGCTCCAATTGTACCGCTGGCTGGAAGCCGAACTTCAGGGCCGCACCGTGAGCGAGTACGAGCTGGCGCAACAGCTGGCCGCATTCCGCAAGGCTCAGGGCAACTACTTCGGCGAGAGCTTCGCCGCTATCGTGGGGTATGCCGCCAACGGCGCCATCGTACACTACAAGCCGGAACCGGATACCTGCGCCGACATCCGCCCGGAAGGCATCCTCCTGCTCGATTCCGGAGGGCAGTACCTGGAAGGGACGACGGACATCACCCGCACTACCCTCCTGGGCGGAGAGCCTACCGCTGAACAGCGCAGGAATTATACGCTCGTCCTCAAAGGCAATATCGCCCTGTCGAGGGCTATATTCCCGGAAGGAACTTCGGGCGTTCAGCTCGACACTTTCGCCCGTATGCACCTCTGGCGCGAGGGCCTCAACTACGGCCATGGCACCGGCCATGGGGTGGGCTTTTTCCTCAATGTGCACGAAGCCCCGCAGGGCTTTACTCCCAATCCACGCGGTGAACGGGGCGAAACGCCCTTCCGGCCCGGTATGCTCACGTCCAACGAACCTGGTTTCTACAAAGCCGGGGAGTACGGCATCCGGATCGAAAACCTGGAGTTGTGCGTGGAATACAGTTCTGCCGGTGACACGCCTTTCTTTGCCTTCGAGCCCGTCACCCTCTTCCCTATCGACCTCCGGCTGGCGGGCCTGCAGCTGCTTACGCAGGAAGAAAAGGACTGGCTCAACGATTATCACCGAAAGGTGTTAAATGAATTGACGCCGCTGCTGAATGATGAAGAGCATGATTGGCTGGCGGAAAGGTGCAGGGCGGTTTAGGGGCTGGATTGTTGGATGGCTATATGGTTGCATTGTTAGATTGCTGTATTGTTAGATTGTTGGCAAAGCCGGGGAAAATAGTCCGGTTTTTTGCAATTTCGAATTAGGATATGATTGTATCAACGGATAAGAAAGATATACGGCAGCTCAGCCGGCTGGAACTGGAAGAGTTCTTCAAAGGAATTGGCGAGCCGAAATTCAGGGCCGGACAAGTGCACGAATGGTTGTGGAAGAAAGGGGCGCACTCCTTTGAAGAGATGACGAACCTGTCCAAGAAGCTGCGGGAGTTCCTGGATGAGAACTTCGCCATCAATGCCATAACAACCGATAAGGTGCAGCACAGCATGGACGGCACCATCAAGTCGCGCTTTCGCCTGCACGACGGGCACCTCATCGAATCGGTGCTTATACCGGTGCCTTCCGACAACCGTTTTACCGCCTGCGTCTCTTCCCAGGTGGGCTGCAGCCTCACCTGTAAGTTCTGCGCTACCGGGCGCATGAAGCGGGTACGCAACCTCGACGCCGGGGAGATCTATGACCAGGTGGTGCTGGTCAACCGGCAATCGGAAGAAACCTTCGGCCACCCGCTGACCAATATCGTGTACATGGGTATGGGCGAACCGCTGCTGGCCTACAAAAACGTGCTGGAAAGCGTGGAGCGCCTCACTTCTCCCGACGGCCTCAACATGTCGCCCCGCCGCATCACCATCAGCACGGCCGGCATTGCCAAGATGATCAAAAAGCTGGCCGACGATGAGGTGAAGTTCAACCTGGCCCTGTCTCTGCATGCCGCAGATGACGAAAAGCGCAACCAGATCATGCCCATCAACGAGCAGAACGACCTGGAATCGCTTATGGAAGCCCTGCGCTATTTCTACCGCAAGACCCGAAACCGCATCAGCTACGAATACATCGCCTTCCAGAATTTCAACGAAGGGTTGGAGGATGCCGCCCGCCTGGCGGAACTGTGCAGGCACTTTCCCGTCCGCGTCAACATCATAGAATACAATCCAATCGACGGGGCGCCATTCCTCAAGGCGGCGGAACACCGCATCGACGACTTTGCAAAATACCTGCGGGATAAAGGGGTAATGGTAACGGTGCGCCGCAGCCGGGGGAAGGACATCGACGCAGCCTGCGGGCAGTTGGCGAATAAGGGGTAGAGGTGTAAAAGTGTAAATGTGGATGTGTGTAAAGGTAAGCCCCACTCATTTACACTTTCACACCTTTTATATATCAGCCGTTCAGCCAGGCCTGGTACTCATTTTTCTCCCGGAGCAGTTTGACGGCCTCCTTAATTTCCATATCATTGCGCAGCCCCATTCTGATCTTGCCCTCCTGGTAGTAGTAGCGGCTGGCGATCTCCTTTTCGATCAGGTCGATGATGACGGCCTTGTTGTCCATCAGGGCATCTTTCTTGTCGGCGTCGATCTTGGCTTCCAGGGCTTTGATCTGAGCCTCGAGTTCATAGCCTTCTTCGGCGCTTTCTTCCACGAGCTTTTTCAGCAGCTTTTCGCTTTCCGTGTCGTAGTCGAACTTACGGGTTTCGAGGAACTGCACGAAGCCGTCGTAATCCTCGAAGCGGAAGTCCTCTACCGGCGGAATGCTGTCGTGTTTCAGGCAGAACTCGGTGACGTAATCGAAGATGAGGTGTTGCTCCAGCAGTCCTTTGACGATGGCTGCGTCGGTGAATTTATCGATCATCACATCCGGTTTGACGCCGCCGCCGTCGAGTACGGTGCGGCCGTTGCGGGTCTTGAAGGGCGTGCGCTGGTCGTCCGGAATATGGATGGGCTCTCCGTCTTCGTACTTGACGCTCTGGATGCAGCGGCCGCTGGGGATGTAGTACTTGGCGGTAGTTAGTTTCAGTTTGGAATTGTAGCCGATATCTCTGGTATTTTGCACCAGCCCTTTTCCGTAGGAGCGCTGTCCGATGAGGACGCCCCGGTCGTAATCCTGGATCACGCCGCTGACGATCTCGGAGGCGGAAGCGGAATTCTTATTGATCAGGACGGTCAGCGGTATGTCGAGGTCGACCGGCTGGTTCATGGTGCTGAAGGAGCGGTCCCAGTCTTTGACCTTGCCTTTGGTGGTCACGACCAGTTCGCCGCGGGGGATGAAAACGTTACAGACGTTGACGGCTTCGTTGAGCAGGCCGCCCCCGTTGCCGCGCAGGTCGAAGACGATGCCTTTCAGGCCGGGGTTCTGCTCTTTAAGCTCCCGGACGGCATTGGCCACGTTGCTGCCGGCCTCGCGGGTGAAGGTCGTCAGGGCTACATAGCCGATGTCTTCGCCCAGCATACCGTGATAGGGGACGTTGGGTACCTGCACCTCTCCCCGCACGAGTTGAATGTTGAAATCACCTTCTCTTCCGGGCCGGCGTATGGTCAATTCGACGGAAGTGCCGGGGAACCCGCGGAGGATATCGTTGATGGCATCGGGGTCTTTACCCGTGGCGTCCTGCCCGTCTACGGCGATGATCTTGTCGCCCGGGCGCAGGCCTGCTTTATCGGCGGCCTGTCCCTGGTAGAGTTCCGTTATGGTAACATATTCTCCCATTTTCTGGCTGATGGCGCCGATGCCGTTGTATTTGCCCTCGGTCATGAAGCGGTATCCTTCGATCTCCGACTCGGAGATGTAGTTGGTGAAGGGGTCCAGGGATTCCATCATGGCGTCGATGCCGGTGCGCATCAGGTGGCCGGGGTCGACCTCATCGACGTAGTAAGTATTGATCTCTTTGTATAAATTGGTAAAGATCTCTATGTTCTTGAGGATCTCGAAATATTTGTTTTCCGGTTGGAAGGAAGCTGCCATTCCGATGAAAAGCAGGCTGATGATCCCAGCGTATTTTAGCATCCGCTTCATGAGTAATAAGGATTTTTATTTGTTAAAGTAACGCCGCTTTTGATTTTGGTTACGTTTATAAATACTTGTTATTGAAACGATAACATTCCTGAAAACACTATGGCCCTGCCGATGGGTTTTCCAGCGTGCCGGAATTCAGGAAATTTTTTTAGAGTTTTCATACAGGAAGCCCACAATCAGGTGGGGGGATGAAGTGTCGGAAACAATGACTTCAGTTCCGGAGCCGTTAAAGATTGTGGCCTCAGGGTTGCTAAAACTCAAACACCGATGTCAATTTGAACAAATGTATAATGCTGAGCAAAAGGCTGATGGCTTGCCGGATAAAGAAATAACGCCTGCTGTTGCCAAATGTTGTAGGAGGCGGGGGGCAGATGTTGCCTTTGTGGGGAAGGATGGGGCCGGTGTCAGAATATTGCGCAATCCAAGTGGTGGATTATTGATGGTTAGATTGCTGTATTGTTGTATTGTTGTATTGTTTTCGGGCGCTGAACTGCCCATTGAAGAACTGCCGGAGCAGGGGGCGGACTGTCAAAGGTGGAGTAAAGCCGTGGGTTTCAGCATTTTTTTCGTATTCCTGAATGTTGGCGTTTTACAGGGGCAGGTTCACCTGGATATTGTGCCGCTGGATACTACTCCTGCTTTTGTAGAACGCCATCTGAAGCCCCAAAAGTCTTACCCCGATTCCACATTGGCCAGCGCTTTCCTGAGTGAAAAAATCCGGGAGTTGCGCCTGGAGTCTTATCTGGAAGCCTCCGTCGACGGCCTGGTGTGGCGGGACAGCAGCAGCCTCACGGCTCTTCTTCACCTGGGGCCGTCCTACGAGTGGGTGCAACTGCAGGCCGACAGCGTGCCGGAGCTTTTCCTCGATGCGGCGGGTTTCCGGGAGCGGCTTTACCGGGGGCGCCCTTTTCGCTTTGCTCAGGCCCGGCGCCTGCAGGAGCGGGTGCTGGAGTATGCTGAAAACCACGGCTATCCTTTTGCGCAGGTTTGGCTGAGCGATATCAGCCTGGGGAAAGGAAAGGCCCTTTGCCGGTTGCGGCTGGATCGGGGGCCGCTTATTCTATTCGAGGAAATAGAGGTGGAAGGCGATGCGAAGATCAGCAAGGCCTATCTCAGTAATTACCTGGGCATAAAGGAAGGAACGCCTTATGATAACGGAAGGGTACTGCGTATCCGCAACCGCATTCGGGAATTGCCTTTCCTCAAGCTCGATCAGGACCCGGTGGTCACTTTCCTGGGCGGCCGCGCCGAGCCCCGCCTGCTGCTCAGCAAAAAAAGGGCCAGCCGCTTCGATTTTGTGATCGGGGTATTGCCACAGAACGCCAGCGGGCGGCAGGAGAACAACCGCAACCTGCTCATCACCGGCACTTTTAACGGAGAACTACAGAACCAGTTCGGCCTGGGCGAGCGCATCTATGCCGCCTTCGAACAGCTGCGGCCGGAAACGCAGGAACTGGAGCTGGAGTTCAACTATCCCTACGTCCTCGGCCTTCCGTTTGGCGCCGACTTCCGCTTCAACCTGTACAAGCGGGATACGTCTTTCCTCGACCTGGAGTCCGACCTGGGCATTCAGTACCTTTTTGAAGGAGGGAATTATATCAAAGCCTTCTGGAACAACCGATCCTCCTCCCTGCTGGCCGTTGATGAACAACAGCTGGAACAACGGGAGCAACTCCCCCCTACCCTGGATGTGCGCAATGCCTACTTCGGCCTGGAGTATGCGCTGCAGCGGCTCGATTATCGTTTCAACCCGCGTAAGGGCTGGGCCGCCTTCCTGCGCGCCGGCGCCGGCGTCAAGCGCATAGAGCGCAATAACCGGATCGTGGAGCTGGGCTACGGAGAACTCTACGATACCCTCACTCTGCGCACTTTTCAGTATAAGCTCAATACCCGCCTGGAGGGCTATCTGCCCCTGTTCAGCCGGAGTACAATTAAGGGGAGCCTGCAGGGCGGCGCCATTATTGCCGAAGAGCCCATTTTCTTCAACGAACAGTTCCGGATCGGCGGCAACCGCCTGCTGCGCGGCTTTGATGAAGAGTCCATTTTTGCTACCAGTTACGGTGTGGCTACCCTCGAATATCGCCTGCTCATCGGGCAGAACTCCTACCTCTATGCCTTCGGCGACTATGCCTATGTAGAAGACAAAACCCGGACGAAAAGCGTAACGGACCGCCCGTACGGCTTCGGCGCCGGCATCACCTTTGAAACGGCCGTCGGCCTGTTCGGCGTCAGCCTGGCCTATGGGAAGCGGCTGGATAACCCCATTGACTTCAGCGCGCCGAAGGTGCACTTCGGGTATGTGAGTTTATTCAACTGAGTAATTCAGGGTCAAAATCCGTGCATCAGCCCATCGAGGGCCTGATAAATCTTAGAATGGTATTTCCAAACCCGGAAATACGGCGCCTGCCGGGCGCCGAACTGCCGCCGGATGGCCTCGATATTCGGGATCATACTGCCTTCAAAATCAAAGGTGGGCAGGTTCAACACGTCGTGCGTATAGCGAATGGCCTCCCGGATGAGAAGCAGGCCGGCGCCACTGTCGCGCAGTTCCGGGTCGTCGCCGGAGAGGTGATAGTAGCCGGACCGGCCGTCCCAGATGAGGTAAGCGGCGGAATGGATGCGGCCCTGGCCGTCCTCGGCACAGAAAATCAAGCGGCTTTGGTGGCGGGCCAGAGCGTTATCGTGGCGCAGGAAGAACTCCAGGGAGTGGGGAGGGGGTAGCCCTTGCCGTTCGAAACTGAGCAGCACCATGTGGTGGAAATCTTCCGGCGCCATACCGTGGCGGATGCTGAGCATTTTTTCAGCCTTTTTGATGTTGCGCCGCACATTGCGGTTGAAGCCTTTGTATACGGCTTCCAGCCCTTCCTGCAGGTTCAGTTGGTAAGTGTAACGGGTCGTCTGCCGGAATCCTTGCCAGTAAAAGGGCAGCCAGTTGGTAACGGAAGGGTGGAATTCCTGCCTGATGGCGTGGACGGAGGGCAGTTGCTCGATAAGCTGCCCGTAGAACTTGTGCTCGAACTTGAGTTCCCTGAATTCCGGATGCAGAAAAGGCCCCAGGTGCTTGGAGAAGTAAGGCATGGCCAGATACCGGAAAGGCCCTTTACGTTTCAAAAACCAGGGCATGGCGGCCGCCATTTGTTCGCCATGCTGCACCACTGCCGCTCCCCACTCACCGCCTTCGCAGACGGCATCGAGATACCAGGGCTGGACAAATACAGGCAGATCGGCAACCTGTCGGCAAAACTCTTGGTAGAGGCTTTTTTCAGACATGGCATAGTTTGTGTTGTCCGGTACCAAATTTATCCTGAGCTTGTCGAAGGGCAACTAATCAACCAATCAACCCGATCAACTATACTTTCCGCACGATGAGCAGCCCATCCCTCAGGGGAAGCATCGCGTTCTCCACTCGTTCGTCCCGCAGTACCTTTTCGTTGAACCGGTGGATCAGGGCGGCGTCCTGGTCTTTTTCCCTTTCTGCAGAAGTGAGTACTTTGCCGCTCCAGAGCACATTATCGGCCAGGATGAGCCCTCCCGGCGCCACCTTATCGATCACAAGGTCGTAATAACGGGCGTATTCCTGTTTGTTGGCGTCGATAAAAACCATATCGAAGGGGCCATCCAATCCGGGGATCACCTCCAGTGCATCACCGATATGCAGGCGGATACTGTCATCGAGGCCGGCCCGGCCGATGTACTTACGGATGAGGTATTCCAGTTCCGGATTGGCCTCTATGGTATGTACCGTCCCCCCTTTCTTCAGCCCCTGCGCCAGGCAGATAGCGGCATAACCGGTGAATGTCCCTATTTCCAGAACCAGCCTGGGTTGTTGTATCCGGCTGAGCATGGCCAGGAACTGGCCCTGCAGATGCCCGGAGAGCATTTGCGGCGCCAGCGTTTTCAGGTGGGTTTCCCGCTCCAATTCGTTGAGAACAGTTGAGGGCGGTGTGGTGTGAGCTTCGCAATAGGCGTTGATCTTGTTGAGGGCATCGTTCATAAGCAAGCATTTTGGGCAATTTGGTCAGAGAACCAGCAGGTGCAGGTTGAATAATTTGATGATCGCCAGGATAACAACCACGGCCAGCAGCCGGTGTGCCCACACATTGGCCTGCTGGTAACGGGAAGCATAGTGAGCAGTATAGTATCCCCCCACCGTCTGCCCGACGGCCATGAGAAGCCCTATTTTCCAGTCGATCAGTCCCTGGCTGTGAAATATGAGGATCACCAGGAATGTATAGGCGCCGACGACGAATATCTTCACGGCATTGGCGTCGACAAGGCTGTAATGGGCGTACAGGACCATTACAGCCAGGAAAAACACGCCCATACCCATCTGTATGAACCCTCCGTAGAAGCCCAGCGCCAGGTAGAGCGGAACGGCGATCCATGGGTTGGTTTTCCGGCTGGTGTCGGTACTGCGCAGCCAGCGGCTTGGCTTTACCAGTATGACTAAAAGCATAACCACCATGAGAAAGCGGAAGACATTTTTAAACTCCTCATTGCTTACATTGACGGCGACGATCACACCGGCGATGGCGCCGATGATGTTGAGCGATATGGGAAACCAGCTGCGCCTGAGGTTGAGTTTGCCGTTGCGCCAGAAAGCTATTGTGCCGGCGGCACTTTGGGTGAAGATGCCAATGCGGTTGGTGCCGTTGGCGAGGTTGCCCGGCAGGCCGATCAGTTCGGTGAGAATGGTCAGGGTAATGGCGGAGCCGTTACCCGCCAGGGTATTGATACTGCCTGCCAGGGCGCTTCCCAGTATTGCAATAAGGTAATGGTACCATTCCAGCTGCATGGCATTCTCATTTGAAGGGCAAAGATAGGTTTTTAAGCGACTTTCGAAGGTAGGCTGAAAGATCCTTTGCCGGCCCTCAGTGCGTTTTTCGGTAAGCTCTTATTGCACCCGGCAGCGGACGAGCCTCATTTCGATGTCCAGGGGTTGGTTGGGGAAGAAACTGGTATATTTGATCAGGCCTATACCTTTGGCAAAATAATCGGAGCAATGGCGCACATTACCACCTGCCCTGTATCCTTCTGCCGTAGAAAGGTGGAAAGTACGCCGATACGCCAGTGCATCGAATATTCCATAGGGGACATCCACCCCTTTGGCAAGGCCGGCGGAAACCAGGCCTGATTCGGCCTCATCAGCCAGCAAGCTGGTTGGAATGGGAGTAGTATCTCCGATGGATGTTGTACTGAACAGCAGGCGCCCTTGGGCATCCATCACCTCCGGGCCGGAGCAGCGTAGGATGGAACGGTAGGCCCGTCCCAGGCGGGAACCTTCCAGGATAAAATATTCGGAGCGCCCGATGAGGGTATCTTTAAGCACATAAAGGCTATCTCTTTTGTATAGTGGTGCTTCTTCTCCTGTTTCCAGGTTCACGCTGTAGCTTTCATAGACCCAGTAGTTGCCTGCCTGAAGCTGGAAAAATTCCCGGATGGGTTCGTATGCTTCTTCTTCAGGCGCGTCCTCTGCCTTGAATTCCGGTTCTTCCCGGCTGCAGGACAGCAAGGTACTGGCAGCCAGTAAAAGAAGCATCCTGAAAGATATTCTCATAGGTATAAAAATATGCTTATGGCCTCCAAACGAACACTAAGTTAATGGTTTACAGCATTATGGACAAACCCGAACGCCGGCTGTGGGTTTTTTTCGGGCTACCGCTCGAAAAGCTACCAAAAAATACCGGCCTCTTCCTCGTTCCTTCCTTTATTTAACACCATTAAGGCTCAATGATGACAAATGCATACGGTATTTTTTTGAAATCCGTGCCGGGCAAAGTGAGCATATACCTGATTCTCCCTGTTGTATAGGTGTATCAGGTCATTGAAAATCAATCGTATACATTATGATAAGAGATGGAAATCGCATTGCTACTGTTGATCACAAAGATATTCAAACCTGGGCCGAAGCGAGAAATGCCCGCCCTGTCAGGCTGAAGCGGTTCGAAGGAGAACAGATAACTGACCGGGTGCGGTTCCGGTTCCCGGAAGACGAGTTTCCGGATGAAGAAGACCTGTCGTGGGAAGAATTCTTCGACATTTTTGACCGCGATCGCCTGGAGTTTGTCTTTGAAGACATAGCCGATGAGGCCGTGGAGGAAGGAAACCTCTATCAGTTCCGGCCCAGGAAGTTCTAACTGCGCTGCAGCCAGTCGGCAATAAGCTGTATGGAATCCAGCATACCTCCGCAGACTTGTTCTACGAAACGGCCGTTCAGTTGCTGGCCGGAATATTCCTCTCTGGCCAGTTTCAGTGCCATTTCACCGTCGAAGTCGACATAGGACATCCGGGCGGTGAGTTCGTCTGAGGGCCGCCCGAAGTCATAGCTGGGCAGGAGGGCTACTCCGGCATCTTCCAGCAGGTTTTCGCACAACTGATGGCTGTTGAGAATACCCCTATGCACCAGTGATTCTTTATAGAAGGAAAAATTTGGAAAGAGATAGAATCCACCTTGCGGCTTTGGTGCGAAGATGTGGAGCTCAGCCAGCCTTGCGTGCAGGGTTTTGCCCACCACCCTGAGTACACGCCGGGCATCATTGAGGTACTGGTCGATGGCCGGGTTGGGCTTGAAGGCTTCGACCGCAGCGTATTGTATCGGGGCGCTGGTAGAGGTGAAAGTCTCGCTGGCGACGATAGCCATTGCATCGAGGAGCCAGCGCAGGGATTCGGGAAAGACGAACATCCCCAGCCTCCATCCTCCGGCGCCGCACCATTTGGATATCCCGCTGCTGATGATGGTGCCTTCCGGGTAGAAACGGGCGATGCTTACATGCTGGCCCGAATGGTGCAACTCGCCATAGATCTCATCTGATAATAAAATGACTTTGTATTTCCGGGCGATTTCCGCCAGCTTTTTCAGCTGGGGCACGGTATAGGTGGCCCCAGTGGGGTTGGCCGGGTAGTTGAGTACCACAATACGAGGCCGTTCCGGGTCTATCGAACAGATAGACTCCAGTTCCTCAGGGGTGAGCCGCCAGTCATTTTCCTGGTGCGTTCTTACCCAGTTTACACGCCTCCCGATGATGACGGCCTGTGGCGAGTAGGACACCCAACTGGGCGTAGGGATGACCAGGTCGCCGTAATAGACCAGTTGGAGAAGGAAGAGCAGTTCTTTGGATCCGGGGCCGATCAGCACATCCTCGGCGGTTCGCTTGATGCTCTGCCGGTTTTGGTAATACTGTGCAATAGCCTCTCTCAATTCGAAAAGCCCTTTTACGGCGAGGTAATCCTTCTCGTGTGCATGCCGGCGCAGGCTTTCCACCACCGGTTCGGGCACCGGGAAGGGAGACTGGCCGAACCCCAGGCGGTGCACTTTCCTGCCCTGCTGCTGAAGTTCTCTGGACTTTTCGTTAATGGCAAGGGTTGCTGATTTTTTCAACCCCCGGATGTTGAGGTTGAGGTCTATGCGGATATTCTGCTGTTTGGCCATGGAAGTGTGCTTTCACCATCTTTAACTTCGATCAGAAGCATGAAAAGAGCCTGGTTTTTAGGTTAA
>CAYQKY010000159.1:0-20089 GCA_964418125.1 uncultured Phaeodactylibacter sp.
GGCCGTTAGGGCAGGGATAAAGTGAGGTATTTTTTAACCGAAATCACCGTCGGAAATCGGAAGTCGGAACATTGTCTAGCCGGGGGCGGCGGAAAGAGGGCGAAAGGGCCCTGCCCCATCCAGGCAGCACTCCACCGGAAAAATTCCGCCTTCCGATTTCCGACTTCCGATTTCCGACTTCCGCCTTCCGACTTCCGCCTTCCGCCTTCGAGGCGCTCCCCGAGGGTAAAGATTTCTTCCTACCTTTACCCCATGGCCAACCTCCTCATCAGCCTGGTAGGCGACCAGACAGTGCCGAATGTCTTTCTGGCCCGGGACCCTGCTTTCGGAATGATCGATCAATACATCTTCGTAACTACCCCATTGATGGAGGAACGGGGCCGGCTGGAACATACCCTGGCCTCCACCGGCATCCGCGCCGGCAGTTACCGGAAAATAAGCGTAGAGGCTGATAACCTTTCCGACATCAACCAGAAACTGGACAGTCTCCGATTGCCGGAAAAGGGGAACCACTACTACGTCAACCTGACCAGCGGCACCAAGCTGATGTCTATCGCACTCTACCACTACTTCACCCAGCCCGCCTACGCCCACTGCTGCAGCATCTTCTACGTACCCATCGGCAAGAACGCCTACCTGCAGGTGTATCCGGAACATCAGCGCCGGGAAGCGCCCATCTCCTACCGCATCACACTGGAGGAGTACCTGGCGGGCTACGGCATAAAAATGGAAGCCTGGAAAGGCCACAGCCAACTCCACCGGCCGCCGGAATACACCGCCTCCGTGCTGCCCCATTTCCTGGAGGCCATGGACAGCGGCCGCCCCTTCGCCCGGATGATGAAAGGGCTGCGCGACAGTTACCGCCAGGTACAGCAAAAACAGGTGGTGGAACTGCCGGTGAGCAAGGAACTGGCCGCCTTCCTGGAGAAGATCCGCTACCCCCTGCCCGAAAACGGCAAGCTGGATGGCCCTGCCGCCGGCTACCTCACCGGCGGGTGGCTGGAAGAGTGGGCCTATGCCCGCGTAAGGGAAACCCTGGGCCTGCCCGATGCTGCCATCCGCTACGGCGTCCGGGTGGCGCGCGCCAATGCCGGCGGCCACCCCGTGCCCAACGAGTGCGACCTGCTGTTCACCTTCAACAATACCCTGTATATCGCGGAGTGTAAATCCGGCCTGGGCTTCAACGCCCGGAAGCTGTTCGAAGAGTCCGTCTACAAGCTGGCCGCCCTGCGCAACGAGTTCGGCCAGCGCGTGGAAGCCCTCTTCCTGACCCTGACCAACCTGCGGGACCGCAGGGGCCGGCTGAAGAAGGTGTTCCTCCACCGCGCCCAGCTGCACCGCGTGGCCCTGTTCGACCGGAAGGGCCTGGGGGCGGAGCTGGAGGGGTGGTTGAAGGGGTTGGAGGGCTGATTGTTGGATTGTTGGAGGGCTGGATTGTTGGAGGGCTCCCCGTTGCAGCCCCATAACAATCAAGCAATGACAATCCAACCATAAAGAATTGAAGCCAAAAGTGCCGCTCAGGCCCAGCGGGCCGGAATGTTACCTTTGTGTTTAGGCTCATTGCCCTTTTCAATTACGGCCCGCTGGGCCCTGCGGAATTGTCAATTATTCCACGGGGTGGGCCGTTGCCAGGCCATTTAGCCCTGGATTCGCATAACAATAAACCATCCTCCCACCCTCACCGAGCCAACCATCTAACCTACCCCCCAACCACCCCCCTCGCCTCCCGCACCAGCTCCGAGTAGCGGTTGCGGACGGTGCCCGGCGCCAGGGGCAGCCGATCGGCGATCTCTTTATGGTTGTAGCCCAGGACGCGCAGGTCGAGCAGGCGGCGCGACAGCTCTTCCAGCCGGAAGTACCAATGCAGGAGAAGTAAACCGGGCAGCTCTTCGAACAGGCTGCCGGCGGTGAGGTGGACGGTGGCCGGCTCGTCGGGTGGGTCCATCGCCGGCGCCAGCTCGGCATGAGCGTGGCGGCGCTGCTTTTTGAGGGTATCGAGAAAAGAACGGCGGACGACCTCCAGGGCGAAGGCGTCGAGGTTGCGCGGCTCGAACTGCGGGCTGCGGGCCTTGTCGAGAAAGGCCAGGAAAGCCAGGTTGAAACAGTCCTCCATCGCCAGCCAGGCGGGGCTGCCCTTCGGCGCGTAACAGAACAGGCCGAAGGCGCGCTCCCGCAGATAGCGGTAGTACCGACCGATGATCTTCTGGTCGTGGTTGCGGATGCCCGCCAGGGCCTCCGCCGGGGTCAAATGCTGTGTCATGCTGCAAAATTTTCCTGAATGGTTATGGCGGCTTGCCCGTTGGGGCAGCACGCGCTTTGCTGGTATTCAGGTTGCAGCAGAGGGGCGCGGGGACATTGTCCCCCGGCAGTTATTGGTTGACAGGGTTATTGGTTAAACCCAACTGCCGGGAGTATTTTCCCGTCCTCTTACTTCCTTATGGCCGCGAAGGCCGGGAAGTGTCATTGGTGCGCAGCATTTTTTTCAAAAAACTTTTTGCCGGCGAAGAGCGAACAGCGAAAACCGAACAGCGCCGCTCCCCGGCACATACAAAAAAACGAACCTTTCCAACAAGATATTGGTTCCCGGCTTGCATTATTTTATTCATTTCTATATATTGCGAAATATCCTTTCGCCAGAAGGTAATTTCACCCTTAAGCTTTTTTTCCAGATCAATGAGGATGCGTGTTCCGGCCAGGCCCGGAAGAGGGAATGTTGTATTTTCCCCCTTCAGAGCTTGTTTGGAGAAATGACATACAAGCATGTCAGATGCCATTAGGCTATTGATAAGTTGCACCTCGGGCGCCAATTTTCACCGGCTGCTGTAGCTTTACGCGAAGGCATGCCCATTGGCGCGCGAGTTATTCGGAACATTCCGCCCAGGATGCGCCGGAAGCAAAATCATTAGTATGCTGAATAATTTTATAAACTAAAACCTTAGGAACATCCCAACACAAACGCCTATGAAGCCAGTCCGCATCCTCAGCGTAGCTTTCGACACCGAGATCGCCGCCCACGAGACGCCGGCCTTTCGCGGGGCGGTCATCGAAAAGGTGGGCCTGGAGCACGAGCTGTTTCACAACCACAACAACGACCCCTCGGCGAAGGTGGCCTACCACTACCGCTACCCCCTGGTGCAGTACAAGCGGCAGCGCCGCAAGCCCTCCATCGTCTTCATCGACAAGGGGGTGGACGAGGCGCAGCACTTCTTTATGCAGCCCGACTGGAGCCTGGACTTCGCCGGCCGCCACTACAACGCTTCCATCTCGGACCTCAAGGTGCGCACCTACAACCTGGGCGTCACCGGCGAGCCCCAATACTATACCCTCCGCCACTGGGCAGGCCTCAACCAGGAAAACTACGAGCGCTTCAGCCAGCTGGAAAGCCTGGCCGAACAGATAAAAATGCTGGAAGGCATCCTGGCCGGCCACATCCTGGGCTTCGCCAACGGCGTAGGGCACCGCTTCCGCCGGCGGTTCGATGTGGCCATCCTCCATATCCTGGGCCGCCGCTTCCGCCCGTTCGAGGGGGTGGGGATGCTGACGTTTGACCTGCGGTTTAAGGCGGATGTGGCGCTGCCGGGGTTTATTGGATTGGGGAGGGGAGTGAGTAGGGGGTTTGGGGTGGTAGGGGGGTGAAAAAGGAAAAATATGGGACAGAAAACAAGTTTTGGAAACAAGTTAAAGTCGTCTTAGTATGGAAAGGTATTTATTTGGGGCTAATATTAACGAGATCCAATCTCTGATATTCGAAACGGGAAAGCTGAAGGAGATTATCGGGGGAAGTGTGTTTATCGAACAAGCTTGTACAACCGAGTTCCTGGAGGCTGTAGAAAAAACAGGTTTTCCTTTCAGAGCAGAAAATCAAGTCATTAATGCTGCGGGAAAGATTCAATATATTTTCGATACCAGAGAAGCATGTAAAAAGGTCGTATTTGATTTTTTTAAAAGGCTCTCGGTTAAAATGCCGGGGATCAAATATGTTCAAGCGGTTCATAAACTTGAGGGAGAGTTAAAAAAAGAGGATATTCAAGCTCTGGAAAGAAAGCTGAATGTACAAAGGTCAAAAACCATCCATCAGCATCAATTAGGTTTAATGGTTTCGGAACGGGCGAGAAAAACTGGAGGTATTGGATGTGATACAGTCCCGGATGGAAATATTAATGAAGTGATTGATCTGAAGCAGTCCACTAAGAGACAATACAATGAAGATAACAAAAGAGGGCTATTCGATAATTTCCTCTCCAATCAGGATGAGTTTGATGATAGCCATTTCCCTCAAGAAATCGATGATATCCGCTTGAGAAAGGACAATGAATGGATTGCTATCATTCATGCAGATGGGAATAATTTAGGCAAGCTCATCAGTTCTATATCCCAAAATCTGGAGATTCAAGGCAAAAATTACCAAAAGTTCCTCAACCAGTTTTCGCTGCTTTTAGATGGAGCAACAAAGGAAGCGGCAAAAGCAGCATTCTGGAAAGTTGTCCAACCTGCCTTTGAAAAACTAGAAGACAAAAAGATCATCCCAATCACACCGGTTTTGCTCGGAGGGGATGATCTTACTATAATTATCCGGGCGGACCTTGCCATTGATTTTACTTACGAATTTTTGAAAAATTTCGAGCTTCAGACCAGGTTGAAATTTGGTAGCCTAGTCCAGGGATTTGGTCTCGTAGATTTAGAAAAGGGCCTTACTGCTTGTGCCGGCATCGCCTATATGAAGTACAATTATCCATTTCACTTTGGGGTAAACCTGTCGAATGACCTGTGCAAATATGCAAAGAACAGAGCAAAAAGGCTGATGAAAGAAGGAGAAATGGTTCCCTCCTGTCTTGCTTTTCACAAAATACAATCCTCGTATGTCGGAGACTTTGAGAAAGACGTCTTAGAAAGGGAGTTGAAAGTATCCAATGGCACTGAAGCGATTCTATTTAACTATGGCCCTTATTTTTTAACCCCTCAATCCGGTCATTCTACCATATCTGATTTGAAGGGATGGCTGAAAATTATTCGGAAGAAAGATGCGCCAAAGGCAGGTTTAAGGGAGTGGCTGGCAGAGCTTGGAGGCAATTTTTCAAAAGCGGAGCAACTGATGGATAGGATTTGTAGATTGAACGCTGACAGCGCATCAGGATTAGAGCTAGATCGAGATAGGCATATTCGAAAACGTGTGATCCCAGCATTTGCATCTAAATTTGAACAGGAGCAAAAAGAAAAGGTAACTCATATTCACGATATCCTTTCCCTTGCGGGGTTAGAAAATTCATGATTCATGCAAAGATTAATCTATAGTATAACCTTTCACGCCTATTGGCATGTTGGTTCGGGCTTGTCTGGGGGCGCGAGCACAAATGCCCTGGTCTTGAAAAATAGCCTTGGATTGCCTTTCATACCCGGCCGCACCCTTAAAGGCCTGCTTCGAGAAGCGGCAGAAACTATGAAAAGTATTCATCCGGGGTTTATCCCTGACAAGTTCATTGATGATGTATTTGGGCCAAGGACTGAGGAAAGAGCGATCGATAAAGCCAGTGAATATCTACTGGGTTACGGAAGCTTTTTCTCAAATGCAGAGCTTAGTACAGAATTGAGCTCCGCCTTAACAAAAGAACAAGGTGATGAAAATCTGAAATCATATCTCTACCACAACCTTTCCTCTACAGCAATTGGTAAGGATGGCAAAGGACAGGCTCTTGACCATACCTTACGTAGAGTGCAAGTAACTATACCTTTATCCTTATATGCTTACATTGACAATTTCCCGGATGAAGAAGAATATATTCAATACATGAACAGGTGTTTTAAATGGGTGAAAAGAATGGGAGTTAACCGAAACCGTGGCCTGGGCAGATGCTTTTTAGAACTAAAATCAAAAGAATCAAATGTATAGGTTAACATTTGAATGTACGCTGCTGACAAAGGTTGTGCTGATATCAGTATCCGCAACAGAAGGGTTCCATAAATCGCTGGATTATATTCCAGGCTCAAAATTTCTTGGTCTGGTTGCCAGGAAATTATACAAACCGCATCGTGATAACATGGAATTGCTGGACCTTTTTCATAACGGAACTGTCCGGTATGGCGATGCGCTGCCTGTCATTGACGGCCTGATAGGATACAAAGTTCCTTTTTCCTGGTTGACTCCAAAAGGAGGAAAGTATAAAGATGGTGTCTACGTTCACAGCGCTTTATCAGAAAAAGTGAAAAAGCAATTGATTGAAAGTGGAATTCAATTGGAGACTGCCAAGGATGGTTATTTCACAACAGCTGGCAAGACTGCTAAAATTAACCAATCCTTTTCCTTGAAATCTGCTTACAATCCAGAATTAAGAAGGGCGAAAGACAGCCAGATGTATGGTTATTCTGGCCTCGAAAAAGGATCGTTCTGGCGGTTTGAGGTGGCTTTTGATAAGCGGGAATATGTTGAAGAGGTGAGAGAAGCCCTGATTGGCCAGCATCGGATTGGAAGGTCAAAGTCAGCTGAATATGGTCTGGTGAATATCAAAGAAATAAGTGCTGAAAGGCAAATCCCAAAACAAATCCCAGCCGGAACTGCCTATATGTATGCTGCCAGTAACTGGTGCTTTTATGATAATTACGGTCGGACTACAGCAAATCCAACAGAATCTCAATTAGGCCTACCCGAAGGTTCAGAGGTTGATTGGGTCAAATCTACCGTCAGGAGCAGAATGTACAGAACCTGGAACCAGAAGCGCAGCAACCGCAATGAGGATCGCCTGATTATTCAAAGAGGATCAGTCATTGCAGTGAATTTAAAAGAGACCTTGAATACCGCAGATTTTGAAAAGGGGATAGGCGCTTGTAGAAACGAGGGCTTTGGCCAGGTTTGGTTTAATCCTGAATATGTTAAGGCCGAGCCGGAGAAACTGCCTTTGAAATTTATTGAAAGCAGCCAGGATAAAATTCTGACGCAAAAAGGGTCTCTTGTAATGGCAAAAGGAGCTGACGATGGATTGGTTCTGGCATTTTTGCAGGCTAAGCAAAAGGAAGCTTCCCGGCTATTCAATATTGACACCGAAGTCAACGAGTTTATCAAGAATAAGCAAACGCAATATGCTGGAATCACTCCCAGCCAATGGGGGCAAGTCCGGAATATAGCTAAGAATGTTGTAACAGCGGAAAAACTAAAAACCCTTCTCTTTGACAAGAGCGTTGGTTTCTTTTTTTATGGTCAAATGGAGCCGATATGGAGAGAAAAAGGCCGTCGTTCTACTTTGGAAAAGTGCCTTTTTGATGAAACCTCGGCAGTACCTGCCGATTCTACTATAGATTTTGTAATCAAGCTTGCCACGGAAATGGCCAAGGCTGCGGCAAAATAAATTAAAAGCATGAAACATACCATCAGATTTATCGCCCGGTTCGTTGTCGAGTCCGCTACTCCTTTGGGGATAGGTTCGGGCGATAGCGGCTTGGTAAATGACCGGCTTGTCGTCAGGGATGCCAATGGTTTACCCTACATTCCCGGCACTTCATTAACCGGGGTTATCCGGCACGAACTTGAAGAAAAAACTTCTTATAATCCGCTGGTAAATGAAGTTTTTGGTTTTCAAGGCCAGGAAGCTGGCCAGGATGACGAAGAGGCTATAAAAGGAAAAGGCAGCCGCATATTCTTTAGTGATGCAGTAATGATTGCCGCTGATGGAAGAACTGCGCTGGAAGGCCTTCAGAAAATAAATTTCGAAGAAGATTATTATCGGTTGGTCAGGCGCCTGCCGGAAAGAGATCACGTTAAGATCAACCATAAGGGTACAGCTGTAAAACACGGCAAATACGAAGAAGAGTACGTATTTAAGGGAACGAGGTTCACTTTTGAAATAGAGCTGGCGGGGACGGAGGAGGATAGCGCAGTTTGGGAAGAAATCCTCCGCATCCTTGGCAGCGCCTCTTTAAGGATCGGCGCAGGTACCCGAAAAGGTTTCGGGCAACTTGATATTGTTTCATGTAAAACGCGGAATTTTGATCTTGAGGAGGAGGAAAGCCTGAAGGCCTACCTTGAACATGGCAGTTCATTGAATACCGATATTTTAGGAACAGAGTGGAGGAAACATTCTTTTGATGATAACGTCCCAAATGGCTGGATTCACTACCCTATGAAATTGAAACCCGAATCTTTCTTTTTCTTTGGAGCTGGATACGGAGATGACGAGGTAAGCATGTTGCCCAAAAGGGAAGCTTATTTCTCCTGGAAATCCGGCAGTCCGGAGTTAGTAGAAGGTGAAATTCTCATCCCGGCTACTTCAGTTAAAGGTGCTCTGTCCCACCGGGTTGCATTCCATTACAATCGGCTCACCAACACCTCTATCGAAAATACAGGCAACTTTGATCCGGAAAAAGAAGGCGTTAAATTTTCATGGCAGGAAGCCCTCGATTCAATTATCCCGGGATACGATCTAAATGGACTGGACATGCCAGCCGATTCGGAACAATGGCAGACGCTGATTAATGAAGTTGAAAGCATATCTATTGACAATTCTGTCTATTGGCATGCTTTTTTGGAACAACTCGAAACATTGGAAAACGAAGAAAATCTGGAGGGTTTGCCGGTTGGCGAGCATAATGTAGCGGTAAAGGAATTGTTCGGTTATGCCAAAGATACGGGGAAAGAGGAGGGCCGCCGTGGGCGGATTATCCTTTCGGACATTTTTCTGGATAAAGTGAAGGATAAGGTGCTGAATCACGTCAAAATCGACAGATTTACGGGGGGCGTTATTGATGGAGCGCTTTTCCAGGAAAGGGTGATTACAACAGAATATCCTATTGAATTCGATATTTATGTGGAACTGGAAGCTCTTGCCGATCCCAAAATAAAAAAAGCTTTTGAAGAAGCGCTAAAGGACCTTGAAGAAGGCAGGCTGCAACTTGGAGGCAACACCACGAAGGGACATGGGGTATTCCAATCTTTAAAAGACTAAAACGACCATACTATGCATTTTGAAATAAAATCCATTCAGGACATTCCCGATCATCTCTACGAAGGATATTACTGGTATTCCGACAGTCAGGTCCCGGAAGTTATCATAAATGAGCGCATTGATAAAGCTAAGTTTACCGAAATGCCTTTTGTCATTGAAGCCAACTTCTTTGCTCCGGCAGAAAAGGTCAGTATACAAGTGCGGAATATCGACGGATATTACCACATCTCTGGCTTTCAGTTAAAGAATATTAATAGAAGTACTCATGAGACACAAGAATATTTTGCACACGACCTTAAAATGAATGATGGGAAAACCATCAAAAAGTATAAAATGGTGGAGGCCTGGGAAGAAATTAGTGATCCGTTACTTGAAGATATGACTACGCTTCAACCCACCTGGGCTGCTTTTTTTGGATTTAAAATCTAAACCTACTATGGCTACGCTAAAAGCTCCGTATAATTTCGTTCCTGTCGATAAAGAAGTAGTGATTCCTCACTGGGGGAAACACATCAGCCATGACATCCCTTTTGAAGATGGGCTCTCCGGCACGATAAACCTCATTGTAGAAGCCCACAGTCCCATTTTTGTCCGGGATGGGGCAACCAAGCCTAAATCTGAAAATGACCCTCGGCCGAATTGGTTTTCACAATTTAATGATAGGCCATTTATTCCCGGTTCTTCGCTTAAAGGAATGATCAGGAATGTGATGGAAATCATGACTTTCTCTAAAATGAAGGGAAGGGTGAATGATGGCCGCTTCTCTTTCAGAGACTTTTATAACTCTGATTTATACGATCTACGAAATTTTGGAAAAAATGTGCATGGAGGTTGGCTTTTTAAAAATTCGAAAGGAGAATATTTATTGGAGGATTGTGGCAAACCAGGAAGGATTTCTTTAAAGGAAATTGCACAGGCGTACGGATTAGAAAGTTTTCTTGAATCGTTTCTTGATCCAAGTGAGGGTGGGAGCTATGATGCGAATAACGATGAACATAAGTCTGCAAAGTTCAAATACGATAGGTTTGAAAATAACTCGAAGACGGCGACTTTTATTAAAATACCGAAAAAAGCGGATAGTAAGGATAATAGAGTCAAATTTAGGATCGAAAATATTCTAAGTGAGAGCGACCTTGAAAACAAAACTCATTTTGACGGTAAAGTTGGGACGTTGGTTTTCACAGGGCAACCAAACTCGAGAAAAGAGAGCATTACCCCCCCTTCTGGTAAGATTTTCGAATTTATTTTTTGGACACCGAAGAATTCTCCTATTCCTATTGATTCTGAGGTAATAACAGATTTCAAGTGTGCCTATCTTGATAATCAAAAGTTAGATGATCAATCAATAGACTGGAAATTTTGGAAAAGCAAACTCGAGGCAGGTGAAAAAATCCCGGTTTTTTTCTTGCCTGCTGCTGACAAAAATAAGAAAATTGAGCGAATGGGGTTATCAATGTTATTCAAGTTTGCTTATAAGCACTCGGTAAAAGATGCCATCCCCCAAAAAATAAAAGAAACCCAAGTTGATTTCGCTGATGCAATCTTTGGATACATTTTAAATGAAAATGATGAGGAAAGGGAAGAAAGCCTGAAGGGGCGTATACACTTTGGGCATGCATTTGCTAAGCCAGGTTTTCAGGTAGAAGGGGAACCTAAACATGAAGTGTTGGCCAGTCCAAAAGCCTCTTATTACCCTAATTACATGAGGCAAGAGGTGAAAAACAACGGCAAGGTCAAAGGGAATTACCAAACCTTTATGAATGATGAGGCAGTTATTGCTGGGTGGAAAAGATATCCCGTTCATCTCACTGGAGTTAAGCCCAACCCCAAACCTGAAAATGCCTCTGATAAGATTTTAACAGAATTTATTCCTTTGAAAGAAGGTGTTGTTTTTGAAGGCAAGATTAGGTTCCATAATCTTAAGCGGGTCGAATTAGGGGCTTTGTTGTCAGCGTTAACTTTCCATAATACAAATTCAGCCTATCATTCCTTGGGGATGGCCAAACCTTTGGGTTATGGAAAGGTGAAGCTTACCTTGTCCGGCATTGAAGTCCCGAAAACCTGTGTGGAAGCCGAAGCTCCGGAAATCTATATGAAAGAATTTGAAGCGTACATGAATATCTGTCTGCGAAAAAATGAGCCGTGGCATGAAACGGAACAAATCTGTGAATTGTTGAGCATGGCTTGTGAACAGAAAAATCATCGATGTTCTGAATTATCTTATATGCAACTCGAAGAATTTCGAGATGCAAAAAAGGAGCAGCTTGCATTAGGTCGTTATTCCAAGCTCGACGGCATAAGGCGTGTCTGTGCCACCTCCCTCTTGCAGGAAGGAGATATTGCTGCTATGCAGAGTCAACTGGAAAAAGAAGAACAGCTATACCAACAAAAAGTTAGTCCGAAAGAAATTGTTTCCAGGTACCGGGAGGAGCAAAAAAAGCGCTTTCAGGAAAAGCTGGAGGGATTCAAACAGGCTCAGATCGAGGCGCTGCGAAACCGGCGGGAACTCATACGCAAACAGGAAAAGCAGGAAAAATCTGAAAGAAAGATGGAACAGGCTCGTAGCGGAGCGCCGGAATGGGAGGAAATTGACTTTTCCTATAGAGATGCATTCGAATACTTAAAGAAAGCTGTTCAGCAATATGTAGAAGATTATCATGGAAGTAAATATAAGAACCTGACGGAAGAAATGGGCGGTGGAGTTCTGCCAGAAGAACACCGGCAGGCTTTAATCGAAAAGGTTCTTTTGATTGTTAGGCAGGCTAGTAAAAATGAGCGCAAGAGATGGATGAAGCCGATAGACAAGAATGCTTATTTAAAGAAAATCAGAGAATGGATAGGACGAGAGGAAGTTGAGGAATTGGAAAAAAACATGAAAACAAATTGAAGCCATTATGAAACCTATGCTCACAAAATTAACAATCCTGTGTTTTTTTTTGATTTTCTCAATTTTCATTGGAATTGCCCAAAGTGACTCCCTGCAAAATATTGCGCTTAGAAAACAAGTTGAAAACCAGTCTGAAATTATTGATGGCCTTCAAAAAAAAGTTGAAGGGTTGGAGGAATTCAGGGATACATTAATGCTTTGGGTCAAAATTCTTGGAATACCAATTGCTGGACTGTCTCTGTATACTATTTATCTGGCCTTTTTTGGAATAAAAAATAAAGCAGATCAAATCGTTGAAAAGACGGCTGGGGAAAAGATCAGTGCGATGGCGCCAGGAATATTGAAGGCGGAACTTGAGGAGCATCCTGTAATGAAGGAGTATAAAAAAGTCCAATCATTAAAAGCAAAACCGATCTTAATAATCAGCGCAAGTGGAAAGGATGCTGGCTTTAACGATTTTCTTAATAAAAAAGGTTTTACCTCAGTTCAAAACATTAAAATTGACTCTTTAGGAGATATCAATCATGATGATTATTTCTTAGTGTTATTCAATAACCAGGATAATGGAATGAGCCAAAAAGCAATGAATGATGTAGTAAATAAATATGGAAAGAGCCTGCACTATTTCTATTTCCAGGGAGAAAGAGGTGGCAGATGGGAAAATCAGGATGTCAAAATGGTGGGTTTCGCAACAACCTTAGAAAGACTGGAGAACAACCTGATCGATGCCTTAAACAGATAGGTAGTGGGGTAAATCCGTTGAAATTTCGGTAGCAAATGGAGAGCGGACCTCCAAGTCCGCTGGATAGATCAACGGATTTAACCCACAACCAAACAAATAAATCTAAATGGAACTGTAATGAATAATTTAAATGCCTTGCATCTTTCTTTCAATTTATCCATTTTTCCATCCCAAATCCCACAATGGCGCGGCGCCTTCATCGAAATGGCTGGATGGGAACACCACCTTTTTCACAATCATAAACCAGGAAGGGAATATCATTACCGGTATCCGCTGATCCATTACCGGCAATGGAAAGGTAAAGCAGCAATATTTGCCATTAATGAAGGCGTGGAGGCTTTTCAGGAAGTGATTGCAAAAAGTGAGTGGGAGATTAATTGGGAAGGTAATAAAAGACCCTTACAAGTTGAAGATATCCAAGTTGATCACTATTACCTTACCATGCTCCCCCACCCCAAAACCTACCGCCTCTACAAGTGGCTGGCCCTCAACCAGGAAAACTACGAGCGCTGGCAGCGCGAGAAAAGCCTGGTGCGGCGCGCGGCCCTGCTGGAGAACATCCTCACGGGCCACATTCTGGGGTTCTGCACTGCCATGGGCTACCGCCTGCCCGAACGGCTAGAGGTCAACCTCCACGAAATCCAATCCATGAAGAAGGTGCGCCTGCACGGCAACCCGATGATCGCCTTCAACATTACCTATGACGCTAATGTATTGCTGCCTTCCGGCATTGCGTTGGGGCGGGGAGTGAGCACCGGCTTTGGATGGCAGGCGCCGGTGAAAGTGGGAATGCGCCGGGAAAAGGCTACCAGAGAGCAGGAGCAGGAAGAGGTTTCGGCTGAATAGGAACCAACTCTCCAAAAAAGCCGTTATCTTTGATTGCTGTTTGCTTTTATTATATTCGTATTTCATGACAACCCGAATTGAATCGAATCCATATTTATCTCCTTCTCAAATTGAGAAGGTCAGGAAGCTCTGCGGCCAGTACCGGGTGGCCAGCCTCTACCTCTTCGGCTCTGCCCTTACCGATCATTTTCGGCCGGATAGCGACGTGGATCTGCTGGTCCGCTTCCAGGAAATGGGCCTTTTGGAATATGCCGATAACTATTTCGACTTCCTTGACGCATTGCGGAAAACCCTCAACAGGGAGGTAGATTTGGTCATTGAAAAAGACTTGTCCAACCCGGTCCTGATCGAAGAGATCAATGCCAATAAAGCCCTTATCTATGAGTAGGAAGGTTTAGAGGTGGCTGCTTGACATAAGAACATCAATTGAGTCTATCCAGTCTTTTCTTCAAGAAAATCCGGATTTTGAAGAGTACAAGGCCAACCTGCTCTTCTTCTCCCAGGTCATCGACCTCCGCCACCACACCCTGCCCGCCCACATCATGGACGCCCTCCACACGGCCTACTCCGCCTGCCGGGCCATCAACCGGCCCAACAAATACGGCCCGGCCATCGAGGCGGTCATCATCGACGCCGTGCACCAGGATTATGACAGCAAATTCCATCAGCCTACCATCAGTTATGATCCCGATAAAAAGGCCTTGGAAGCGGCGGTGAAGGTAGACCTGGACGAACTCCTGATAAGCGCCTTCCCGGAAGCAGTGGAGCTTTACAAGGAGCTGATCTTTCAGGTTCTGGATCAGGCCAGAGAAAGAGGATGGGTGGAGGAGTATGACTTTGAACGATTGAAGCGGGACCTGGAGGGGGCGATCCGGGAAGAGGCCGGGGTTTTGGAGTAAGTAATAGCCACATCCCGAAAATTTTGGTAAATTCACCAACTGCCGGGAGCGGCCAGAAACCGTCAAGTACCTGATGCCATGAAACTGAAAGTAAGCTTACAAAATATAGAGATTCGCCACTTCCGTTGCTTTGAAGAGTTGGCTGTGCCCCTGCACCCGCAGCTCAACGTCGTCATCGGCGTAAACGGGGTAGGCAAAACCGCGCTTTTGGAAGCCATCGCCGGTATACTTCAACCTTTAGTTTCTCGCATGCGGAGTGAAGATACCGATAAAGGGATAGAGGGTTTCGGTCAGAGAGATATCAAAAACGGCCGGATAGACGCGGGAATTACCCTTTGGGCCCAACTCACAGCTGAAGGAGGAAAGGATGGTTATGCCAGCCATGAACTTTCATGGACTGCCACTTTGAGCAAAGAAGGCTATGCTGCTGAAAGCAGCAAGAAAAGGAACCTTATGGTTCTGGAAAAGGCAGTAAGAGACATTAACAGGGAATTGCGGAAAAACAACCTTGTCAGCCTCCCCGTACTCGTTTACTACCCCTGCGAAACTGCAGATGATGCATCAACCCGTCCAAATGGGACAGATGAAAATGAATCCGGATTCGACATCTTCACCACCTACAAAAACGCCCTCAACCGCCGGGCTTTCGACTACAAAGAATTCGCCCGCTGGTTCAAGTGGCAGGAACTGGTGGCACGCGAAAGCGGCGAGGAAGGCCTGGTGAAAGTAGTGGAAGCGGCCATCCTTCAGGCAATAAGTGACGGACAGGGAAATTTCCAGCGCCTTCATACCCGTTACAAAAACAGGCCGGAAGGGGAACTGGTACTATCAAAGAACGGCCTCGAAGTCATAGTCGATCAGCTCTCCTCCGGCGAACGCATGCTTTTCGGCCTGATCGGCGACCTGGCCCGGCGCCTGGCCTTGGCCAACCCTGGAGTAGAAGAACCCCTGAAAGGATCGGGAGTGGTGCTCATCGATGAGATCGACCTGCACCTGCATCCGCGCTGGCAACGCTTGATCTTATTCAAATTGAGGAATATTTTTCCCAACATTCAGTTCATCGTCACCACCCACAGCCCGCAAGTCTTACAGTATGTAAGGCCTGAACATATTATTTTACTGGATAACGGCACTGTTGTTGAGGATAATGTCCGAACCCTGGGGAAGAATAGCGACCTTATCCTCCGGGAGGCCTTTTCAGTGAACAGATACTCTGAGGAGATACCCGAAATTCATGAGGTAAGAGCTAAAGTCCGCCGTTGTTTCGACCTTATTGACGACGATAATTTCAAGGAAGCAGGGCATCTACTTAAAGAGCTTGAAGAACTTCTAGGGTCTAATGATCCCGATATTGTTGAACTGCGCACCCTCTTTTCACTAACCGCTCAAGGACATGATGAATGAAGTATATTGTTAAGAAGCATCCTCCGAAGGAACTGCTCGATTATTTAAAAACACCTAATGCCTCCTGGGGAGGCTGCACCTGCAAATCTGAATGGAAAAGATCCCTTCTTGAGGAACAAGGGTATATCTGCGCCTACACCATGAAGCGGATCAGTGAGCAGGATATGAAAATAGAGCATTTCCTCCCGAGAGGATCCTATAATGAACTGGAGTTAGATTACATAAACACTTTAGGCGTATGCAATGGAAATGAAGGATTTCCTCCGGAACAGCAATATGCAGATACTCGTAAGGGTAATGCTGAACTTCTTCATATTGACCCCAGGGACCCCGATTGCGAACGTAAACTGAAATACCGGGCAAATGGAGAGATCCGGATCGATGATCCCGCTTTGGCAGGTGAGTTGTTGGACGCCCCCGAAAGACAACCTCCCCATCGCAGTGTTCTTAACCTGAACCATCAGGACCTCGTGGACCGGCTTCGGAAGAGATTGAGCTGGGTGAAGTGAGCGTTCCTGATTACTAAAAAAGCATATCTCTCTATGCCTGACCTTATTCAAACCAAGACCGCGCTGAAGCGTAAAGTTTCCAAGAATATTGGAAACGTGATCCAGGAGTTAGGAGCGATAATCGATCCTGGCCAGGAGGCTTTCAATACGTTGATAAGCATTCAGGAGGCATTTAACCGGCTGGAAAAACAGCGTTTACAGGATACAGTTCAGTCGGGTGAGTTAAATGTTGCTTACGGAAAAATCACCGAAAGGATCTTGAGCTTTATAGATTCACTCGAGGAAGAGGATATCTTGATGCTCAGGCTTTTGCAATACGAGATCTACGAAAAAATCCTGGTAGTCACCAAAAACAAAGAGCGAAAAGAATTCATGCAACAGTTCTTCCCCACGGATTATTTCCGCAATGTTTACTACGACGATTCTGCTGAGCCTCAGCTTGCCAAAGGAATAGATATCGTGCTGTATGACGATACGCCACCGCCAGGCGAGGGAGAAATAGATGACTTACTTCGGCATTACCTGGAAAATACGGACGCTGTTGTCCTCTATTTTGGCCGCCACTCCCCTCTGGTCTGGAAATACCCTGAAAAAGCTTATGCCACGAATTCCGTTTTTTCCCTCCATGCCCGGATCAAAGAAATGACCGAATACCTCAAATACAAAGAAGCATTTGACCAACAACAACAAAATGCCTGATCAACTCCCCACCGGCTACCACCACCTCCTTCAAGACCTCACCGCCCGCATCCGCAGCGCGCAGTACGAGGCCCTGAAGGCCGTCAATTACCGGCAGTTGGAACTGTACTGGTACATCGGGCAGCAAATCCTGGCCAGGCAGGAAGAGGCCGCGTGGGGAAAATCGGTGGTTGAGCGGTTATCGAAAGATATTCAGGCTGTTTTTCCCGGCATTCGTGGGTTTTCCTCCCGGAATCTCTGGATGATGCGGCAGTGGGTAGAGGTTTATTCAGCCAGTGAAATTCTGCAACCATTGGTTGCAGAAATAGGCTGGTCGCATCATCAACAGATCCTGAACAAATGCCAGGAAGAACGTGAGCGGGAATTCTATATACGCATGACTGCCAAATTCGGTTGGACCAAAAACGTCCTGATACACCAGATCGATAACAAAACTTACGAGAAATACCTGCTCAACCAAACCAATTTCGATCAAACCTTTCCAGACGAGTACAAGCATCAGGCTATACTGGCTATCAAGGATGAATACCAGTTCGGCTTCCTCGAGCTGGCCGATCAGCATGCTGAACGCGAACTGGAACTGGCCATCGTCCGCCACATTCGCGCATTCCTGTCCGAGTTGGGAAGCTTTTTCTCCTTCATTGGCAATCAGTTCCGGATAGAGGCAGGAAACAAGGAATACCTCATTGACCTGTTGCTGTTCCATCGCAGACTCAATTGCCTTGTGGCCATTGACCTGAAGATCGGAGAATTCACTCCGGAAATGGCAGGTAAGATGCAATTCTACCTGAATGTACTGAACGACAAGGTTCGCGAGGAACACGAAAACCCGGCTATAGGCATCATAATCTGCAAATCCAAGGACCGTATGGTGGTGGAATACGCGCTGAGAGACAGCCGGCAGCCCATCGGGGTGGCTACCTATACCATCAGAGAGCAGTTGCCGGAAAAGTGGAAAAATCTATTGCCCTCTCCTGAGCAACTGGAAAAACACATCAACCTGATACAACAACTTGATGAACAGCAAAAAAACACTGATAATGATTAATCATACCACACCCGCCCTCCGCCTCCTCCACCTCACCTTCAACCTCCCCCTCTACCCCCGCCAGCTCGCCCAATGGCGCGGCGCCTTCATCGAGATGGCCGGGTGGGAGAACAGCCTCTTGCACAACCACAACGGCGAGCAGGACGAGTACCACTACCGCTACCCCCTGGTGCACTACCGGATGTGGCGCGGCAAGGCCGCCGTCACTGCCATCAACGAGGGCGTCGAGGCCGTGCAGGAAGCCCTGGCGGCCAACAGCTGGGACATCAACTGGGAGGGAGAGCCCAAAACCCTCCAGGTGGAAGGGCTCAACATGAAGGAGCACCACCTGCGCATGCTCCACCACCCCAAAACCTACCGCCTCTACAAGTGGCTGGCCCTCAACCAGGAGAACTACGAGCGCTGGCAGCGCGAAAAGAGCCTGGTGCAGCGCGCCGCCCTGCTGGAGAACATCCTCACGGGCCACATCCTGGGGTTTTGTACCGCTATGGAGTACCGCCTGCCCGAACGCCTGGAGGTCAACCTCCACGAAATCCAATCCATGAAGAAGGTGCGCCTGCACGGCAACCCGATGATCGCCTTCAACATTACCTATGACGCTAATGTATTGCTGCCTTCCGGCATTGCGTTGGGGCGGGGAGTGAGCACCGGCTTTGGATGGCAGGCGCCGGCGCGGGTGGGAACGCGGCGGGATAGCGCGCCTCAGGAAAATACCCGGGAAAAAATTCCGGCCGAATGAATATACTCAACGGCAATAGGTTTTGTGCATTTGTGCGTGGACTTCCCCTTCAGGGGATTTGAGGGGCTGGGTGGGCTAATGCACAAAACCTATTGCAAAAAGCTCTAAAACCATGAAACAAACCGGCCTCTTCTTCTCCCAGGTCATCGACCTCCGCCACCACACCCTGCCCGCCCACATCATGGACGCCCTCCACACGGTCTACGGTCTACTCCGCCTGCCGGACAATCAACCAACCTAAAAAATACGGCCCGGCCATCGAGGTAAACATCATCGACGCCGTGCACCAGGATTATGACAGCAAATTCCATAAGCCCACCATCAGTTATGACCCCGATAAAAAGGTATTGGAAGCGGCGGTGAAGGTGGATCTGGGCCCGCTCCTGGAAAGCACCTTCCAGCAGGCGGTGGAGATCTATCAGGAGCTGATCTTTCAGGTTCTGGATCAAATAAAAGGCCAGGTGATGGATTATGGCTTCGAACGCTTGAAGCGGGACCTGCAGGGGGCGATCCGGGAAGAGGCCGGGGTTTTGGAGTGATAATAAAAAACCTTACATTTGGTTAGAAAAAAAGGACGCCATGACAGACTCATCTCTTTCCGGCTTCAGCCTGCGCCCTCCGGTCGGTGAGGTCCTCCAACGCCTGCAGCGCGAACTTTACCACCGGTATAAGGATCAACTGGACCAGGTCGTCCTGTTTGGTTCACAGGCCAGAGGGGAGGCGTCGTCGGATTCCGATATCGATGTGGTGGCCGTTTTGAAAGAAGGTGATATCGACCCTTTCCTCGAATATCCGAAGTGGGCGGAGTGGGTGATGGATGTCATGCTGGATTACGGCGAATTGGTCAACCTGATATTCACCTCCCGCAGGCGCTTCGATTCGGTTAGCAGCCCACTATACCAAAATATTCATTCGGAAGGAATCGTCATTTATGGAAATGGAGGTCAAATGGCTTCTGAACAGGGCTGAAGAGAGCCTTCAGGCTGCTGAACTCATGCTTGAGGGGTCGCTGCTTCATTCGGCAGTTTCCGAAGGGTATTACGCTAGGTTTTATGCAGCCCAGGCGCTTTTGATGGTAAAAGGAGAAAATGCCTCAACACACAAGGGCGTTTTGACGCGCTTTTCCGCTGTGTACATAAAAACCAAAAACCGGCGAACTTGACCGCTCCCTGGGCGTTGTGCTTTCCCGAGCTTTTGCCGCCCGTGGAAAAGCCGATTATGAAATTGGCCTGGAGATCTCTCGTACAGAGGCAGAGTCGGTGGTTTCAGCCGCCAGGCTTTTCCTTGAGGCTGCAATGAATAAAATAAATGATACGGGAAGTTGACTGGGCTCCTCGAAGGAACTGATCTTACAGGTTCTGGACCAGGCCAGAGAAAGAGGATGGG
>CAYQKY010000160.1:0-20060 GCA_964418125.1 uncultured Phaeodactylibacter sp.
TCGCAGGCCTGTCCGGTAAAGGAGGTTACAGAGGCGTCGTTGTCGTCGCAGTCGACATCGGCGCATACGCCGTCGCCATCGGCATCGCCGATACCGGTGCAGGCGGTGGGAGTGCCGGAGCAGAGGCAGTCATTTCCGATCACATCGTTGATGGTGGTGTTGTCCCCGTCGTTGCAGGCATCGCCGGGTTGATAATTGATGCTGGCGTCATTGTCGTTACAATCCACATCGTCGCAGAGGCCGTCGCCGTCGGCATCCTGTGTGGTAATAGAGGCGTCATTGTCGTCACAGTCCACATCGGCGCATACGCCGTCGCCGTCGGCATCGCCGGCGCCGGTGCAGTCAGTAGGGGCGCCGGCGCAGTTGCAGTTGGCGTCGATCATGTCGTTGATGGTGGTGTTGTCCCCATCGTTACAGGCATCGCCGGGCTGATAATTGATGCTGGCATCGTTGTCATCACAGTCCACATTGTCGCAGAGGCCGTCCCCGTCGGCATCCAGGGTAGTTATGGAGGCATTATTATCGTCACAGTCCACATCGGCGCAGATACCGTCGCCATCGGCATCGCCGATACCCGGGCAGGGAACAGGAGTACCGGTGCAGTTGCAATTGGCGTCGATGACGTCATTGATGGTATTGGGGTTGCCGTCATTACACAGGTCGCCGATATTGGCAATTCGGGCCGGGCAATCGAAGGCCAGGGCTGAAGTGGTATATTCGACACAGAGTTCCGGCGCCAGGCCGGAGTTTCCGTCAAAGGATTCGGCTACCCGCCTCCCGGTACCTTCGATAAAGAGGACAATGGAACTGCCGGAGGAATACCCGCCCCTGTCTACTATTTCCTGAATGATCGAAGACAGGTCCGGGGTTCGCTGATCCGGGCCGTTGTCTCCGTTATTTTGCCATTCGGCCGGCGCCCAGCTGACGCTCGCAAGGGTGCGTGGCCGGGTGCTTATGTTCTGGAAAGAGGCCTGGAAGCTGGCCGGGTTATCACTGGCCTGGCCGGTGATGGTGAGGTTGCAGGGGTTGTCATTCTCATCGTCTTCGGCAGTAAACTGGATGCTGGCGCTGATGATGTTGGCGCCCTGCGGAATATTGAGCCCGTTTAACTTTAGTCCAATAACCTGGTTGCCCCGGCCGGGGTCATTGGCCAGTTCGAGGTCGGTGCTGTTGAGGCTCACATAGCCGGAAGCATGTTCTTCCCCATCGTCGTCGCTGTTTTCGATGCGGGCGCAGGTGAGCACTATTTGTGATCCGGTGGCGCCCCCGCCGCAGGTACAATCGCTCTGAATGGTTTCTCCTACGGTATTGGGGTCGCCGTCATCACAGGGGTCGCCCGGTTGATAGGCAATACCCGGGTCGTTATCGTCGCAGTCGGCGTTCGAACAGACACCGTCCCCATCGGCGTCACCGATCCCGGTACAGGGAGTTGGGGTACCGGTGCAATTGCAGTTGGCGTCGATCACATCGTTAATGGTAGTAGGGTTGCCGTCATCGCAGGGGTCGCCGGGATAGACGGTGATATTGGGGTCCGGGTTGCAGTCCAGTGCGCTCTGCTCATAGATGCCGATGTCGAACTGAGCGCCCTGCGGGCGGGGCGTGCCCCAGAAATCTTTGGTTACAGGCACGCTGATGCCCCGGTCGATGCAGGGACTGCCGGCCGCCAGGCGGAAAAAATCAGGGGAAGTTCTGCCCGGGCTTACAAATTCCGGGTTGCCCCAGAAACCGTTGGGTTCGAACAGGGGGTTGGCGTTTCGGTATTCCTGAAAAGAATAGTTCTCATATATCTCCTGGTCAACTGACATCCCATAGTAGCAATTGTAATCGAAGACGATACTGTTGGAAGGAGTTTCGATGTGGATCTCCTGGTCCACCATCGAGAAATCGAAAATGTTGTTCTTCAACTCAACGCTGCCCACGTTTTCCGTGAACCGGATCAAATCGCCGGTACGGTTCATGGGAGAGATGACGTTATTCCAGAATTTGGTGTTGTCGGTGTCGGAGATCGAGAGGCAATTGTGGCCATTACCGGCTATGACATTGTTGTAGGCCCATACATTGGAGACCCGGATAGACAGGTCGCCATTGCCCTGGTCCAGGGAGTTGGAGAAAATGAAATTGTTTCTGACCTCGATGGTATTCACCCAGGCCTTGCTGAGCAGAATGCCGGCGGAAAAGGAGTATCGGATGTCATTTCCTTCCAGGAGGACATGAGTTCCGGAAGTGACGTCGATGCCGTCTTCTCCGGCCCGCCGGATGGTATTGTTCCGGATGATGATGTACCCTTCCAGATCCCAGGTGTTTTCGCCCTGATGACAGGTAATGGCGTCTTCCAGGTCCTGGGTGACAGGATTTTCCACCCAGCAGTCTTCGACCAGGACGTGCTTCAGCAGGTTGTTGGGTGATCCGCTGAGGAGAATGCCGTTGGTGCCGTAATCGTAAACGTATAGTCCTTTAAGCCAGATGTTGCTCCCTCCTTCATTTGAACGCACGGCATTAGATGCGCTGTGGGTCACGTCAACATCGAAAATGTTGACCCAACGGGTGCCGTCGCTTCGGTTGAGCCACAATACGTTGTTGTCTCCGTCATCCACATGCAGGCCTTCGACGATGATATAGTTATGGCTGATAACGATCCCCCTTCCTCCCTGGCAATCAATTTTCGGTTTGTCGGGGCTGCTGCCGTAGGCTCCGAAATAAATGCAGTTATTGTTGTTGGGGTCTACCAGGTCAAAAACGAGGGGCTCGCCCACTACCGTTTCCTGAATGGTGATGGTGCCACCGGGAGCACCGCCGTTCATGGGCTCCAAAGGGCCATCCGTCCAGACGGCTCCTCTTTTGAAGAGAATGCTGTCGCCCGGAGCAAAAAGGGTATTGTTCACTTTGGAGATGGACCGCCATGGCCCGGTGTTCCCGCCCGAAAAGACGGCGGCCAGGCCGTTATTGCTGTCATTGCCGTTCTGGGAGTCTACATAGTAGACCGTTCCAAAAGCCAGGGTGCTGAAAAACAATAACAGCCAGAGAGTGAATACTGCCCGGGAAAAAGGTGAAAATGGCATAAAATGGCTGTTGCAAAATTGTTTTTTTGGAAATTTCATCACTTTGCTGTTTGGGTAAATAATAGTGTTCATCATTTGTAGCCCGGTATTTTTGATTGCATAGAATTACGAAAACTGAAGCTCCTTGAAAGAAAGTCATCTTTCAAAGGTTTTCATGGTTGGAAGAACAATTACTATGCCAACTCCGTGAGCAGTTGTCTAATGTGTTGTAGTTTATAGCTTATCCTGTAAATATTCAGGTGGGATTACTGATAGAAGATGACTGTGGCTATTTCTGGTTAGGAATGTACGGGCAAATATAAATATTGATTTCTTATTATTGAAATATTTTTCATATGTAAATAATGAAATGATGTGTTCTCTTCGAAAAGCCAAATTTAAACAGCTTCTGAGGTTGGCAGAAAAAAAATGAGCCATCCCGAAGTTCAGGCCGTTCACAGATAAGGCCGAAACTTCGGGATGGCTCATTTTTACCGGCGCCGTAAAGGCGTAGCAGCCGGGCCGGTTACTTTACTATCATAAATTTTGAAGAACGGCGGGATGTACCTGCAAAGATCTGCAGGAAGTACATTCCTTCCGGCAACGGCAGGTTTTCCAGCTCCAGTATGTTTTCTCCCCGCATTATTTCCCTCGTCGTTTTCAGGACGCCCCTGCCGTTCGTGGCGCGGAGGAGAAGCTGCGCTTCTCCGTCAACAGTGCTAATGAAAGATATGGCCAGCCGGCCATTCGTGGGGTTGGGGTAAACGTTCAGCATGCCGAGGGCGGTTCCGTCCTCCGGCCAGGCTTCTGCCGGTATAGTGCCGGTGTCAGGTTCCGGCCTCAGTGCCGCCTGAGCGGGAGCCGTATATTCTATGCACAGTTTCGGGGCTTTTGTGGGGGCGCCATCATAGGCTTCCGCCGTTCGCCTGCCCGTTCCGTTGATAATGATCACGATAGAACTGGAGGAAGTATATCCGCTCCGGTTGACAATTTCCTGAATGACCGGGCTGATATCCGGCGTCCGTTGGGCGGCTCCGGCCTGGTTTACTGTTGGCCAGAGTTCCGGGGCCCAGCTAATGTTGGCGGTGGTTCGGGGGCGGTTGCTGATGTTCGAATTGGTAGAGGAAAAGGCGGGCGGGTTGTCCGACGCCTGGCCGTAAATGCTGAGGTTGCAGGGGTTGTCGTTCACTGCCTCATCGACTGTAAACTGGATACTTGCAGAGTTGATGACAGCGCCGTGGGGAATGTTCAGGCCGTTAAACCGCATTCCGATGAACTGGGTGTTGCCGTTGTCGGTTGCCAGTTCCAGGTCGCTGCTCGTCAGGCTTGTCGAGCCGTTAGAGATTCGCTGTTCTGCGTCGTCGCTGCTACTGCTTACCATGGCGCAGGCGGTTACCGGCAGGGCCGTTCCGCCGCCGCAGCTGCAGTCGGCCTGAATGGTTTCTCCAATAGTATTCGGGTTGCCATCGTTGCAGGGAATGCCCGGATAAGTGGTGTTGCCAGGGTCGTTGTCGTCGCAGTCAGCGTTGGCGCATATGCCGTCGCCGTCGGCGTCGCCTATGCCGGTACAGGCGGTCGGCAGGCCGGCGCACCGGCAATTGGCGTCGTAGATATCGTCGAACGTGGTGTTGTCGCCATCATCACAGGGATCGCCGGCAACGGCAGTAATACCGGAGTTGTTGTCGTCACAGTCCACATCGGCGCAGACGCCGTCGCCGTCGGTATCGCCAATACCCTGGCAGTCATTGAAGGTTCCGGTGCAGTTGCAGTTGGCGTCGTATACATCGTTAATGGTGGCCGGGTTATTGTCGTCGCAGGCAGCGCCGAAATAGTGGGTGGTTCCGGGATCGTTGTCGTCGCAGTCTACATCGGAGCAGATGCCGTCGCCGTCTTCGTCACCGATGCCGGTGCAGGCGGTAGGGGCGCCGTGGCAGTTGCAATCGGTATCGATGACATCATTGATGGTGGTGTTGTCGCCATCATTACAGGGGTCTCCGAAATTGGCGCCGGTATTCGGGCAGTCGGGAAGAGTAAGAGAATACTGAACGCAAAGCTGGGGCGCCTTGATGGCCGACCCCTCAAAGGATTCGGCGGTCCGCTGGCCGGCGCCGTCGATGATCAGGACGATCGAACTGTTGGCGGTATAGCCGGGCCGGTTGACGATTTCCTGGATGACCGGGGCAATGTTGACGGTGCGCTGCCCTATGCCGGCTTCGCCGACGAGTTGCCAGTTTGGAGGCTGCCAGGCAACCGTTGCGCTGGTGCGGGGGCGGCTGCTGATGTTCAATTTGGTACTGGTGAAAGCGGAGGCATTGTCGGCAGCCTGCCCGTAAATATTGAGGATACAGGGGTTGAGGTTGGTAGCTTCATCGGCAGTGAACTGGATACTGGCGTCCCGGATATATGCACCAGGAGGTATATTCAGGCCGCTGAAGCGCAGCCCTACGATCTGGTTGCCGATACCAGGGTCATAGATCAGGTCAAGGTCGCTACTGGAGGGGAGCATGCTTCCGGTGGGCCGCTCTTCGGCATCATCGCTGCCGGCGCTTATCCTGGAGCAGGTGGTTACCGGGCCAAGGGTAACCTGGACGGGGGCAGACTGGGTGGTGTTGCCGTCGTTATCCCGGGCGACTGCGAAAATATTGTAATCGCCCTCCGCAGAGATGTGGTAGTTGATGGCGTAGGGGGGCTGGTTGTTAAAGCCGATCGAGGTATTATTGACATAAAAATCCACCCGGCTTACCGACCCGTCACTGTCGGATGCGTTGGCATTTATCGTGATCGTTTGGGGGGAGGTGTAAATGGCGCCGTTGGCCGGAGCCGTAACGGAAACGGACGGAGGCGCGCCAACCATATCCTGCTTGATAATGGTGAAATAGTCCTCGACCGCTCCGGTTTCCCGGATGAACTTCAGGTCCATCTGGTTGCCGGTGACCTCGATGAGCATCGAGCCCAGCTGGGGAATATTGGAATACATTACCGGGTGAGGAGTGGAGATATTCCCCTTTTTTCCGGCTGAGCCGGTAACGATGTACACCGTCCCGCGAGAGGAAGGGCCCGTGCCGGCGGTTTTGATGTATGCGCCATCCCCGTCCGGCCTTCCATCGCCCAGGTTGACGCCCATGGAGGCCGGGTCCCAGGTGTTGGAATAGCCATAGTGGCCGTTGATGAGGTAAGACCGCTGATAATTGTGGACGTGCCCCACCAGCACCAGGTCGACGCCATGGGCTTCCAGGATCGGAAGCCAGTTCTCCCGTATGTAGGTCTGCCGGGAAGAAATGTCGGAGTCGTTGGTCGAGTAGGGAGGGTGGTGAAAATAAACGACCTTCCAGCGCATGGTGGTGTTGGCCAGGTCGGTGGCCAGCCAGGTCATCATAGGGCCGGTGGGCGTGCGGTTGGTGTCATCCGAATCGAGAGATACGAAATGGGCATTGCCGTAATCGAAAGAATAGTAGGCTTCAGTGCCGGATGGTGTCCCCCCGGCCTCGCCATTGGTGGGCATGGTGAAAATATCATAGTAAGGCCCGGATTGGGTAGGGCTGTCGGCAGTCAGGGTTTCATGGTTGCCGATAGCTGGCCACATGACGGTATTGGCGATCCGGTCTTCGTACATGTTCTCGAAGAATGCCAACTGAAACTCTGCATCCGTCCCCGATTCATAGGCGTTGTCTCCCAGCAGGAGCATCATGTCAACGCGCGTGGAGCCGATGTAGTTATTAAAAGCATCCCGGACAGCCCTTTGATTCTGATTGCCGGTGCCGCAATCGCCCAATACCCAGGCCCGGATGGTTGGTGTAGAACCCGGGGTGGGGGAGGTGCGGAAGTAATATTTGCTGCCCGGCAAGGTCATTTGCCCGGACGAATTACCAACGGCGTAGTAAAAAGTGGTGTTGGCGGGCAGCCCGCTGATCGTCACCTGATGGTCGGTGCGGGTTCCGCTAACGGTGTTGGTGTAAGGGAGGTTGGAGGGGCTCATGCCGTACCATACCCGTGTGGAGGTAGCTACGTCGGTTCGCCATTTAATGGTCATGCTGCTGGGAGTGCCGGATTGCAGGTAGGGCCCTCTGATGATGGTTTGGGCGTAAGATCCGGCTGAGATGATCAGGGTAATGAAGAACAGCAAGGGCAGGTGGTAAAAGCTTCTTTTCATAGGGCGTCTTTTGATGGTTATGATCTGTTCCTGAAAAGGCGGGGAGAGTAATCGCCAGGCCCGCCTTGTTCAATAGTAGACTAGGTAAATACGAATCGGCCATCCCTTTAGGCGCCGGAAGATGATTAGAAGGTGATTAAAAGAAAAGCAGAACTGCCCGATGAGGCCCGGAGAAAAGAAGGCGCCGGGTACTCCGAAGAGCCCGGCGCCTTTATCGCTAATCTTTAGAAATGATAAACTTAGCAGATTGTGTAGCGGTGTCGTTGAATAACTGAAGGAAATAAACCCCATCCGGCAAGGACAGGCCATCCAGGATGAACGCATTCTTACCGTTCTGAGCCGCCCACGTTTCCCGGATGACGGTTCTCCCGTTGATATCCCGGGCCAGCACCTGTACCGGCCCTGCGGTAAAGCCGTCGAAGGCAACCGTTAAGCTTTCTTTAGCAGGGTTCGGGTAGACGATGAGGGAGCCGGCCCATCCGCCATCACCGGCCCTGACAGGCGGGATAGAGTTGGAGTTTTCCCTGTCCATAATCCCGCTTACAGGAGGGGATAGCGGCCGATTCGCCATGGCCGGAGCCAGGTACTCCACACAGAGCTCAGGTACCCCATTGGGGGGGCCATTGGCCGATTCTGCAGTCCGCCGGCCAGTGCCTTCAATGATGAGGGCGATGGAACTCCCGGCGGTATAGCCCCCCCGGCCGACGATTTCCTGGATAATGGCCGCCAGGCCCGGGGTTTGCTGGGCCGGGCCGGCTTCTCCAACCGTGAGCCATTCTGCCGGCATCCAGTTTACAATGGCATTCGTCCTGGGGCGGGCGCTGATGTCAAAATCGATACCGGTAAATGGTGAAGCATCATCGGAAGCCTGCCCGTAGATGGTGAGGGAACAGGGGTTGTCGTTGGCCGCTTCGTCTACGGTGAACTGTACATAAGCGTTGGTGATGACGGCGCCCTGCGGGATATTGAGGCCGTTAAACCTCACTCCTATTACCTGGGCGCCGTTGCGCGGGTCGGTAACCAACTCCAGGTCATTGCTGTTCAGGGTTACAGTGCCATCGAGTTCTTCTTCGGCATCGTCGTTGCCGTCGTTGATGATGGCACACGACTGAGTGGGGGTGAGGTTGCCGCCTCCGCAGCTGCAGTCTGCCTGAATGGTTTCCCCGAAGGTATTGGGGTCGCCGTCGTCACAGGGGTCGCCGGCCTGGCTGGTGATAGTGGGGTCATTGTCATTGCAATCCACATCGGAGCAGATGCCGTCACCGTCGTCATCGCCCGCCAGAGGGCAGGTATTGAGGGTGCCTGCACAGACGCAGTTGGCGTCAAAAACGTCGTTGACGGTGGATGGGTTGCCATCGTCGCAGGGCCCGCCTACCTGGGTGGTAACAGAGGCGTCATTATCGTCACAATCTACCCCAAAGCAGATACCGTCGCCGTCATTATCGCCGATTCCGGTACAAACCGTCGGGGTCCCGCTGCAGTTACAATCGCCATCCACTGTATCGTCGACGGTGGTGTTGTCACCATCATCACAGGGGCCGCCAACGAAGGCCGACAGTGTGGGGCAATCGTAGTCGGGAGGTGATGCGAAGAACTCTATGCAGAGCCGGGCAGGCATCCCCGGGCTATCGAAGGACTCCGCTACCCTTCGCCCGGTGCCTTCGATGATGATGGCGATAGAGCTGCCGGAAGTATAGCCGCTGCGGCTGACCACCTCCTGAATGATGGAGGCGATGTTTACCGACTGCTGAGCCGGCCCGGCCTCACCTACTGTAAGCCACTGCGGGGGTGACCAGGAGGCGGAATTGCTGGTTCGGGGGCGGCTGCTGATATTGAAATCCCCAGCAGTGAAGGTGGCGGCATTGTCAGAGGCCTGCCCGTAGAGGGTAAGGCTGCAGGGGTCGTCATTGCGGTTCTCATCCACCATGAACTGGAGGTATGCACTGACGATATTGGCGCCTTGCGGGATGTTGAGGTTGTTGAACCTCAGGCCTACGATCTGGCTGTTGTTGCGGTCGGTACACAATTCCAGGTCGCTGTTGGCAAGGTCTACACTGCCGGCCGCCGCCACTTCCTCGGCGTCGTCACTGCTGCGGTCGACGGAAGAACAGACAGACGTAGGAGTAGCTACCCCACCGCCGCAGCTGCAGTCCGCCTGAATGGTTTCGCCGTAGGTGTCGGGGTCGCCGTCATCGCAGGCATCACCTATGCGGGAGGTGATGGTGGGGTCGTTGTCATTGCAGTCAACATCGGAGCAGATGCCGTCGCCATCGGCATCGTCGGCGCCGGGGCAGGGGTTGAAGGTTCCGGCGCAGTTGCAGTTGGCGTCATAAACATCATTTACAGTGGCCATGTTGCCGTCGTCGCAGGCGTCGCCGGGCCCATAGGTGATGGTGGGGTCATTGTCGTCACAATCTACATCGGAACAGACGCCATCGCCGTCGTCGTCACCCTTCCCGGTGCAGGCCGTAGGCGTGCCGGTGCAGTTGCAGTCGTTATCGACCGTATCGTTCAGGGTTGTATTGTCGCCATCGTCGCAAGGGCTGCCGAAGTAAGCGGACAAGCCGGGGCAGTCGAATGGAGGCGGCGAGTGGAAGTACTCCACACACAACCTTGGAGCGCCGGAGGGCGAATTACCCGATTCGGCAACCCTCACCCCATCACCCTCGATGATGATGGCAATGGAGCTGGCAGAGGAATAGCCGCTGCGGTTGACGATTTCCTGAACGATTTCAGAGAGGTCCGGCGTCCGTTGAGCCGCGCCGGCATTACCGGCAGCGAGCCATTGAGGCGGCGCCCAGCTTACCGAACTGCCGGTACGGGGGCGGCTGCTGACATCGAAGTCAATATTGGCAAAGGTGGGGGCATCGTCGGCAGCCTGTCCGTATAGGATGAGGTTGCAGGGAGCGCCGTTGGAAGCCTCGTCGGCAGTGAACTGGATAAAGGCGGAGGTGACCTGAGCGCCACGCGGGATGCTGAGGTTGGTAAACCGTAAGCCTACGGTTTGGGAACCCTGCCTGGAGTCTTCTGCCAGCCGCAGGTCATTGCTGTTGAGGCTGACTCTTCCCGAAGAGCGCTCCTCAGCATCATCCGAGCTGCTGTTTACAGCCGAGCAGGTGGAGGTTGGCGTGGCAACCCCACCCCCACAGCTGCAATCGGCCTGAATGGTTTCGCCGTAGGTGTCGGGGTTGCCGTCATCGCAGACATCACCGGGCTGATAGGCAATGCCGGGGTCGTTGTCGTTGCAGTCCACTGTTGCCGGTACGCCGTCGCAATCCCCGTCGGTGGTATTGGTGGTGGTGATACTGGGGTCAGTGTCATCGCAGTCTTCGGTGGTGGGCACACCGTCGCAATCGGCATCACCCACATTGGAGGAAGTGACGGAGGCATCGTTGTCATCGCAGTCGATACCGGCGGGCACGCCATCGCAGTCGGCGTCGCCTGTGTTTGTGGAGGTGACGGTGGGGTCGTTGTCGTCGCAGTCTTCCGGGGTGGGCACGCCGTCGCAATCGGCATCATCCACATTGGTGGAGACAACGGAAGCATCATTATCGTTACAGTCGATGCCGGTAGGCACGCCGTCACAGTCCATATCATTGGCGTTGCTTCCAACGGCCGGGTCATTATCGTCACAATCCTGGGCGGCAGGCACGCCGTCGCAGTCGGCGTCCCCGGAATTAGTAGTGGTAATGGCGGGGTCGTTGTCGTTGCAGTCTTCGGCGGTGGGCACACCGTCACAATCGGCATCATTTACATTGGTGGAAGTGATGGAAGCATCATTGTCGTCGCAATCGATGGTTGACGGCACGCCATCGCAGTCGGCGTCGCCTGTGTTTGTGGAGGTGACGGTGGGGTCGTTGTCGTCGCAGTCTTCCGCGGTGGGCACGCCGTCGCAATCGGCGTCATCTGCATTGGTGGAGATGACGGCCGGGTCGTTGTCATCACAATCGATGCCGGCAGGCACGCCGTCGCAGTCCATGTCGTTGGCGTTACTGCCGATTGCCGGGTTAGTATCGTCACAATCTTCAGTGGTGGGTACGCCGTCGCAATCCCCATCATTGGCATTGCTGCCCACGGTGGGGTCATTGTCGTTGCAATCCACGTCAGCACAAACCCCGTCGCCGTCGTCATCACCGATATTGGTGCAGGCGGTGGGGGTTCCGGCGCAGTTGCAGCTGGCGTCGACCATGTCATTGAGGGTCGTATTGTCGCCATCATCGCAGGCGTCGCCGATATTGGCGGAGAGGGCAGGGCAATCATAGGAGGGAGGAGCCGTGGTAAATTCAATGCAGAGCTCCGGGGCGCTGGAAGAGACGCCATCGAAAGACTCGGCGGTTCGCTTTCCCGTGCCCTCAATGAGAATGGCAATGGAACTGTTGTTCGTGAATCCCGGGCGGTTGACGATCTCCTGAATGACAGAAGCCAGGTCCGGCGACTGCTGGGCCGGGCCGGCATCTCCGACGGACAGCCAGTCTGAAGGCATCCAGCTTACCGAAGCGGCGGTCCGCTGGCGGCCGGAAATGTTGTAGTTAAAAGCGGAAAAAGCCTGCGCATTATCGGCAGCTTCCCCGTAAATGGTGAGGTTGCAGGGGTTGTCGTTGGTGTTTTCATCGACCGTGAACCGGAGGTAAGCGTTTTGGATGGTGGCGCCCTGGGGGATGCCGAGCCCATTGAAACGCATGCCAACCATCTGGACATCAGGGCCGTCGGTAACCAGCTCGAGGTCGCTGCTCGTCAGGTCTATTGCCCCGGAAAGGCCTTCTTCGGCGTCATCGGTGCTGGCCCCGATCCGTGAACAGGTGCTTACCGGGCCAACCGTAAACAGGACAGATGCAGATTGGGCCGTATTGGCGTCGTTATCGGTTGCAATGGCCATAATGTCGTAGAGGCCCTCATCGGGGATCGTATAACTGACGGACCAGGGCGCCTGGTTGTCCAAACCAATGGAGATGCCGTTGGCCAGGAACTCGACTTGCGTGACGGCGCCGTCGCTGTCGGCAGCATCGGCCGTGATCGTGATGGTTTGAGGCGTGTCGTAGTGGGTTCCGTTTGCCGGGGCGGTAACAGACACAGTCGGTACGGCTCCTACGGGCGCCTGCTTGGTAATGGAAAGGTAATCATCAATGACGCCATCGTCTCTGATGAATTTAATATCCATCCGGCTGCCGGCCACCTCAAAGTACATGGAGCCCATTTCGCTGAGGCTTCTGTACATCACGGGGTGTATCTCATCGACCGAGCCACGGGAGCCGGCAGAACCCGAGACGATATATACGGTGCCTTTCCCCTGTGGATCTTGCATGTACGGCCCATCCCCATCCTGGCGGCCGTCTCCCAGGTCGATACCCATCGTAGCCGGATTCCAGGAATTGGAAAGGCCGTAATGGCCGTTGATCAGGTAGGAGCGTTGCCAGGTATGGGAGTGCCCTGCCAGCACCAGGTCTACATTATAAGCCTCGAGGATGGGGGCTATATATTGCCGCATGTCCGTCTCTTTGGCATTGGTGTCGGAATCTCCCAGGGAATAGGGCGGATGGTGGAAAATGACGACCTTCCATTCCTGGTTGGTGGCCGCCAGGTCCGCTTCCAGCCAGGCCAGCTGAGGGTCGCCCGGGTCCCGGCCCGAATCGTCCGAGTCGAGGACAACGATATGGATATTGCCATAGTCAAAAGAGTAATAGGCCTCCGTGCCGGAGGGAACGCCCCCCGCCTCTCCATTGGTGGGCGCCGTAAATATCTCGTAGTAAGGGCCCGTCTGGGTAGCGCTGAAGGCAGACTCGCCGTCGTGGTTGCCGAAGGAGGGCCAGACCACCGAGTTGATCAACCGGTTTTCGTACATGTTCTCGAACATGGCGGCCTGGTATTCCGCGTCGGTGCCGGATTCATAGGCGTTGTCCCCCAGAAGAAGGATCATATCGATGTGCTGGTTGCCGTGGAAGTTGTAAAAAGCGTCCCGGACGTTCCTCTGGTTATCCGTGGCCTTTCCGGCGTCGCCCAGTACCCACGCCTTGATGGTTTGGGTGGCGCCCGGTAACGGAGAGGTCCGGAAGTAGTGATTGCCGGTGGGCGCCATCAGTTGCCCTGCAGAGTTTCCTACCGAATAATAGAAGGTGCTGTTGGCGGGCAGGCCGGAGACCTTTACCTCGTGGTCGGTCCGGTCTCCGTTGACTGTCTGGCTGAAAGCCAGGTTAGAGGGGTTGTTTCCGTACCAAACCCGGCTGGAAGTAGGGGTGTTCGTCCTCCATTTTATGACCATGCTGTTCGGGGTGCCGGATTGGAGGTAAGGCCCTCTTATTATGGTCTGGGCATAGATGTCTACCCTTAGGCATAGTATGCATATGCCGATCAGTAAGCAGTAGTTCTTTTTCATTAGGCCGTCTGTAAATATACCGGCACACGAAAGGCTATCGCCTTCCATCCGGGCCAGGCCAGGGCATTGAAACCTACAGCGCTTTCAGTGTCAGTATGGTTATAAAAAAAGTGCCGGGCTATTCAGGAGCCCGGCACTTTTTTTAATCGTCGGCAATAATAAACTTAGCAGACTGTGTCGCATTTTGTGTCGACAGCTGCAGGAAGTAAACTCCGCTCGGAAGAGAGAGGTTCTCCAGGAGAATGGTATTTTCTCCTTGTTTTATTTCCCGCCTGCTTTCCAGAACGGCCTTGCCATTCAGGTCTCTGGCCTGTATCCGGACGGAGCCGTCGGCCGTACTGTTGAAGGAAACATTCAGCTTGCTGGACGCCGGGTTGGGATGCAGGCTGATGGGGCTGATGATTGAAGCATCATCAGCAAGGTTGTTTCCTGTCGTTCTTACGGAAGAAATGGCGCTGTTCTGCTCTGCTCCGGCGCCGTCAACAACCGTCTCGCCGGAAGTGGGCGCCGGGCTGGCGGCCGGCGGAGCGTAGAGGTATTCTACGCAAAGCTCGGGGGCGCCGTTGAGGGAACCGTTGATCGACTCTGCCGTTCTGCGGCCTGTGCCATCCATAATGATCACGATAGAACTTGCGGCTGTATAGCCGGCCCTGTCGACGATCTCCTGGAGGATGGACGCGATGTTGGGCGTCTGCTGATCCGGCCCGGCATCGCCTACGGCCAGCCATGCCGGTGGGGCCCAGCTGACGGCTGCCGTTGTCCGCGGACGGCCGGAAATGTCATTCAAAACGTCATTGAAGGCGCCGGCATTATCAGAAGCTTCCCCGTAGATGTTGATATTACAGGGATCATCATTGACGGCTTCATCCACGGTGAACTGCACGTAGGCGCTGGTGATAACGGCGCCCTGAGGAATGTTCAGCCCGTTGAACCGCAAGCCTAGCGTCTGAACGCCGAAGCGTGGGTCCGTTGCCAGTTCCAGGTCGCTGCTGTTCCGGTCAACGGTTCCGGCTGCTTCTTCGGCATCGTCAAAGTTGTCATTGATCATGGCGCAGGCTTGCGTCGGCGCCGAGATGCCGCCGCCGCAGGTGCAGTCGGATTGAATGGTTTCCCCGACAGTGTTGGGGTCGCCGTCGTCACATGCGTCACCGGGGCGGTAGGCGATGTTGGGGTCGTTGTCGTCGCAATCCACGTCGGAACAGATGCCGTCGCCATCGTTATCACCGGCATTGGGGCAGGTGTTAAGGGTGCCGGCGCAGCCGCAGTTGGCGGTGATGACATCATTGACCGTTGCCGGGTCGCCGTCGTCGCAGGCATCTCCGGGCTGGGTAGTGATATTGGGATTGTTGTCATCACAATCCACATCAGCGCAGATGCCATCGCCGTCGGCATCGCCGATGCCGGTACAGGCGGTGGGGGCGCCGGCGCAATTGCAGTCGCTGTCGACAACATCGTTAAGCGTCGTATTGTCTCCATCATCACAAGGGTCGCCGAAGAAGGCCATCAGGCTGGGGCAATCGTAGTCGGGCGGCGTAGTAAAGTACTCGATACAGAGCTGAGGCCCGCCGGTAGGCCCGTCGAAGGACTCGGCTACCCGGCGCCCTGTTCCTTCAAAAACGAAGGCAATGGAGTTGCCCTGGGTATAACCGCTGCGGTTGACGATCTCCTGAATGATAGACGCCAGGTCGGGGGTCTGCTGGCCGGGGCCGGCGTCGCCCACGTTCAGCCATTGCGACGGGCTCCAGCTTACTGCGCTCGTGGTCCTTGTCAGGCTGCTGATGCCGTAATCGGCGCCGGTAAAGGTAGTGGCGTTGTCAGTGGCTACACCATAAATGGTGATGTTGCAGGGGTCATCATTGCGGGTTTCATCCGCTTCAAACTGGATGTGAGCACTGACAATATTGGCCCCCTGCGGAATATTGAGGTTTTGGTACCTCAACCCCACCAGCTGTATAGTGGCGTCAGTACACAGTTCGAGGTCACTGCTGTTGAGATCCACCCGGCCGATATCCGTCCTTTCCTCAGCGTCATCACTGCTTGTGCTGATCTCGAGGCAAATCTGTAACGGGTCGACGGAGCCGCCGCCGCAGCTACAGTCTGCCTGAATGGTCTCCCCATGGGTGTTGGGGTTACCATCATCGCAGGGACTTCCGATCTGCCCGGTGCTGTTGGGGTCGTTGTCATCGCAGTCTACGTCGGAACAGATACCGTCGCCATCGGCATCGCCGACGGTGGGGCAGGTATTGAGCGTGCCGGCGCAACCGCAGTTGGCGGTGATGACATCGTTGATAGTTGCCGGGTCGCCGTCATCACAGGCGTCTCCGGGCTGGGTAGTAATATTCGGGTCATTGTCGTCGCAGTCTACATCCGCACAGATGCCATCGCCGTCGGCATCACCGATGCCGGTGCAGGCGGTGGGGGTACCCATGCAGTTGCAGTCGGCGTCGACCATATCGTTGATCGTCGTATTATCGCCATCGTCGCAGGGGTCGCCGATATAAGCGCCGAGGACGGGGCAGTCCAGCGGCGGCGCCGAATTGAAGTACTCGACGCACAGCTCCGGCCCGCCGACGTTCCCATCGAAGGATTCGGCTACCCGCTTGCCCGTACCTTCGATGATGAAGGCGATCGAGCTGGTGGACGTATAGCCACTGCGGTTGACGATCTCCTGGATAATAGCGGATAAGTCCGGCGTCCTTTGATCCGGGCCGGCATCGCCGTTATTGATCCACAGCGGCGGCGACCAGGCCACCGAGCTGAATGTCCGTGGGCGGCCGCTGATATCGAAATCGATATTGGCGAAAGTGGTGGCATTATCGGCGGCCTGCCCGTAGATGGTGATGGCCGAGGGTTCTTCGTTTCGGGTTTCATCCACCGTAAATTGGATGTAGGCGCCCACAATGTGAGCTCCCTGTGGAATGTTGAGGTTGTTGAACCTCAATCCCACCTGCTGAGAAGTGGCGTCGATGCCCAGTTCCAGGTCGCTGCTGTTAAGGTCTACCCGGTTGTTGCTCATCCGTTCCTCAGCATCATCGCTGCTGCTGGCAATAACAGAACAGGTGGATTCCGGCGTGACGGTTCCTCCGCCGCAGCTGCAGTCAGCCTGTATCGTTTCCCCGAAGGTATTGGGGTCCCCATCATTGCAGGCGTCACCGGGCTGGTAGGTGATGCTGGGGTCATTGTCATTGCAATCTACGGTGGCAGGGACGCCGTCACAGTCGGCATCACCTATGTTTGAAGAAGTGATGTTTGGATCGTTGTCGTCGCAGTCTTCTCCGCTGGGTACGCCGTCGCAGTCCATATCGTTGGCGTTGTTGCCGACGGCCGGGTTATTGTCGTCGCAATCCTCAGCAGTGGGTACGCCATCACAGTCCATATCGTCCAGGGTGCTGCCCAGGGAGGCAGTGGCGTCATCGCAGTCGGTATTGTCGGCGACGTACCCTGCCGGTGCGGAACAGGCCTGGATAGTGTTGTTGGGGTCCCCGAATCCGTCGTTATCCGTGTCGGCATAGAAAGTGGACTGTACGCCCTCGTCGATCTGGGTGTCGCAGTTGTCATCGATGCCGTTGCAGGTTTCGGTGGCGCCGGGATTGACCGCGGCATTGGCGTCGTCGCAGTCGCCGCTGGTTTGCAACAGTTCGGCGGCAGTGTAATGATTGGCGGGCCTCAGGCAGGCTACCTGCGTACCGGCGCCGTATCCGTCGCCATCGGCGTCGAGGTACCAGGTTTGCCCCGGGAACTCATCGGCGTCGTTATCGTTGCAGTCGGTATTGTCGGTGACATAACCGGCCGGGGCGGAGCAGGCCTGGATGGTGTTGCCGGCGTCCCCGAAGCCGTCGTTGTCCATATCGGCGTAGAATGTGGACTGCACCCCTTCGTCAACCTGGGTGTCGCAGTTGTCATCGATGCCGTTGCAGGCTTCCGTAGCGCCGGGGTGGACGGCGGCGTTACTGTCATCACAGTCGCCGCTTTGCAGGACGTAACCGGCGCCGGGTGATTGACAGTCATTCACCGGAGTTCCGCTTCCGTATCCGTCGCCATCACCATCGAAGTAGTAGTCGTTGTTGGTGATGTTCTCGTCGATTTGCGTATTGCAGTTGTCATCCACGCCATTGCAGGCTTCTGCAGCGCCGGGGTGGATGGCGTCGTCGGCGTCGTCGCAGTCACCGTTGGTTTGCACCAGTTCGGCGGCAGTGTAATGGTTAGCCGGCCTCTGGCAGGCTATTTGAGAGGAGCCTGAGCCATACCCGTCACCGTCGGCATCGAGGTGCCAGGTTTGGCCCGGGAACTCATTGGGATCGTTATCGTCACAATCCGTATTGTCGGTGACATACCCGGCCGGAGCGGAGCAGGCCTGAGCAGAACTATTGGGGTCGCCAAAGCCGTCGTTGTCTATGTCGGCGTAGAAGGTGGACTTTACCCCCTCGTCGATCTGGGTGTTACAGTTGTCATCGATACCGTTGCAGGACTCTGTGGCGCCGGGGTGGATGGCAGTATCTCCATCGTTGCAGTCGCCGAAGGTTTGTACCAACTCGGCGGCGGTGTAATGGCCGGCGGGCCTCAGGCAGGCCACCTGAGAGGAGCCTGAGCCGTATCCGTCGCCATCGGCGTCGAGGTGCCAGGTTTGGCCCGGGAACTCATTGGCGTCGGCGTCGTTGCAGTCGGTATTGTCGGCCACGTAGCCGGCCGGGGCGGAGCAGGCCAGGGTAGTGTTGTTGGGGTTCCCGAAGCCATCGTTGTCCATGTCGGCGTAGAAGGTGGACTGTACCCCTTCGTCGATCTGGGTGTTGCAGTTGTCATCGATGCCGTTGCAGGCCTCAGTTGCGCCTGGGTTGACGGCGGCGTTACTATCATCGCAGTCGCCGCCCTGAAGAATGTAACCGGCGCCGGGTGATTGACAATCTCTAACGGGCGAACCACCTCCATACCCGTCCCCATCACCGTCGAAGTAGTAATCATTGAAGGTGATGTTTTCGTCCGCCTGGTTGTTGCAGTTGTCATCGATGCCGTTGCAGGCTTCCGTGGCGGCAGGGTTGATAGCGGCGTTGGCGTCGTCGCAGTCGCCGGAGGTTTGCGCCAGTTCGGCGGCGGTATAATGGTTCAGCGGCCGTTCGCAGGCTACCTGGGAAGAACCGGCGCCGTAGCCATCGCCGTCAGCGTCGAGGTGCCAGGTTTGGCCCGGGAATTCGTTGGCGTCGTTATCGTCGCAGTCGGTATTGTCGGTGACGTAACCGTCCGGAGCGGAGCATGCCTGTGTGGCGTTGTTGGGGTCCCCAAATCCATCGTTGTCGGTATCGGCATAGAAAGTGGCCTGTACGCCTTCGTCGATCTGGGTGTCGCAGTTGTCGTCGATGCCGTTGCAGGCTTCGGCAGCGCCGGGGTTGACGGCGGCGTTGGCGTCATCGCAGTCGCCGGAGGTTTGCACCAGTTCGGCAGCGGTGTAATGGTTCAGTGGCCGTGCACAGGCAACCTGAGAGGATCCGGCGCCGTATCCGTCGCCGTCGGCGTCGAGGTGCCAGGTTTGGCCCGGGAATTCGTCGGCGTCGGCATCGTTACAGTCAGTATTATCGGTAACGAAACCGGCCGGGGCGGAGCATGCCTGTGTGGCGTTGTTGGGGTCCCCGAAGCCGTCGTTATCCGCATCGGCAAAGAAAGTGGACTGCACGCCTTCGTCGATCTGAGTATCACAGTTGTCGTCGATGCCGTTACAGGCTTCGCCAGCGCCGGGGTTGACGGCGGCATTGGCGTCGTCACAGTCGCCATTCAGGAGGACGTAATCAGCGCCGGGGGACTGGCAGTCGTTGACCGGAGCCCCGCTTCCATATCCGTCGCCATCGCCATCAAAGTAGTAGTCATTGAAGGCAAGGTTCTCGTCGGCCTGGGTATCGCAGTTGTCATCGATGCCGTTGCAGGTTTCGGTAGCGCCGGGGTTGACGGCGGCGTTGGCGTCGTCGCAGTCGCCGTTCTGGAGAACATAGCCGGCTCCCGGCGACTGGCAGTCATTGACGGCAGTTCCACTTCCGTATCCATCGCCGTCGCCATCGAAGTAATAGTCCTGGTAGGTGATGCTTTCGTCGATCTGCGTATTGCAGTTATCATCGATGCCGTTGCAGGCTTCGGCAGCGCCGGGGTTGATGGCGGCGTTGGCGTCGTCACAGTCGCCGCTGGTTTGTGCCAGTTCGGCGGCAGTGTAATGGTTCAGCGGCCGTTCGCAGGCTACCTGGGAAGAGCCGTCGCCGTAGCCGTCGCCGTCGGCGTCGAGGTGCCAGGTTTGCCCCGGGAACTCATTGGCGTCGTTATCGTCGCAGTCAGTATTGTCGGTGACGAAACCGGCCGGAGCGGAGCAGGCCTGAATGGCGTTGTTGGGGTTCCCGAAGCCGTCGTTGTCGGTATCGGCATAGAAAGTGGCCTGTACGCCTTCGTCGATCTGGGTGTCGCAGTTGTCGTCGATTCCGTTGCAGGTTTCGGTGGTGCCGGGATGGACGGCGGCGTTGGCGTCGTC
>CAYQKY010000161.1:0-19710 GCA_964418125.1 uncultured Phaeodactylibacter sp.
GGCGGCTGGACGAGCATCAACTACTTCGTCTTCCCCGGCGTGACCGACAGCGAGGTCGAATACCAGGCCCTGCGCGAGCTCATCCGCAGCACCGGCCTGAAGATGATCCAATGGCGCAACTTCAACATCGACCCCGACTGGTACATGGAACGGGTGGGCATCGACGATACGGAGGAAACGATGGGCGTGAAAGAAATGATGCGGCGGCTGAGGGAGGAGTTTCCCGAGCTGAAGTTCGGGTATTTCAATCCGCCAATGGAGCGGATCAAGGGGAATTATGAGGCGGATTTTGCGCATTAGATGAAATGGAACACGGATGACGCGGATCTAATGGATTTTCGCGGATGGCTCACTGACTGCAAATCTGTGTAAATCTGCCCAATCCGCGTCATCCGTGTTCTATCAACCAAACCACACTTCTGATTTGACTATTTCCATCATAAAAGAAACCCCCGGCTGGCTCGCCGTCAACAAGCCCGCCGGCATACAGGTGGAGCGCAACCCTTTCGGCCCCTCTGTAGAATCGCTGGCGTACGGCCACCTGCAGCTGAAAAAGCGCAACCCCTACGTAGGCATCGTGCACCGGCTCGACCGGGTGACGACGGGCCTGGTGCTGGTGGCCAAGAAAAAGAGTATTCTCCGCCAGCTCAATGAACAGTTCCGGATCAGGGAAGTGGAGAAAACCTACCTGGCGATGGTGGATAAGGCGCCGGCAGAGGAAGAGGCCACGCTCACCCACCGGCTGGTAAAGGATCTGAATGAAAAGCGCGCCAAGGTTGCCCCGAAGAATTCCGATAAGGCTTTTGAATGCATCCTTTCTTACCGGCAGCTGTGGAAGGATGACGAGGGCCGCGCCCTGCTGGAGATCCGCCCCGTCACCGGTAAGTACCATCAGATCCGCGCTCAGCTGGCGGCCATCGGCTGCCCGGTGGTGGGCGATACGCACTATGGCGCCAAGGAAGAATACCACCCCAACCACATCCAACTGCACGCCTGGAAACTGGAGTTTTTCGACCCGGAAAGAGAAGAACGGCTGGAAGTGGAGGCGCCGCCGCCGGAATGGGCCCCGGTTTGAGAACCTTCATTTAGCCCTGCCTGGATAGGTCCTTCAACCTGTGCTGCCGCCTCATTTGGATAGGCCCTTAAACCTCGATAGCATGAAGATAAAAAACTCCTGTTGCCTCGGTTTCTTATTCCTCCTCCTTCCCTTTGCCTGTCACGGCCCGATCTATCAGGCGCCGGAAATGACAACAGCTGAAGCCCGGGCCGCCTTCGACAAAAAGATCCGCAACGAAACCATCGGCGCTCTGCTGAACACCAGCCCCGATACCATCTACTGGCCCGGCGCCTTCTGGGCGATGTATGCGTTTGAAATACGCAACGACACTACCCGGGCCATGCTGGAGAAGTGCATACGGGAATACCCCAGCCTGTCGGATGGGACGAAGTATGAGTTCTGGCTCGCACTGAAGGCGCTGTACCCGGAAGATTATAAAGCGGAAGCCCGGAAACTGCTTGCCGCTGAGGAAAATGGAAAGGTTTACGCACTTGGCGCCCAGCTGCTGCTGGATGAACCGGAATTCATCATGGAAAACATACCCGAGGGGGAGGCCTGCCAGACAGCATGCCTGAAGGAACAACTGGCAGGAGAAGGTACGGAGCTGTTCCTGCCGGCGCACCTTAAAGCATTCCTGCAAAGCCCCTTGTTCCGGGGCCGCCGCCACATCCTGTCCTTGCAGCCCCGCAACCGAAATTACCCCGGCCTGGCGGTGGTGGTGGATGAAAATGGGGAACCGGCGAGCGATAAGAAGGGCAACCTGCTGGCCTTTCCGCAACTGGCCCGCGCGGCATCCAATATCCCTTTTTACCTCACCAACGGCAACAGCCCCTGCGGCCTGTACGCCATCCTCGGGACGGCAAACAGCTTGAATGCCTTCATCGGGCCGTCGCCCAATATTCAGATGGCCATGCCCTGGGAGGTGGACCCTCTGATTTTTAATCATGGCAAAGAACCTGGGGTGGACTGGTCTTTACCTCTTTATGAAAAGCACCTTCCACAGGCAGAGCTCCCGGCTCAGCTACTCGAGTCCTTTAAGGCAGGGCGCTGCGGCCGCACCGAGATCATCGCCCACGGCACCACCATCAATCCCGAGTACTTCCGCCACCAGCCGTTCTATCCGCTGACGCCTTCCCTGGGCTGTTTCACCGCCCGGGAGCTCTATGATCCTAAAAGTGGCAGGCTACAGGAAAGCGCGCAGATAGAAATGGTGGAGGCTTTTCTGGGAGCCAAAGGGGAAAATGGTTATTTTCTGGCTGTTAATATTTTTGACGAAGACAGGCCGGTAGGGCCGGAGGATGTTCGCCCCTTTTTTTCTGGAAATTAAGAGCTTTTTTCGGCCTATATTGGAAACACATAGGCGCATAGGTTTTTCACAGTAGTGCACATAGGCCGTAACTATTGTGGCCTATGTGAAAATGCCTGATGAGTTCTATGGGAGAATAGTTACACAAAAATCGACTATGTCTATCGTCCTTATCGTCACAGACCGGAATGTGAAGCCCCTCCAGCGCCACATCGAAGCCGAACTTCGGGGCGCCACCCCCGTCTGGATCTACCCCCACATCCCCAAGCCGGAATGGGTGGAAGTGGCGGTGGTGTGGAAGCACCCGCCCAATGTACTGAAGGCATTCCCCAACCTCGGACTGGTAAGCTCCCTCGGCGCCGGGGTAGAGCACATCCTCCATGACGCCACCCTGCCCCCCGGCCTGCGCATTACCCGCATTGTCGACGAAAGCCTCACCACCTCCATGCGCAACTACCTGCTGATGGCGGTGCTGAATATTCACAAGCAGCTGCTGTTCTACCGAAATAACCAGGAAAAGGCGCGCTGGGAGAAGCCGTCGCAGATCGAGATCCCGTTGCGCATCGGCATACTGGGGCTGGGGGCCCTGGGCGGCAGTATCGCCGCCTCGCTGGCCAGCCTGGGTTTCGAGGTATCGGGCTACAGCCAAAGCCCGAAGGACATCCCAGGCGTACGCTGCCTGCACGCGGGAGACACAACTATAGCCGGTTTCGTTCGCCAGATTAACCTGCTCGTCTGCCTGCTGCCCCGTACTGCCGATACCGAAAGCATCCTTAATTACAAAGTTTTCCGGCACATGCCGAAAGGTTCTTACCTCATCAACGTAGCCCGGGGCGCCCACTTATACGAAAAGGGCCTTCTGGATGCTATAGAGGATGGTTATATCCGCGAAGCCTGGCTGGACGTTTTCAAAGAAGAGCCTCTACCCAAAGAGCACCCCTTCTGGAAGCACCCGGGCATTGTGATCACCCCCCACATCGCCAGCATCACCAACCAGGAGGATGCAGCGAAGATCATCGCGGAGAACTACCGGCGGTGGAAGGAAGGGCGGGAATTGCTTTTTGAGGTGGATGAAAAGAAGGGGTATTGATATTATTGTATCCGGGGTTGAAATGGAGAAATGCGTGGAAATGCCTTTGAAATATCTGCGGAGGCGCTGTTCGGAATTCGGAATTCGCTGTTCGCTTTTCCGTGGTGAACATTTCCACCGCATTTCTATTGAATTTCTGCCGTATTCCTCCACCGCACTCCGTGTTATACCCAAGCCCCTCACCCCGGAATCATTTCAACCCAGCACAGGCTTGTCATTATTTTGATTAAACAAAAATGTTTTAGCTTGTTTTAAGATTGTGGATAAAAACCAACAGGCTGTTGGAACTGCTCCGGCCTGCCCTTTGTTTTCCAGTTAACTGATTGACAATTAACACCCTGCCCCTAAGCTTGCTGAGCTCGCCTTGCCATACACTTGAAACGCTGAAGAATTTATTTAAAAATTTTTGTTTTATTATTTGCTTAATTAAAACAAAAAGTGCAAATTTGTAAGCGTAACCATTATCCTTTATATCATGGTACTTCAGGTTTATATCAGCAAAAAGGGAACAAAGGTGGTCGCAGCTACCCAGCTACACCAGGTTTTGCAACTGCCGGACCACCATTATCCCACCAGCATAAAACGCTGGCTGACCGATGTATACGAGTTTAAGGACGGCATCCGGAAGCCGGTAAAAATGCAGGACTTTGCCAACCGAAAGGCAAAGGGCAACTCCATCGTCAAGGATTACTACCTGTCCGTAGAGCTGGCCAAGCTGATCACCCTCAACTCCAAAAGCAAGGTGAAGCAGAAGTACGCCAAGTATCTTTTCTCCCTGGAAGAACAGGTGGATAATGGTGAACTGCTCACAAAAGAACAGGTGCTTAACGTTCTGGAGCTGGCCAAGGCCATGGGTATGGTCTCCTGCCAGGAGGCTGCCGAAAAGAGCCACCTCAAGGTGTACGAAGCCCGTAACGGGGGTAGCGGAAGCAACTGGTGGAAGCACCGTGCGGAGGTAATGGGGTATTCCATTGAAAAACTGCGCCGCAAACTGCAGCACATGGGTAAGAATGTCCGTGGAAAAACCCAGCGGCAGATGCTCATGCAGGTAGATAAGTACGAGATGGTCCGCACCGGCGTGATAGACCTTTTCATGGCAATGGGAAAAAATGAACGCTATGCCCGCAACCTGGGCGACCTGGCCAAAACCTTTGCCAAGGAGCTTAAAATTGAGATCTTCGACGATCGCCAGCAAGCTTCTCTGTTTGCTCCTGACGCCAACGACCAGCTCGTCAACGAACTAAAGGCCTTCGAACGCAACGGCCGGCTGAGCGTGTGGCAATGACCGGGCCACGGCCATCCCATACAGGCCGTATGTCCCGATCGCAGGTGTCCGCCCAATAAGGGCAAAAGCACTTTCGCATTAACGAAATAATCGCCAAAAAATAACTGCTAGTATATCGTACCTTCGCCCGCCCTTCCGCGTATTTTTGACGGCCCCTTTATGAAAATAAGGAAGCCTTCAAAAATGCGCCCGGGCGGGCGTCGCTGTATTTTAAGGCCTGGAATGAGGTAGCCTTTTTGGTAAGGCAGAGTTCTCAGAGTCATCAGACCATCAAACCATCGAACAATAGGGATTGCAAGTGGCCCTTTCGGGCTGCTAACGCCCCAACCCTGAAAACAACAAAACAATCGAACCATCGAACCATAAGGCTGGACCTCCCTCTCCCTTACTTTCCCGCTTCCGGAAATAACTTTTGTATCCCTCTCCTCGAAGCCTTGCATATGCCTCTTTCCGTGATCAGGCCGCTGACCAGGAAGGCGGGCGTCACATCGAAAGCGAAATTGGCTGCCTGGCTACCCTGAGGAGTAATGAGCACCTTATAGATCTTTCCGTTGAACCAGCCGTGAACGTAGCGCACCTCTTCAGGGTCGCGTTCTTCGATGGGGATCTCCTTTATGCCATCATTCAACGACCAGTCGAAGGAGGAAGAGGGGAGGGCAACGTAGAATGGCACTCTGTTGTCTCTGGCGGCCAAAGCTTTCAGATAGGTGCCGACCTTATTGGCTACGTCTCCGCGGAGGGTCGTGCGGTCGCTGCCGACGATCACGAGGTCTACCATGCCGTGCTGCATGAGGTGGCCGCCGGCGTTATCGGTAATGACAGTATGGGGTATGCCCTGGTGGAGGAGTTCGTAGGCTGTGATGTTAGCGCCCTGGTTTCGGGGCCGGGTTTCATCTACCCATACATGGACCGGGACGCCGGCATTATGAGCAGCGTAGATGGGGGCGGTGGCTGTGCCGTAATCGATGCAGGCCATCCATCCGGCATTGCAGTGGGTGAGAATATTAACCGGTTCGCCCTTCTTTTTCTTGCTGATCTTTTGGATGATCTCCAGGCCGTGTTCGCCGATGGCCCGGCAGTGTTCTACACTTTCTTCAGTGATGGCGTCGGCGGTTTGCAGTGCCAACTGCACCATATCTCCGATCTCTTCGGCGGGTTCGATCGCTTTCATGACCCTGCTGACGGCGTGAGCCAGGTTGACGGCAGTGGGGCGGGTATTGAGAAGCTGCTCAGCAGCATCGCGGATGTATTTGCTCAGCCGGCGTTTGTCAGCCGGCGCATGGTAAAGGGCAGTGTAAAGCCCATAAGCGGCAGTGGCGCCAATGAGGGGGGCCCCCCGCACATGCATTTCCCGGATAGCACGGGAAAAGTCCTCGAGGGTCTTCAGGTCTTCAATGACAAATGCATGGGGAAGCCTGCGCTGGTCGATAACCTGAACGGTAGGCTCATCTCCCTCCTTTAGCCAAATGGTTCGGTAGTGCTTACCGTTGATCTGCATATAGACTGCCCTTTTTGACAAAGGTAATGTGTGGGCAGTATATAAAGGTAGCAGAATGGAAGGAATTGAAAAAACTAATTGGACTTCCAGAAATAAGGTGTAAACAATACCAAAATGGTAAACAATTCTAACCGGCCGAGAAGCATCAGGATAGACAGAAAGAATTTCACCTGGGGCGAAAGCCAGGCGAAGTTATCTACCGGCCCTACCCCTCCAATGCCCGGCCCCACGTTGCCCAGCGAGGTGGCGACCGCTCCGATGGCGGTCATGAAATCCAGCCCCATAGCGGAGACTATGATGGCGCCCGTGACGAAAAGCATGAGATACAGGAGCAGGAAGATGATGATGTGGGTGAGGATGCGGCCCGTGACGACCTGTCCGTTGAGCTTTAGGGGCACAATGGCCCGGGGGTGAAGAATTCGCTTGAATTCCAGAAAGGAGTTCTTGAAAAATACCAGATGGCGGATCAGCTTAATCCCTCCACTGGTAGAACCTGCACTGGCCCCAAGGAACATCAGCACGAAAAAGAGCATGGTCAGGCTGTTGCCCCATCCGGTATAATCGGCAGATACGAAGCCGGTAGTAGTGATGATGGAAACGATCTGAAAAATGCTGTCCCGGAACGCCTTTTCCCAGCCCAGGCCGGTATTGCTTTTGACGGCCAGAGTGACAAAGGCGCTGAGGACGAGGACGATAGCAATATAGGCTTTAAATTCATCGCTGGCCCACACCTTGCTGAATTTGCCTTTCAGGCCAAAGTAAATTACGGTGTAGTTGGTCCCGGCAAAAAACATAAAAAGCGTGATGGGGTACTGGATAATTGGCGTATCGTAATAGGCCATACTGGCGTTTTTGGTGGAAAACCCACCGGTGGCCATGGTTGTAAAGGCGTGGTTGATCGCCTCGTAAAAGCTCATGCCCGCCAGGGAAAGGACGAGGGTCAGGGTAACGGTCAGCGCCACGTAGATCAGCCACAGGCGCTTGGCCGTTTCCTGGATGCGGGGGTGCAGCTTGTCGGAAGTGGGCCCGGGAGCTTCGGCCACAAAGAGTTCGATGCCGCCGATGCCCAGCAGAGGGAAGATGGCCACCGTGAGAACGATGATGCCCATACCTCCGATCCACTGGGTGAGGCTGCGCCAGTAAAGTATACCTTCGGGAACGGCCTCGATATCATTGAGCACCGAAGCGCCCGTAGTGGTCATGCCGGAAACAGTCTCGAAAAAAGCGCCCACCACATCCGGAATTACGCCGCTGAGCAGGTACGGCAGCATGCCGAAGGAAACCATGGATAACCAACCCATAGCGACAATAAGGTATCCTTCCCTCTTTTTTATGCCGTTGCCTCCCGGCAGGCGGATCAGCCACAGGATGGTTCCGACGATGACGCAGATCAACCCGGAGTTGAACAAGGGCAGGGCGTCTCCACTGTCGTAGTAAAAGGAAAAGGGCAAACCTGTGAACATCAACCCCCCGATAATGATCAGCAGGACCGCAATGACGCGGATGATGGGGCGTACGTTGATCATAGGCTAGTGGAAGAGTTGTTCGAGCTTACTGATGGCCTCCGGCAGAGCAAAGATGATGACCTTATCATCGAGCTGCAGCTGAAACTCTCCATCGGGGATCAGGGTATCCTCACCCCGGATAACCCCTCCGATGAGGGCCGTCGTCGGGAAGTGAAGGTCTTTCAACGGCTTTTTGGTGATCTGGTTTTTCTTGTGCACCACATACTCTATGACCTCTGCGTCGACGCCATGCAGGCTGGTGATGGCTTCTACCTGGCCTTTGCGTACGAACCGGAAAATATTGTTGGCGGCAATTAGTTTCTTGTTGATCATGGTATCCACCCCGATATTCTGGGAGATGTGGATGTATTCCTTATTCTCCACCTGAGCGATAGTCTTGTATACCCCATGGTTTTTTGCCGTCAGGCTTGCAATGATATTGGTCTCCGAGTTGCTCGTCAGGGCAATGAAAGCATCCATCTGGTTAAGGCCCTCTTCTTCCAGCAGGTCGATGTTGCTGGTGTCTCCATTGATAACCAGTGAATTGTTGAGCTGTTCGGCAAGCTCTTTGCACCGTTCCTTGTCCTTTTCAATGAGGGTGACGTTGTATTCGGCCTCCAGCCTTCGCGCCGTGGCCAGGCCCAGGGAAGTACCCCCCAGGATCATTACATTTTTTGCCTTGATCTTCTTCTTGCCTACAATGTTGATCAACCGGTCGATATTGTTCTTGCGGGTGATGAAGTAAATGTGGTCATTCCTGCGCAGTATGGTGTTGCCCCTGGGGATGATGGTGCGGTGGCCGCGCAATACTGCGATAGGGCGAAGCGTGACGTCCGTATTCAGGCCATGGATATCTACCACCTGTTTATTGACAAGAGGTGAGTACTCATCAAGCGTGATACCGACGAGGTTGATCTTCCCCTCTTCAAACTCGAAAAGGTCGGTAAAGGAGCACTCCTTGACCAGCCGGTAGATCTCCTCGGCGGCCAGAAGGATGGGGGAGATCAGAGAGTCGATGCCCAGTTCCCGGAACAGTTGCTTTTGGGGTTCATTGAGGTACTCCTGGTTATTTACCCGGGCGATAGTCTGCCTGGCGCCCATTTTTTTTGCCAGGATGGCCGTTACCAGGTTGTTCTTCTCCGAAGTGGTCACTGCCAGGACAAGCCTGGCCCGCCCGACTTCCGCCTGCTCCAGGATATCAATGGAAGAAGAGTCGCCACGAAGGGCCAAGACATCGAGGTGGGTGGCGGCATAATCCAGGACTTCCTGGTTGGAATCGATCAGCACTATATCCTGGTTTTCATAGGCCAGCAGCTCAGCCAGGTGAAAACCCACATCTCCCGCCCCCGCTATTATGATTTTCATTTCTTTTTATTTTCCCTGATAAAACCTTCAGGGCTTGAAACAAATTCTTTTCGTAATCCTTAAACAATGATAACAGGCCTTTTCATTTAAAGGCTCCTGGATTTTGAAACAAATATCCGACATCAAATTGTAAATTCCATGAAAATACTGATGGTTTGCCTGGGTAATATCTGCCGCTCTCCGCTCGCTGAAGGTATTCTGAAAAACAAGTTACGGAAGCGGGAGCTGGACTGGACGGTGGACTCCGCCGGCACCGGGTTCTGGCACATTGGCGACCCGCCCGACCCCCGTTCGGTGAGCACTGCCAGAAAATACGGCCTGGACATTTCTCAGCAGCGCGCCCGGCAGATCCAGCCCACGGACCTCGAGGAATACGACCTCATCCTGGCCATGGACAGCTCCAACTACCAGGATATCCTCCGCCTGGCCGGTAATGGCCGGCAGGAACAGAAAGTGGAAATGATCCTCAACTATGTCAACCCGGGCAGCAACCGCGATGTGCCGGACCCCTACTGGGATGACGATGGCTTCGAACAGGTCTTCCACATGCTGGATGAGGCCTGTGAGCGGCTTATTGAGCGGCATGTGTAATGTAAAGCACAAAATTTTCGCGGATCATGAAAGGCCCTCATTTGACTACAATTTCTACAGAATCTTCCTTCAATCCTTTCAGCCGCCCTGTTATTGCTATTCTGCCGGGGCTGCGGCCCGATTTTACAATGATCATCGCCTTCCCATAAAACAGGTAGACGTGATCCGCCTGGAAGGGCTCGAATGACTGCGGGTTGCCATTCCCAACGCCGGCAATGCTTCCCGCTCCCTCAAGGGTGATCTCTACTTTGTCGCCGGCAAGGGGTGCGGGGTTCCCCTTTTCATCCAGGGCTTCCACCAGGATGTAGGACAGATCCATGCCTCCGGCCGTTATTTGCTTCCTGTCTGCCGTGAGCCGGAGGCGGGCCGGCTTGCCTGCCGTTTGCAATACCTGCTCTCCGAGCTTCTTCCCGTGTTTGTAGGCCACCGCGCGAAGTTCACCCGGTTCATACACCACATCGTTCCACATCAGGCGGAACCGCTCAATGGATCTTTCCGATTTGGGGCTTTTGCATTTTTTGCCGAGTGACCTGCCGTTGAGGAAGAGCTCGGCGCAGTCGCCGTTGGTGTAGACAAAAACCGGGACATTTTGGCCGCCCCTGCCTTCCCAGTTCCAGTGGGGCAGGATGTGAATGGTGGTGTCTTCCGGTTTCCAGTAGCTCTTGTAGAGGTAGAACCGGTCTTTGGGAATGCCCACCAGGTCGACGATGCCGAAGTAGGAACTGCGCGAAGCCTCCCTGTCTGTCATCCCCATTTCCCGGACGGAATTGTTGTCATAGGGCGTAGGCTCCCCCAGGTAATCGAAACCGGTCCAGACGAACTCTCCAGCCACGTACGGTTCCTCTTGTTGCCACATGAAGTCGTCATCGGGTACTTCCGCCCACCAGGGGGCATTCAAATCGTAGGAGCTCACCTGCAGGGAGCGGGTGAAGTCCGTTTTTTCTTCCGGAAGCGGAAATTCATAGAATCCGCGGGTACTGACCGTGGAGGCCGACTCGCTGATGATAACGCTCTTGCCGGGCTCCAACTGCCGGGCCAGCCGGTAGCGGCGGCTGTAGTTCCAGCTGTGCACGTCGTAATAGTCGAAGTGGCGGAGTTTGGCGCTTTCCCAGCTGTCGTTGGCCATGGTGGTAGGCCGGGTGGGGTCGTATTTATTTACATAATTGACCATGGTATGCAGGCGGTGGAAACCGTTGTTGATGTTCCACTGCACATCGCCGATCTCATTGCCTACGCTCCAGAGGAAAACCGAGGGCTGGTTCCGGTCGCGCACCACGAAATTGCGGATGTTGCGGTGGGCGAATGCTTCGAAATCGGTGTCTTCGGTGATGCCGGCTTTCCCGTCGTATTTGTCGAAAGCTTCGTTGAACAGCAATAGGCCCATACGGCTGCACAGATCGGCGAGTTCGGGCGCGGCCACGTTGTGGCTGTTGCGGATGGCGTTGACGCCCATGGCCTTCATGATCTCCAGCTGGCGTTCCATGGCCCGGGGGTAGAAAGCGGCGCCCAGCGGGCCGTGGCCGTGGTGGAGGTTGACGCCCTTGAGCTGTACCCGCCTGTCGTTGAGGTAGAAGCCGTCGTCTGCCGTGAACCGGATGGTGCGCACGCCAAAGGGAGTGGTGTAATGGCCGGCATTCCTTCCGCCGGCGCGTACGATCGTGCGGACTTCATACAGGAAAGGGTCGTCGATGTCCCAGCGGCGGGGATTGGCTACAGTTAGGGTTGCTTCCAGCATTTTGCTGCCGCCGGCGCGGATCAGCCCGGAGGTTTCTCCCTCGGCAACTACCGTTCCGTCCGGCGTTATGATCTGATGGATAACCCTTACGGAATCTGCTTTTCCGGAAAAATTGTTGATGGTGGCCCCGATGCGCACATCCGCATAATGCGGCTTTACGATGGGCGTAGTCACGTACGTTCCCCAAACATCAACATGAATGGGGTTGACAACCAGCATCTGAACCTTTCGGTAGATCCCTGCCCCGGGATACCAGCGGCTGTCGTGTTTCCGGGTGTCGGCATGGACGGCAAGGAGGTTCCGCCCACCGGGGTTGATATGATCTGTTATATCCAGGTAAAAAGAATTGTATCCGTAATCCCATTCGCCGGCGAGTTTCCCGTTGATGTATACTTTCGGGAAAGCCATCACGCCGTCGAAGATCAGGTAGATGGGCTTGCCGCTCATTGAAGCGGGGATATCAAGGGCACGGCGGTACCACCCCTCGCCTTTCCAGGGCAGCTTGCCGGTGCTGCCGTCGCCGTCCAGGATAAAAGGGCCGGCGATAGCCCAGTCGTGGGGGACGGTGACGCTTTGCCAGGCGCTGTCATCGAGATCTGCGGCAGCGCCGCTTTCATGCGCGCCTTTGTGGAATTTCCAGCCGTCGTGCAGGGTGGTGAGGGTTCTTTCCTGGGCTGTAGTGAAGAATAGGATCTGGGTGCAAAGGCAGAGGGTTAGAATGAGCCGGAAGTTTTTCATGAGGTACTTGTTGATCCAGGCTAAATGTAGAATTTCACGACTGAAAATCCATGGAAAACTACTACTCTTTTACCGGCCATCGCCTGCTGGCCCTGGGTGAGCAGATGGAACAGGCTTTCATCCTGGACTCCCCTGACTTGTCCACTGCCGATGCGGCCGCCACGGAGGCCTGGTGGAGGCTTGTCGTTATTTCCGGAGGATTTCACTTATGAGGCGGATAAAAGTTGAAAATGTCGTATTATGCTCTTCTATCCAGAACTGTATTCCTATGAAGAAATTTTCATTACTCCTGCTCTTTGTTGCCATCACCGGCACTACCATCGCTCAACCTTATCCCTTCCAGAACATCTCCCTCTCCGACGATGAGCGCCTCGACAACCTCATCTCCCTGATGACGCTGGAAGAAAAGATCGACAACCTCTCTTCCCGCCCGGCTGGGGCGCCCCGCCTGGGCGTTCAGAATACCCGGATCGTGGAGGGGCTCCACGGCCTGGCCTTCAGCGGCCCGGCCAACTGGGCGGTGAAAGGGGAAGGGGAGGCGCCGACGACCACCTTCCCGCAGGCGATCGGGCTGGCCCAGATGTGGAATCCGGAACTGCACGAACAGCTGGCCGCCTGGGAAGCCTACGAAGCCCGATACCTGCGGCAAAATGAGAACTACGGCAAGGCCGGGCTGATCGTCCTGGCGCCCAACGCCGACCTGGGCCGGGACATCCGCTGGGGGCGTACGGAAGAGTGCTACGGCGAGGACGCCTACCTGGCCTCCGTCCTGACAGTAGCTTATGTAAAGGGCCTGCAGGGCGATCACCCCCGCTACTGGAAAACGGCCTCCCTGATGAAGCATTTCCTGGCCAACAGCAACGAGAACAACCGGTTTGCCAACTCTTCGGACTTTGACGAGCGGCTGTGGCGAGAGTACTATTCCTATCCTTTCTATAAAGGTGTGGTTGAGGGTGGTTCCCGCGCCTTCATGGCGGCGTACAACAAACACAACGGCATTCCCTGCCATGTCCATCCCATGCTGGAGGACATTGCCGTGGCGGAGTGGGGCCAGAATGGCATCATCTGCACCGACGGGGGAGGCCTGACGCGCCTCGTCACCGAACACCAGTACTTTCCGGGCCTTCCGGAAGCTACCGCGGCCTGCATCAAGGCCGGCATTACCATGTTCCTGGACCAGTATAAAACGCCCCTGCAGGAAGCGCTGGACAGAGGCCTGGCCACAGAAAAGGATATAGACGAAGCCGTCCGGGGAACCCTGCGCGTGATGCTTAAACTGGGCCTGCTGGACGACGGCGCCGACAACCCCTACACCAGCATCGGTATCTCCGATACCATCCGGCCCTGGACAAAACCGGAGGCGCAGGAGCTGGCGCTAAAGGCCACCCGGAAATCGATCGTACTGATGAAAAACGAGGGCCTGCTGCCGCTGGACAAAAAGAAGCTCACCTCCATTGCCGTCATCGGCCCGAGCTCCGATCTCGTCGTTCCCGACTGGTATGCCGGCACGCCGCCCTACCACGCCTCGGTGCTGGACGGCATCCGGAATGCCGTTGGAGAAGAGGTGACCGTACGGTTTGCCGCCTCCAATAAGGCGGATTCTGCCGTGATCGCCGCCCGGGAATCCGATATCGCTATCGTTTGCATCGGCAACCACCCCCTGAGCTACGGCCTGGGCTGGGGGCAGAACTACGTGGCCAGCGACGGGCGAGAGGAGGTGGACCGCCAGGCCATTTCCCTCGAGCAGGAAGACCTGGCCCGGCTGGTGAAAGCGGCCAACCCGAATACCGTCCTGGTGCTGGTGTCCAGCTTTCCGTATGCGATACCCTGGTCGAAAGAAAATATCCCGGCCATCATGCATGTCACCCAGTCCAGCCAGGAGCTGGGCAATGGCCTGGCCGACATACTCTTCGGAGCAGAAAGCCCCGCGGGCCGCCTGGTGCAAACCTGGCCGGCCTCGATCGATCAGCTGCCGCCCATTCTGGACTACGACATTCGCAACGGCCGCACCTATATGTACAGCCGGCACGAACCGCTGTTTGCTTTCGGCCACGGGCTGAGCTATACTTCTTTTGAATACTCTGGCCTCAGCACCAGCAAACCGGCGATCGCGGACGGGGAGGTTGTTGAGATTTCGCTGAATGTGAAGAATACCGGCTCCATGGATAGCGATGAGGTAGTCCAGCTCTATGTGCGTTTCCCGGATTCCAAAGTCGACCGGCCGCGAAAGGCGCTGAAAGGGTTCCGGCGGGTACACATCCCGGCGGGCGAAAGCAGGAGGGTAACCATACCGCTTAAGGCGGAGGAATTGAAGTACTGGGATGTGGAGCAACAGGCTTTCGTCCTGGAAGAAGGGCCGGTGGAATTGCTGGTTGGCGCCTCTTCGGAGGATATCCGTTTGGAAGGGGCTCTGGAGGCGAAGTAAGAAGCCTCACTCGGGGCTTATTCCGCCTTCAGCCTGCGCACCCGAATGGCGTAAGCTTCCCTAGGGTTCTCCACCAGCAGCAGCCGGAAGTTTTCCTCCGTAAAGCCATTTTTCAGCAGCAGCGGTTTCAGCAAAGTGAAAATTGGCGTATGTGGCTTGTAATCACCGCCCCCGGCTTCGCCATGCGTATACCAGCCGGCATCGTGCGAGATCAGGGCGCGGTGGAGGAGGCCGTGGGCCTTTAGGTTTTTCAAATAATCTACATACTGATACAAGGCCGTAGAATCGCCCTGATGATCCTCGGGCGCCACCCAACCGAGCCCGTCCAGCGAAACCCAGGCGCCGCGTTTTGCCAGGCGGACGTGGCCTTCCGGCGTGCCGTTCTGCGCGTGGGTCCAGACAAATGCGTCGGGGGCAACGCCGGCCTGCTCCAGGATGGCCAGCTGGAGGGCGGCGGTGGTGTCGATGCCGGTATGGGCGACGATGGTGAGGCCGGTGCGCAGGTGGGTAAGAGCGGCCGCCCGGGCCAGTTTTTGATGCATTTCGGATAAGCTGGAATCCGCATCGACGCCGATCTTGATGAACCCCGGGCGAACAGTTAGGCCATCATCCCCGATCCCTTCTTCGAATTCCTTCACCCAGATACCGGCCAGCTCTTCGGCGGTGGCCCCAAAAGCAAAGGCCGGAATATACCGGTTCTGCCGGGCGCCGTAAAATCCCGTATTGGTAAGGATCTGCAGGCCGCTTTCCACCGACAGGCGGTGCAGCAGGCCGGGGTTTCTGCCCAGGTAGGCCGGCGTGCATTCCAGGAACGACCTGACGCCATGCTTTTTTACTTCCAGGAGATGGGGCAATATAGCCTCAAAAGCAGCCTCTTCCTCCCAGTCCTGCGGGCGCATGCTGTCGGCTCCGCTCCAGTCGAGGAAGACATGCTCGTGGATGAGGGCCAGGCCCAGGCTGTCGGCGGGAATGGGGCCGGTGACGGTTAGGATGGAATCGGAGCTACGGGCTGCTGAGTGGCTATCCCCCTGATCTGTTGCGGGAGCGCAACGGGTGAAGAATGCTGCAAAGAGGGCTGTGAAAATCAAGAGTTCTGCGGGCTTCATGATGATAAATATTGGAGGTGATAATTATCCGTTGGCTACATCCTCCGGGTTTAGGATATCTCCGAAATGCCTTTCGATTTCCAGCCCGTCCAGAGATTTGCAGCTCCTGCCCGGAAGAATAAATGCCCGCACTTCGTGCTTCCTGTAAATTAACTCTCTTATAAGGTTGCTTCCCAGTAAGCCGTCGGGGCCGGTGACAAATACTTTCACTGTATTTTTTTTTTGGTGTTTATTTGTTGCTTCAAACTATTAAAGCAGCCTCCAAATATACGTTATTCAGGAATTGGGGGAGACGCCGGGGGATATATAACTTTATCGTCTATACCAGAATGAGGTATCCCAGGTGAAAGCGTGCTTTTTAAAGTAACAAAGTAGAAGTAATGGGCTTACCCGGCATCCGGCCCGGGTAAGCCCATTAGAGTACCTGATCCCATAATGGGGAGGCCTACCAGAATACCGTATAAAGCACGATCAGGATCACGCAGACGATAGCTGCGCTGATATTGAACGCCCGCCCCGTCCTGAACAGCTGCCAGGAAAGCGGAATGCCGTGCTCATCATCAGCGCCTTTGTTCTCCAGGTAACTGGCCAGAGCAATGATGATCATGGTAGCGAGGCAGGTCCAGAACATTTGGTTCATAAAGGGCAGCTCGAGGAAGAACGGGCTGTCGGACCAGCCGTTGGGCGCCACCTTGAAGTAAAGGGCGATCGGGATGGAAAGTACTGCGCCCCAGATGGCGGCCTTGTTGGTCGCTTTCTTCCAGAACAGGCCCAGCAGGAAGATGGCCAGGATGCCGGGGCTGACGATGCCGGTATATTCCTGGATATACTGGAATACCTGCCCCAGGTTCTGCAGTTGCGGAGCGATGAATACGGCAATCACCAAAGCGGAGGCGGCCGAGATCCGGCCTACATTCACCAGGCTTCCTTCAGAGGCGGTTTTATTGAAATAAGGCTTGTAGATGTCCATCGTGAAGATGGTGGCCGTCGAGTTGAGCATGGAGGCCAGGGAAGACACGATGGCTGCGGCCAGGGCGGCAACGACCAGCCCCTTAAGCCCTGCCGGGATAAAGCTGCTGATCAGCCAGGGCGCGGCGTTGTCGTTGATGATGTTGCCGTTGTCGCCGATAAAAGAGGGCGCTGCCGATTCTGCGGTCACCATCCCGTCCGGCCCGACATTTAAAACGTAGGCTACAATACCGGGTACGACTACGATCAGGGGGATCAGCAGCTTCAGGAAAGCGGCAAAGGCGATGCCTCTTTGCGATTCCCGGAGGGATTTGGCCGCCAGGGTCCGCTGAATGATGTACTGGTTGAACCCCCAGTAGTACAGGTTGGCCACCCACATGCCGCCGATCAGGACGGCCAGGCCCGGCAGGTCCCACCAGGCGTCTCTCCCGTTGGGAGTGATGATCTCCCCCTTCTCCAGTATCATGGAAAATTTATCCGGAACCTGCTCGTAGATCACCTTAAAGCCGGCAAGTACGCCGCCGTCCGGTGAAACGTGAGACAAGGCAATGAAAGTCGTGATCAACCCGCCGACGATGAGCAGGACCACCTGTACCACATCCGTCCAGGCCACGGCCGCCAGCCCTCCCCACAGGGAATACAGGGCAGCGAACAGGGCCAGCCCGATGATGGCGGGCACCAGCATAGAGCCGTCGCCCATTCCCATAATGGTGTCGAGGGCCGTGGCGCCCAGGTACAATACGGAAGTCAGGTTGACGAAGATGTACAGCCCGATCCAGAATACGGCCAGAATGGTTTTCAGGTTCTCACTGTAGCGTTGTTGTACGAATTCCGGGATGGTGTACAGTTTCTTCTCGATGAAAATGGGCAGGAAAAACTTCCCGACGATGAGCAGCGTGATGGCCGCCATCCATTCGTAAGAAGCGATGGCCAGCCCGATGGCAAACCCCGACCCCGACATGCCGATGAACTGCTCGGCGGATATATTGGCGGCGATCAGGGAGGCGCCGATCGCCCACCAGGGTAGCGACTTGCCGGCGAGAAAGTAATCTTCCGATGTCTTTTCCCCCTTGCGGGTCACCCAGTAGGCGATCCCGACGATGAGTACGGCGTAGGCTACAAAAATAGCGTAGTCGATGAATTCAAATTTCATGGTTGTGAGTGCTTTTTCGCTTTGTGCAAAGTTTTACTACCCCGTCTTCCGGCTGTCAGCGCTTGCCCGGAGGAGGGGAGATTAATTCTTCGGGTAAAAATAATACTAAAAATCGCAATTTCACCTCAAGGTAGTCCTTCAAATGGCTATTTCCGGATTTCCCCAATATTCTTTCCTCCTACTTCCTGAGGATGGAGTTTTGGGGGCAGGGATAGGAGTTGCCGTTTGTTGTTTCTCCACTGCCTGCTTTGAACGATTGCTTCCTGTTTATTACGGGGTTGCAGGCCCGGCGCCTGTACCTTATTCGGATGTATTCTGGTAAAATTGGCCAAAAACCGCCATCTTTATTTCATGAAGACAAATATTATTCTCCTCCTGGTATCGTTTGCCGGCCTTGTCAGCGCAAACTACTCCAACGCCCAGGCCAGCCGAATTAACGAAACCATCGGCCGGCCCGAAGCCGAATCCCACCTTCGTTTTCTCACTGCCGATGAACTCAGAGGGCGCGATACGGGCACACCCGAGCTGCTCATTGCCGGGCGCTACATCGCCGAACAGTTCCGCCGGTTTGGCCTGGCCCCAATGGGAGATACGGAAGGAGATTACCTGCAGCGCGTCCCACTGCATACGACTAAGCCGCCCAATGAAGCAACCATTTCGATGCTGGGGCAGGAGTTCACCGGTGGCGTCGACCTGTGCGTTCTTTCCGGTGACAATGGAACAATAGAAGCGCCTCTAGTTTACCTGACGGAACTGAAGGATTACGATCCCGCCAACGTGAAAGGCAGGGTAGTCATCACCGTACTCCAGGATGTGCGGGGCTCCGCCATCAGCCGCGATCAGGTGAAAGCACTGGAGGACGCCGGCGCCGTCGCCCTGATCCAGCTGTTCGGCCCGGCGCAACGCATTCCCTGGCAGCTGGTGCTGAACTACCTCAACCGGGAACGGATGAGCGTGGGGGAGATCGATGAAAATGAAGAAGAAGGGTTGCCCCATCTTTGGGTGCGCGATTCGGCCGGCTTATTACTCCAGCAGTTAAAAGGTGCGCCTGAAACTCCGGTTTCCATCAGCATAAAAGGGGTTAAAAAAACGGAAGTGGATGCTTTTAACGTCGTCGGGAAGGTAGAAGGAACGGATCCTGAATTGAAAAAAGAGCACATCGTCATGTGCGCACACTACGACCACGTGGGCGTACAGGCCAACGAGGGCCAGGACTCCATTTACAACGGCACCCGGGATAATGGCATCGGTACCACCGGCCTGATCAATGCCGCCAAATATTTTGGGAAGTACCCGCCAAAACGCTCCATCATCATCATTGCTTTGACGGGAGAAGAAAAGGGCCTGCTTGGCAGCCAGTATTACGCCGACAACCCGAAAATCCCGCTGGAAGAAACGGTTTTTGCCTTCAATATCGACAACTCCGGCTACACCGATACGGATGTAGTCACGCTGCTGGACACCAACCGCACCAATATCGACGAACTGGTGTATCAGGCGGCGGCTGAAGCAGGCCTGGGTGTGATCGGCGACCGCATACCAAACCAAAACTACTACGAACGCTCGGACCAGGTAAGTTTTGCCGCTAAAGGGGTGCCGGCGGTCAACTTCAAGATGGCGATGCGGGCCTTTGACGAGCGTATCTCCGAATACTACCACCAGCCCTCCGATGAATTCGATACTGTGGACCTCGATTATGTCTACAAGTACTGGACGGCCTACATCCGTGCCGCAGAGCTGATCGCCAACTGGGGCCAGCGGCCTTACTGGGTGCCGGGCGATAAGTTTGAGCCGGCAGGGAAGGCATTGTATAATTTGGAATGAGCAGGGGCTTAATGCTACTTTGTTAATTTAAATTTTAGCCGCGTGGCGGCGAAAGATCTTTGC
>CAYQKY010000162.1:0-19644 GCA_964418125.1 uncultured Phaeodactylibacter sp.
CGATCACGGCAACCTGTGGCTGAGCACTTATAAAGGCATCGTCAAATTTGACCCCAAAGAAGAGTCCGTAAAAATGTTCGACCACCGGGACGGCCTGCTGAACAAGCAGTACGACGCCTTCAGCCACTACCGCATTCCCTCCACCGGCGAGTTCGTCTACGAAGGCAAACAGGGGATCGACATTTTCCACCCGGACAGCCTTCGGGGCGGCCCCGCGCCGCCCACCGTGTTGTTTACCGATTTCCTGATCGCCAATCAGCCCGTTCCCATTCAGGGGCGCTCCGAGGCTGGCGTGGATGGTTTCTTCCTCGGCCAATCCATCACCGAAACGAAAGAGCTGGCCGTTCCCTACCGGCATAAAACCCTCACTTTCAAATTCGCCTCCCCCCACTTTTCCAACCCGGAAAAAGTCCGCTATTCCTACCGGCTGGAGGGGTTCGACAAAGAATGGCAGGACATCGGCAATCAGCGCACCGCTACCTTTACCAACCTGCCGCCCGGGAAGTATCGCCTGAATGTACGTGCCGCCAATGCCGATGGCGTCTTCAGCGAGGAAAGCGCTTCCATCGCCCTCACCATCATCCCCCCCTGGTGGCTTACCTGGTGGGCCTACGGGCTCTACGCCCTGGCCGTAGCGCTCCTCTTCTACGCCTACCTCCGCTACCAGCGCCGCCGCTGGCGCCTGCAGGCCGACCTGGAAGCCCGGCAGCGGGAAGCCGAGCGGCTGCAGGAACTGGATACCGTCAAGAGCCAGCTCTACACCAACATCTCCCACGAGTTTCGCACCCCGCTCACGGTCATTCTCGGCCTGAGCGACGAGATCATGGGCTATCACCAGAAGGACGAGACCGGGCGCCTCAAAAGAGCGGTTGATCTCGTCCGCCGCAACGGCCGCCGCGTGCTGCAGCTCGTCAACCAGATGCTCGACCTTGCCCGCCTGGAAGCCAACCAGATGGCCCTACATTTTCAGCAGGGAGAGGTTGTGGGTTACCTGCGCTACCTGACGGAATCCTACGGTTCCCTGGCCGAATCCAAAGGCATCGAACTGAATTTCACCGCTGACCCTCCCGAACTGATGATGGACTACGACGAGGAAAAGCTCCACCAGATCTTCACCAACCTGCTGTCCAACGCGCTGAAATTTACCCCGGAAGGAGGAAAGGTTGACATCCGGACAAGCGAAGTAGAAACGAAAGCCGGCCGCACCTTCCGCCTGGAAGTCCGCGACAACGGCCCCGGCATCCCCGCCGACAAGCTTCCCCACATCTTCAACCGCTTCTACCAGGTGGATGCCAGCAGCTCCCGCCCCGGCGAAGGCACCGGCATCGGCCTCACACTCACCAAAGAGCTGGTGGAGCTGCACGGCGGGCGTATCGAGGTAGACAGCGAGGAAGGTCGCGGCGCCTGCTTTACGGTGTACCTGCCCATCACCAATGAAGCGCCGCGGCGGGAGAAAGTCGATTTCGGCGACATAGGACGGCCAGTCCTGCCCCTACCGGCCGAAAGCAAAGATACGGCCCCGCCGGCGCCTTCCACCGCTGCGGACGATTCCCTTCCCACCCTCCTCATCGTCGAAGATGCCCCCGACATCATTACCTACCTGGAAGAATGCCTGCAGGGGCGCTATGTCATCCGCACCGCCCCCAACGGCCGCCTCGGCCTGGAAGCTGCCCTGGAGGCCGTGCCCGACATCATCATCTCCGACGTCATGATGCCCGAAATGGACGGCCTGGACATGTGCGAAAAACTGAAAACCGACGAGCGCACCAGCCACATCCCCATCGTGCTGCTCACCGCCAAGGCTACCGTACAGGCCCGCCTCGCCGGCCTGCAGCGCGGCGCCGACGCCTACCTGCCCAAGCCCTTCCACAAGGAAGAACTGCTCATCCGCCTGGAGAAGCTGGTGGAGCTGCGCCGGAAGCTGCAGGAGCGCTACGCCGGCCTCACGCCCCCGCCCGCCACTAACGACCCCGCCCTGCAACAGGAAGACGAATTCGTCCGCAAGGCCCGGGAAGCCGTCGAAGCCCACATCGACGACGATACCTTCGGCCCGAACGAGCTCATCGCCGCCCTCCACCTCAGCCGCACCCAGGTGCACCGCAAGCTCAAGGCGCTGACCGGCAAATCGACGGGGCGCTTTATCCGATCGGTCCGCCTGCAGCGGGCCATGGAACTGCTGAAGACCGGGCCAGAGAGCGTGCAGGCGGTAGCCTACGCGGTGGGGTTCTCGGACCCGGCTTATTTTTCAAGGGTGTTTGCAGAGGAGTTTGGGGGAGCGCCGAGTGCTTTTTTTAGGGAGTGATGGGATCATTTCACGCAGTCATCCGGTTTCTGCAGCAAGAAAAATTGTTGAATTCTCTTTTGTGAACCCTTCGTATGTCTACTCCACCGATCAACCCATGTATTCTCAATGGGGAATCATTGCTTCTTTGTTACTGATTTTCAGGTGCTTGTACTTGTTGCGCTTATTCATGCAACTATTATCCAAAGGGATGCAACAATTGTCCAAGAGGCCTGGGAGCATATTTCACATTTTTGAAAACCTCAATAGAAATGTCCAAAGAAACTATCAAAAATTCCAGCCATGGAAAGGATAAACATGCGAGCCATCGGATTTTTTCTCCTACTCTTCTTTTTTCTACAGCCTTCTGAAGATAAGTCTTCCGTTTCAGCTACAGAAACTAACTCCTTTGGATACATCAATGGTCAGTTTTCAGTTACCGATGCCGGCAGCGCTACTTATGGTATCCCTTTATCCCTTTCTCCGGGCACAGCGGGTATGACTCCCGAATTGACCATTGCCTACAACAGCCAGGGAAGCAATGGTATCCTTGGAAATGGATGGTCGCTTCTCGGGATATCAACTATCAGTAGAAGCGGGAAAACGCTGGCCCAGGATAACGAAATCAGAGGAGTGAAAATCGATGGCTCCGACACTTACAGCTTAGATGGGGAAAGGCTGGTTCTGGTTAGTGGCACCTACGGGGCGGATGGAGCAGAGTACCGAACGGAGCAAAATGCCTTTATGAAGGTCGTTTCATTTGGTAATGTCAACGGCTCTCCAGAGAAGTTCAGAGTGTGGACGAACTCCGGATTGATCATGGAATATGGCTTCACTGGCAACTCCAGGGTAGAGGTCCAGCAATCCGGAAGTATCGTACACTGGCTGGTCAACAAGATTCAAGATACGAAAGGTAATTACATCCTATTCAATTATGAGAAGGATATTGCCAACGGCGATTACCGCCCTACCTCTATCGAATATACTGGCAATGTTAATACAGGCCTGGCGCCCTATAACCATGTCGAGTTTTACTATGAGGATCGCCCTGACAATATTCCTCGCTACGTCATGGGGCGTAAAATCCAGTCCAATAAGATCCTCAAAGCCATAAAATCTTTCCACGAGGATCAGCTAGCCAGAGAGTACCGCTTTGAATATACGCTGGGAACCTATTCCGGGATTTGTCTTCTGAACAGTGTGACTGAATGCGGATCTGACGGGAGTTGCCTGGAACCTACCACTTTTAAATGGAAGGAGGAAAATGAACTAGACTTTACCCAAAATCCAGGCTTACCAGCAGGGGATTTGGACAACGATAACATTGCAGTTTTTCAGGGAGACTGGAATGGCGACGGACGAATTGACTTGCTAAGGTTTAACACCCAAACAGGGGGTAACAAATTCTATTTTAACTCCTGGGACTTCGATTTTACTTCTTCCACCTCAACGAACCCTATTAACCCCGGCGATCTCGACGAAGGACTCATCCAATTTGCAGATTTCAATACGGATGGACTCACAGACATCTTTTGGTATAATCCTTTTACCGGCGCTAATCGATGGTTTTCTAACCAGGGACAAGATAATGACGACCTATCCTTTGTAAGGATCAACAACCTGATCCCCACAGGGGAACTCGACTTAATTAATAACCAAAACGTGTCGGTCATTCCTTCCGACTGGAATGGAGACGGACGGACGGACCTTTTGATCTATCACCAACCATCCGGTACAAACAGGTTCTACCTCAACAATAGCGAGAACGGAGAGACATTCGAGTTCACTTCTCCTTCGGGAACCGGCAATTTGATCCCTAGTAGTTGGGTCAGCAATGGCTCTGGCCTTTTTCCATTGGACTGGGACGGAGATGGATTAACGGATCTCATTTGGTATGATGAAGCGAGCGGTGCAACAAAATGGATAAAAAATTCCGGCAACGGCAATGACTTGTCATTTTCGCCCCCGGTCAACAACCCGATCGCTGCCAGTGCGATAAATGGAGGAGACGGTATTCAGTTCGGCGACTGGAATGGGGACGGCCTGCCTGACCTGATGTGGCATGACATGGGGAGTGGTGAGTCGGTATGGTTTTTCAACAAGGGTGATCTTAGCTTTGTCGAGGCTGACCATAACCTGAACCCTTCTATTCTATCAGGTTATGAATCCATCTATCTACTAGACATAAATGGCGACAGCTTCAATGATGCTGTATTGTATGATAAAGAGTCCGGAAACAACCTATGGTTATTCAATGATGGCAGATGCCATTTTACAGGAGCCAGTGATTTATCTAACCTGATTTCCCCGGGGGCGATAGATGGTGGCACCACTTTTACTTTTGGTGGATATAGTGGACAAAGTATCATCGATGCTTTTTGGTACAATAAAAGCAACGGCACCAATCGCTTTTTCAAAAGTGATTTGGGAGTAAGCAACCTTGTGGATACGATCCGGGCCGGCAACGGTTACACGGTGGCCATTGATTACCGGCCTTTGACCGAGGAAGGTATCTACACCCAAGAGAATAACGCTACCTATCCAGATTTCGATTTTCAAAATAAGTTCTATGTAGTTTGCTCCTACTCGGTTGACAATGGTGTTGGAGGGGTCAACAAAATGTCCTATCGGTACAAGGGTGCCAAAATGAACCTCCACGGAAGGGGATTCAGGGGATTTAAAGAAATACATGTCACCGATGAAACGAGCGGAGTGGTTACGAGCCGGTTTATGAACAGAGACCACCGTTATATTGGAAGTCCCCTGGAGAGGGAGGAAGTAAGGCTACCAAACGGCACACTGATCAGCGAAACGATTAATAAGGATACCCTTCTGTTTTTTTACAATAACAATGATGTTCCGCTCAGCACCCATTTTGCCTATACCTACGAAAGCACCTCGACTTCTTATGAGATTGACGGCTCACTCGTATCGAGCATCACTACGCGTAATGAACTTGATGATTATGGCAACGTAGTCAAGGCAGTCGTCGATTATGGGAATGGATATATCGATTCAACTTACAATTTTTATGAGTACAGCGGCTTTCTATCCAATTGGATCTTGGGAAGATTGGTAAGAGCTGAAGTCACCAAATTTGCTCCGGGCCAGGCCCCTGTGACCAAGATTTCGGCTTTCGAATATGATCCTGAATCCGGATTAATGATCAGGGAGGTCACGGAACCCGACCTTCCTCCAGAAGATCAGATCGAAAAAACTTATGTCCATGATGCATATGGGAATATTGTCCAAAGTACTGTTACCTTCTATAATGGTGACGAGCAGGAGAATCGAAACACTTTTTCTTCCTACGATGACCGTGGCCGTTTTCTGATCTCTGCTACTAATGATCTGGGCCACACCAAAACAACCGAATACGACCCGGTTCTCGGACATAAAACTTCCGAAACCGATCCTAATGGATTAACCACCACATATCAGTATGATCCGTTTGGAAGGATCATCCGAACTGATTACCCCGATGGGACCTGGCGCACCCAGTCTTACAATAAGTGTAATGGGGATTGCCCACCGGGAGCTGTTTTCTATATCCAGGCTGAGGCAACCATCGACCCTCCGCATAAGGAATACTTTGACATCCTGGGAAGGGAGGTTCTGATGGAAACAGTAGGGTTCAGTGGTGATCCAATCTTCGAAAGGACGGACTACAATGAGTTAGGCCTGATCTCCCGAAAATCCGATCCTTATTATGAAGGCGATCCCATCTTGTGGACCGAGCTCGAATACGATATTCTGGGAAGAGAAATTACCGTTACCGAACCGGGAGGGCTGGTGAATCAGACCATCTTCGACGGCTTAACTACTACGCAGATCAACCCTAAGGGACAATCAAAGACGGTTACCAAGAACGTGATAGGCCAAACCATCAGTGTTACCGATAATCAGGACAACACGATTACTTACCAGTATGATGCTACAGGAAATTTGACCGGTATCACTGACCAGTTAGGGAATGTGATCTCCATGATTTATGATATTTACTCCAACAAGGCCTCTATGACGGACCCCGATATGGGGACGTATTCCTATACTTACAACTCCATAGGGGAACTCCTATCACAAACCGACCCTAAGGGCAATGCCCTCACATTTGAATATGACGTTCTGGGTAGAATGATCAACAGGAGCGAACCGGAAGGAGAAACCACCTGGACTTATGACACCCAGGAAAATGGCATTGGCCTTCTGGCCAGTATTTCTTCCGATGACTTTGACTACCATTATGAGATTTTATATGATGAGCTAAGCCGGATTTACAAGAGTAAAGAAACGATTGAAGGCGAACTTTACGAGACTTCCTTTTACTATGATGAATTCGGCCGGCCCCAGTCTATTTATTACCCTTATGGTCTTGCCATCCGTCACGAATACAATGAATACAACTATCTGTCGGAAATAAGGAACCTGGGCACGAATCAGCTATACTGGGAAGCCAATGAGTTCGACGCCAAGGGACAACTCACCCGGCAGACCCTGGGCAACAACATTACCACGGAATATGCCTACAACACAGCCACCAATTGGCTGGAAGGTATCCAAAGCCACCATACCCAGGGGGCGGTCGAAGTTCAGAACCTCGCTTTCACTTATGATAATATCGGAAACCTAACTCAAAGGTTAGATTACCTGCAAGGCCTGACGGAAGACTTCACCTACGACGGCCTGAATCGGCTTACCTCCAGTATCATCCCGTTTCAGGACACCGTGGATATTGAATATGATATTTTAGGGAACATCACTTCCAAGTCGGATGTCGGAGCATATTTTTATGGAGAGAATGGAGCCGGCCCTCACCAACTCACAAGGATAGAGGGTAATGGCACTCAGTCTTGCATTCCGAGTTCGGTCACCGACTTCACTTATACTTCTTTCAATAAAGTTCAGACGATCAGCAGAGACTCTTTTCGTCAGGAGATCGACTATGCCCCAAGCTATAGCCGGACCGTACAACGCTACTTCGTCAACGATTCTCTGGTAAAGAAAAAAATACATGTTGGTTCTATCCTGGAAATTGAAGTTACTGACAGTCTGGCCAGGGCACTGCACTATATCCGGGGGGGACAAGGGGTGGTCGCTGTTCACAATGAACAGACCAATGGCGAGAGTTTTACCCACTACTGGCACAAAGACCACCTGGGATCTCTACAGGCCGTTTCTGATGAGGACGGAGAACTGGTTCAGGTTTTAAGCTATGACGCCTGGGGCAAGCGAAGAAATCCGGACGGCAGCTCAATAGAGGAAGAGGAAGAACACGAATATGATCGTGGATTCACCGGCCATGAACACATCGACTGGTTCTCCCTGATCAACATGAATGGCCGAATTTATGACCCGGTGGTCGGACGATTTATCAGCCCAGATCCATTCATCCAGGATGACATGGACCTGCAAAATCTCAACCGATACTCCTATGTGCTGAACAATCCACTATCCTACAATGACCCGAGCGGCTATTTCTTCAAAAAAATTGGAGGTGCTCTCAAAAAGGTCGGAAAAGGGATTGTCAATGGAGTCAAAAAGACGGTCAGAGTCTTCAAAAAAGGCGTGAGCAACCTTGCCCGGGGAACAGGGCAAATCTTAAAAGGTGATATTCTTAAAGGATTCAAAAACATAGGAAAAGGGGTTTTTCAAATAAGCGGTTCCATTTCCGGAGCTATCACTGCTAATGAATTAGGTAAAACAGTTTTCGGAGAGGAGCTTTGGAATACACTAGTAGTCTCAGGAGCGAGCATTGCTGTCGGCATGTTAACTCTACCAGCAGGAGGAGCAGGCGGTATCGCCTTAGGATCTGTCTTATTATCTGGTGCTGCATCCGGCTTTACCGGTAGTACTCTAGGCGTAATGCTTGGAGGTGGGAGTTTATCAAATGCCTTATTAGCCGGAGTGAAAGGTGCGGTAATTGGGGGAGTAATGGCTGGAGCTACTTTTGGAGTTGGTAGTCTAGCTGAAAGAGCCAGTGGTTTATATACTGCAGGTACATTTTCAGAACAGGCTGCACATTATGGAGTGAAAATGGTAGGCCATGGAGTCGTTCAAGGGGGAATGAGAGAATTAAATGGAGGAAGTTTTGCACACGGTATGGCAGTAGGTGCTTTAACTTCATTAGCAGGTCCTATTATTGACAAAAACTTTTCTTCATTAGCAGGTCAAACTATTGCTTCTGCGGTAGTTGGAGGTACGGCATCTGTCATTGGAGGTGGAAAATTTGTAAACGGTGCTGTTTCAGGGGCAATGATAAGAATGTATAACGATTGGTTACATCGTACTCTGACGTATATTGGTGCTATCGCATCTGCAACTGCAACAATTGCCTGTCCCGCTTCTGCTACTCCAGTTACTGCCCCTACTGTGGGCCCCGTATGCATAGTCTCTGCGGGAACCAGTGCTTTGATTGCTGGCTATTCGGTGGGCGAAAATACCTTCTCTGCATTTGACAACTTCAGTCAAGGCAATGCCACTTCTGGGGTGCTCAACGTCCAAAATATTATTTGGTCTGGAGCCTCCCTACTTCCTGGTGGCAAAGCTGTACAGCATTTTGTAAATTATAAAGTAGTTCAAAGCTATGAATTGCAGGAATTCATTGAATCAAATAAATAGTAAAATCAGGTTACAATGAACTCATACTCATATATAGTTGTGGCATTTTTGTTCTTTGCTATGGAAAGCCATGCACAATATCATTCTTTCCACTACGACCCCAACGGCAACCAAACCACCAAAATCATTGAAGGCACGGTCTCGACTGCCGCCATCGAGGGTCCGGAAACGGCCTGCATCGGAGACTCCGTAATACTCACGGTAATGGGAGGCGAGGCTTACCTGTGGAGCGTTGGGGGCTCTGAAGAAACGGTGGCCGTAGCACCGGAAACGAATACCACTTACCGGGTCACGGTGACCGATGAGAACGGCTGTACGGGAGTCTCTACCCATTCTATTGAGGTCCTTCCCCAACCGGAACCTTTCGCCATTGGAGGAGACCTGACGGGCTTCACCGGATCTGTCCCGAATACCTACACAGTAGAAATAGCGACAAACAATTCGGCCTACTTCTGGTCGGTGGAGGGAGGATATATCTTTTCCGGATTCGGGACACCGGAAGTGCAGGTTATATGGCAGACGGACAGCATCGGCTACATTAACGTAGTGGAACAGAACGTAGCGGGATGTTTTGGCGACACCATAACCCTGGAAATCCCTATTGCTTCCCGCCAGGTCATTTCACTGGATGCAGGCTGGAACCTGATCTCTACCTATCTGGAACTGGAGGATAACTCGCCTGAAGCTGCCTTTAGTGATCTGGGAAGCAATCTTCTCAGGGTTAAAAACATCCAAGAAGTATATAACCCAAACGCGCCACCCGTTTTCAACACGCTGACGGAAATCCTTCCCGGACAGGGTTACTGGGTCGAGGTAGAGACAGCCACGGAGTTGGCTTTTTTCGGCCGCCCGGTGGATCCGTTGACTACCCCCATTCATTTATCACCTGGCTGGAACCTGATCGGTTACACCTGGAGCGATCCGCAATCAGTGGAGTTTGCTTTTTCGTCCATTGAAGCTGGCCTGGTGAAGGTGAAGGATATCTTCGGTAGTTACGATCCTAACTTACCTTCAGATTTTAATACGCTCACAGTCATAGAACCGGGAAAGGGGTATTGGGTAAATGTTTCTCAGGCGACTACCCTCTACTTCCCTGACCCTGATGAAGATCCAATGGCTCCTTTTCTTGTGGAAAAGCGGTTAACCAATCCGGACTTCAAATATGATCCTGCATCCGGCTGGCAGTTGGTTGCTCATCCGAACAGTACGATCGCTTACGGGTGGACAGCACTGAACGACGAACCGCTCGAAGGAGGGGCCGTCATCGGCGCTTTCGTAAACGATGAATGCCGGGGGTTAGCCAAGGTGGCCAAAACTTCCGATACGAGCTACGTTTCTTTAGTCATAAACGGGGAGGTATCAGAGACTGTAGAGTTTCGTACGATCCACAAAGGGAAACTTTATATCAGCGACCATTCGGTCAGCACCCAGCCCGGTAGCCCCTTCACCTATTTACTTCCCATCCGGTTTTACGATTCGGAGTTCGTTAACACTAACGAACCACCTGAAGGCCCATTAAATTTTCAGGTATTTCCCAATCCTTTTTCGGATAAGATCACCTTGAGCCTTTCTTTAACTCAGCCGTCTTCAGTGAAGATCCGCATCCTCAACCAGGAGGGCCGTGTATTAAAAGACATTCACAATGGATGGCTTAGGGAAGGAGGCCACACCTTCTTCTGGTCTCCGGAGGGAAGCAACCTGCCTACGGGGGTCTACCTGATCCACATTCAGGGAGAAGATTTCAACGAAATAAAAAAGATCACTTACCAAAAATAAGCCTGTCATGAAACGGATTATCTGCTTTTTACTATTTCTGATATCGATTGGAGGTATTGCGCTGGCTCAGAACACGCCTCCCCGCTACCTCCCTTTCCAGGGTAAGCTGTATGAAAACGGACAACCCCTAACCGGCCAGAAAACCTTTTCTTTCAGCATCAATGACGGAGGGGTCAACTGGACAGAGACCCACCCCAACGTAACGATTAACCAGGGCCTTTATGCGGTGACGCTGGGCTCCATTACACCGCTCCCGACCAATGTCTTTCGAAGTCAGGGGATGCACGAGCTTACCATTCAGGTGGAAGGGAATCCACTGGATATAGTTACCATTTATGCGCCTGTGGAAAATGACCCCACCGTACGGGAAGACGTAAAGGACGGGGTTTCCTGGTCGGAAATTCAGAACCTGCCGGCAGGGATCGACACCGATGTCACCAACGAACTCCAGGTGTTATCTATCTCAGGAGATACCATATACATTTCAGATGGGAACTTCATTGTACTCCCGGGTAATGATCTCCTCAACTCCAATACCTTTCAGGTAGGCCAGTACGATACGATCACTCAGCCGGACGTCGGACAGTTATTCGGTAATGTACTATATACGAATAACTCCGTCTGGCAATCTTTTAAACCCTCCGTGTCGGGCAGGATCAGGGCGATTGAAGTGGACTTCAATAACCTCGATCCTCAGGGACAGATCCGCCTAAATATCCGCCCGGGAGAAGGGACCAACCAACAATCAATCAGTGGACAAATCTTTAACGCCTCCAATTTCCCTACCGGCCCTGCTCCTTCGTTCAAAAACTTTCAGCTTAATGACCCGGTAGAGGTAACCGTAGGTAATACTTACACCTTCGAACTGGTCAAGGAAGGCGGGAACAATCAGAATTTAACGTTCCGGACCGATGGCACCGCCAATACGTACCTGAACGGCCGCTCCAGTATCGACCCCAGTACCGATTTGAAGTTCATCATCCACATGGAGATCGTCACCGAACCCAATTTTGTGGTCCAGCCGGAAGGAGGAATAGAGGCCCCCAATGGAAGGATAAAAGACAAAACGGGATACGTGGCTTTTCCCGGTGAAATTCGAATGTTCGCCGGGCCCAAAGAGCATATCCCTGAAGGATGGCTGCTGTGTGATGGAAGCTTATTGGATAAGAATGAATATGTAGACCTGTTTAATGCAATTGGAAACGCCTGGGGGGATGGTGACGGAGATTCGCAAAGATTCAGGCTTCCGGATTTGAGAGGTGCGTTCGTAAGAGGTGTCGACCACAATGCGGGAAAGGACCCGGATGCAAACTCTAGAGGATCTGAGTATTCAGGAGGTAATGAAGGCAATATGGTTGGGAGTTTTCAGGAAAATGAGTTGAAGGCGCATGAACACGAAGTAGTTGTTGCAGGCCACGATGCTATCTATGGCGTACCTGTCACAGTAGGTCTTTCCCCTGGTGGTTATCTAGCTCCTCCTGTAGGGCACAAAATTCAAATGGGTTATGATTTGGGTGGTAGTATTTCTCAAAACATAAAAGCAAAAGCTTTCGGAGGAACAGAATCCCGCCCCTTCAATGCCTATGTGAATTATATAATCAAATATTAATCACAGCAATGCACTCAATACGAAAACCCAGAATCATGAGAATACTTTTAACTTTCTGTTTCCTCTCTTTCTTCCTTACCACTGCTCAAGCCCAAAACACAAAGCACTTACCCTTCCAGGGCAAGCTCTACGAAAACGGCCAACCGGTATCCGGAGTCAAAACCTTTTCGTTTAACATCAATGACGGGGGCGTCAACTGGACCGAAGTCCATCCCGGGGTAGCAATCACCCAGGGGCTCTACGCAGTGACCCTCGGCGCCAATACCCCGCTTCCGGATAACCTCTTTGCAAGTACGGGCATGCATGAGCTCACGGTGCAAGTCGAAGGAAACTTACTCGATGTGGTCACCATCTACGCGCCAGTCGAGAATGATCCCACCGTCCAGGAGAATGTAAAAGACGGTGTTTCCTGGTCGGAAATTGAAGACCTTCCTCCAGGTATCGACACTGATATCACCAACGAGCTACAAGAGCTATCCGTTTCGGGCAACACGCTTTCCATTTCTGATGGTAATTCTGTGGACCTGCCGGGGCAAGAAAACTTTGGCCTGCCCTTCGAGGTGGGGACCAGTGATACGATCAATCAGCCCATCGCCGCAACGATCGGGGGGAATACTTCCTACATCAATAATTCCGTCTGGCAATCCTTTTTGTCTTCGGTTAATGGAAGGATAACCTCCATTCAGACGGTTTTCAACAATATTTCAGATGTTTCCATTACCCTGAAGATATACGAGGGAGAAGGAGTCGCCACACAATTTATCGAAAGCTTTACTTTTTCCGCCAACGAATATCCGCCCCTCGTCAGCCCGGTTTTACAAACCTTTGTTCTGTCCTCTCCGGTGGAAATAGCCAATGGCCAAAAATACACCATTGAGATCACTGGGTCCGGTGGAGGAAGCAGCGACCTCGAATTTGTCACTAGTGGAACGAGTAACCCCTACTCTTTCGGCCAGTCGAGCATTGGCCCCGATACGGACCTGCAGTTTACCATAAATGCCGATATCATTAATGAGTTCAGCCTGGTCGTCTCCCAAACCGGCAATCTGGATGTTCCGAATGGCAGGATCACTGATAAGACCGGCTACCTGATGCCGGTGGGCGCTATCCTACCGTTTGCCGGGCCGAAGGAAAATGTGCCAGAGGGTTTTTTCTTCTGCGAAGGGCAGTGCCTGGATAAGAATGTTTATCCGGAGCTTTTCGCAGCCATTGGAGAATACTGGGGGGGCTGCAATGATCAGACGCAGTTTCGTCTTCCGGACCTGAGAGGGGCTTTTTTGCGAGGCGTTAGTCATGAATCTGATAAGGACCCGGATAAAGAAACGAGAATTAGACGGTATACTAATCCGGTGGATACAGTTGGAAATCAAGTAGGCAGTTTTCAAGAGAGCCAATTATTAGAACATGAGCATGAAGTTATTAGAGAAACAGAAACCACCGTTTTTGACGACCTTGTAAAGAAACCTATTCAAGGTGTTCGAAGTAATGTTGACCTTAACCCTTATTTCATCAATTTTGGAGGTCCAATTGGATATAGTTTACGATTAGGTTATCTATTCCAGGGGAATTCTGACGTCGTTGAAATTTTTGCAGAATCCACAGGTGGAAGTGAATCCCGCCCCTTCAACGCCTACGTCAATTACATCATCAAATACTGAAACCAATGAAACTTTATATAATTGCCATTTTTCTATTCTGGGGTATTATCGGTTATAGTCAGATCACCCAAATCTCCTATACCCAGTCGAGCGGCGCCGGCCAGAATGAGGCGGGGGTTTACAGGTCCGTTGGAGTAGTAGGCCAAAGCGCCAGCAACGGCGGCTACCTGGAAGCCAACGGTTACAGTGGGAGCATCGGCTTTTTGACTTTCGATGCTAATCAGGCCGGTAATACAGCACCAGTGGCGATCGCCGGAAACGACATTCTGGTAGAGGAAGGCACCACAGTAAACCTGGACGGCAGCGACTCTTTTGACCCTCAAAATGATTCGCTTTATTTCAACTGGCAGTCACTGGATGGTATCAGTATTTCCGATCCCTCCGCGGAGCAACCATCCTTTAGCATTTCGGATGTACTGGCCCGGAGAAAATACCGTTTCGTTTTAACTGTAAATGATGGCAACCTGGAATCGGAGCCTGATACCGTTACCGTTACTGTTTCTGATCCGGGTTGGATTCCCGAAGTTTACACTAATAGCTCCACACTATACGCTGTAGTCACTTTAAACGGCATCGCCGCTGAAGAATGCGATCACGTGGCCGCCAGGGTAGGTGGAGAATGCCGGGGCGTTTCGGAGGTTTTCTTTTTCGGCGATCAAGCCTTCGCTGTATTCAATATCCAATCAGAGATGTCAGAAACCGTCACCTTTGAGGTGTATGACTACAGCGAGGACAAGATCTGTCCGGCCGCCATTGAGGTGACGACAGTCCAGGGAGGAGACATTGGCTCCCCAAGTGATCCTATTCCTGTTGACGGGGATTGTGTAAGTTCAGCTATATCTTTAATAGAAGAGGCAATAAGGTTCAAATTGGCCCCCAACCCTACATCCGGAAAAGTTCAATTATCCGCTTCTTTCGAGCAGGTAACAAGGGGAGTGCTACAGATATACAACCTTCATGGCCAATTACTTTATTCTGAAGGATTTCAGATCCAGGAATTAGACAAAACGCTGGACCTGAGCTTGTTTCCTACTGGCATCTACATCTTTGTTTTAGAAACAGGTGCAATTAGAATTGCAAAGAAGATTGAGAAGGTAGGGTCATAACCTATACTTGTTTACGGGAGTATTCCATGGGATAGGGGATAGATTCAAATGCCCTAAAAACAACACATTTCTAACCCCAACGAAGAGGATACCTCTAAACTTATATAGCAAATCAGGTAAAGGCAGATTCTACCTTTTAACAAGATCATTTAAAAAAATCCAAATCCTGCGCCAGCCTTGCACTATCCAACCCGCTTGCCCGCAGGTAAACCCGCAGCGTCTCCGTATTCTCCCAGCCTCCCAGGTCGGCGATCATCTTCAAGCTGGCGCCCTCCAGGTAGAGGTTGGTGGCGGCGCTGCGGCGGGCGGTGTGGGTAGTTACCAGCCTGCTTTTCGGAAGAACCTGATCGCCCTGAGCGACGGTTTGGTTGATCCCCGCCAGGGCGCAGATATTCTTCAGTTCCCGGTTGGCCTGCTGGTTACTGGAAAAGTTCATGTTGTAGTCGTACCGCTCCAGGATGTCGATCGCTTTTTGGGAGGCGGGGAGGATGGCCTCCTGGCCAGTCTTCTGGCTTTTGTACCGGACGAATTTTCGGCCCTTTCTTTCAAAGAAGTTGTCCCGGCTCAAGCTGGTGACATCGGAGAACCGCTGCATAAAGTAATAAGCCACGAGGAAGCGGTCGCGTTCAACTTCCAGAGTAGGCTGGCCGGAAAGGTCCAGGCTTTCCAGAACGGCGATTTCCTCTTCGGTAAGGTAGATCTTGTTGGTTTTGGTAGTCCTGTGGACCTTGTATTTCTTGTAGGCTTCGTTATGGTGTAACTTGCGCTCCTGAGCCACCGCCATTACCCTTTTCAGGATCTTCATGTGTTTGGATATGCCGGGAAGGGAGCAATCGGCGTATTGCTGCAGAAAGGAGGCAAATTCCCGTTCAAAGTCGGCTGTGATGTCGTTGAAGGTAAGCCTTTTCCCTTTGATGCTTTCGTACAGCTCCAGCCGGTTGAGCGCAGACCGGTAGTTGTTGAGGGTACCCGATGTCAGCCCCAGAAGCCCTTTGTTCCCTTCGTCGATGAACTCGGTTAGAAATTTCACTAAGTGGAATTTCCCTTTGTCTTCCTCGGCTTCGAAATTATCGAGAGTTCCGCCGGAGAGGACATGCTCTTCGATCCTCCTGTACAGGTTATTGATCCGGGCATTATAGGCGAGTGACAGGGGATGCGTTTTTTTTACCGCTCCCGACTTACTGTTCCAATCCTCTTCTTTTACCTTTAGCCCGGTAGAGAAGTACTTCTTCTGGCCGTCGCAGTAGGCATAGATCTTGATATCCCGGGTGCCGTCCTGCCGGGGCTTATACCACAATATTTTTCTAAAATTCATAAGCCTGATGGAATCTTAGAATAATTTTAGAAAAAAAACCTAAGAAATACTAAAAAACACAAAGAAATACTAAGATAAGAATGATTGGAAAAGGAAGGGGAGTCCAATAAAAACGCCCCATCTCAACGAAATGGGGCGTTTTGGAAAAAATGGATAGTGATCCCGGCAGGATTCGAACCTGCGACCGTCTGATTAGCTTACCAACTACGGCTTTCGCCGCTACTGACGATAAATGTCAGCATTTGTGGCCTGGACTATCTCTTCGCCATCTCAGGCGCGCCACGTATAGTCTCTACGGAACCTTGCGGAAATTATCCGCCCAATGGACTCCATTGGACTGGTTATTTCGCGGTGTACCTACCCTAAGGGACACAGATTGATTGAACTCAACTGGATCAATGTAATAGCACTGATCTGTTTCAGGACAATAGACTGCATAGATATCTATTTCTTTTTTGTCTATTGCTTTGTTCACGACACCTCCCGAATAAGCATACGAGCTTCGGAAGGTAACCTCAATCGTGTCATTTCTCTTGAGCTTTCGATATTTGACCTGAACCCTTTTGAATTGTCCATCCTTATAGATGACGAGGTCAAAAGGAGAATGTTCCGTTTCTGGATTTAGGATCAAATATCCTTGCTCAAATAAATCAAGCTTAGCCTTTAGTACACCCAGGTCTCCTTTGTTCTTTGTGTGGTGATTATACATAACAATAAAATTACAAAGAAAGCCTCAAGTTTCCTCGGGATTGCCATTTTGATCACGGGTCAAATAGAAGTTGCTTTGCCCATGACTAAGGAAGGTTTCCCCGATACAGTGGCGTCCACTCCGCAGGTTCCGTTTTCCTGCGGAGGCTCCTTTCACCCGCCGAAGCCCGTATGGGCCTAGGAGGGTACTTAAAGTCAGATGCTCTATCCCCTGAGCTACGGGACCAATATTTCAAAGATACGTTTGCCAAAAAAGTCAGGTGCCCCCTGCCGTCCGCCGAAGCTGCCAGCGAAGGCGGATGAGCTACGGGGCCATTTGGAATTCGGAAATGCGAAGTCGGAAATCGGAATGGCTTTTCAGTTGCTTCCATTTTGCAGCTCTATTCAGCCTTTCCGACTTCCCATTTCCGCTTTCCGACTTCGAAAAAGCCACGCAAAAATAAACCTTTTACCACAGCTTTACAACCCGGCGCCGTAAATTCGTGTATTCGTGTATTCGTGTATTCGTGTATTCGTGTATTCGTGTATTCGTGCAACCGTCCAACCCAAAAATTCGTTCCTCAACAAACTCCCATCAACATTTTGCCTGGAGTTTTCGTTTTACTAGTGACACTTTTAAATTGGCCGTCCATGAACATCGTTTTTTACCGTCTTTTTCGCAAAAAGCGAACTTATTTTTCCATTGCCGCCCTGCTGTTCTTTCTCTATGCCTACGACTTTATGGAGATGCGCATCAGCAGCCAGACTTTCCAGCACATCCTTTCCGAGAACCCGTTCGGGTACCAGGCAACTTTCGACTACTATGAAATGGATGGCCGTAAGGTACGTTACCTGGAGATCGGGAATGACTCTTTGCCGCTGATCGTTTTCATCCACGGGGCGCCGAGTTCCTCTTCCTTCTGGAAGGGCTTCCTGCGCGACAGCTCCCTCCTGGCGCAGGCCAAACTGCTGGCCGTCGACCGGCCGGGCTATGGCTATTCGGGCTACGGACAACCGGAGGAATCGGTAAGGAAACAGGCGGAGCTCATCGCCGGCATCATCAAGGAAAAGCGGGGCCATCACCCGGCGGTCATCCTGCACGGCTCGAGCTACGGGGGGACGGTGGCGGCGCGCATCGCTATGGATTTTCCCAAGCTGGTGGACGGCCTGCTGCTGCAATCAGCCTCTGTGGCGCCGGGACAGGAAAAGACCTACGATTTCTCCTACATATCCGAACACTTCCTCCTGCGATGGATGCTGCCGGGCTCCATTCACGTGGCCAACCGGGAGAAACTTTCCCATAGAATGCAGCTGGACTCCATGGCCAACCTGTGGGACAGGATTCGGGCCGCAGCTATCGTCCTGCATGGCGACGCTGATGGGCTGATCTATCCGCAGAACGCCCTGTACGCCAAAGAACGGCTGGTCAACGCCTCCTACCTCGAAGTACAGATGATCCCCGGCCGCAAACACGACCTGCTGTGGAACAAACGCGGCCTGCTGGAAGCCTCTTTGGAGAAGTTGCTGAAACTGACTGCGAGGCAGATGCAATACACGGATGGTATTCAGTAAGCTGCGGCGTTGTTGGTTGTTGGTTGGATCGTTTTCCAATAAAAACTTATTTTTACGCCAGCCAGTAATTTCGGAAAACCAAGCAACCAACAACCAACAACACACTCACTGATGAGCAATGTCAAGATCGAGGAGAGCTGGAAAGAGGCCCTCAAAAACGAATTCGAACAACCCTATTTCCAAAGCCTCGCCACCTTCCTGCGTAAAGAGAAACAGAACGGCAAAACCATCTACCCGCCCGGCCCGCTCATTTTCAATGCCTTCAACACTACGCCTTTTGATGAAGTGAAAGTGGTCATCCTCGGGCAGGACCCCTACCACAATCCCGGAGAGGCCATGGGGCTTTCCTTTTCGGTGCCCAAGGGAGTCCGCACCCCGCCTTCTCTGCAGAATATCTATAAGGAATTGAAAGAAGACCTCGGCATTCCCATACCCAGCCACGGCGACCTAACCCACTGGGCGGAGCAGGGGGTGTTCCTCCTCAACGCCATGCTCACGGTAGAACGCAACAAGCCGCGCTCCCACCAGAAGATCGGCTGGCAAACCTTTACGGATACTGTCATCCGCCGCCTGTCCGATCAGCGGGAAGGGCTGGTATTCATGCTCTGGGGAGGATTCGCCCGCCAGAAGAAACAACTCATCGACGGCAGCAAACACCTGGTGCTGGAAGCGGCTCACCCTTCGCCCCTGGCAGGGGGGGCGTTCTTCGGCTCTCGCCATTTCTCCAGGGCGAATGAGTATCTGAAAAAACAGGGTAAGGAGCCGGTGGACTGGAAACTATAGGCAAGTCGGAAATCGGAAATCGGAAGTCGGCGAAGGGGGCGGCTTCAGGCGGCTTTCCTTTAGGCAGCCCCACCCAGCCAATTTACTCGTCAGTCGCTTCGCTCGTGTCCGATTTCTGACTCCAAACTTCCTTTTGTTAAGGAAGCTCTGTTTTTTATGGTGGAGGCACCTCCAGCTTCATTCTGGCAGCACTCCACTGGAAAAATTCCGACCCGTCTTCGCTGCGCTCTTCCGGGTAA
>CAYQKY010000163.1:0-19520 GCA_964418125.1 uncultured Phaeodactylibacter sp.
TTGTTAATTGCGGGTGGCAGCTACTCCTTTAGGAGGCTGGGAGGCGGCGCAGGCAATATCAATTTTTTTTAAATTACAGTGTACTTGAAATGTCCCCATAAATCTTAAAGGGCCAGTGTATCCCCCCTTTTGGAACAGCCTCCGTTTTTCATCATCTTTTTCCTTCCTGCCGGCCAATTAAACATTTTTGTGCTTTCCGCATTTCCTATCCAACAAATTTCAGCGTATGATAAAGGCTAAATATTTACTTTGGACGGGCCTGGCCCTGCTCATTACAGGCGTTGTAGCCTCCACTTTGAGCCAGGTGATCATCGAGAGCCTGCTAGGAATAGAGCGGGAATTCGGGGAAGAGCCGTTGAGTATAAAGGTGACCCGGTATGGCCTGCTGGCTATTGCCTCAGGCCTGGGGCTGATGATCTACGGAGGGTGGAGGAATAAACGCCAGAAGGAAGCCAGGAGGGCATAGTGGTTTATTCGTGAATTCGTGTGTACGAGCTTGTCCGTATGGGGCACAAGCTGTCCAAGGCTTTCATCAATGGAACCATTTCAGGCTTTTGATGAACAGGCAGTTAAGCCGGTAATGCAATGTAGAAAGCCGGAACAGAGCCCGGAACGACCGTCCCCTTACAGCCCTAAAAAATGGCATTCAATCCAAGCCCCAGCCAATTCCCCCGATGAATGGCCCCTACGTCACTCTGGCTGAAGTATTGGTTGCCGGTAAAACCCGGGGCCGCCTCTCCGGCATCTCCTTCGCGCCAGGTGTAATGGAGCATCAACTTGAGGTTCTTTTGGTTGAGGTACCAGTTGATGCCCGCGTCATAGGTACGCTCGGTACCAGAGAAAGCGCCGACGGCCCTGGCATCTGCCTGGCCGGCCAGGCTCTTTGCTCCGTTGAACTGCATAGCCATGAAGGACGGTTCCAGAAAAGCATCTTCGCTGACAATGATGTTGTATCCCAGGCGCAGGTGCCCGGTATTGGAATTATTGGTAAAGTTGCGGCTCACGTCATCGGCCATGAGGCGGCTGCCTTCCCGCCACATGAGATTCCATTCCCCGTCGATGTTCAAATGCCCCCAGTTGAAAAGGAAGTCGGCACTGGCAGCATAGCTGCTCCGAAAGACACTTGTCTGCCCCTGCCAGGAGCCGCCGGCGCCAACAGACAGCCCTTTGCGCCGGCCGTAATAATTGATGTCGTATCCGATCTTGTACTTTTCCATTTCCGGATCACCCAGGTAAATGACTGCCCTGCCCACGAGGAGTGGAGCAAATTCGGCGCCGGTGGAATTACCGTTATTGGCCAAAGTCAGCGGGTTGAAGATACCCAGGTTGTAGTTGAGGCCGAGCTTGCCGTTATCGGCCAGCAGCAGCCCACCCAGGTTGACGCCTGCCGCCCGACCGGGGCCGGCGCCTACCAGATGGCGGCGGATGTAATTCTGTGACATGGATTTTTCCATGGAGTTGACCGACCAGCCGGAAGTAATGCTCTCCCGGCTGAGCTGGGGACGGAAGTACCCCCCAACTATATTTAAAGCTTCACTTTCCTTTTTTACCCGCCACTGGAAGAAGGCGTCCCAGATGCCGAACTCGGGAAGCGAACCGTTGTTACCCCCCCCAACCTGCCCGGAAAGCACATCGCGCCCTATCAGGTCATACGCCCCGACGATGGTAAATTTAAGCCCATCATACGGCTCCGCGCGGAAACCCAGGCGAGCGCGGCGGAGCTCCATATTGAAACGGCCTTCAACCGGCTCGTACTGCTCAAGTTCCGGATTGAACACCTCCTGCCCGGTGGAATAGCTGCTCCACAACTGCACCATCATAAAGGGCTCGATCTTAAAACCTTCCTTTTTCTTGAGCCAGCCTTCGAAATTGCTTTGGCCTGAGGCCCATACGGTAGAAATAACTACCAGAAAAAACAATGTAGAATATTTCATTTTATGCGGCTTATTGCGTTGGGAGAAAAAAAAAGGGGGCAACCCCTGGTAGAGATTGCCCGTATTTACCCAATAAATCACCCAACTATTAAATTCTGTTATTCGTTTTTCGGTTGCTTGTTGTTCGTTCTTCCGCGGCCTGCCCTGTCCGTCCTTTGCAGCCAACAAAAAGCAGACAACCAACAACCGGCAACATGCACTTAATGCGGCAGCTTGTTCATCACCAGGCCATAGGTATACGTACCCAGGATAGCCCCCAGGATGACCAGGAGCATAATGGCGTAACCGTTGCCCAGCAGGACATACATGGGGCCCGGGCAGCACCCCACCAACGCCCATCCCAGGCCGAAGATAGAACCGGCCAGCAGGTGACGCTTAATGCTGAGCTTCATCGGGTTGTAAGTCACGAAAGTGCCCCGCAGGGTTTTCATTTTAAACTTTTTCATGGCCCACATAGCGGCAGCGCCCAGAATAACAGCGGTGCCGATGATGCCGTACATGTGAAAGCTCTCAAAGCGGAACATCTCGTGGATGCGGAACCAGGAGATGGCCTCCGACTTGGTCATAACAATCCCGAAAAAGATGCCGACGATAAAGAAAGATGTATTTTTCATTGCTCGATTTTCTGTTTTTAGTTCTAATTTCCGACTTCCGACTTCCCTACATCCCCATCAGCAAGGGGAACAACAGGTGCGTCATCAGCAAACCGCCGATGAAGAAGCCGATTACTGTGATTAGAGACGGCAGTTGAAAGTGCGCCAGGCCGGAAATGGCGTGCCCGGAGGTACAGCCGTCGCCGTAACGGGCGCCGAAACCGACCAGGAAACCGCCGGCCAGGGCCAGGATGATGCCTTTTATACTGGTGAAATTGAAGATCTCTGTGGGTACAAAGCCACGCTCCAGAGCATCTGACTCCGGATAAGCAATGCCGATCGTACCGAGGTATTCAATAGTAGACTCGGAGATGGCCACCGGTTCCGGGCTCTGCAGGAATTGGGCGGTGATGAAACCACCCAGAATGCCGCCCAGGGCAAAAGCAAGGCGCCAGTATTCGTCCTTCATGTCCATATTGAAAAAGGGAATCCGTTTACCCGCACCGGCTATAGTGCAGATCCCTTTAAAAGTCGTCGAAACTCCAAAACTACGGCCCATCCAGGTCAGCAGGGCCAGCGTCAGCGCAATAGCGGCGCCGGAAACAGCCCAGTGCCAGGGCTGGCTGATAAAATCCCAGAAGGAGGAGGTATTACCAATCAGTTCCATATTATCTATTCGATTTTCAGTTGACTATTAATGCTCTTAAGCTAATTGTTCTTCCGCAAATTGGTTGATCACGTTGGTCAGCTGGTGTGCCGATTGCATGCCCGACTGACGCCATTTCACCTCTCCGTTCTTGAACAGGATGAAGGTCGGAACACCGTGGATCTGCAACTGGGACGCCAGGATTTGGTTCTGGTCCACATCGATCTTCACGATAGAGGCTTTGTCGCCAATATTGCCCGCCACTTCCCGCAGGATGGGCGCCATAGCGCGGCAGGGGCCGCACCACTCGGCGGAGAAGTCTACCAAAACCGGCTTGTCGCCGTTGATCAGGTCTTTGAAGGATACTTTCTTTTTCATTGTATGTCTTTGTAGCTTTTTCTGTTTTTATTTCTCACACCCTTATTTGGTGCGATTGACAGTGCAAAGATGGGGCAAGGGCGGCGGATGGTCAGTGATGCTTGTCACAATGGTTTTACGAGGCAGGTTTTTCCTCTGCATTTGGGCTTCCGGCAGGAATGTAAATTTACACAATAACTCTATAGGTTTAGTGTGGTTTTTGAGATAAATATAATAACAGAAAATTACAAAAGGTGGTTTAGCCAAGGGCCCTACGCCGTTCGGGAAATCTGTTCGGACTGGTGATGGAAGTGGCCCGCCGGGCGTTGGATATGGATAACAAGAACGATGAGCAACGTTTGTACGTAAAGACAGAAATGGTACGACACCTATTCCGGCAAGGCATATCCAAACGAAAGATCAAGCACCTGCTGGACTTTATCAAGTACTATACCCACTTTGAAGAAACAGCATTTTTCAATAAATTTGATGATGATATTCAACAGATCACTAAATCCAGAAGAGCTATGGGTATCCGGGAAGCAATCATAGAAGAATTAAAAACGAAAGCAGAAAAAGAAGGGCGTGCAGAAGGGCGTGCAGAAGGGCGTGCTGAAAACACGCGCATGGTCATATCCCGCGCCCACAAGAAAGGCATACCGGTAGAAGATATCGCTGAGCTGGTGGACCTGCCTGTTGAAGAAGTGAAAGCCATCATTGAGGAGTTGATGAATGGTGGTAACGCCAGTAATGGCCATTAAAATACCCCTGTAGCCGGCTTCATCTCCGTTCCTCCTCCTCCTTTCAGTGACAATTGTCACAGCCTATCCGTTGGTTTTTCCCGAACTTTGCAGGGCAATAACCAAACTACAGATCAACATGCCCAAAACAATCACTACTCCTCAACCGCCGGTTAAGGATAAAAAACAATTGCCCGCCTCTCTGAGATACATCGTTGAAAAACTGGAAGAACGCAAAGAATGGAAGCCTTCGGAGGTGCGCCGTATCGTTCTGGATGCCGGCGTACAACCGGAAGACCTACAGCCGTGGGCCGATTATGGACACCCTGCTGCCGACAGCTACGGCCGGCGGCTGATCTACGCAGAAGGCAATTTTGAAATGATGGCAATGTCCTGGGCGCCGGGTGATTTTTCCGCCATTCACGACCACGGCTATACCCAATGGGGAGCGGTACAAGTGTTCGGACCGGCGGAACATGCCACCTTCCGTGTGGATGAAGGGCGTATCTCCACGCTCTCCCGATCTCAATTTAAAGCCGGTGATGTTGTCGGCGTAAGCCACACGCTGGTCCATCAGATGGGCAACCCAGCAGATGAATACTTTCAGACCCTCCACGTATACGGCCGGCCGCAGGATATTGACAATGTCACCGGCGACGCCCGGGTCTATAACCTGGAGGACGAAACCATACAGCGCGTCGACGGGGGCGTTTTCTTTGCCCTGCCGGAAGAAGAAGTGAAATGGACAGAACCCGGGCCGCGCCCCGATTTCCCCACGCGCCTCCGCCACATGGTGGAACTGGCCCGCCGACTGCGGAAGATGACAGAAGCCGGTGTACCCGGAAGCCGGAGAAGGCTGGAGGAAGTGCTGAAAGACTTGTATTCGGACAAACACCGGGTACAGCTCCTGCGCTGCCTGGAAGCCAATGTCGACGAAAACGGCCACGAGTCCAATTCTGTATACTGGCGCAACCTCAACCACGAACTCAAGGAGGCGGCCCAACTGCAAAGTGAACTGCAGGACACCCAGCGCCCGGAAGACAACTTCCATCACTACGCCGAGCTGTACGACGCCCTGATCTGCCAGCCCTGCCTGGACGACTTCATGCGCGGGTACCTGAAATTTTTTGAAAAGCAATACGGTATCAGCTTTCCCGACAGCCCCCTGCTCTCCGTAGGTTGCGGCACCGGCCTGGTCGAACGGGAACTGATCGATGAATTCGGCGTCTCCTATGAGCAACTGTTCGGCATTGATATATCAAAAGCCATGGTCTCAGAAGCCAGCCGCCGGATAAGGGCAGAGGTAGGAGATATTCTTGAATTCGATGCAGAAGGAAAAACCTGGGAAGTCGCCTTCAGCGGACTCAACGTTTTCCACTACCTGGACTTCAGGCGCCTGGAAGAGGCCATTCTGCGCACCGCCGAACGAGTGAGCCCCGGCGGTTACTTCATTGGTGATTTCATCACTCCCGACCACATCCGCTGGTATCCCAACCTGATGTACTCCGCTGACAAACAGGTAATCTCCCTGCGCACCCCACGCCTGGTGGAAGACAATGGCAGGGTATTCCAGGAAAGCGAGATCATAAATATCAATTTCAGTGATGGAGAAATGGAACTGAACTACGCCGGTAAGCACCTGCGATTCCTTCCGCCACTCCACCGTATCCGAATCTACTTTGAGCGCGCCTTCGGCGGGCAGGTGGACCTCTACGATGCCCACAGCCTGGAACTGATCCCGGATTGGGCGGACAGCTGTCCGAGTACGCGGTACGTGGTGGTGGCGAGGAAAGGTGGTTGATTGGGTTATTGGTTGATTGGGTTGCCCTCCAATCAACTTAATTAACCAAACAATGAATCAACTTAATTACCCACTCCCGACTGCTCCAGTTCCAGCAACCGCTGTTTACGCCACAGGCCACCGCCATAACCGGTAAGGCTGCCATCAGCTCCAACTACCCGGTGGCAAGGTATGATAATGGCAATGCGGTTGTCTCCATTGGCACGGGCTACTGCACGGACGGCGGTGGGGTTGCCGATAGCTTCCGCCTGCTGGCTGTAAGAACGGGTTTCGCCATAGGGTATATTCCGGAGAGCGGCCCACACCTGGTGCTGGAAATCCGTCCCCGGAAGGACGAGCGGCAGGTTGAAGAATTTTAAATTTCCAGTGAAATAAGCCTGCAGTTGATGGTATAGAACGGAAAAATGGGAGCTGGTACCCGGCAATATTTCTGCTTTCAGGTATTTTTTAAGGCGCTCCAACTGGGTTTCCAGCATACGGCGGTCCGTAAATTCCAGAAGGCAGATGCCTTCCGGGGTAGCCCCTGCCAACATGGGCCCGAGGGGCGTCTCCATCCGGGTAATGGAAATGATAGTTTTGTCCTGGCTTTCACTGGGAGCAAAGCCGGTGGTATTCTTAAAAGCTTCGCCAAAGCCGCTGAGAGAGTCATAGCCACTCTGAAAAGCAGCGTCCGTTACCCGTTCCCCGTATTTGATCTGCCCATAGGCCTGGTTGAGGCGCAGCAGGCGCTGATAGGCCTGAAACGTCATGCCGTGATGTTTCTTGAACCACCGGCGCACCCGGCTTGCATTGATCCCCCTGGCCTCCAGGTCCGAATCCCGCAACCGGGCCTCCGGATCTTTCCGCACTTCCTGTAACAATCCTTCCAGCCATTCCGGAGCCTGGCCTTCCATTTTAAGGGGTTGGCAAACCTTACAGGGCCGATAGCCGTTATCCATGGCCTCCTTGACAGAGGAAAAATACTCGACGTTTTCCGCCCTGGGCTTACGGGCAGAACAGGTTGGGCGGCAGAAAATACCGGTAGTTTTTATACCGGCAAAGAAAATGCCTTCGAACTGGCTGTCCTTTCGGACCAGCGCCTGGTACATTACTTCTCTCTTGGGTAAGGGGTGAGCTAACATGGTATCGTAGTTGTTTGTATATTCTACAAAGATAGGCTCACCTTGGAGAGGCCGCAACCGAAAACTGGACAGGGAATTTTTATGTTTGATTTTGGTGTCAGGCCAATCAGATAATATGGCGCTTAGGGTGGAAAATCCTCAAATCAAACATCACACGTCATAAATCGCAGATCACCTGCTCCCCATTGCAACCGGGCCGAAGGCCTCCTCCCAGGCAATAAGGCCTCCTTCCATATTGTACACCTGGCGGAACCCTCCGTTCTGCATTAGCATGCAGACGCGCATGGAGCGCCGCTCAGTACGGCAATAAATGAAATAGGTAGTTTCCCGGTCCAGTTGCTCCAGGCTCTCCCAGAGGTCGGGGGTGAGATAGCTGATGTTGATGGCGCCGGGAAGGTGAGCCTGCCGGAATTCCTCAGGGGTGCGTACGTCGATCAGGACCGCCCCGTTCCTCCTGTCCAGAGCGCGGGCAAATTCCTCCGGTCGCAGGTTTTTCAGCTTTTGCCTCAGCATCTGCCAGCGGCGGGGCTTACAGGATTGGTTATCCATACTACCAAATGGTTGTAGTTTTTAGCACTTTCGCAAATATAAAAAGTATCGGAAAAAGGCAAGGTGACCATTATCACTTTAAAAGGATTCCTATTATCAATTTGTCATTTCTAATCAAATCCTAAGGCATCCCTATCTGCCTTTTAGTAATTGCATACAATATCCTCGTCGGCTTCTTAATCAACCGGTTAGCCAGGCGGTCGGCCAGGCGCCAGAGAGGCATAGGCAGGAACCTCAGAAAAAAGTGCGTTCTCAGGCGGATCAGCGCCTTGTTGCCGAAGGTATAGATGCGATGGCCGGCCACCTGTTCCCCAGGTGTTAGGCCCATCAGCTTTTTTTCAGTAAAGGAGTGAATATGAGCGCTGATGGGAGTGGGCCGGTTACAGTGAATGCAGAGGGAATACTGTATCTTTTCATTGTAGGGTGTAGTAATGACAAGCCGGCCTCCCGGGCGCAGCACCTCCAGGAGGCTGCCGATGAACGCCCCGGGATCAGGCACATGCTCAATGATCTCGGAAGCGATGATACAGTCGAAAGCGCCTTCCCGAAAGGGAAGGTTATAAGCATCGGCCACTACACCGTAGTGGTTGTCGTATGGGTAGCGCTCCAGGGCCCGTTGGGGGTTTACGGTAGAAATATCCATGGAACAGACACTGATGCCCTTGGGGCAGAGGCGCTGTGCCACCCAGGCCTTGCCACAGCCAACGTCCAGTACGGAATTCGTTCCCCCGGGTACTTCCGAAAGGATCGTTTCGTGCAGGCGGCGCTCCTCGTGGAGGGTAGCCCCGTTTTCCGGTTCTTCGAAGTAATCGAACAGCTCGGCGTCGGCCTGATAGTGGCCGACATAGAAAAAGCGGGAGCCGAAGCGCTCGTGCTGCTCGGCCCGGGCAGAGGTTTCACGGGCATTCTGCGGCAACAGTATGGGAACGCCGCCCTCAACTTCGTAGGCCGGGCCGTTACCAACTGCCTGCAGCCTGCCATTTTTCCACTCCAGGGGCTGCCCGTTGTCTGGGCTTATGAGAATATCAATTGGTATTTTTGACATGAACTATCACTTCTTTCCAAAGCGCAAAATAGTAAAATAATGTGCCGGATTGAAGTAGGCCGTTCATTAGCTTTTTAAGCTCAAAAACCGTATTATTGTAAAAATCCTACTCCATGGCGGATACAGCAATTCGGGAAAGATCGCGGGGAAAGATAACATTAGTGCATAAAAAAATGCACGACTACCGGGAAGCTAATGTGGCGGTAGTATGGCATATTTTCCCTCAACTGGAAGAAGTCCATGTCTATCACGGCCTGAAGATGGAGATCCACCTGGGAGATGATCCATGTACTGCCGAACCGGCCATACCTGGATTCGAGATCTCCGTCAGTGATATTTTGAAAAAATAACCTTCCTATCTTATCTTCGCCCCCATGAACAAACGCATTGTTGTCATCGGCGGGGGCGCCGCCGGCTTCTTCGGCGCCATCCGATGCGCAGAGCTGAGCCCGGAGTCGGAAGTTACCATCCTGGAAGCGGGCAAGGAAGTGCTCAGTAAGGTCAGGATATCGGGGGGCGGGCGCTGCAACGTTACCCACGCCTGCTTCGTACCGAAAGACCTGTCCAAAAACTATCCCCGGGGCGAGCGCGAACTCATCGGCCCCTTCCATCGCTTCTCCACCGGCGACACCATCGAGTGGTTCGAAAAGCGAGGCGTACCCACCAAGATCGAAGAGGACGGGCGCATGTTCCCTACAACAGACAAATCACAATCCATTGTCGATTGCCTGCAGGATTCGGCCCGCCAGGCAGGAGTTAAAGTGTTGATGCAACAACGCGTACAACAGCTGGAGCCTCCGGCGGAAGGCCGCGCCCACTGGCTGGTTCATACCAAAGCCCACTCCTACCCCGCCGACGCCGTGCTGGTGGCCACCGGCAGCAGCCCGGCGGTATGGAAAATGCTGGCCGGCCTGGGGCACCACATTATAGACCCCGTTCCTTCTTTGTTCACCTTCAACATCAAAGACCCGCGCATCGAGGGCCTGCCGGGCGTATCCGTCCCGAAGGCAGAAGTAAAAGTACAAAGCAGCAAGCTGAGCGCCACCGGCCCTTTACTCATCACCCATTGGGGCATGAGCGGCCCGGCCATCCTGCGGCTCTCCGCCTGGGGCGCCCGCGAGTTGGCAGCCATGCAATACAACTTCACCATCCGCGTCAACTGGGTGAACCGCCATGTGGAACAGGTGCGCGAGGAACTGGAAGGCCTGCGCCGGGAACACCCCAAGAAAAAGCCTCACGCTAACCCTCAGTTCGGCCTGCCCGCCCGCCTGTGGCGCAGCCTGCTCGCCCATGCCGGCATCGGAGAGGAGGCACGCTGGGCGGAACTCAGCAAAAAAGCGAAGAACAAGCTCACCGAAGAGTTGAGCCAGGGTTGCTATGCCGTCGACGGCAAAAGCACTTTTAAAGAAGAATTCGTCACTGCCGGCGGGGTGAGCCTGAAAGAGGTAGACTTCAAAACGTTCCAGAGTAAACTGTTCCCTGGCCTGTTCTTCGCCGGCGAGGTGCTCGACATCGACGCCATCACCGGGGGGTTCAACTTTCAGGCGGCGTGGACGGGAGGGTGGATCGCAGGGAGTTCGTTGATCCGTGATCCGTTGGAACCGTGATTAGCCGAACCGGGGATCTGCTTCCCAACGCCAGTGTCTGTTGCATCAACTCTATTTGTGTATTCGTAAATTCCAAAGCCATGCACCTATGCACAAATGCACGGATACACTTTTACACCCTATGCCCACTGCGCCCGAAATAGTTTCCACACCTCATCTTCCTCATCGGGATTGGCGGTGATTACCACCGGTTCTTTCTTCACGGGGTGTTCGAAGGAAAGAGAGCGGCAGTGCAGGTGGATGGACCCGTCCGGATTGGGGTTGGGAAAACCGTATTTGACGTCGCCCCGGATGGGGCAGCCCAACCGGGCCAGCTGTACCCGTATCTGATGAGGGCGTCCCGTCTTTGGTTTTACCTCGATCAGGTTATGGGAGCCGATAGCAGCCAGGAGGGAATAATCCAGTTCCGACTTTTTGGCATCGCCTTTAGGTTTGGAATAAGCATGAGCGAAGTTTTTTTGGCGGTCCTTTTCAATGTAATGCACCAGGTGGCCGCTGAGCGGTTCCGGCCGCTGTTCCGTAAGGGCCCAGTATACCTTGCGGATGTCGCGCTCCTGGAACAACTTGTTCATCCGGCCCAGGGCCTTGCTGGTTCGGGCAAAGATGGTAACCCCGCTCACCGGGCGGTCCAGCCGGTGGATGGTACCCAGAAATACTGCTCCCGGCTTTTTGTAGCGGTCTTTGATGTAGTCCTTGACATACTCGCTCAGGGGCCGGTCGCCGGTCTCGTCGCCCTGAACCAGGACGCCCGCCGGCTTGTTGACGGCAATGAGGTGGTTGTCTTCGAATAGTACTTGTAGTCCTCGCATATTGATCGATTGGCCTGTATTTTGGCTGCAAAGGTACAGTTTATATCGTACAAAAGCCCTGCAGAGTATTCGCACTATGGCTGAATCAATTCAGGAACTTTGCGTAACTTTCCAACATGTAATGCTTAAATCCCGGTTCGAATGCCAACATCCCAGTTAGAAGAAATTAAAGAAAAGATCGGCGAGAATGCCAAGGACGATTACCTCCTTCTGCCGGAAAAACACATTGAACGTTACGAAGGACAACTTCCCGACCTGGCCGCATTACTAAAACTGCCGACAGTCCGGCATTTCGCCGAGGAATACCAGAAATACGACCAGGATGCTTTAGAAGTACAGAACAAGTTCAAAAACTATTCAAAATGGGCGCGGCTGTTCACTTTCCTGGCCGCTGCCTTTTCGGCCACGCTGGTCATGTCAGGCGCCCTCACCGGAAGTCCATTCATACAATCTCAATTCGGGTGGCTGCCCGAAACGCTGCTGATGGTTTCCACTATTCTGGCCATCATTTTCAGCGGGGCCAGCTCCGCTGCTATTATGATCATCAAGAACCAGAAATTGCTGGAAAAATGGATGAGCCGGCGGGCCGCTGCCGAAGAATACCGCATTCAGTATTTCGAAGAATTGGGCCAGCAGCTTAAGGAAGGCGCCGGCCCGGCTACCGGCCTGGCGATACTGGAGTATTTCCGCCGGTATCAGCTGGACATTCAAATAGCCTATTACCAGGTGCGCGCCGCCGAGCTGGAAGAAAAGAGCAACAAGGCCACCGCCGCTATCGCCATCCTGGCCGGGCTGGCCATCATCATCAACGGCATCACCGGGTCACTGGGCCTCGACTGGGCCTTCCTGGCCGCCATCGCCATCATCGCCCAGGCCCTTTCGGCAATGATCAGCAACCGGGAACTCAATGACCAGAACGAACGCAATGCCGAACGCTATGCCAAACTGAGAAAAGAACTGAGCCTCCTGCGGGCGCGCATCGGAGAGGTACGCAAAGGCATCGCCGAGGGCAAAACCACCGTATTGAAAATGTACATGAAAGCCATACACGACTCCATGTCCTCCGAACACCGGCAGTGGCTGGAAACGATGAGATCCGGAGGGCTGGCTATGGACGAACTGGAGGCGGAGCTGGCTAAAATTTCCACAGATTAGAATTTGAGGGGTCAATGCACTCGATCCCTGATGCCATTTTCATTGCTCAAATCATACAAATAACCATTGATCACCGCATACCGGTTCTGCCCATCCTTTTGCAACAGGATGGAAGGGTTGCCATACAGACGGACCTCATTAGCGGGAGCCTTCCCGGCGGCAACCACCTCGAGGGGCAGCTCGGCCCACTGACTACGGCCCGGCAGCTTCGTCAGCTGAAAAGTAGTAAAGCCCTTGCGCAGCAAGGCCGGAATATCCTGCCGGCGCAGATCATCCAAAGTGGCGAAGGCTGAGGGGTAAGTCTTGCCCGGCACTGCCCGATAGCCGCGGGCATCGAGTTGTTCGTAGGCGTAGAAAGTAGAAAGGTCTCCGATGTCGGACAAGGAAGCCCGGTGGTAATGATCCTCATACCCGTTATAATCTACTTCAGAATGGCGGAAGCCCAGGTCTACAGTATACCACTTGCCGTTTTTCTCTATCTGTACTTCCCGGAGGATAAGGTCGTGGTAAGCGTTGCTGTTATTGAACGGGATGTTTTCGTAATCCTGAATGCCGGCGGCCTGATAGCTTCCGGAAGCGATGGCATCAAAGGCAGTGAGTAAAGCGACGAAGTGCAATTTGCGGAGTTCCTGTTTTTCGGGGTCGCCTTCCAGCCCGCCACTTTCGATGAGGATGGTGCTGGTGCCCCATTTCTGGATATTGTCTCCAAAAGCGCGAGGTTCGAAGGTATCATCGTATTTGGCTACCTTACCGGGAATATACTCCTGGAGGAGGCGGTCGAGCAATATGATCAGGCGCATGGCGTTGCCCCTCACCTCGTTTATATCCTTATCGACGTTGAAGGCAGGCGCCAGGAAGGAAACGGAGGCGGTTTTTGGGGCGTTGCCGGCGCCGTAGTAAATACTTTGATCGTGCAGGTTGAAGCCCCACTGGGCCTGAGTCTCATCGCGCACCTGCTTGAGTATCCGGGCTTCCGGCGACACCAGCCGCAGGGCGTCGCGGTTGAGGTCGATGTCCAGGGCATTGCGGCGCTGATACTTTTCCGCTCCATCCGGGTTGAGCATGGGGATGAAGTAGAGGGTCAGCTCCGAAAGAAGTTGCCGACGGAAAGCGTCAAACCCATCGGTAGCGCTGAAGAAGTTGAAGAGGTCCATCAGGGCCATGGTGGCGGTGGGCTCGTCGCCATGCATCTGTGACCACAGCAACACCGTTTTGGGGCCGTTGCCCAGGCGCACCAGGTAAATGCTGCGCCCTTCGATCGACCGCCCGGCTTCGCTGACAGCGAACGGAGGGCCAAGGCGCCTGGCCAGAGGCTCGATATCGCTGTGTTTGAACCGGCGGTTGTCAATAGCAGGCTCCCGGTAGTCATCGTGAGCAGCGTACAGTTGCTCATGTATCGGGTTGAGGGTAAGGGGCGGAGCGGGCTCGGCAGAAGGCTTATTTTCCTCTTTAGGGGGCTGGCCGGGCTGTTCCTGGCTGTTGCACGATAAAAGAAGGAGCGGAAAAAGGGCGTATAGGAATCTGTTCATGGCCTATCGGTTTGCAGCTAAGATAAGAAGCCGGTTATGAATTAAAAACTGTAAATTTGTGGGAAACAGATAAAAGCAATAAAACCATAAACGAAGAGCGCCTGCATACTATGTCCAACAGCAACAATAACTTTCTCACCAAAATAGGAGTATTTTACGACGGCAATTATTTCTATCACGTCAGCAATTATTACAACTACGTACACGCGCGAAAATCCAGGATCAGCATCAAAGGCATGCACGATTTCATCCGGTACAAGGTTTCTGACCTGGAAGGCGGCGGCGCCAATATCGCCCACTGCCAGATCGTGGACGCGCACTACTTCCGGGGCCGCCTGAGCGCCGCCGAGGCCAGCAACAAAAGCAACCAATTGTATTACGACCGCGTCTTTGACGACATCCTTATGTCGGAGGGGGTGACCACCCACTACCTGCCCTTACGTGGTTTCGGGCCCAGAAAGACGGAAAAGGGAGTTGATGTATGGCTGGCCCTGGAGGCTTTCGAGCAGTGTCTGTATAAAAAATTTGACGTAGTGGTGCTCATCGCCGCCGACGGCGACTACGTCCCCCTCATCCGCAAGGTCAACTCCCTGGGCACCCGCGTCATGGTGCTGTCCTGGGAATTCGAATTCATCGACGACTTTGGGAACAACCGCTCTACCCGCACCTCTCAGGACCTGCTGGAAGAAGTGACCTACCCCATCGCCATGCACACCCTGATCGACAACAAAGCCACCCGCGACACCTATGTGATCAATAACCTCTTCGTCCCGAAAACTTCCCCCAACAAAGGGCAGGAAGAAGAGCCCACCTCAGAAGATAAGGATGAAAACGGATACCACACCAGTACGATCTTCTCCCTGAAGGAAGGTTACGGATTCATCTCCTTCCCTCCCAACAACCTCTTTTTTCATTATTCTGAAGTTGAAAATGTAGACTTCAATGACCTGCGGGTCGGAGACCCCGTCCAATTTCGCATCGGCGTCAATGAAGAAACCGGCCAGGATATCGCTATCGATGTAAGCCTGGCGGAGTAGCCGCTTCGTAAGGTTGAACAGAAGGCCCGGGGGCGTGTCCGATGTACGAACCAATGGCAGCGCTTGGCCGTGTACGCCTGCCTGCCAGGCCTTCTGGTATCTGGCCAGGCGGGCAGGCAGGATGTACGAGGCTGTCCAGCGTTCGACTGACCCCACGCCAAAGTCATTAGAATGGTAGCTGCCGCCTCCGTATTTTTTTGAAAATGAAGACAATAAGTCAGTAATACTTCTTTTTTTCCTGTTATTAACGGTAGATGGAAGTGTAACAACTGTCCTGGTTTGGACGTAGAAATGAGCCTAAATTTGCCTTACGGAACGGCTCAGCCATCAATCACTCATTCACTCAATCACTCATTCAATATGCCCTGGTACAACGACCTCAGGCCCAAAAAAGACCATCACAAACAGGAATTCGCCCTGGTATTTCCCGACATGAGGGATGAGGAGCGCTCACGCTGTATCCGGTACCTGCTCGGTTTACGCGAGTATCTGGCGGAGCAGATCATCGTTAAGCGCAACGACAAAAACCTGCTCATCGCCAGCTGGAACATAAAGGAGTTCGGCCAGATCCGGGAGCGCATCCCCGAGTCCTACTTCTACATCGCCGAGATCATCAGCAAGTTCGACCTCATCGCCATTCAGGAAGTAAAAAACAGCCTGAAGGACCTGCAGGTCATCATGCGCCTGCTGGGTGATGACTGGAGCTATCTCATCAATGACATTACGGAGGGCACTGCCGGCAACTCCGAACGCTTCGCCTACATCTTCGACAAGCGGCGGGTAGAATTCTCCGGGCTGGCAGGGGAAATAGTCCTTTGGGATGAACTCACCGACGCCTCCACGCTTAAACAGCTCAAACGGACGCCCTATATCACCGGCTTCACCGCCGGATGGAAATCATTCGCCATCATCAATGTCCACCTCAACCCCAACAACAGCGAAGAGGACCGCGAGATCAGGCGCCTGGAAATACAGGCCCTGGTTAATGTGCTTCGGGAAAAACTGCGCAAAGGCCGCTTGTGGACGGAGAACCTCCTCCTGATGGGCGACTTCAACCTCTATTCCAATAACGAGGGGATGGTAAAGATCCTCCACGATTTCGGGTTCAGAGAACTGGAAGCACTGAAAGATAAACCAACCAACGTATCCAGTACCCAGTCCTACGACAAGATCTTCTTCCTGGAGAACAAATACTTCACCATCCCCGGCAAAGAGGAAGGGGGCAAGGGCGACGTCCTGAAGTTTTTCAACTCCGTTTACCGGGAGAAGGACTATGCCGTCTATAAAACCTATATGCTTGCCCATAAGGACGATCCTTCCAACCTCATCACGGAAGAGGACTTCCGGGTTTACTTCGAACGCTACTGGCGCCGCTACCAGATGTCGGACCACTACCCCATCTGGATGGAATTGCTGATCGATTCTTCGGATGAGTTCCTGCAGGAGAAGCTGAAGGCTTATGAGGAGTAAGGGAAAGCCAGAAGGCATTGAAGTGTATGGGGAAAAGGAATATTGCCTGGCTGTGGGCGGCGAAAATAGGGCGAAATGGGCCTGCGCCATAAAAAACAAAGCTCCCTTAACAAAAGGAGGTTTGAAGCCGGAAGCTTGCCCGGCAGAGGGTGCCGAAAACGGGTGGAAAAGCCTCTGAATAACCCGGCAGATTGTGCCCCTTTCCTCTATCCTCCTCAAAAAGGATGCGTATTTTTCGGAGAGTTTCATAACTTGGATGGAAATGTGATTCCTTACTCAAGACGTTTCTCCTATGAAAAAAAGCATAAAGCTCCTTATTTTGCTGGTTGTTGCTTTCGTTCAGATAACTTATGCCCAACCGGCCGCTCAACTTCCCGCCTTCCTCACCGACAGCCTCGACGGCTACGTAGAGCGGGCACTGGCCGAGTGGCAGGTACCCGGCGCGGCAGTTCTGGTGGTGAAAGACGGGCAGCCGGTGGTGATGAAGGGCTACGGCCTGCGCGAGCTGGGCCGGGCCGAAAAAGTGGATGAGCATACCCTCTTCATGATCGGCTCCAACACCAAGGCCTTCACCGGCACTGCACTGGCATTGCTGGCTCATGAAGAGAAATGTTCCCTCGATGACAAAGTCAAAAAGTGGTTGCCGGAATTCAGCATGCACGACCCCTGGGTGGAGGAAAACGCCATACTGACAGACATCGTGTCCCACCGCCTGGGTATGGAAACTTTCCAGGGCGATTTCATGTACTTCGATTCTGATTTCACTACCGAAGAGATCATTCAGAACTTCGGCAAGCTGAAGCCCCTGTACGATTTCCGGACAAAGTGGGGCTACTGCAATGCCGGTTTCCTCATCGCCGGGGAATGCATCGAACGCATCAGCGGCGACAGCTGGGCGGAAACCCTGCGCAAGCGCATCTTCGAACCGCTGGAAATGAACCGCACCCTGGCCCTTTCCTCGGAAATTGCCGGAGCAGAAAACAGGGCCAGCGCCCATACCCTGCACCACGGAGGCCTGAAGGTGATCCCCTACGGAGAGATCGACCCGGTGGCGCCGGCCGGCTCCATCTCCTCTTCCATCAGTGATATGAGCCACTGGCTGATGGCCCAGCTCAACGGCGGTAAATACAAGGAAGAGGAAGTTATCCCCGCAGAGGTGATCCGCCGGACACGCAGGCCTGAGTCCATCGTCGGCCGGGCCGGGCACCCCTTCAACCGCCGCCACTTTCAGCTGTACGCTATGGGGTGGCAACTGGAGGATTACGAGGGCAGGGAGATCGTCTCCCATACCGGCGGCATACACGGTTTTGTCACTTCGGTAACTCTTCTGCCCGAAGAGAACCTCGGCATCGTAGTGCTGACCAATACCGACCAGAATTATTTCTACGAAGCATTGAAATGGGAGATCATCGACGCTTTCCTTGAGCTGCCCTACCGGGGTTACAGCCAGGCCTACAACGGCTACTGGAAAAGAATGACGGCAGAACAGGAAGCAGAGATCGAAAAATGGAGGGATACCGTAGCGATGAACTTCAAACCCACCCTGTCCACGGAGGCTTTCTCAGGAACTTACGAGCATGAAGTGTACGGCGATATTGAGATCACTGAAAACGAGGGCAGGCTGACAGTTGCCTTTGAACGCCACCCCGCCCTGAATGCCACGCTGGAACCCATGGGCGGCAACCGCTTTCTGTGTACTTACAACAACCCGCTGTACGGAGTGAAGGTGTGGCCGTTCACGATTGAAGAGGAAAAAGTGAAGAGCTGCACCCTGCGCGTTAACGACTTTATTGAGTTTTTACCATACGAATTTATTAAACAGTAAAAACAACGCTCCTTATGAAACGCCTCTCTCTCTGCCTGGCCCTGGCCGGGCTGTCCTTTGCTGTCCTGAACGCTCAGGGCGATACACCGGCGGAGATCAGCCTTCGCCTGTACGGCAATGCCCTCTACCTGAACTCCGAGCGCGTGCCCCGCTATTACCGGGCAGAACCTCAGCCGTTTGAGTTTATCGGCTTCACGCCGGCATTCAGCGTGCGGAACGCCGGCAGCCGGGTAATTCACGAAGTTGAAGCCAGCTTCCACTGGCGCAATGCGAAAGTAGATATGGAGCAAACAAAAGAACGGGAATTCGGCCTCCGATATGAATTGGGCAATTACCTGGAAGGAAACCTTTTCAAACATATCCGCGTGCGGCTGGGAGGGGGGCTGCGGTTGTATTATTACTACACAAGGGTTGACCCCCTGACTACCCTGTCCTTCCCCAAGGATTACCAGCAGGGAGGCGCGCTAATCTCATTTATTCCCCACCTTGAGTTTCCCCTGGGCTCCCGTTTCTTTGCCGACCTCAATGCTTCCATCTTTTCCATAGGAGTGGGGCTGGAACACCGCTACATCCACCACCCGCTCTTTACCGAGCGGCAGCGCTCTGCTACAAGCATCGCCTATGACATGGCCGTCAACCGCTTTCTGCGCCTGGGGATAGGCATGAAACTCTGATTTGGGGAACTGCCTGTACGTTGAAAATTTTTTTGGCGCCCCCATAAATGCACAAAATTTTTGTTTTGTTTTTAATGGCTTTTATATCTTTAGAAGTGCGCAGAATCCTGTTGCCTTACCAATAAAAATCATTAAAATGAAACGGATTACTAAGCTGAACAAGATTATCTATGCCGCGTGCTTTGCGTTTTTCCTGGCAGGAATAGCCCACCTCGCGACGAGTTGCAAAAATTCCGGATCTTCGGAAGCAGTTGCTTCCGAAGAAACGCCGGTCCATAAAGAAGAAGACCCCCTGGCCCGGGGTAAGGAACTGTATGTTTCCTATTGCCAGATCTGCCACGGTGAGTTTGGCGACGGCGCTATGGCCGAGCTGCTGAAGATACAGCCTCCCGACCTGACCCTGATCGCCGCCCGCCGCGATGGCAACTTTCCCGCTGAGGAAATCCATAAGATCATCGACGGTACCGAGCCGGTAGAAGGCCATGGCAGCGGTGACATGCCAATATGGGGCGTGACTTTCAAGGTTTCTGAAAGGCTGGGAAGTGAGAAAGCCGTTCAGGAGGAGATCGAAAATATTGTGATCTACCTGCAATCCATACAACGGGAGAAGCCAGCTGAAACGGAGTCT
>CAYQKY010000164.1:0-19423 GCA_964418125.1 uncultured Phaeodactylibacter sp.
TACCGCCTCCTGGGCGAATACGACCTGGCGATCGAGGCATTGACCAAAGCGGCGGAGATCGAAAAAAAGACGACCATCTACAACGGGCTGGGCTTTGCCTACCTGAAAAAAGGGGAATACCAAAAGGCTAAAAATACCTTTGAGAGCTCCCTGAACATCAACCGGAATGACTCTTCAACCTGCGGGATTGCCAAGACGCTGCTGATGATGGGGAAAACCAAAGAGGCCGGAAGGTATTTTGAGGAGACCATCCTGCTTGCCGAAGAGTCGACTAACAAAAACCGGAACCAGACCTACGCTTATCTCAACCTGGCCTTCGCCCACAGCTTCTTTGACCGGAGCGCCGAAAGCGCCAAAAGCTTAAGCCGGGCGATCGAAAACAACGACAGTTCCGCCATACTGAACGAGCAGCTGTTTGATTACGACATGGTCATGAACGCGGAAAACGTACGGTTTTCGACGGCAGCTATGCGGGAGAACAAGCGGATACTGGAAAGCAAAGTAGCCGGGGGGTAGGGCACAAGGCGCCGTATTTGTGCCGCGATCATCTTGCCGCCGCAGGCAGTAGCCTGCTTGCCCATAAGCCATGCTCCTACGCCGTCGGCGGACGAAGTCACGCCTGTGGCGCAAGCGTAAGGCATTGGCCGACGGCGTATGGCAGGCGCAGGGCTGCCTGCTCTGATGAAGGCCATACCCTCTCAGGGCATTTTTTATGTCTCCCCCCCCCGCATTATAAACACCACATCATGCGCGAAAACAATTCCACGCCATTGCCCCGCCTGCTCACCAGACGCTTGTCGCTGCGGCAGATGGAACTTCGGGACGCCCCGGAGATCAGGCAGCTCCGCTCCGACCCCCGGGTAAATGAGTTCATTGTCAGGGCCGGCGCCATAACGCTGGCAGAGGCCCGGTCGTTCATCAAAAAGACCAACAGAGGGATCGCTAACCGGGAATGCCTCTACTGGGCTATAACAAGGAAAGGCTGTGACACCCTTATCGGCACGATCTGTCTGTGGAATTTCACGGCAGACAGGGCAGAGGCGGAGATCGGCTACGAACTCAGCCCGGCCTGCCAGGGGCAGGGCTTCATGCAGGAGGCTATCGAAACAGTATTAGCTTATGGTTTCCAGGCTCTGAAGCTCGAGGCTATAAAAGCATTGTCCAGAGCGGATAATGTCCGTTCCCTGGCCTTATTGAAAAGGGCCGGATTTCAGCCCGGCGCTGCCTTTCGACAAACCCCCGGGGCGGCGGAAAGCGGCCTGGTTGAATATTTCCTGGCCCCTGTTGCCAATGATCCTGCGTTGGCATAAATTGAGCTGATTTTCCAAAAAATGCCAATGAAAAAACAGCTCATTATTGCGCTTGGAAGGGAGGCTATCAGGCTGGCATTGCCCTGGATTATCTGCTGGCAAGAAACAGCAACAAATTCACCCTTTCAAATGAGTTCTGGTACCGCCACAATGGGCTGGAACGGATGGGGACTGTAACTTCAAGTTCGGCCTCTGTGTTTTTGGTGGTGAATTATTTTTTGACAAAATAACATCAACTGGCAGCTTTCTAAGTTTGTTTTATACAGACTAAAACACTCCCGAGATCTGGCCATGTGTGCGTTTAAAACCTGAACTCTCAACCATATGGACGCTAACGCATGGAAGGTAGTATTCTTGCTGACGCTGCTCAGCCTGACGCCGTTATATGCACAGGAAACCGCTTCTGAACCTTACGACGGCACGACATTTGCCCTCCCCTTTGCCAGTTACACCCCGGAGACGCGGCTCATGTTCGGCGGTCTGCTGGTGCACCAGTTCAAGCCCCGCGGCGCCGGCGCCGATACCCGGGCGTCCCAGAACCTCTTCTCCGGGATGTACACCCTCAACCGGCAGCTCATCATCGAATTCATCCCCAATGTCATCTTCCCGCAGGAGCAGTGGATACTGGACGGCGCCTATCAGTATTACTTTTTTCCGGACAACTACTGGGGCGTGGGCCCTCTGGCCCGCGAGGAGGATGAGATGAACGTAGAGTACCGCCGGTTCAACTTCCAGCAGTCGGTGCTCCGGAAGGTAGGGGAGGGGTTGTACGCCGGCCCCCGGCTCCGCTGGAGTAAAGTCTCCAAAGTCGAATTCACCGATCAGGACGACGAGCAGGCGCCGCCCGCCGTGATCGAAGGGGCGGAGGGCAGCACCCTGCCCGGCCTGGGCTTTGCCGTCCGCTGGGACAAACGCAACAGCATTACTTTTCCCACCAAAAACCACTACCTGGAGCTCACCGCTCTTTTCTATCCGGAATTCCTCGGCGCGTCCCACCCCCACTACAGCTGGCAGCTGGACGGCCGAAAATACCTCGATCTCCGCAACGACAGGCAATCCATACTGGCTTTTCATGTACGCCTGCGCCTGTCCGGCGGAGAGATCCCCTTCCAGGAATACGCTCCCCTGGGCGGCCGGGAGATCATGAGAGGGTATTACGAGGGGCGCTTCCGGGACGCCAATGCCGCCCAGGTGCAGGCCGAATGGCGGCGGCATGTCTACTGGCGCTTCGGCATTGCGCTGTTTGCCGCTACCGGCGAGGTCTGGGACAAGTTCGGTGATCTCAACCTGGACAACCCCAAGTTTGCCGCCGGGGCGGGCATTCGCTTCAATTTCAACCCGGAAGACCAGAGCAACATTCGGCTCGACTACGGCTTCGGCCGGCACGGCGGCGGGCTGTACGTCACGGTAGGGGAGGCATTCTGAATAAATTCTAAACCACCACCCTATGAATACACGAAATAAAGCCATTCTCCTGGCCCTGGCCCTCCTGCTGGGGCTTTCCGCCTGGTTCCTCCGGAACCTGGCCGCTTTTCCGGGCCAGATCGCCACTCCTGAATATACCCCAACCGAAGAGAACGGGCGCTGGGCCTTCCGGGTAGGCACCGCCTATCGCCACAGCAGCTTCCCCACCATGGTAGAAGTAAAGGGCTCCCATTACGAGATGGGCCTGCAATACGGTGTTCTCCTGCGGCCGGAGATCCTCTCCGCCCTGGAGGCCTACGAGAAGGTCCTGCGCCGCACGGCGGCCGAGATGGAAGTCCCGTTTCCGGTGCTGGCGGCCGGCCTTAAATTCAAGGCAAAGCGGATGGCCCGCCGCCTGCCGGATCGCTTCCGGGAGGAGATCAGGGGCGTTTCCGATGGATCGGGCGTCCCGCAAGACGCCATCACGGCCGTCAGCCTGATGTATGACGTGTTTATGGCCAACGGCTGCACCGGCCTGCTGATGCGCACCGAAGAGGGGGGCGTCATCCACGCCCACAGCCAGGAACCCTACGGCATGGGCTTTGACGGGTTGCTGGACAAGCACACCGCCATCGTCCGCTACCGGGCGGAAGGCCGAAATACCGTTACCCACCTCGACCCGGTGCTCTTCCTGGGCGTGGAGGCAGGTTATAACGATAAAGGGCTGACGTATACCGAAGAAACCTATAGCATTCGCGAGCCCAACCCCGGAGGCTTTCCCATCGTCTACCTGGCGCGCCTGGCCCTGGAAGAGGCCGCTACGCTGGAGGAGGTAGAACACGTGCTCAGCAGCTTTTCCGTCGCCGCCCCCGGCGGCATGATCTGGAGCGACAGGGAGGAAGGCCGGGGAGAGCGGATTGAGATACTGCCCACCGGCATGGCCGTCCAGAAAATGGAGGGCCCCATCCTCTGGAACTTCAACAACATCGTCGACCCGGAGCTCGCCCGGCAGCAACACCCGCGGGCCAGCCTCGCCGGCTTCAACCGGGACCGCGAACAGATGGCGGCGGCTTTTCCCGAAAAGCCTGCCTATACCGTCGAAGATGCCGTGGCTTTTATGCGGGCCCGCCATGCGCCCGACGGGAGCGACCTCACCTGGCTGGGCGCCCACAGCTCCATCGCCAACGCCTGGGGCCAGCAGCTGATGGTTTTCGATCCCGGTGAAGACGGCTTCTACCTGGCCCTGGGCGCGACTTTTGCCTCCCTGCGGGCCGTGTACCGCTACGGGGATGACTTCTCCCGGCCGCCGGCCTTTTTTATGGAGGGCGCCCCCCTCGAACCGATGGTGGAACAGGCTGCCCTGATCAAGACAAGCATTAAATCCGAAGCGAAGAAGCTGGCGGCGTATATCGCGCTGGCCCAGAAATACCCCAAAGACGCCAATGCCCAGTTCCTGGCCGCTTACGCGAGTTTCCAGTTGGGCCAATGGAGCTCGTTCAATGCTTATGCCCAAAGAGCCTGCGAGCTGGCCCCCGCCGTGCCCGAGTATCGCCTGTACGCCGGGCTGGCCAACTACCGGATGGGCAACCTGCGCCGGGCGGCCGAACTGATGGATGGTATATGCGAACCGGCTGCTCCGGCATCGCCGCCGGATGCCGCCTGCCTGTCTCCCGAACAGGAGCTCTACCGCCTGACGGCCCTGGCCCGGGTGTGGGCGGGAAGCAGGCCGGAATGGGCGGCCCAATGCAATCAGGAGATACAGGCCATCCTGGAACGGCATGATGCGGCAGCGTATTACGAAGGAGCCATTCTTTCGAAATTCGAAGCGCTTGAAGCAAAACCATAAATCTTATCATCCATGGAAATCAACCACCGTTACCGGCCATTCCGATACTACTTCTGGACACTGCTGATCACCTGGGCGGCCTTATTTCTTTCGGCCTTCCGCTTCCTTCCCGGCCACAAAGTGGAGCCGGGCGCTTCGCTGGAGGACTTCACCACCTACCTGGACGAACGCATTCCCAATCTCATGGGGCGGTACGACATCCCCGGCATCATCGTGGCCCTGGTCCGGGAAGGCGAGCCCGCCTGGGCCGGCGCCTATGGCTATGCCGAGCTGGCGGAAGGGCGCAAGATGACAACCGACACCTACTGCCGGGTGGAGTCCATCTCCAAGCCTGTCACCGCCTGGGGCGTGATGAAGCTGGTGCAGGAAGGCAAAGTAGAACTCGATGCGCCGGTGGTGCGGTATCTGAACAGCTGGACGTTTCCGAAGTCGGAATTCGCGGTGGAAGAGATCACTGTCCGGCAGCTGCTCAGCCACACGGCAGGCCTGCCGCTGGGCACGATCGGCGTGCGGTATGATCCGAAGGGAGAAGTGCCCACGTTGAAGGAAGCCTTAACCAAAGACGCCCACCTGATGCAGGCCCCCGGCCAGGGCTATTCCTATTCCAACACCGGTTTCAATATCCTGGAGCTGCTGATCGAAGAAGTTACCGGGCGGGGCTTTGCGGAGTACATGCAAAATGAAGTTTTGCTTCCGCTGGGCATGGAGCATTCCTCGTTCACCTGGAGCGAGTCGCTGCAGCCGCCCGTCCCGGACGGCCACGATCTGCAGGGCAACCCCATTCCGCCTTACGTCTACCCGGACAAGGCCGCCGGTGGGTTGTTCGCTGCCGTCGGAGACATTGCTGCCTTCGCCGCCGCCGGCATGCCGGAGTATTCTCCTGTGGGTTTTCCTGTACTCCACGCCCCCCGCATTCAGCAGCTCTACGAGCCGATGGTGGAACGGCCGGGCATCTACGGCCTTGCTTTTGATTCCTACGGCCTGGGCTATTTCATCGAGTGGCTGCCCACCGGGCAGAAGGCCGTCTCCCACGGCGGCCAGGGCTCCGGCTGGATGGCTCACCTCCACGCCGTTCCCGAAACCGGCGACGCCATCATCATCTTTTCCAACAGCCAGCGCAGCTGGCCCTTCTTCGCTTATATCCTGAACGATTGGGCCGCCTGGAGCGGCTTTACCTCGGTTGGAATGGGCAAGATCGTTTCAGCTACAATGGTACTGCGGGGGTTGATCGCTCTGGTATTTGCCCTATCCGCCTGGCAGCTCTGGCGGATAGGGCGGGGAACAGCAGCGGGTATGCGCCGCCTGGCGCCCTTTTCCAAAGCTTACAGGCTGCTGCGGATGGTACAGGCCGGTTTGTTCGTCGTTCTGGTGGCGGCACTCCTGTGGGCACTGAGCCAGGATTACCTCTTCGTCGCTTCCGTATTCCCGGCGGCGGCCGGATGGTTGGGGTGGGCAGTTTTTGCAACGGCGGTGGCTTTGCTGGGATCGGCGGTGTTTCCCCGCATCGTGCGGCGATCACCCTGATCGCATGTCGCCTTTGAAAAACAAGGGCCTTTCCGGAACTTTTCTTTCCTTCCTTCCTTTTTGAAACAGTATCAAAAAAGCAATCTGCATGGAATCAACACCCCAGCTGCAGCTCGGCAGCATTCCACCCGAAACGCCTTACTTCACCCGCCCCGGCAGCTACGCCGTCTTTTTCAACGAGCAGAATGAAGCCGGCGTCATCCGCAACGATTACGGCGACTACTTTCTGGCCGGCGGCGGCATCGAGCCCGGCGAAACGGTGGAAGAGGCCCTGCTCCGCGAAATACAGGAAGAGGCCGGCCTGCTGGCGCAGATCGACGCCTTTCTGGGAACGGCCGCCGAGTACTTCTACGATGCCGGCAGCGGGCGTTTCGTCAACAAGGTCGGCCACTTCTTCCTCATATCCCCCTATGATCAGGACCTCTCCCTGAAAGTGGAGGACGACCATACGCTCCTGTGGATGCCGCTGGAAAAAGCACACCCCCTGATGTACCACGATATCTACCGCTGGGCGCTGGAAGAGGCGGTTCAAAGGATGTGATAGAAAATGAAATAATTCATACCCAGGTTGAACCCCGCGTGCGCCAGGATGGCCCCGAGGATGGAGCCTGCCCGTTGCCGGAAGTACGAAAAGAACAGGCATAACCCGAAAAGGGAAGCCATCCAAAGCAGGGCGGGCCCGGGGAGGATCTTCCAGTTGCCTGCCGAATAAACAAGCCCGAAGTGCGCCAGGTGAACGAGGGCGAAGGCCAGGCTGTCCAGCACAGAAGCCGCCTGCTGGCCGAAACTGGTCCTGACGTTTTCATGGACGAGCCCCCGGTAGAAGAGCTCCTCCCCGATGGGGCTGAACGTCATGCCGATGCCGGCGAAGATCAGGAAGAAGGTGAGGCGGGTATTCGCGTCCATCCCTTCCGGCAGTCCGGTGTAGGTGCCGGAAATGTAGTACAGCCAGTTGCTTTGCGTCAGGCCATAGGCATAGTTGGATAGGCCGAACATCAGCCCACAGCACGCCAGGCCCGTAACCAGGCCAATGAACAGCCAGCGGTAATTTTGCGGCGGCCGCATCCCCATGGCTTTTCGCCCCTCCCGCCTCAGCAGGATGAAAGGCGCGGCCCACATGCTGAGAAATATCAGGGAGACGTACTGGTAGTTGCCCGTCCGGCTGGCCCACAGCACCAGCCAGAAACGGGGAACGCTCCAGAGGAGCACGAGGAAAAGGCCGGCCCGCCAGCCGGGGCGGAGGACAGGACGCCAGATGGAGCGGTAGAAGTTGGATTCCATGATTTAAATAAAAATATAGTATGACGCCAATGGAACTTGCCCAAAGGTACGTGGATATTTTCTACTCCGGTAAAACCCGGCGCTGCTCTATGATATCCTTGCCGGCGGCCTTCCTTTTCTGGGGCTTTTTCTGCTGATCTTCGATGGCCATGCCTTTCGGGATAATTCTTAAATTTGGAGGCAGAAATCATGACCAGTAACCTCCAAACCATGAAAATTCGCCTGATCTTGCTTTGCGCCTTAGCCGTCACGACCACCGCCCTTACCGCCCAGCCCTCCTTTTCCCGGCAGGATACCCTGCGCGGCTCCATCACCCCGGAGCGGGCCTGGTGGGGCCTGACGTACTACCACCTCGACATCTTTGTCAACCCAGCCGACAGTACCATAAGCGGTTCCAACACCATACAGTACCGGGTGCTGGAGCCCGGCCAGCGGTTACAGGTCGACCTCCAGCCGCCCCTGAAGGTCGGGAAGGTGGTGCAAAACGGCAAGAGCCTGTCCTTCCGGCAGGATGGCAACGCCTGGTTCGTCGAATTAGAGAAACCCCAAAAGCCGGGAACGGTTGAAGCGGTAACCGTCCATTACAGCGGCCGCCCGCAAATTGCCCGCCGCCCGCCCTGGGACGCCGCCATGACCTGGCAAACTGACGCCAACGGCAAGCCCTTCATCGCCACCTCCTGCCAGGGCGACGGCGCCAGCCTCTGGTGGCCCTGCAAAGACCACATGTACGACGAGCCCGACAGCATGCTTATCAGTGTGCGCGTACCGGCCGGGCTCATGGATGTCTCCAACGGCCGCCTGCGCCGGGTGGACGACAACGACGATGGTACCAAAACCTATCACTGGTTCGTCAGCAATCCCATCAACAACTACGGCGTGAACGTCAACATTGCGGATTATGCGCACTTCTCCGAGCAATACCAGGGAGAAAAAGGAGCGCTGGACTGCGACTACTACGTGCTGCCCTACAACCTGGAAAAGGCGAAGCGGCAGTTTCAGGACGTGCCCCGCATGCTGGAGGCCTTCGAGCACTGGTTCGGCCCCTATCCTTTCTACGAAGACGGCTTCAAGCTGGTAGAGGTGCCCTACCTGGGCATGGAGCACCAAAGTTCGGTCACTTACGGCAACGGCTACCTCAACGGCTACCGAGGTTTCGACCTGAGCGGTTCGGGCTGGGGGCTGAAGTTTGACTTCATCATCATCCATGAGGCCGGCCACGAGTGGTTCGCCAATAGCATCACCTACCAGGACATCGCCGATATGTGGGTGCACGAAGGCTTTACCGCTTATTCGGAAAACCTGTTCCTGGATTATCACTACGGGAAGGAGGCCAGCGCCGACTACGTCATCGGCACCCGCGCCAATATCCGCAACGACCGCCCCATCATCGGCCCGTATGGGGTAAACAAAAGAGGGTCGGGCGATATGTACTACAAAGGGGCTAATATGCTGCATACCCTGCGGCAGATCGTCCATGATGATGAAAAATGGCGCGGCATCCTGCGTGGGCTCAACCGGGAATTTTTCCACCAAACCGTTACCTCCCAACAGGTGGAAGCCTACCTCAGTGAGCACGCCGGCCGCGACCTTTCCCGCTTTTTCGATCAATACCTGCGCACTACCATGATCCCCCGGCTGGAATACCGGATCCAGGGCAAAAAGCTGGACTACCGCTGGGCCAATTGCGTACCCGGCTTCGACATGCCGGTGAAGGTGCTCATCAACGAGGAGGAGCAGTGGCTGCTGCCGACGAGCAACGAATGGAAAGAATGGAAGGCAAGCAAAGCCATACAGTCTTTTGAGCCGGACAGAAATTTTTATATTGCGAAACAGCAGGTGGAATAGGCCTTCATTGCTCTTCAATAGCGATATCCTTTTGGGTTACGTCTCCGACGCCAAAAAAATTTAGCGGCCCGGGGTTTTCGTCTCCTTAGCTTGGTAAAACCCGTAATGAGAAAAAACAGTTAGCATGGATCCCAGATTCTTTCCCACTCCCTCCGATTTTCGTTCTTGGCTCGAAGAGCACCACGACAAGGAAGAGGCCCTCTGGGTGGGCTATTACAAAAAAGGCGCCAAAAAGCCCAGCATCACCTGGCCGGAGTCGGTCGATGAGGCGCTCTGCTTCGGCTGGATCGACGGCCTGCGCAAGTCCGTCGATGAGGAAAGCTACAAGATCCGCTTCACGCCCCGGCGCCCCACCAGCACCTGGAGCGCTGTGAATATCAAACGGTTCAAGGAATTGAAAAAGGAGGGCCGGGTCCGGCCTCCGGGGCAGGCCGCATACGAACGAAGGGCCGAAAAACGTTCGGAAAGATATTCCTACGAGCAGGGCACGCTGGAGTTGCCGGAGGCCTATGAGGAAAAAGTCAGGGCCAACCGGAAGGCGTGGGACTTCTTTCAGTCCCTGCCGCCTTCCGTGAAAAAGCCCTCCATCTGGTACGTAATGAGCGCCAAGCGGGAGGAGACGCGCCTCAGGAGGCTGGAGACGCTGATACAATGCTCGGAAGAAGGAGAAAGGATCCCGCCGTTGAGGAGAGGGAAATAATTGCAAAAATACAGTCCTGAAAATATCAAAAGATCCATCCAATGAAATACTACCCGACACTCATTTTTCTGATGTTGCTGCCGGCGGCCTACCTTTCTTGCCAGCCCGATAGCACAGCCCTCGAATCCCGCATTCAGCAGATCGAGAACAACCTCATGCCCAGCATCGTCATCGCCGGCCGGGAGGAAGCCAGCCGCTTCAACATCCACGAGCGGATGAAATACCACAAAGTTCCGGGGCTGAGCATCGCCTTCGTCGACGACGGGCAGGTCGCCTGGACGCGCTGCTACGGATACCTCAGCAGCGACAGCCTGGCCCTGGTCGACAGCCTTACGCTGTTCCAGGCTGCGTCCATCAGCAAGCCCGTCGCCGCCCTGGCCTCTCTGCGGCTGGTGGAAGAAGGCAAATTGCAGCTGGATCAGGACGTCAATACATACCTCAAAGGGTGGCAGGTGGAAGCCTCCCCCTTCACCGAAGGCAACCCCATCACCCTGGAGCGCCTGCTCACGCACAGCGCCGGCCTGACGGTCCACGGCTTCGGAGGGTATGCAGCAGGAGATTCCATACCTACCGTTATTCAGATCCTGAATGGGGAAAGGCCGGCCAACTCCGACAAGATCATGCCCGATACCTTTCCCGGCAGCATCTGGCGGTATTCGGGCGGCGGGTATACCCTGATGCAGAAAGTGGTAGAGGACGTTACCGGACAACCCTTCCCACAGGTGATGCAGGAACTGGTATTGTCCGGAATTGGAATGAACCCCAGCACCTACGAACAGCCGCTTCCGGAAAGGCTGCACCGAAACGCCGCCATCGGCCATCGCCCGGATGGTAAAAAAGTGGAAGGCAACTGGCACACTTACCCCGAAATGGCGGCGGCGGGCCTGTGGGCCACTCCGTCCGACCTGGCCAGATACATCATTGAAGTACAGCGTTCGCTCAAAGGCCAATCCAACCGGGTGCTCTCTCAGGATATGACGAAACAGATGCTTACCAAGCACCTTGGCGACTGGGGCCTGGGGCCTGGGGCCGGCGCTGAGCGGGGAAGCCGACTCCCTGCGCTTCAGCCACGGCGGCGCCAACGAGGGCTACCGTTGCCAGATGATGGGCTTCGCCCGCCGCGGGCAGGGCGTGGTGCTCATGTCCAATTCCGATAACGGCATCGCCCTCATCGGCGAGGTGTTGAGGGCGATTTCCGAGGCATACGATTGGGGCGTCTATACGTCCGAAACCAAAGCGGTGATCAGCCTGGAGGCAGAACAGCTGAAGCGCTTCGAGGGCAAATACCGGCTCAATGAGCAGGGCATCGACCTTGCGCTGTCGCTCAAAAACGGCCAGCTCTGGGCGAAGCAGCTCTGGGACGGTGCGGAATACGAACTATACCCGGAATCGGAAATGAGCTTCTTCGAAACGGAGGAGGGCATCGTTTTCCAGTTCGGGCAAAATGAGGAAAGTGAAATAAATGGCTTTTCCGTTTACGGCGGCGCTTATCAGTTTGAAAAGATCGAGTAGGCCGTGACGATTGAGGAGGTGTTACTTCAACTCCTTCTTCCTTTCGCGGATCAACCGGTTCACTTTTATCGTCTTGCCTTCCAGCTCTTCCGTCACCTCCAGCAGCAGGTACTTTTCCCCTTCGTGGAAAAAATAGATCTTCTGCCCTTCCGCCAGGTCGACCCCGCTGTTGGACAGAGGCGACAAGTTGGGGTTCATCACCCCCGGGATCTCCAGGTAGAGGGCCGAAAGAGAAGTGTTGCGCAGGGTGAACGGAACGGAATCGGCGTAAGTGAAAATTGCGCTGAAGCAAAGCGCAAGAGAAAGCGTTAAAGTTTTCATAGCTTTATGTTTTTTTGGATAGAGCTCTAACAGAATTTTCTGTAAAAGGTTTTTTTTGATCCAATGAAAGGAATTCCCCGGATAAGGATACCCGGCCGCTTCTGCGGCCCTCCGGGCGTAGGCAACGGCGGCTACACCTGCGGCCGGCTCGACAACCTCACGGATTACACCTCGGAGGTGACGCTGCGCCGCCCGCCGCCCGTCGACAAGGAGCTTCGCGTAGAGGCTGAAGGCGCCCACCTTCAGCTCATGGACGGCGATCAGATTGTCGCTTCCGTCCGCCCCGGGCCAGTGGCCTTTACCGCACCCGCCCCGCCGGCCTGGGAACAGGTGGTGGAAGCTTCCCAAAAGTACATCGGCTTCCAAAGCCACCCTTTTCCCAACTGCTTCGTCTGCGGCCCGGAAAGGAAGCCGCACGACGGCCTGCACATCTTCGCCGGAAGGGTAGGGGAGGAACCCCTCTACGCTTCTCCCTGGATACCGGAGGCGGAACTGGCGGATGAAAAAGGCCATGTCCGGAACGAATTTATCTGGGCCGCCCTGGATTGCCCCGGCGCCTTCACCACCGGCGGGCCTACCATGCCCAAAGTGGTCCTGGGTAGAATGACGGCACGGGCAGAAAAGAATATAAGCCCCGGCGAGCAGTGTATCGTCCTGGCCTGGCTCAAGGAGAAGGAAGGGCGGAAGTTCTCTTCCGGCGCCGCCATCTACAACCAGCAACGGGATCTGTGCGCGGTGGCGGATGCGGTTTGGATAGAGATCTCCTGACCGGCAGTTCTTCGTTGGAGGAATTTTGTCATCCTGATCTTTGAGTGGGAGGATATTGTTAAATTGCTGGATTGCTGGATTGCTGGATTGCTGGATTGCTGGATTGCCGGGCTGTCTCTGCGAGCCGACTATAATTGCTGGAGTGTTTTTTCTGTGAGCATCTTTTTTTGACCATCACCTTTGTGATTGTTACAAAAGGAACGATTGCCGGAGAAAATAAATGGTGCCGCCAAGGCAACAATTCAGCCATTCAACCATATAACAATTTTACCCTGAGCTTGCCGAAGGGTCAACCACCTGTCCATCTAACAATGCAACCATCTAACAATACAGCCATCCAACATGCAAGACGAATCCCACATCCTCCACTCCTGGGCCCTCAACGCCGGAAACTGGATACAGACGATTGACAACAACGAGATCGAGAGCCGCAAGGTGGCCACTAACCGGGCCATTGTAGAGGCCATCCTGCGCCACGAACCTCAGAAGGTGCTCGACCTGGGCTGCGGCGAGGGCTGGCTCACGCGGGAGCTGGCCTCCCGGGGCATCGAGTCCATCGGGGTGGACGGTACGGCGGCATTGATCGAAGATGCCCGCCGTAAAGGCCCCGGCGCCTTCCAGGTGCGCACTTACGAAGAGATCATCGCCGGCCAGCCGTTAGAAGGCGGGCCTTTCGACGCCATCGCCATCAACTTCGGCCTGTTCGGCAAGGAAAGTACGGAGGCTCTGCTGAAAGCCCTGAAGGAGCGCCTCAGCCCCGGTGGCCTGGTCTTTATACAAACCCTGCACCCCTTCGGCCTTCTGGAGCAGGGCAAAGCCTACGTCAGCCACTGGGAGGCCGACAGCTGGGCCGGACTGAAGGGCGATTACCGGGAGCCCCACCAGTGGTACTACCGCTCTATCGGCGACTGGGTGGCTATGTTCTACCGCCTGGGCCTTACCCTTCGGGAGCTGCGCGAGCCGTTGGACCCGGGGACGGGGAAGCCGCTGTCACTGCTTTTTGTACTAAAAACACAGTCATGAGCGAGCGCGAGCACACCAAAGCCCGGCTCCATGCCCACTGCCTGGCCCTGGCCGCTAAAAGCATCCAAACCGCCCGCGCCGCCCTGGCCGCCGCTCAGGAAGCCGGCAACGCGGAAACCAGGAGCAGCGCCGGCGACAAGTACGAGACCGGCCGCACCATGATGCAGCTGGAGCAGGAGAAGCTTAAAGGGCAACTAATGCAGGCCATTGAACTGAAGAACCAACTGGCCCAACTCCGCCCCGGGCAGGTGTCCGAAACAGCCGGGCCGGGCAGCCTGGTATTTACCAACCACGGCAATTTCTACCTGTCGGTGGGGCTGGGGAAGGTGAAAATGGATGGGCAGGTGTTCTTCGCAATCTCCCTGGAGTCGCCGGCCGGGCAGGCGTTGAGGGGGAGGAGAAAGGGGGAGAAGTTTGTTTTTCAGAATAGAAACTATTTGGCAATGGAGATAGTATAGGCCTTACACAGGCGAAGGCCCGGCCCAACGCTCTGGCCTAAAATGCCGAATTTTTTTTATCACTGCCAACTGCGACTTAACCCCAGCCAACACTGTCCAATGAAATGGAAAGTGAACTTTATTTAATCTAATTCAGATCCAGGATGGCTTATAAAAACAAAATAATCCGCAATCCAAAAACGCGGCAGGATATCAAATTCCTTCAGACAGGTAAAGAAACGGGAGGGCAGCTTCTGGAGATGGAAACCACTTTTAACGAACACTCCAAAGAACCGGCCGCCCATTATCATCCTTATCAGGAAGAAGGCTTCACCGTTTTATCCGGTGAACTGACGGTGCGTATCGATGGGCAGGTGAAAGTCCTCCGGAAAGGGGATACCTTGCACATTCCCAGGAACAAAGTTCACGCGATGTGGAACAACTCCGACAAAAAGACGATAGTGAACTGGAAGGTTCAACCTGCAATGAACACTGATCATTTGCTTGAAACTGCAACCGGGCTGGCAAATGACGGCAGGACAAACGAAGACGGAATGCCGGGTATCCTGCAGATAGCCCTGATTGCCAACAAATATGCCGGCGTATTCCGGCTTGCCAAGCCACCGTTTGTCATTCAAAAGATTCTGTTTATCGTTCTGTCCCCAATCGCCTACCTGTTCGGTTACCGGCCTACTCATAAAAAATATCTGGACTAAAAGGGGGCGACTTTGCTATGGTAACGCACATGCCCCTCCAAACCACGAGCCCACCCCGGGCGGGCAGAGGTGATTGGTTCTATTGAACACAGCTCCGGAGGAGCCTAATGTTGTTAGTAATTGGCGCCAGCCGTTAAAAACAGCTACGGAGTAGCGAAATGTAGGCCATCATCATGAATAGATTTCCAAATAACATTTCGCTCCGCTGGAGCTAAAGGCGAGTCAAAACTTTTTTCTAACAACATTACGCCTCTCCGAGGCTTTTCTGCCCAGAACCAATCACCTCTGCCGGGCGGGGAGGCCCGGGGTAGCCCGTGCTGAAAATAAGGAATTGTGAATAACGAAACACAAATAAAGCCTAAGAGATGACATTTTGCTATGCCGGATGGTTGTATACGACCTGAACCGGCAGGTGAAAATAGGGCGCCATGAAGCGGTCAAATTCCTGCAGCAGTGATTTAAACATCCGGATAAAACCTCTGACCTCTTCGATCAGGATATAGAGCGCCTCTTCGGGCACCCGCGCCAGCCACTTGAGCTGGCGCCGTAAGCGCCGGAGGTTGTAACGCTGAAGGATGAACTGGTTCTGAAAATGTTCAATTTGCATCAGTTTCTGAGGAGTGCCGGCATTCGCGACGAGCTCCTCCAGGCTCCGTTCACAGGAATCGATCTCCTTTTCATAAAATTTCAGCTCCTTAAGCCAGGAATCCGTAGGGGGCCGCTCCTGGCTGCCGGCATTTATGTTCGGCATAATAATTATTGTTTTGGGGAGGGCGCCTTTACCCCCTCGGGTAATCCAGCTATGCAAAACCAGGCTGCCGTCTCTCGCGCAAAACCAGCGCCTTATGGCCTTGCGGCCAATAGTGCACAATCTTACAGGGGCGGCGCCCTCCTGATTCATGATTTAAATATCTTATTCTTGATAAAAGAGCCCAGCATAAAGAGGGCAAACAGGGACATCAATAATTTTGCTCCCATGATAATGGATTGAAGGTTTTGCAGATGAAGAAACCCGCCCGAAGACGGGCCTCTTCATCGCAAAACGTGATATAAAAGTGCTACTAACTGTCTGTTGCGGAATATTCGATAGGCTGGCAATAACAGCGGAGAAAGCTGCTATCCAGGTGGTCAGGCCAGGCCGTCGTAAAAGCGGAAATTGTGGTGGAGCAGGTAAAGGGGCCGGTTCCCGGAAAAGCCTTCGGAAGCGGGAATCCGTAAGGCATAGGATGCTGCAAAGCTAACCGGCGGGCATTCCGCGGAGCTGGCAACAACAGGCATCTGGGGGAAGGGGCCGTAACCCAGTTGGCCGGAAGGCTGGCCAAATTGCGGTAGGGCGAGGTAGGCATCCTGATCAGCGGCATCTTCCGCCATTGCAAAGGCGAACTCCTGCAGAGCGCCACCCCTGTCCAGAAGCGGAGCGCCGAGTACGCCAAGGGCGAAAAACAATAATGCGAAGCGAATCAGGTTGAGCATAAACCTCAAGGTTGTAAGACGAGGATTTTTCATCTCCGCGCTAAAGGTGCAATTCTTATAGCTTTTTGTCAAGTGCTTAACCAATCTTTAACCTTGGTTAACATTGCTCATCCAGAAACCTGACTTTTCCGGTAAGCCGGTTTGTCAACGCTGCCCTTTTCCCTTTACTTTCCGGCACAACTCTCACGTAACCCCTTCCCTTATTCGGGCAGGGAGTGTACAACCTCGCCTGGCAGGTATCGCCATTTCTTTTTCACCATAAAATGTATTGCTATGACAATGAAGCCCTGTACACTTCTTCCTCTGATGTTTTTGGCCGCCGGCCTTTTCGCCCAGCCCGGGCTTATCCTGGAGCACCAATATAAAGATTGCCTGGAAGGCCGGCGGCAGATACTCAACGGCCTGGGAGAAGTATATTCCTGTTACGACACTGGCCAAGGCGCCTTCAACCTTTATGACGGCGGCCATCAACTGATCCGCTCCATTCCGGCCCCGGAATTGCCCGTACCGGCTGATCAACTGGATTTTGTGGCGGCTGAAGCCTTTGTTTTACCTAACTCCGGCGAGCTTCGTGCCATTATCGGTTTCGGTATTTTTGGCCCTGTTGGGACGGATTACCTCCTGGATGAGGCCGGCAATATCCTGCTGGAAGTGAACGGGGGCATTTCCCTGAGTGAAGTGGAAGGCGAAGCGCCTCAGTTGCGCGTCCTGAATAACGGCCAGTTGGTATTTCTGGATGCCGGAAGCCTGGATACGGTTTGGGTATCGCCGGCTACCAATGTAAGGCGCACCGGCATTGAAGGCATAGGAGGCGTTTATTACTACGTGGATGACGAGGACGTTATTCATGCTTTCGGCCCCGGCGGGCAGCCCCTGCACGAAGGCATCGGCCTGGCCGGGCTGGGTTCCGGCGGCAACTGGCAGGTGTTCCCCAGCCGCTATGCGTTCAACGAGGATGATGCGCTGGAATATCACTGCACCTTTTTCAGTGTTTCCAACCGGAAAGTGGCGGTAGTCGATGAGGCCGGAACGCCCCTCCTGGAAATCAACGGCGCCGGCCGGGGTTTTATCAGCCGGGTCGAGGGGCAGCCGCCCTTTTTCATGGTGGGAAGCAGCCTTCAGAACCTGGCCTACACCCTTCCCGGGCTTGAACTGGCCTATACTTTTCCGGGAGGAGATTTCTCCCGCTTCGCTTCCGAAGATTACGGTTTCCTTTTTGCTGTCGGCCAAGACAATGGAAATCTGGATATTTACACTCCTGACAACACCTTCCTCAAAAACATGCAGGTGCCGGCCACCGGCCCCTGGGGAAATGCCATCCTGTTTGGCGTATCGGAGCGGGAGATCATTTCGGATGAGAAGATTGAGGCCGTAACCATTACCTATTCCAGCCCAGGTACTACAGGCTCCTGCCTGGCGCAGAATGAAGAGGGAGAAATTCTGTTCTACGGGGAACAGGTACGGCAGTTCTCTCCAACCCATCTTCCCGGCCATGGCCGCAAAGTCATTGTCAACTACCAGGACAAGGTGGAGGTTTACCGCGAGGAAATCATGTCGGCCACAGAGCCGGCGGTAAACGGCCAGCCTGCCGCCCGCCTTTATCCCAACCCCTTTTCGGAGGAGCTTTGGCTGGAATGCCCCGCCGCACAGGCAACGGGGTTCCGCCTGCTCACCAGCCTGGGGAAAATGGCCGTCTCCGGCAACTTATTACCCGGCACTAAGAGGATGGGGATCCTAACCGGTTCTCTGCCTTCCGGCCTGTATTACCTGCAGTTGCTGCGCGATGGCGCCGTAATTGAAACCCGGAAAGTAGTGAAGCGATAGGTTACAGTTTGAACCGGACGGTATACGTGGCCTCCTGCCCGGCGCCTTCCCACTTCGGCCCTTCCTTAAGCAGGCGGATGGCCTCTTCGTTGCATTCTTCGTTCAGCCCCTTTTCGACGCGAAAATCGTAGAGGGAACCGTCGGGCCGGATTTGGAAGCGCAGCTTCACCCTGCCTTCGATGCCCTCCCGGCGGGCAGCCTCCGGATATTGCAGGCTGTCGCGGACGTATTGGCGCAGGTGCGGGAAGCCCTTTTCCGGGCGGGGTAGGGGAGGCTCCTGACGAGGGACATTGAGGCCGGTGACGACGACTTCTTCCAGCAGCGGCGCCGCTTCATCCATCACGACCTCCAGCGTGTCTTTATCCCCGGGGTCTACCTGTAGGGAAGTAAGGCCGACATAAGTGAAAATGAGGCCGCCGCTGAGGCTGTCCGGCCATTCCAGCTGGAACTGCCCGTCGAGACCGGTGACGGCGCCCAGGTTGGTGCCTTCCAGGAGGACGTTCACACCGATCAGGGGGTCGCCGTTCTCATCCAGGACGGCGCCGCTGACCCGGCGCATCGAAGGGCCGGCCGGGTGGGCTCCGGCAGCGGCAGAAGGCGCTGCGATGCGGGCCCTACCGGCGGCGTCTTCCATCAGCGCTTCTTCGGCCGCCATTTTTTCCTTTTTATCGAATTCGTACGCGGCTGATTCATCGGCAGCGGGGGGCAGTTCCCGGGCCTGCGCCGGAGCGGGAAGGGGTTCTGCCTGAGCGATCTGCAGGGGCTCGGTGGGGGGGGGCGGGGCGGGCCTTTCCTGCTCTTCGGTTTTTTTCTGTCGTTTGGGCAGCGGTTTGCTTTCCGGTTCACCGGCAGCTCCTGAGGTGTTCTGTCGTTCAGAGGGCGGTTGTAATTCCGCGCTTTCCGCCGCCGGAGAAGGAGCATCCGCTACTGTGGGCTCCGGCGCCGCTTTCTCCATCCGCTCCTCAACAGTGTCCTGCTCTTCGAGAGCGAGGGCGGAGGTGTCCGCCAGCCCTCCCTGGTTGACGTACCAGAAACCACCGCCAACCAACGCCAGGGCAACAACGGCCGCCGCCACTCTCGGCAGGTAGAAAAGTATTCCTCTCCTTTCCCGCCTCCGCTCCCGCAGGCGCGCCCGCAACTGCTCCACCCGCTCCGCATGCCGCCCTTCCGGGCGCCGCCGGTACCCTTCCAGCGCCTCCGCCAGGAACGGGTCTTCCTTTGCCAGCTGCTCCAGCTGCCGTTCTTCCTCCTGCCGGGTGTCGCCCTGCACCCAGCGCCTGAGGAGTTCCAGAGGGTTATATGTCGGTTGTTGTTTCACAGTTGGTGGCTGTATTGGCCGATTATTATATTGTTATGCGAATCCAGGGCTAAATGGCCTGTCAATGGCCCAGCGGGCCGTAATCTAAAAGGGCAATGTGCCTGAACACAAAGGCCACATT
>CAYQKY010000165.1:0-18968 GCA_964418125.1 uncultured Phaeodactylibacter sp.
AACGCGCTCTCTCTGATAGAGTGAAGAAAATTATTGGTAGTGCTCAAAAGTAATATAAATTGTGGTAACCTTCCAAATTTTTTTGGGGTCAAGTGTAAAAAAAGTGACATTATTGTGTCCAACAATCACTTTACACCTGCATTTGAAGGCATTGCATCTTTATTGAAAACCTGAACCGAAATGCCCATCGGTATTGGAAGGCAGCCTCTCCACCGGCCCTCAAAGAACAGGCAGAGACAAAAAATTGTCACACATCTGGGAAAAAAATCAAAAATTTGTGACAGTTTTCCATCGATTTTTTTTGTCTCCCAGAGTCATTTGCCATAAAAAAAAACAATTTTTCACTAAAATAATGAACCATGGGAATTTTTTCATTTCTAAAAAATGCCGGCGCCAAGCTCTTCAGTAAAGAAGAGGAAGCCGCCTCGAAAACTGCAGAAGCCAAGAGTAAACCCGATACCGGGAGCCTCGCCCAGAAGAAGGCCGCTCTGCTCAAAACCGCCGTGGAAGGCCTCGGCCTGAATGTAAAGAACCTGCAGGTGAGCCTGGAGGGAGATACGGCCATCGTCTCGGGAGAAGTGAGCTCCCAGGCTGAACGCGAAAAGGTGATCCTCGCCCTGGGCAATGTCACAGGCATTGCCGCCGTGGACGACCGCCTGACGGTCAACGCTCCGGAACCGGAACCGGAAGCTCAGTTCTACGAGGTCAAAAAAGGAGACTCCCTATCCAGGATCGCCAAACAATTCTATGGCAATGCCATGAAGTACCCCGTTATCTTCGAAGCTAATAAGCCCATGCTCAAAGACCCCGACCTCATCTACCCGGGGCAGGTGCTCCGTATCCCTCCTTTGGAGGATTAGTTTATTGGGTTGGTTGGGTTGATTGGGTTGATTGAGTTCAGGCCCTCTAATCAACCCAACCAACCAATCACACCAATCAACCAACCATGCTCAAAGAAAGCCGGTATCTGATTTTACTCACCATCTTGATCTTCTCCACCTCCCCATGCCGCTCCCAGCCCTTTTACTTCGGGGCCGACCTTTCCTACGTCAACGAAATGGAGGATTGCGGAGTGGTGTACCGGGAGGATGAAGCCCCCAAAGGCCCCTATCAGATCTTCGCCGATCACAACTGCAACCTGGTGCGCCTGCGGCTCTGGCATACGCCTTCCTGGTACGATACGCTCAACGCCGGGAACCGCTATTCGGGCCTGGATGATGTGAAGCACAGCATCCGCAGGGCCCGGGAAGCCGGCATGGCAGTATTGCTCAATTTCCACCTGTCGGACTTCTGGGCGGACCCCTCCCGGCAGTGGGCGCCCGCCGCCTGGCAGGGTGTGACAGGCAGCCTGCCGCTCCTCCAGGATTCTCTGTACAATTACCTGTACTACACCTTGTCCGGCCTTCACCAGGAAGGCCTGCTGCCGGAAATGGTGCAGCTTGGCAATGAAACCAACCGGGGTATTCTGCTTTCCTACGAAGAAAATGACGCCGGCTGGGTGCTCGACTGGGATAGGAACGCCGCCTTGTTCAACACCGGCCTGCAGGCTATCCGGAATGCCGCCCGGGATGCCGGAGAAGAGGTACAGATCGCCCTCCACGTCGCCGGCCCCTCCCCTGCCCTCTGGTTCTTTGAGCAATTCATCGCACATGGCGTCACCGACTTTGACATCATGGGCATCTCCTATTACTGGGCCTGGCACCAGCCCACCACCATCGAAGAAACCGGGGCCATCATCGCCCAGTTGCGCAGCACTTACCCCGGCTACGAAGTGATGATCCTGGAAACGGGATATCCCTGGACGCTGGACTACAACGACAACGCCGCCAACATCATCAACGAACCCCACCCGGACTACCTGCCCGTCAGCCCCGAAACGCAGAAACAATGGCTCATCGGCCTCACCCGGGAAACCATAGATAACGGCGGCGCCGGCGTGGTATACTGGGAACCGGCCTGGGTCTCCTCCTCCTGCCATACACCCTGGGGCCAGGGGTCTCACCAGGAACACGCCACCTTTTTCGACTTCGGCAACAACCTCCTCTCTGACGGCGGGGTCGGGTGGATGGAACACGACTACGGCCTGCCTTCGGCGGCAAAGGAGCCGCTGCCCGCTACTCCGAAGCTTAACCTCTACCCAAGCCACGACTCCCTCATCCTGCAGTGGGAAGGCGAACCCTATCCGGGCGAATTACAGCTGTCGGTCTTCAACAACGGAGGTACGAAAGTGGCAGACTGGAAGTTGCCCGAAGGCCAGCCCAAACATCAGGTGCCATTGCCTTCCCTGCCCGGTGGCGTTTACTTCGCTATTGTCAGCTCGGAAGGAAGGATCGTGGGCCAGAAGGGGTTTGTGGCCTCCCCCTGACTTCCAGCCTCTCTCCGCTCCCCATGCGCATCGGGTAAGGATGTTAACGCGAAAGGGCTTCCAGGCTGTGGGAACTCCCCCAACCCATAGCCGTCAGGTTTAGTTTTAACACATACGATTATTCTTAACCCAAGCTTGGTAGCTCCCCCCGCAAAAAAGCCTTCACATTTTCCACCGATATATCCAGCAGGCGCTGGCGGGCTTCCCGGGCCGCCCAGGCCATGTGGGGCGTGACGAGGCAGTTGGGCGCGTCGAAAAGGATATTGCCGTTGCGGGGCGGTTCTTCGGAGAGAACGTCGAGAGCGGCGCCGGCCAGTTGGGCGCTTCGCAGGGCCAGCCTGAGGGCGGCTTCGTCGATGAGCCCGCCCCGGCCGGTATTGATCAGGTAGGCGGTGCGCTTCATCCGGTTCAGAAGATCGGTGTTGACGATGCCGGCATTCTCTTCCGTCAGGGGAGCGTGGAGGGAGATGACGTCACTCTTTTCGAAAAGGGTTTCGATGGCAACGAAGGTTACGCCCGGGCGGGCGTCGCGCTCCGGGTGCTTGTGGGTGGAAAGCACCTCCATGCCGAAAGCCTGAGCAATGGCCGCTACCCGCTGGCCGATACGCCCGAAGCCATAGATGCCCATCACCCTTCCGGCCAGTTCCGGGATGGCGCCCAGGGTATAACAGAAGTCCCGGCTGCGGCCCCACTCCCCCTCGATCACCGTTTCGTGGTGGGCCTGCACCTTGTTCGTCAGTTCCAGCAGCAGGGCAAAGACGTGCTGGGCCACCGAATCGGTGCCGTATCCTACGGCGTTGCAGACGGGGATATTCCGTTCTGCCGCTTTGTCCACATCTATATTATTGTATCCGGAAGCGGTCACGCAGATGCACTTCAGGGCCGGCAGGCGGGACAGCTGCCCGGCGTCGATCACCGCCTTGTTCACCAGGATGATATCGGCATCCTCCGCCCGTTCAGGGATCTGCTCCGGGGTGGAATGCTCGTAGATGCTGGTGCGGCCCAGGGCCCTGAGCTTGTTCCAGCTGAGGTCGCCCGGGTTGAGGGTGTGGCCGTCCAGTACGACGATCTTCGGCCGCTGGGGTGTCTCCTGTGTCGCCATCGTTCTGTGTTTCAGCCTCAGCAACCGCTACCCTGATGGTATGTGATCCGGCTCACGCTGAGGAAATTTTATTTTCACTATTTTCGCCTGAAATGACTAATGTAGGGATATTGCAGTATAAGAAAAAATAACGGATACGTATCATGGTCAAAATACCAAACGCTTCTTCCGGGCCCATCCGGAAGAAAACAAGCTGGCTGAGCCGCCAGCGCTGGCATACGGTGCGCCTCCTGCAGCTGGCCTTCGGGGCTTTCTGCCTGGGAGATTTCGTATTCTACTCTCACGAATGGACGGTGCTGGCCCTGGGGGGCTTCCTTCTGCTGCAGGGCATCCTTGACTGGCAGATGTGCCTGGGAGGGAGGTGCAGGGTATAAATAGCGTATTAATGTATATGCGTGTAAAGGTGTAAATGAGGGTGGCCGGGAACGCCCCAATCCGCACCTTTACATATTTACACATTTACACATTTACTCATTTACACAATCTCACATGAAGATCGGCATCCACAAACTCTACAGCAAAGGCCCCCAAGAGGCCGACCGCCTGCTCTGGGGCCGCACTGCCAACCTCATGACCCGCCGCGGCTTTTTGCAGAAGAGCGCCCTGGCGGCCATGAGCCTGGCCCTGGGCAGCGAGATGGTATTCGCGGAGCACTTCCCGGAAGGGATGATACCGGCGGCCCTGGCACATACCGGCCTGCCCTTTCAGCTGCCCGGCAAGCACCCGGAGCTCGTCGTGCTCAACGACCGCCCCGTCAATGCCGAAACGCCGGCCCACCTGCTGGATGCGGAACTGACGCCGGCGGATTTGTTCTTCGTCCGCAACAATGGCATTCCGCCCGAAATGGAAGCCATCAACCCGGACACCTGGACGCTCACCATCGAAGGAGAATCGGCCCGGCAGAAGAAAACCTATACCCTGCCCGAACTGAAGCGCCGTTTTGAAAATATCACCCTGCAGATGGCGCTGGAGTGCGGCGGCAACGGCCGTAAAGAGTTCAACCCGCCCGCCAAGGGCAACCAATGGTCCGTGGGCGCGGTGGGCTGCGCCGCCTGGACGGGCGTGCGCCTGCGCGACGTGCTGCAGGATACCGGGATGAAAAATGACGCCGTCTACATCGGCTACTACGGCAAGGACACGCACGCCAGCGGCGACCCCGGAAAGGCGCCCATCTCGCGGGGCGTTCCCATCGCCAAGGCCCTGGAGCCCGAGACGCTCCTCGCCTGGAGCCTCAACGGCGAGCCCCTGCCCTGGCTCAACGGCTACCCCCTGCGGCTGGTGGTCGGCGGCTGGCCCGCCAGCTGTTCCGGCAAATGGCTGGATCGTATCGTCATCCGCAACAAGGTGCACGACGGAGAAAAGATGGGCGGGCAGTCCTACCGCGTACCCTGCAACCCGGTAGCGCCCGGCGCCAAGGTGGCCGACGAAGATATGTGCATCATCGAATCCATGCCGGTCAAGTCGCTCATCACCTATCCCAGAACGGGGGCCATGATCCGCGAAGGCCAGAAGCTAACCCTGCGCGGCCACGCCTGGGCCGGCGACCTGGAAGTGAAGGAAATGCACATTTCCATCGATTTCGGCATGGCCTGGCAGCCCTGTCCCCTGGAACGCCCGGCCAACCGCTTCGCCTGGCAGCACTGGCAGGCGGAAGTATCCTTCCCCAAAAAAGGGTACTACGAGGTGTGGGCACGCGCTACCGATACCGACGGAAAAATGCAGCCCATGCTGCTCCCCGGATGGAACCCGAAAGGATATCTCAATAATGCCTGTCACAGGATTGCGGTGAAGGTGGTTTGATTTTTGATTTGCGATTTTTTGATTTTTGATTTGAGATGTTCCGGGTAGGGCAGCCATTTGGGGACAGCCCTTCCGGGGCAAATCCAAAATCTCACATCACAAATCAAACATCAAACATCAACATGGCTTTCGCCACCTCCTCCGGCCGCTCTTCCGTCACGAAATGGCCGCAGTCCAGTTCGAGAACTTCAGCCTGAGGCAGGCGAACTTTCCATTTCTCCAGGTAAGCGGGTTTGAGGAATGCGTCCTGCATTCCCCATATGATCAGGAAGGGCTTATCGGCAATGGCTTCCAGCTTTTCCCACTGTTCCGCATACCATTCGGAGGACCCCACCAGGGACTGCCCGATCTTCAGCAGGCCGTAGCGGGACTGTTTATCGGGAAAGACCCGGGTATAGTGCCGGTGAACAGCGCGGGGCAAATGCTTCTTATCGGTAATGGCCTGCCGAAGCAGGAAGCGGGGCGAAAAGTTGAGGCGCAGGTACAGGAATTTCCCCAGCCAGCTGTTCAGCAGGCTGTCTACCTGCCGGGCGCTCTTCTCGCTGCGGGTTTCCCAGAGCCAGGTATTGAGCAGCACTACCCGGCGCACCTTTTCGGGGTGGGCATTGGCGAAACCCAGGCCGATGGGGCCGCCGAAGTCGTGAACCACGAGGGTGATGTTTTCTAATCCGAGCCTGTCGGCCAGTTCCGCCAGGTTGCGGGCGTGGGCACGGGGTGTGCCGTCGAATGACGGCGGTTTTTCCGACAGCCCGAAACCGATGTGGTCGGGGGCGATACAGCGATAACGGCCCGAAAGGGCCTTAACCTGCTCCCGGAAGAGAAAAGACCAGGTAGGTGTGCCGTGAACAAAAAGGATGGGATCGCCCTCTCCTTCGTCAATGTAATGCATGGCGCCGGCTTCGAGAGTGATATATTTCGATTCGAAAGGATACAGGCCGGAGTCGAACCAACTTTCTTGACGAAGGCCGGGATTCCCGCCGGGGTCAGGCTTTTTTTGGATTGTCATGCTTTTTGGTTTTTTCCAATATGCCGCTCCAAGTTTTTACTTTTATTGGCGGAAGTCAAAATTTTTGCAACAGAAATCGTTGATCTTGCACAGACATGGAAAAGCCGAATTACACCCAGGACTACGATAAACTGCTGCGCAGCCTCTACCGCGCCATCATTTTCCTGTCCTCTTTTGCCGTGCTGATGGCACTGGGGCTGATCTACTTCGCCCTCCTGGGCGGCCCTTTCGGCCCACAAGCTACAGCACCGGTAGCCACCGCCCGGCAGGAAGCCCCGGCGCCTCTCCCCTCCCCCACTGCTGATGAACGCATCGAAGACGGCATCCACCTGGCCACCGGCCTGCGGGTTGCGGAAGGATTCGAAGTGGTACGCGCCAACTGCACCGGCTGCCACAGCGGGAAGCTCATCGCCCAGAACCGCGCCACCCGCGACGGCTGGCAGGAAATGATCCGCTGGATGCAGCGGACCCAGGGCCTGTGGCAACTGGGCGAAAACGAGGCCGCCATTCTCGACTACCTGGCAGCCAACTACGCCCCCAGAGAGATCGGGCGCCGCGCCAACCTGGACGTGGAGTCTATCGAGTGGTATATTCTGAAGGAATGAAGGATTGAAGGATTGAATAAGATGCCAGAGTAATCGCCCGGGAATGTAGGGCGCAATCATTCCTTCATTCCCTCATTCCCTCCCAACCATCTCCGGGCCAACAACCTGCCGTGCTTTCCCCGCCCTGAGCCTTCGGGGGCCTCCCTTCAGTTTCTGGATGTATACGGCCTGTTCTTTCTTATTGATGTAGGCAATAAGCCTGCGCCTGGGGTTGTAGCGGGCGAAGTAACTCTGCAGGCCCTCGATGGGAACGGGGGCGCCCCCTTTCAGCTGTTTAAGACAGAGCTCTTCCTTGCCGCGGGTATAGATCAGGGAATGGTCGTCCAACCAGGCAGGATGGTAGTTGTGGTTGCCGTCCTGTGTGATATTGGTGGTGAAGCCGGTGAGAAGTTCCAGGACATAGACCTGGTCCTTCTTGTCGCCTTTTTCCATGTAGAAGGCCACCTGGGTGCCGTCGGGGGAAAAAACCGGGTTGTGGCAGTTGAACTTCCCGTTGTTTGTCAGCCGGCGTACGTTGTTGCCCCGGGTATCCATAGAGAAGATGGAAGTCACATCCTTTTTGACCTCACTGGTGAAGACGATCATACGCCCGTCGGGCGACCAGTCGGGCGCCGATTCCCGCTGGGGGGTATCGGTGACCTTGCGCTTTTCCCCTCCGGGCAGGGCCTTGATGAAGAGATCCCAGCTGACGCCGGTGTTTTTGCTGTAGGCAACCTGGCTGCCGTCGGGGGACAAGGCGCCGAAGATGGCCGCGTTATCCACCAGTTCCAGCCTTTTCCGCCGGAGGTCATAGACATAGAGCTTCCATTTATAAGGCAAATAATCGGACCAGTCCGGTTTCACTTCGATGCAGGAGAAGAGAAGCTTGCGGCCGTCGTCCGACCAGCTCAGGGAGCCGTAATTGAGGCGGTTCTGGGCCAACAGGCCCGACGACAGGAAAAACAGGGTGAGCAAAAGTATTGAGCGTTTCATGCAATAAGGGTATTGGTGTTGCTATTTGAATTTCGCCGCTCAGAATGGAGAGCCCTCTGGCGGCATTCCCATAACACAGGCCTTTTTTTACTGACTGTGAATGGCCGCCGATAAATACCAGTTGTTGTCGCGGCTCCACTTTTCGAAAACCAGGACCAGGCTGCTGCCGGCCTTGTGGTATTCCGCAAAGGCACAGTCCGGAAACCGCCGGGCGACCTGCCCTGCCGATAAGCCGGCGCTGCCGGAGAACTGCAGCTCATTATATTGTATTTCACTTCCCTCTGTAAAATCCACATCGAAGATGTAGCGAAGGTAATACTGTTCAAAGTCCATCTCCACCGGAGCCCCTTCCACCATACCCCAATGGAAAACGGCGGCATCTGAAAAGGGAGCTTTTACCGCTTCTGCGGGAAAACGGTGCCCGGCAGCTTTCAGCCCGAACGGCAGAAAATGAATACCCTTTTCCGGATGGAAATACCTGGCCGCCAGGCGGCCAAACGCCTTCTTCTTCAGATAAACCATGGCATACCCCGCCCGGTGGCCGATCAGAGCTTCCGCCGTTTCAGAAGGAAGCAATGCCGGCGGGAAGGACGGCTCAGCCGGCACTTCCTTTTCTTTTGTCAGTGTGGGGGCGGCCTCCATCTCGGTTTCCTCCTGTTTACGCTCGCCGGCCTCAGTAACGGCCGGCGAAAAGCTGCTTTCACGGGTTGGAACAGTGCCGCTCATTCCCTGGAACAGGAATCCCAGGCAAAGAGCCAGGTTGAGGATCAACCCGGCGGCCAGCATCAGCATCCACCGGTCCTGCAAGCTCGCCGTGTCGGAGATATGCCTCTTCAGGCCATCTATGGCAGAAAGGAGCCTGGCCTGGTTGTCTTCGATCATGTGTATGTGCACATGGGCTTTCTCCGCCTGTTCTCCTTTTCCCGTTTCCGGCTCCTGTGCCTCCGGCTGCTCCGGAGCGGCAGAGGCGCGCAAATACGAACTCCCCTCCCGGACGGAACGGCCGAGGGCCAAGGTGGAATCATGCAGGCCCTGCAGGCTCGCTTCCAGCTGCCCCCATTCGGAAACAGCCTCCTCCCGCTGCCGGGCTTTTTCCCCCCCTGCTATAGGCTCCCAGCCTTCCATCTTCTCGCGAAGGGCGCCGGCTGCCCGCCGGGCAGCCTCGATCTCTTTCAGTTCCTCCCTTATCTGATCCAGAAGCGGCTTAAAGTCCTGCGTATACATGTTTTCCCAGATGTTTATGGCTCGTGTAATCAGGCTATGGCCTTGGCTGTAGCAGAGGCTGCTTCGTGGGTTAAAGACTGGCAATGTTGTTCAATGTGTTTTTTGAGGAAGTAACGTGCCTCTGCCCTTACCACTTTTACGGAAGAGGGAAAGTTTTGTTGCTTCTGCGGGCAGATGAATCAGCTGGCCTTCCCATTTATTGATCCGGCGCTTGGATTTATGAGGCTGTTTCATCCTCTCGCCGAGAACACCTCCACTTCCACCGGCCCGACAGGCAGGAAGAGCTTCTCCTCACCGCGGGAAGCGTAGAGGTCCTTTCCGATGAGGGCCAGGCTGTAGATGCCGGGTTCCAGCTGTATACTGTCCCGGGAGAGCGAAATGGCGGCCTTCCATTCACCCAGCAAGCTAGCGAAAGCCTCGGCAATATCGGGCGAAAAACCGATGCCGGTAATGGTGGCCGTGCGTTCGGTGACGGAGAGCTTCATTTCGTCCCGGGCGGTAACCAGCGGATACAGTTCCCGGGCTTCGAGGCGGATCTAATGGAATGCGTATGCCATGCGGTTGTTTTTGTCGGTGCACCCACTAATATAGGCAAATCGGACAAAAGCCTTATTTTAGCCCCACCAAGAACGCATACCCATGAATGACCAGCAAAAGGAACGGCTGCTTCGGCTCATCCGGCAAGGAGAGGTGAGCAAAGCCATCGACGAACTGCTCGCTTTGGAACTCAAGGATGACATCCGCTCCGAAGCCCACGCCCTGGCCGCCCGCTACCAGCACCTGCAGCAGCAACAACGGCTGGGTGTGCTCACCCACGAACAGGCCAGCACTACCCACAACAGCGTTACCAACGCCCTTATCGTTCTGGTGGAAATGGCCCACGAGGGCAAGCCCCTCCCCTCGGCTGCATCCGAAAAAAAATACAACCGCCTTACTTCCATCGGGCTGGTGCTGGGTGTTCTGGCCAGTATCGTCACCATCCTCGCTTTTGTCTTTGATATTTTTGGAGGCAATGGGAAGGCCTTATCGGGCGACACCTTGCAGCTCACTGTCTTTGTACATGGAGCAAAGGGAAAGCAAGATTATGTACTGGAGAACAAAGGAAGGGTAATCCTGGACCTGGGCAGCAACCGGCGGGAGGTAGAGATCGGAGAACAGGGGCAGGCCCATTTTACGGAAATCCCAACAAAGTTCTTCGGGAAAGAGCTGGATTTGTCGATAAAAGCTGAGGGTTATGAACTTGCCGGACCGAAGACCTCCTTCACCTTCGACGGAAGCCCGGTTTACCTGGAGGTCCAGTCCAGCTGCCGCTTCTGCCGCCTGCGGGGAACGGTACAGACACAGGACAGCTTTGTCAGCGGCGCCATAGTCATGGTCAAAGGAACCGGCCTGGCGGATACCACCGATGCGGGCGGGAATTTTGACATACGGGTGCCGCCGGAAGAAGAACAAAAGGAATACATTCTGACCGTCGTACGCGACGGCAGGATCGTGGACGAGAAATACGCCACCCCCAGCCCAACCTCGCCGATCGAGATCCTGATCTCCGAGTGAAACGGTGGGACGACGGCACAGAAGAAGGGATAGCCTGAGTGCTTGTTTGAAGGAGGCGAAAATGGCCGATTGGGGGTTTTGACGAAGCCACTTTTGAGCCTCATAGCGTTCGACTGAGCGTTCGACTGAGCTCACGCCGAAGCGGCCAGCCCCTGGCTATGAAATTAGCTGTGCAATTGAGCTCCGTGGCTGCGATACAGCTTCCTGTACATCTGTGCCGCAGCTACGCAGCTCAACAACCGGCCGTTCTCAGGCCTTGGGCTTGCGCCCAAGGCTGAATTATGTCGCCGCTAAGCGGCTTTATTTCAAGTTAACAAAGTAGAATTAAGTAGCTAATACTACTCAGTCATGCATCGTATTTTACTAATACTATTACTCCTCGTTTTCCATCACGCAGCGACAGCCGAAACCGTGCTCTACGGCCTGGTTACCTACCAGAATACCGGCGAGCGGGTGCAGGCCATACAGGTCGCCGCCCGGGGCGCTTCCCCCGCCGTCACCAAGGCCACTTCCGATTCGGAGGGCGTCTTCCGGCTGGTATTTCCGGACAAAAAGCCGGGCGATACGGTATTTCTGTCCATCACCACCCGGATCTACGACCTGGTCAACCACCCGAGAGAACTGGAGGTTGTTCTGCCAGAAAACCCCGGAGAAAAGCAGGTTCGCCTGGTGGTCTGCAAAAAGGGCGAGCGCGACCGGAACGCCATTGAGTACTATGAGATCTCCACCCAATACCTTACCGAAAGCTATGAACGCCTGCAAAAACAGCTGAGCCGGGAAGTGGAACAACTGGAAGCCCGGATCGGACAGGCGGAAGGCAATATCGGCCAACTGGAAGAACAACTGGCCGCCCTGGAGCAGGAAAAGAACGAACTCGAACAAAACTACCAGGCCCAGCTGGAAAAGGCCTGGACGCTGGCGGAGGACTTCTCCCGCATCGACCTGGCGCAGGCCGATTCCACCTACCAGGAGGCGTTCACCCTCTTCACCGGGGGAAAGATCAGTGACGCCCGGGCCGTGCTGTCTGCGCAATCCAACATGGAACTGCTGTTGCAAAAAAAAGAAGAGATCGCCGCCGAGGAGGAAAAACTGGCCGAAATGGAGGAGGCCCTCGCCCGGCAACGCCGGCGGCTCGAACAGGAAAAAGAAGAACTGCAGGCCGGCAGGGAAAAGGAGATCAAGAAACTGCAGCTTGCCGCCCATCTGGCCGGGTTGCAACTGGACTTCACGGCGGCGGAAAATGCGCTCCTGTCCTCCCTGAGCCTCGACAGCACCGATGCCGGCGCCCTCAGCCGGATAGCCTCCCTGTACAGCACCCTCAACCGGCAGGCGGACGCCATCCCCTACTACCAGAAAGCCCTGCAGTACAGCCGGGACGCCGCTCAGAAGGCCGGGACATGGGCCAACCTGGGCAACGAACTGCGCCATGACGGCCGGTACGGGGAAGCGGAAACAGCCTACGAGCAAGCCCTGGCCCTGTTCCGGCAGTTGGCCGAAAGCCGGCCCGGGCACTATCAGGAAGAGGCCGCCACCACCCTGAACAACATGAGCGCCCTGTACCTGGAATGGAACGCCGGCCAAAAGGCCATCTCCGCCCTGACGGCCTCCCTGGGCATCTGCCGGGCCCTGGCACAGGAGAACCCGCAACACTACGAACCCGCCCTGGCCCGCACGCTCAGCAATGCCGGCAACCTGTACACTGCATTCAACACCCCCGAAAAAGCGGAAGAAGCCTATCGCGAAGCCATGGAGATCCGAATGCGGCTGGCGGAAGAAACTCCGCAGCGCCACCTGGAAGAGCTCGCCACCCTCCGCAACAGCCTCGGCAACCTGTACTGGGGACTGAAGGATTACGAAAAGGCGGAACCCTTATTTGCGGAAGCGCTGGAGGCCTATGGCCAGCTGGCGCAGGACAGTTCCGGGCGCTACGATGCAGGCCTGGCCATCATCCACAACAACCTCGGCAACCTGTACCGCGACGTTCAGGAATTTGACCCGTCGGAAGAAGCTTTCCGTCAGGCCCTTCGCCTGTACCGGCGCCTGGCCCGCGACAACCCGCGCCGATACGAGCCCAACCTGGCCTCCACCCTCAACAACCTCGCCAACCTGTATGCCGATACCGGCAGGGGACAGGCGGCCATGGAAGCTTACACAGAAGCGCTGGGCGCCTACCGCCGCCTCTCCCGCGCCAATGCCGGCCGCTTCGCTCCCGGCCTGGCTACCACCCTGGCCAACCTGGGCGCCTTGCACTACGCCGCGGAAGACTTCCAACGGGCAGCACCTGCCTACGAGGAAGCTCTGGAAACTTACCGCCGCCTGGCCGCCGCTCAGCCCGGCCGTTATGAGCCCGAAGCCGCCGCCATCATGAACAACCTGGCCCTCCTGCACCTCAACCTGGGCGAGGGAGACAAAGTGCTCGCCTACCTCAGCCAAAGCCGCCCCATCTACCGGGAGCTGGCGGAAAAGACCCCCGCCACCTACGAGGTCGAACTGGCCCGCACCCTCATGATCGAAGCCTTTGTCTGGCTGCAGCGCGGCGCCCAGTCGAAAGCCAACGCGCTGATGCTGGAAGCCAGGGCCATCGCCGAAAGATATCCGGAGGCGCCCTACTCCGCTCAGGTATTCCGGGCGTTCAACGACTTCTACCGGGAAACCGACGAGCCGTTCGAACAGGCCCTGGAAAAGGCGGCGCCCTACGAGAAGCAGGTGGCCGAACGCACAGCCTATGCCGACAAGGCGGCGCCCCAGCAGGAGATCGTCCGCATCCTCTCTGAAGCCTGTGCCGCTCACCCGGACAACCAGCTCCTGAAAAATGAGCTGTCCGATGCCTCCGGCGAGCTCTCCGCCTATCTGCTCTTCACCCGGCAGTTCCCCGAGGCCGAGCAGGCCGCCCGCCGCTGCCTGGAGCTCGGCGGTGACCACGCCTGGGCCAACGTGCCGCTGGCCACCAGCCTGCTGTACCAGGGCCGCTTCGACGAGGCCATAAGCATCTACTCCTTCTGGGGCGATGTGTGGTACAATGGCGAACGGTACTTCCGGGAGGTGTTCCTGGAGTACATTGAAGAACTGGAGGCAGAGGGGGTGGCGCACCCGGATACGGAGCAGGCAAGGGAGGCGTTGAAAAAGTAAAAAGCCTTCCATTGAGAAAAATCATTGGCCACAATGAGGCGACAAACTATGGATGGTTGACCGCCTGAACTTCGCTACCGGCCACTCCGGTTGCCAGGGTGATGGCCCGCCAGCTGCGAAGCCTACGGCCGCATGTGCACCTGGGAAAATGCCATGAAGGCCTGCGCCGATAGCTGGAGCGTAGTTTCGATGGAAGAATGGAACGCGGATTTTAGTATAAAAACCCCGCAGGTCATCACGGATCCCTAAGCAAGATCTGCGAAAATCCGCCAGCGCTGTGCCTATCCGCGTTCCAATTCAAAATTCGGGATGGCTCATACTACTGTGCCGTCCGGCCTAAAGCCTACAACCGCCAGCTTCGGCGCCGGCGGATCAGCCCCTGTACAGCGGCGGCCAGGATGGTGAGAATGATCGCCATACTAACGATCAGGTAACACATCCTGACAAAACGCTCACTGGCGGTAAGCGGTGAATGGCCTGCAGCAGAGCCATCCTTTGCTTCTTCGTCCTGCCACCAGCCTCCCCGGAAGAAAGCGCCGGGGGCATCGGCCGCATATACCGGCGCCCTCTCTTTTGGAGTGTTCCAGCGTTCCTTCTCGGCATCCAGAGTGTCCCGGATCATCCGGTGGAAGGAATCCCGAAGGAGTTCCACCTGCCGATGGTGGCCCTGTTCCAGCTCCCGGATCTCCCGCCGCAGGGCAGCGACGGTGTCACGGATGATGCCATTGTAGCGTTCCCGTTCTTCTTCCAGGAGGCGGTAGGCCGCTTCCAGGCCGGTAGCCAGGTAATCTACCCTCAGGACGAGAGTGCGAGCGCTGTCCTCCAGGACAAACACCCGGGCCTTGTACGTAATGAGCTCTTTCTGCGTTTCGCTCAATTCCAGAATTAACAGGTAGTGTCGGTAGCCCAGCAGGCCCAGCAGGGCGCTCAGGGCAATGGCGGTGAGAAATGAATAAGCCTTCATAACTGCCCGGTTTCAGAGGTGAACAAACCGGATCGTCCGCCGGAAAAGGCCGGGAAATGCATCGTCGGCGCCATAATTTCCATTTTTTAAGGTGAAAGAATGGCTACCGCGAGCAGATGAGCTCAGGCTTTCGTATATTGTAGGTGCTTAATAACGCTCTTAGCCTTCGCTATCCACTACTGCGGTAGCGTGATAGAGGTTAAGGCAGGAAGCCTTCGGGTACCAGCCGGAGGCTTCTCCTTTTTTACATATCGCTGGTTCTGCACGCATAACTGCGCGGCAACTTCATATTCTGGGTACCATCATACCGATCGGGAAGAAAACTCAGGTTGGTGAGCAGTAAGTCCGGCAGGATGGCAAACTCCGAAAGCCGCCACAGGCCAGGCCGTCCTATCAGTGGTTGTGCTTTTCTCATAGGTATACAGATTTCGGTTATGGGATAAAGGCTCCGGCGCCTGCCTCCCCCTGTTCGCCCGAAGCTCTCAGGCGCCCAAAGGGCAATGCAATGCCGGGAGATGCCCGATTACATCAAATGCAGTGTTGTTCATAAAACTCGGTAATCTACAGGCCGGCAGGAAAGAAGTGGGGCGGCCCGTTCGCAGGGAGAGATGGAGCGATCCCGTCCGGGGATCGGCATCAGAAGAAACGAACCGTCATTTCACTTTTTTCACAATGGCCCGGGAGAATAACAGATTACCCTCCTGCTTTTCAGGGATCAATTTGTAATTTGGTTCGGTTTGGTCTTTTCGCATAACTATCACTCTCGATTGAGAAATACAGTCTGGAATGGTAAAATTTTATAACTTGCTTTACAAATCTAAGGCCATTCAACTAATATGTAAAGGGGAACAATGTTCTAATCCTGTTTTTTCTGAAGGGCCCCTTTGCCGAAATGATTTTTTTAAAGATACCGGTTTTTTTTAAAAAAATCCACTATCTTTAAAAAAAGACCGGAATAAAAATGTCCAGGGACCGCCCATTGTACTCCAAAGCATCGGAGATAATCCTCTACAGGCCGCTCCAGAAGTTCTTCCTGCAGAAGATTATTGAGAACTTCAATGAAGACCATACCGGAAAGGAACAGGTGCCGGCCTCCTTTGCAGAGCTCAAAACGGAGCATTTCTACCAAATCAAAAAAGACAGCCCACGTGACAGAAAGCTGACCCTGGGCTACTACTTCAACGAAACGGCGCGCCGGAACAGCCCCCACTCCTTCGGCAACCTGGATTACCGGAAACTTTACCTCAAACTCTGGAAACCTTTCAAAAACGGAGAGCCGACGCGCTTCGAGGTCAGGGACAAGTACCTGGAGCTGCTCCTGGCCTTTTTCCATATTCCCTTTGAGTATTCCGCCATCGAAGAATTTCTGCGGCAACATCAGCCCTACCTGAAGGATGATTCCAACCAGGATACGAGAGACGAGGAACTGGAAGACCAGATCGGGGAATTCAGGAAGATCGAGTTTTTCAAAAAACAGGAATTTTTCTACCGCTGTTACATCAGCGATTTTGAAGGCCTCACCAAAGGAGCGCTGCGCATCGGGCGCGACCACCAGAAAGACAGCTTCATTGCCAGCCTGTCCATCCAGCGGGTCACGGGAGAACGGCCGCTGCACAACAACCAGATCCAGTATACCGGTATCCTGGAGGAGAGTGGAGGGTTTACCTACCTGTACCTTCAAACCGGAGAGGAGAACAGTTCGAGGGCATTCTGGGCATTGCATACTCCGAACAACACCTTTGCCGCTTTCGACTACCTCACCGGCACCTTCAATGCCGTTGACAAAACCGGCAGAGGCCCGGTATGCGGCCAGTTGCTCCTGGAAAAGGTGGATACCGAAGAGGGCTTCAGCGAGAAGAACTTTTTCGAAAAAGAGGCCCCCTTTGAGATCCATTCCCGGTTCGCAGGGAAAAAATTCATGCCTCCGGTAGAGGAGGTAAACGGCATGAAATCGCTGAGCTCGCTGGTTTCCAGAGAAACAAAAGCCTTCGCCGGCCTCTACAAATGCTATTTTCTGAATATGCGGGGAGACCTGCTCAGGGAGTGCATCTACCACATTGCCGACAGCAGTGAGGTGCGCGGCAAGGTTTCAGCCAGCCGGGCGGCAAACGCGGAGCCCTACCTCTACCGGGGCAAGGCCTATGAAAAAAACAGCTATATCCACCTGAAGATCAGGGGCGCGGGAGGAGATTCCTATACCGTGATCCTCAACAATTACAATAAAGCCCACCCGGATGTCTTCTACGGCATCTACTACGGCTGGGATGAAGTGGGGCGCCTGCGGGCCGGAAGAGAGGTGTTCATCCCCCATCCGGCAAAAGACGAGTTCGACAACCTGCCTCCCAGGAACCACCCTAAAGACAGCGACACCTACAAAAAGCTGTGCCGCGAATACCAGATCGACGACTTCTTCGAAAATTTCGAATATTCCTCCTTCCCGAAGATCATCAACTGGGTGTCCAGAGGGGAAGACGGCCCGGGAAGCAAAGAACCGGTGCCGGAATGGCTCGAAGGTACCTACGTCTCGCTTCGCCTCAACCCCAAGGGCAATGAGGATGCCCCCTATTTCAAGGCGGTCAGCCAGGACATCCTCGCGATCGATGCGGGGGGGGAAACGGTGGTGGCCTCCCGGGGGCAGCAAACCCTGCGCGGCAGAGTATTCAAGGCCGACAGCTTCCTGTACCTGAGCGTCAAGGCGGAGAACCGGCACCGGTTCGCCATTTACTCCGTCGACACCCTGAACCAGTACAACGAGGCTATTTTCGGAATCTGCCTGGAAGTAAACGACCAGGTGCGCACCGTGGTCAGCAACCGGGAGATACTCATCCGAAAGGCCACCACCGATGAAACGCCCCCCGGGCTGCAGCCCATCACCCCGGAGTGGATAAACTGGATCGAGGAAAAACAAAAGGGCGCCTCCAGATTCCTGATCGGCCCCACCGACAATTACCTGCGCCTGCCCCGTACGCCCATCAGCCGGGAAACGGTACTGAAGAAAAACCACGACTACGGCATGGCCTATTTCTACACCGCCTGTTTCTCCGCCCTGTCCGGAGAAGGCGACAGTAAAGTCAATGCCTACCTCAATGAGGCCTTCCGCCACGGCTTTAACGACTGGGCAAGGCTGGCCAGAGAGCTCAACCAGGGAGCGCTGCGCACCTTCCATTCAATGTCGGGCCTGGGGGAGTTCACCCAAAACAGGCTCAAAGAGGTAAAAGGCCGGAACGGCGACGGCTCCTATACCCTCAGCCCTACCGCCAAAGCCTGGCAGGTCCCCTTCCGGGGCAAGTATAACCCCGAATTCATCCACATGGTCTTCGAACTGTACAAAACGGCCGAGCACGAGCTCCACATCATCGGCGAGGTGGCCAAGAACGTCACCGGCCAGAATGCCGGCCTGGTCGAGAAACTGGACGCCACCCTCCGCTTCGTGCTCGACAAGAACCCCAACATCCGAACCTACCGGTACCAGACCACCACTCCCGTCAGCGATTTCTGGCTCGAAAAACTGATCGCCCTGAAAAGGGACTACGGCAAGCGCTTCAAACTGTACGCCAGCCGGGAGGACAGCGACCTGTCCAACCTCAACATCATCCTCATCGACCCCTACCACGAGAAAAATACCAACATCCTGATCTTTACCCGCGACAACGACCAGGTGGGAGACATCCCCGTCCCCGTCTTTGCCCTGGTGGAAAAGGACTACAAGCACCTCTCCGACGGACTGCTGCTGAAGGTGGGCAAGATCACTGAATCCTTTCAGGCGCTGAAGGATGAGGGGATGATCAGGGAGTTTCTGGGGAGGAAAGGGGGGTAACAGGAGTTCCTCCCAGCCGGAAGCTTCAATGCTTATCCACGGGGACAAATTACAACTGTACCCTGTTTTCACACCAATGCAACAGAGGTAAACCAGCTATAACCACTTTCCCAGGGCCATTTTGTCAGCCAAAAATTGCATGTCCCGGCCTTAGTTTTTAACTTTCCACACCGAAAGCGCCCATATCACCAAAGCTGCCGCATTACCTTGATCTCCCAAATCAGGATACCATGAGCCTCCGACAAAAACGATACCAGGGCCTTCTTGCGTTTTTGATGCTGTGCTTTGCCGCAATGTTGCCCGCTCAGCCCTCCTCCATCCGCTTCGAACGGATGGGTGTGGAAAAGGGGTTCCCCAATTCCATGGTCACCACCGTTTTTCAGGATTCCCGGGGCTTCCTCTGGATCGGCGGTTACGCCGGCCTGCACCG
>CAYQKY010000166.1:0-18956 GCA_964418125.1 uncultured Phaeodactylibacter sp.
CAATACCGCGAGATCGAACAGCGGGTGCCCCAGTACATGGTGGCTTCCTACCTGGGCATCACGCCGGAACACCTGAGCGCCATCCGGAAGAAAACAACTTCTTAAGATACCTTAATTTTTTTCCGCTGCCCTCCCGGCATCTTTGTACTGTAACCAAAATACAGCACAAGATGAACCCGAAAGCATTATTTATCAGCTTATTATCCATTTTGCTGGCCTTTTCGGCCTTTACTCAACCCACCGAAGAAGTGGGCATCAGCCCCTGGGGCCCGGACGATGAGATCGGCGCCCTGAATATGATGGATGCCCAATCCCGGCTGGCGGTGCTTTCCCGTATCGGGTCGGGGACAGTCTATGACCTGAGCGTCGACTACTTTGTGGGCATGCCTAGTTTCCATTCCCTGGGCGACCCCCCCTATCAGTACTGGCTGACCCATACCCCCCACGGCACCGTGGTTGACAATCCCAACGGCCTGGGGCGGGCGATGAACGAAAAAGTGAGCTACACCGGTGACGCCATTTCCATGTACACCCACATGGGCACCCACCTCGACGCCCTCAACCATTTTGGCCTGAACGGGAAGATCTGGAACGGTTTTACGCCTGAAGAACACCTGGGCGATAAGGGCTGGAAAAAAACGGGCGCCGAGACCATTCCGCCCATCATTGCCCGCGGCGTGCTGATCGACGTGGCGGCCTACAAAGGAGTGGAAACGCTGGATCGCAACTACCGGGTCAGCGCCGCCGACCTGCAGGGCGCCCTGAAACGGCAGGGCGTAAGCCTGCAAAGGGGCGACGTGGTGCTCATCCGCACCGGGCAGGCCCGCCACTACGAGCATGCCGAAGCGTACCTGCACGACTACCCCGGCATCAACCTGGAGGCCGCCCGCTGGCTGGTGGAAGAACAGGAGATCATGCTGCTGGGCGCCGACAACCTGAGTTTCGAGGCCTTCCCCCCCGAGCGGGAAGACAACTGGGTGCCCGTCCACACCTACCTGCTGGCGGAAAAGGGCGTGATGTTTATCGAGCAGATGTACCTGGAGGATCTGTCGGCCGATGAGGTATACGAGTTCGCCTTTATCGGAGCGTCTCTCAAGCTGAAAGGAGCGAGCGGGGCGCCGATGCGGCCGTTGGCCATTCCATTGGAATAGAACTGGGGCCGTGCAAAAAAACTAACAGGCAATACGCTCCCCTGCGTTCAGGTGGCCTCTTGTTCTTCCGATTCGGAAACAAGGGTGAGGCCAGGCCGGTGGGGGTTCTGATAAAGGCGGTAAAAAAGCTTGGCAAATCGGGAGGCCACCGCCACCATATCTTTGGTTTCCAGAAGCAGGCTGAAAAAGAGCAGGCTGTTGCTGGCATTGTAGGCCTTCCGTTTGATGCCGTCCACCTGGTGGGCCATCAACCCTTCCAGGCTTAGCAGCAGGGCCTTTTTCTGCCGTTTGGCCTCCTGATATAAGGTGAAATCCTGGCTGTTGATCATTTCGGTGATGCAGTCAAAATACAGGGCCAGATCCACAACCACCCGTTCCAATTCTTCACTTTGGGCTTTTTCCAATGGGCGGTGGCTGTTCTTCACGTGTTCGTTGCAGGCTTTAACAATAAAGTGGATAGACTGCAGAATATCCTGGCGGAGGTCGTACACCAGCAGATAGGCCCGGCTGCTGTGGCCATGGATTTCCTCGATGCGCCGGATGTCGTTATAGAAGCTATACCGGAACTCTTCATTTTGCTTCCGGATGGCCTTGATGTCGGCTTTAGCCTGCTGAAGGAGAAAAAGGTCTTCCCGGCGGAGGCCTTCCAGGGCATCGCTGAAGGCCTTGGCGACGGCATGCAGGCATTCGGCAACCTGCCTGGCGGTACTTTCGGCAACCTGTTCGGTGGTCATCTTATTTCCCTCGGCCATTGCAGTTTCGCGTTTTCGCTTGGCCTCTTCCCGTCGGCGATGCAGTATAAAAGTCCTGGTGAGCAGAACGGCCGCCAGCACGATAAGCCCGATGAGGGCCGGCAGGCGGAATTGATAAATGAGGAAGGCAAAAGCACCGGATACCGTGAAGGCAATGAATGCCGTAGCGAACCATCCGCCGATAACATTGACGACCCCGGCCACGCGGTACACTGCGCTGTCGCGGCCCCAGGCGCGGTCGGCCAGAGAGCTGCCCATGGCCACCATAAAGGTGACATAAGTGGTCGACAGGGGCAGCTTGAAGGAGGTGCCCAGGGCAATGAGGGCGCTGGCTACCGTCAGGTTGACGGTAGCGCGGATAAGGTCGAAAGCCGGCGCCGGTTGCTGCTGATGGGCGCTGTCGGCCGTGGCCTTGAAGGAAGGCGCCTCAAAACGGCTCTCGATCTTTTCCCTCCACTTTTCCGGAAGGATAAACCGGGTGGCCCGGCTCAGCTTTATTGTGGCGCGCACCAGGCCCTGCGCCAGCCAGTTGGGAGAGAATCGTTCGATGCCCTCGTGCTGCCGGCCCAGGTTGACCTCCGTCTCGGTAACGGTGCGCGCTTTTCGGGAAAACCACAAAGTAAGGGTCATGACCAGCCCGGCAATAAGCAGGAAGGAGGTATTCGAGTTTTCCACTTCCCGCAATACGCCCATGCCAAAGCGCTCCGGGTCGGCGCCCGTTTCCGCCCAGAGGCGAAAGGCCTCGTAGCCGGCCAGCGGCACGCCGATGAAGTTGACCAGGTCGTTGCCGGCAAATGCCATGGCCAGGGAGAAAGTACCGAACAGGACTACAATTTGCAGCACATTGACCCGGAAGGCCAGCAATACCTGCATGAACAGCGACCAGAACAGGAAGGAACCCAGGAAGAGCAGGCCTCCATTGCTCTTCACCCAGGCGGAAAAGGCTGCTGGAACGAAGGAGGCCCCCTTTATGCCCTTGATCAATAGAAAATAGGTGACCGCCGACAGCGCCAACCCGGCCCATACTCCGCCGAACCAACGGAAACGGCGCTCATATTGAAAGGTGAACAGCAAACGCGACAGGTACATGATGCTTACCCCGAAAACCAGGGAAACGCCTACTGACAACAGAATGCCGGTAACGATCGTCAGGGCTTTTGCCGAGTTGATGTATCCTGCCAGTGCATCCCAGTCTGCCCCGGAAGCCATGATCTTCAGCGCGGCGACGGTTACCGCTGTTCCCAACAGCTCGAAAACCAGGGATACGGTAGTGGAGGTCGGCAGGCCCAGGGTGTTGTAAAAGTCGAGTAAAATGACGTCGGTGAGCATAACCGCCAGGAAAATGATCATCACGTCGCTGAAGTAGTAAGCCTCCGGGTTGAAAATGCCGGTCCGGGCCACCTCCATCATGCCGCTCGAAAAGGTAGCGCCCAGTAGGATACCCAGGCTGGCTAGGAGCAGGACGATCTTTCGGGGGGGCGCCCGGGAACCGATTGCGGAGTTAAGAAAATTGACCGCATCATTGCTGACGCCCACTATCAGGTCGGCAATGGCCAGGAGGAACAACAAACCTACTGCGATTAGGACAAATTCTTGCATTGCGCCGGCTCTTTTCCCGAAGACTGCCGGCGGCAAAAAAGTATGTTACGGGTGTGTTACCCAATTATTATTTTTTTGTAAACTCTACGGGTCAGATCCTGTCCGGTTCCTCCCTCGTCCGCTCTCCGCCCGCATCTCCCGTATTGACGGTGGCGGCCGGCTCGAACAGCATTACCGATACTTCTTTTTCAGCCACCGGCCGGTGCTCCACGCCCCGCGGTACGATGATAAACTCTTCTTCCCGCAGCCGCACGGTTTTGTCGCGAAACTGCAGGTCGAACTCGCCCTCCAGCACGTAGAAGAACTCGTCTTCCTCATCGTGTTTATGCCAGATAAACTCTCCCTGGAATTTGACGAGCTTGACGTGTTGCCCGTTCAGCTCTCCGGCAATGCGGGGGTTCCAGTGATCGGAGAAGAGGGCGAGTTTTTCTTTGATGTTGACCTTATCCATTATTTCCAAGTTTATGCACCAGTTCCAACCCGATGCCACTGATAAACAAACGGTGTTTCTTATTAGACAGCAGCCGCTGCGTCCAGTCCACCGGGCCGCCGTCGGCCAGGTCAATCTCGCCTTCATCGAGGCGGAGAAATACCTTGGCCTGGATCAGGTGGTAGTATTCGTGCTCCAGGTCGTCCCGGAATTCGTGGGGCAGGCTCGTCCATATCCCATTGGGATATTCCTCCATCCGTTCCATGAAAACGGAGGCGTCCTTTTTCCGGTAAAACCGAATGAACAGGCGCTCCTCCGGGAAGTGTCGGCGCAACAGGTTGAGGATGATGGCCAGGTGCTCGTTCAGCTGGCCCAGTTCGAAAGCGTAGTTGCCCCTGTCCCGGCCGCCGGAGGCCAGGCAGAAGACGGAGAAGTGAGCCGTGAATTTGGGGTTGTCGAACGCCTGCCCGCGCACGTGCCGGTGGGCGGCGGCGTAGCGGAAGACGGCGTTTTTGTCTTTCGTGGCTTTGGCGTCCTGAGCGATCTGCAGGGCCAGCACGTTGGTGGCGTCGGAGACTACCTCCGTGCCGCGGACTGCACTAAGCACGTTGTTCTGATCCACATGGCCGATGGCGGAGCAGGAGGCCAATGGGGCCAGGGGCGAGAGGGTGAGGGGGTGAAAATTGTACTCCCGGGCATATTTCAGCCAATCCAGCTCCGTTTGCCGCAGAGCCAGAGAGTCGACGGCTGCCGGAGATACGAAGCGGTTCTGGCCGAACTGCCGCAGCAACCAGGCGGGCTCCACCTGGGCGGCCTTCAGGCGGTAGAGCTCCAGCAGGAAGGTGTTCAGCTCCGACAGGCTGAGCTTTTCGGCCAGTTCGGTAAGGGGCGGGCCATGTCCCAGCTTTTGATGTATTTTTTCGATGACCTTGCTCATAGCAATCAGTTTCTGACAAAGAGCCATTTTACGGCATGGTATACGCCCAGGCCGATATACCCCATCAGGCCGGGCTTTTTCCGTTCCCGCAATTCTACAGAAATGGTGGAAAAGGCTTCCAGGTGATCCAGCCGGGCCATCCTGCCTTTTAGTAAGTCGATGGTTTCGTTGAGCCGCTCGAGTTCTTTCTCTACTTTCAGGATCTCCTCTACGGTTTCGGCCTTGTCGAGGAGTTCGAGGTAGCGGCTTCGTGCTTTTTCGGCGTTCTCCAGGCGGATGTTGTAATCCTGGTATTCCTCGGTGACGTCCTGCCCTACGATGTTCTTACTGCGCAGTTTGCCCAGCGCCTCGATCTCGGCGATGGCGGCATCGAGCTGCCCGCTTTCCACTCTTATGACCGTCCGGGTAGTGCCGATCTCATTGATGTACCCATTGTACTTTTCTGCGATCCTGCCCATTTGCCGGCCGGCGCTGTCCGGGTTTTCTACAACGAGGGAGAGGTAGGCGAAGTAGAGTGCCTTCCTATCTTGCTGGCCCTGTTCCGGCGCGCTTTCCTCGAAGGAGGAACCGAAACCGGCCTTTCCCGGTACAGGCTCCTGATGGGCTTTCTGGGAAGAGGCGCAACCGGACAAGGCGGCAATGAGCAGGTAGAATGGTAATGACAGGGTAGGGGATTTGCGCATACTGCTGGTTTCTGATTTTAACGCCGTCCTTTTACGAATAGTCTATACGGTAGGTGATGATCTGCAGCCCGCCATCGTAGCTTTGGTGCCCGGAAACGGCCATCCGGCATGTTTTTTTGGAATCTCCGAACAGGCGTACGCCCTGCCCCAGCACCAGGGGGTTCAGCTTGGCCTTCAGCGTGTCGATCAGCTCGTTGTCCAGCAACCACCCGGCGAAAATGCCGCCGCCGCAGAGGTAGATGTCCGTGCCTTCCCCTTCTTTCAACTCCCGGATGGTATCCAGGTTGAGCGGGCACACATTCACCTGCTCATGCGGCTTGTCAAATTTCAGGGTGTCGGAAAAAATGTAGTGCCGCATGTGCGGGTAGGCCGGCTGGCCGGGCTGCAGGCCGAAGGCATAGCCGAATTCATAGGTCTTTCTGCCCATGATAACGGTGTCGTAGGATTGCAGGTCCTGAAGGTACTGATCGACGCCGTTGCCGGAATGGACGAAACCGCTGATGTCTTCCCCCGGCCCGGCAATGAACCCGTCGAGGGAGGTGGCGACGTAGTAGGTGATTTTTCGCATAGAGGAGAGGTTTATTTTTTGCAGTAACAACTATTCAGGGGAAAGAAAAATTCCGTCGTCCCGATTTACAATCCCCTCACCTGAACCGTTAGCTCCAAATGGTGGCCATCAGGGTCATTGAAATAGATAGAGTGGAAGTGGTGATGATCCTGGAATGTCCATTCCACCTCTTGTTCTGTGAGGTGAGCCTTTGCTTTTTCGAAGTTCTTCGGATCCACCCGGAAGGCATAGTGGTGGGCGCGGACCCAGTCGCCTTCGGGCGGCAGTTGGGCTTTCTCGCTTCGGGTGGGGAAGAGGGCAACGCCCGTCTGGCCGGCCACCATAAAGATGGGGAAGGGGCCCCATTCTTCAGGGTGAATGCGTTGCAGGCCAAGTACTTTTTCGTACCATTCGGCGGAGCGGTGGATGTCGCGGACGCGGAGGGCGACGTGGTCGAGGAATTGTAAGCGGAGCATGGTATGGTAGTCAGGTGCTATCAGCGGGTTCATGCAGGAGGCGACACCTTTTTGCTGGATGGGGCAATAGAGGAAGGCGTCGCCTCAGGTTATTTGAAAATATCCTTCAACTCCAGTTCTATCTCCAGCCTCGGGTCTTCCAGCTTGTCTTCCTTGGCAAAAAGCTGGTATTCTCCGGGGGCGCTGAACAGGTAGATGGAGCGCAGGTCGGGCAGCACCAGCCAATACGACAATACGCCGGCTTCGAAGTAGGCGGCCGATTTGGTGATCAATTCCGTAAGGCTTTGGGAAGGGGACAAGATCTCGATCACGCCCAGAGGGGCGCTTTCCAGGCGCGTTTCATCTTCTCCGGGTGTAAATTCCAGCGAAGGGTAAATGGCGATGTCAGGGACTTTTTCCTTTGAAGAAACGACGATGCTGACTTCACTCAGCGCTCTATATGTCCCTTGATACTTTGTGCCAAGGAGAATGACCAGGTTGGTCTGAACAATGGCGTGATTTTTACTGGGCATAGGCTTATCTCTTTCCAGTTCGTACTCCGATTTTGCAACTGCTGTGTCCATAGATACGGTTTCTTTTTCTGATCGTTCAAGATACTAACATTATGGGAGATTTGCCAGTTGGGGAGGCAGGTGGGGATTCGTTATTCGGGATTCGTTAAAACGTTAAAACCCACGAATCCCGAATCAACGAATCAACGAATCAACGAATCCCGAATCAACGAATCAACGAATCAACGAATCCCGAATCAACGAATCACCCCAGAAAGCTCAGCAATATCCCTGCCGCCACCGCCGAGCCGATCACGCCCGCCACGTTGGGCGCCATGGCGTGCATCAGCAGGTGATTGTTGGGGTCGTCCTTGAGGCCTTCCATCTGTACGACGCGGGCGCTGTCGGGCACCGCCGATACGCCGGCGGCGCCGATCAGGGGGTTGATCTTGTTCTCCTGGTTGAGGAAGAGGTTCATCACCTTGGCGAACAGGATGCCGCCGGCGGTGGCCACCATGAAGGACAGGGCGCCCAGCACAAAGATGAGGATAGACTGTGGAGTCAGGAACACATTGGCCTGGGTGGAAGCCCCGACGGTCAGCCCCAGCAGGATGGTCACGATGTCGATCAGGGAGGTGCGCGCCGTTTCGGCCAGGCGCTTGGTGACGCCCGATTCCTTGAGCAGGTTGCCGAAGAACAGCATGCCCAGCAGCGGCAGGGCGCTGGGCGAGATGAAGGTGGTCAGCAGCAGGCCGATGATGGGAAAGAGGATCTTTTCGGTCTTGCCCACCGCCCGCGGCGGCTTCATCCGGATGAGCCTTTCTTTCCGGCTGGTCAGCAGGCGCATAATGGGGGGCTGCAGGACCGGCACCAGGGCCATGTACGAATAGGCGGCGATGGCGATGGGGCCGATGAGGTTCTGGGCATAGATGGGCTCCCCGCCGGCGGCGTAGTCGACGATATTGACCCCGCTGGCGAGCTTGGAAGACAGGAAGATGGCCGTCGGGCCGTCGGCCCCGCCGATGATGCCGATGGCGCCGGCCTCGGCCGGGTAGAAGCCCAGTATCAGCGCCCCGATGAAGGTGGCGAAGATGCCGATCTGGGCCGCTGCCCCCAATAGCATCAGCCGCGGGTTGGAGATCAGGGAGGAGAAGTCTGTCATCGCTCCGATGCCCAGGAAAATGAGGGGCGGGTAGATCCCCTTGATGACCCCGAAGTAGAGGTAATTCAAAACGCTGCCCGGCTCGTAGATGCCGACCTGCAGGTTGGCGTCGAGCTTGAAGGGGATGTTGCCCAGCAGGATGCCCAGGCCGATGGGGATCAGCAGCAGGGGCTCGTAATGATAACGGATGGCCAGGTAGATGAAGAACAGGCCGACCAGGATCATCACGACATTTCCGAACCGGACGTTGGCGAAGCCGGTATATTCGTAAAAGGTGCGCACTGCCTGCCAGGCGGCCTTGCTTTCGCCGGCATCGGCGTCCACTGCCGGCATTTCCACCTGTGCCTGTTCTTTGGAAATGGAGTCCTGGGCAGCCTGGCCAATGCAGGGGGCGGCCAGAGAGGTGAGTAGAAGCAGTAAAGTGAGAGCTTTTTTCATGACTAGGGTGCTTTAATCCAGTATAACCAGGACTTCATCCTGGAGTACGGTTTCGCCTTCTTTGACTTTGATCTGGGACACTTTGCCTGCCTTTTCCGCCATGATGTTGTTTTCCATCTTCATGGCTTCCATGATCAGCAGGGTGTCCCCTTTTTTTACCTTGTCCCCTACCTTAACCAGGATCTTGAGGATGGTGCCTGGCAGGGGTGTTTTAATATGTATTGACGGAGTATGCGCTTTGGAAATTCCGGATTCTTCCGGGCTGGGCGTGGGCATGGCAGTCCGGACCAGACGGGGCGTTTTGGGCTTTTCCTTTACCTCGCGCTGCATCTCAACGGAGTAGTGCGTGCCATTGACCTCCAGTTCTACGACGTTGTTCTCGTAGTTGAGAATATCTACTTCGTAGTCGTGGCCCTTTATGATGAATTTGTACTTTTTCATGGTTTAAGGTTTTTCATCACTCCGAATATCTTCGAACTCCAGGGAGAGTACCGCTTGGATATTTTTTTTATGGTCATAATGGTGTTTTCTTCGTCATGCACCTCATTGAAGTAAAGGTACAGAGCAGTGGCGATAGCGGCGCTTTCATTACCGACCAGGACCACGCTTTCGTCTTCCCGGATGTCTTTACCCTGCCGCCGCAGCCGGGACCGGATGCGTGAGTGCAGGATAGCGGGCAGATACCGGAAGACGAAGTACAACAGGCTGAGGGCCAGCAGCACTACCAGGTATCCTACGCCGGAAATGAGCAATCCATCGATGATATTTTGCCAGTTGATGTTCATGCTAATGAGTGAATGAGTGAATAAATGATTGAAGGAATGGGGGAATGAAGGAATGATTAGCTACCATTCATTCCCTCATTCCTTACATAGGCGGATTCCCGTGTTTTTTCGGCGGCCCCACCTCTTTCTTGGTGCTGAGCGAGCGCAGGGCCCGGGCGATGCGCCAGCGCGTATTGCGGGGCTCGATCACGTCGTCGATATAGCCGTAGCGGGCGGCGGCGTAGGGGTTGGCGAACTTATCCAGGTATTCCTCCTCCATTTTCAGCTGGGCGGCCGCCCGTTCTTCCGGATCCTCGATGCTGTCCAGTTTTTTACCCTCGAGGACTTCTATTGCCCCTTTGGCGCCCATCACCGCGATCTCTGCGCCGGGCCAGGCGTAGTTGAGGTCGGCGCGCAGTTGTTTGGAGCCCATCACATCGTGAGCGCCGCCATAGGCTTTGCGCAGGGTGACGGTGATTTTGGGCACGGTGGCCTCGCCATACGCATAGAGCAGTTTGGCGCCATGGATGATGATGCCTCCGTACTCCTGGAAGCTGCCGGGCAGGAAGCCGGGTACGTCCACCAGGGTGAGGATGGGAACGTTGAATGCGTCGCAGAGGCGCACGAAGCGGGCAGCCTTGCGCGAAGCGTCGATATCGAGCACGCCGGCCAGGTAGTTGGGTTGGTTGGCGACGATGCCGCAGGGCATGCCTCCGAATTTGGCAAAGCCGGTGACGATATTTTTGGCATACAGCCGTTGCAGTTCGAGAAACTCCTCATAATCCACAATGTGGTGGATGATGTCCTTGACATCGTATGGTTTATTCGGGTCATCGGGGATGATATCGTTCAGCTCGTCGACGATGCGCTCGATGGGGTCGTCGCATTCTGTAGTGATGGGTTCTTCGAGGTTGTTCTGCGGCAGGTACTCCAGCACCTTGCGGATCAGCAGAATGCCTTCCTCCTCATCCTTGGCCTTGAAGTGGGCCACGCCCGACTTTTTGGTATGGATGTCGGCGCCCCCCAGGCTCTCGGTGGTAATGTCTTCGCCGGTAACCGTTTTCGTGACCTTGGGCCCGGTAACGAACATATAGCTCGTCTGCTCGCTCATGATGATGATGTCGGTCAGGGCAGGAGAGTAGACCGCTCCGCCGGCGCAGGGGCCGAAGATGGCCGATATCTGCGGGATGACGCCCGAAGCCTGTATGTTGCGGTAAAAGATCTCGGCGTAGCCCGCCAGGCTGTTGACGCCTTCCTGTATGCGGGCTCCTCCGCTGTCGTTCAGCCCGATGAGCGGAGCGCCCACCTTCATCGCCTGGTCCATGACCTTGCAGATCTTCATGGCGAAGGCTTCGGAAAGTGAACCGCCGAGCACGGTGAAATCCTGGGAGAAGACGTATACGACCCGCCCGTCGATGGTCCCCCGCCCGGTCACGACCCCATCGCCCAGAAATTTTTTATTCTCCAGTCCGAAGTCGTGACAGCGGTGAGTGACGAACATGTCGTACTCTTCGAAGCTGCCATCATCGAGCAGCATGTCTATGCGTTCACGGGCGGTGAGCTTGCCCTGCTGGTGCTGCTTGGCAATGCGTTTTTCGCCTCCGCCCAGGCGGGCCAGGCTGCGCAATTCAGTGAGTTGGCGGATCTTGTCTTGTAGGCTCATTTTGGTTGATTAAGTTGATAGGGTTGATTAGGTTGATTAGGTTTCCGGCAGCGCTTGTGCCGGCCGCAAGGAGCCCTGCCCTGGGCACTCAATTAACAATCATTTTTTCCCACAGAACTCCGTCAGCACGCCCAGGGTAGACTTGGGGTGCAGAAAGCCGATGTTGAGGCCCTCGGCCCCCTTGCGGGGCGTTTTATCGATCAGCCGCATTCCCTTGTCCTCGGCTTCCTCCAGGGATTGGGCGACATCGTCTACAGCGAAGGCGAGGTGGTGCAGGCCCGGGCCCCGCTTCTCAATATGCTTTCCGATCGGCCCGTCCGGACTGGTCGATTCTAGCAATTCTATTTTGGTTTGTCCCACCATAAAGAAGGCCGTTTTGACTTTCTGGTCGGAAACCTCTTCGATGGCGTAGCATTTCAGGCCGAGCACGTTTTCGTAGTAGGCGATGGCTTCGTCCATGTTTTCTACCGCGATGCCGATGTGTTCGATATGCGTGATATTCATGGTATATGGTTTAAGTAGCTGTTGTCTGTCAGTTGTTTATCAAGTCGTCAAACAGCTGAATTCAGCAGCCAAGGTAAAAACAAAAAAATACTGCGCCTATGACATTTGTCCTTGCCACTCCAATTCCACTTCTTCGGGGCTGGTGTATTGAATGATGGTGATCTTCACTTCGTAGTTCCCGATCGTAAAGGTTTGTCCTACCATAGGCACATCCTGAGCGATCTGAAGGATCAGGCCCGCCAGGGTGACATAATCCGGGCTTTCCGGAAGCGGTTCGGGAAGGTGGTGGTTGATCTCATCCACCGGGTTCTGAGCCAGGGCCCGGAACTTATTTTCGCCGATCTTCTCCACGATGGGCCGCTCGGAATCATACTCGTCCTGTATTTCTCCCACCAGTTCTTCGAGGATGTCTTCCATGGTGACAATGCCCACCGTGCCGCCGAATTCGTTGACGACTATCGCCAGCTGCGCCCGTTCGCGCTGGAAACGCCGTAAAAGGGGCATTACCTTCCGGCTGGCCGGAGTGAAGAGGACGGGCCGCGCCAGTTCGCGCAGGGTAGGGGTTTCCTTCCGGTAGGCTGCCGCCAGGAGGTCTTTGGTAGTGACGAAGCCGAATATGTTGTCGATGTTCTTCTCAAAGACCGGGAAGCGGGAGTAGCCTTCCTCCAGCGCTGTTTCTATGGCTTCTTCTATCGCCGTCTCTGCCTCCAGAGCGATGATCTGGGTTCGGGGTTTGAGGACCTGCCTCACCAGCCGGTCGTCGAAGTCGAAGACGTTCTGGATGAGTTCCCGCTCTGAGGACTGTATGGCCCCGCCTTCGGCACTTTCGGCAATGATGAGCTTCAGTTCTTCTTCGGAATGCACCTCGGCATGGGGCACCGGCTCGATGCCGATCAGCTTCAGAAAGGCGTTGGCGATGCCGTTGAGCAGCTTGATCGGCCAGGAAAAAACGAAGTAAAAAGCCCGCAGCGGGATCGAGGTCACCAGCGTAGTCCGGGTAGGATACCGGATCGCCAGGGATTTGGGGGCCAGTTCCCCGAAGACGATGTGCAGTACGGTGATCAGGACAAACGAAGTAGGCAGGGCGATCTGATGGGCGACTTCCTCGCTCATCTCTATCCCCAGGCCGTGCATGATGGCCAGGATGATCTCGGAAACCACGCCCTCCCCAATCCAGCCCAGGCCCAGGCTGGCCAGAGTGATGCCCAGTTGGGTGGCGGCCAGGTAGCCGTCCAGGTTGGCGATGACTGACTCGGCCACGCGCGCCGCCAGGTTTTTATGCGTCCGCACCTGTATCTGTGAGGTGCGTACCTTGACAATGGCAAATTCGGCGGCTACGAAGAAGCCGTTGAGCAAAACGAGAAATAAAGTCAGTAGGATATTGCCTAACATGAGTTGTGGCTAGTTTGTGGATTTGGCCGGAAGATACTATTTCTTATCGGTTATTCTTTCCGCCCTGGGGCGGCCGGATGTGCAGATGGAAATAAATGAGCTGAAATATATCGAAAATATGCAGAAATTTGTAGAGGGAAACGCCTCCCCGGCCGAAGTATATCTAATTGTGCAACTTCATCTCCCACGCCAGCTGTCTATAGCTAGTAACTTACAACCATTAAACCGCCCCGGCCCTCTTTAATCAACCCGATTGAAAAGCTTTAAATACCATCTATGAAACATCTACTTTCCTCACTTTCCTTTCTGTTGCTCTGTGCCGTATGGGGCAGTGCGCAAAAACACACCATCAGCGGATACGTGCGGGACGCCGCCTCCGGCGAACCGCTGATCAGCGCCAACGTCTTCGACAACCGAAGCGGGGCCGGTACGGTTACCAATACTTACGGCTTCTACAGCCTTACCCTGCCTGCTGATTCGGTTTCTCTTTCTTTTTCCTACATCGGTTATGAAACCACCCGCCGGGCTTTCCTTCTGAATAAGGACATCAGCCTGGACATCGGCCTGTCCGGAGCTGTTCAACTGGAAGAGGTTGTCGTTTCGGCAACCCGCAACAGCGCCCGCATCGAGGAACGCACCCAGATGAGCCAGATCGACGTCCCCATTGCTCAGATCAAAAAGGCGCCGGCCCTGCTCGGGGAAGTTGACGTACTTAAGGCGCTCCAACTGCTGCCCGGCGTGCAATCGGGCGGCGAAGGGCAGACGGGGCTGTACGTGCGCGGCGGCAGCCCCGACCAGAACCTGGTGCTGCTCGACGGCGTTCCGGTCTACAACGTCTCTCACCTGCTGGGCATCTTTTCGGTCTTTAATGCCGACGCCATCAAGAACGTAACCCTCACAAAAGGCGGGTTTCCCGCCCGCTACGGCGGCCGCTTGTCTTCGGTGCTGGAGATCAATATGAAGGAAGGCAACCTGCAGGAGTTCCACGGTGAAGGCGCCATAGGCCTGATCTCTTCCAAGCTGGCCCTGGAAGGGCCCATCGTCAGGGACAAAACCTCCTTCCTCATCTCCGGCCGGCGAACCTATGCCGACCTCATCTTCGGCCCCATCATCAACGCCAGCGAAGAACCCGGCACCGACCTCGACCTGGCCCTTTATTTCTACGACCTCAACGCCAAGCTGCAGCACAAGATCAACGACAAACACCGCCTTTTCCTCAGCGGCTACTTCGGCTCCGACGTTTTCGCCAATGAATTTAAAGAAGAGGACGGCCGCTTCAAAGGCGGCATCGACTGGGGCAACGTCATCTCCGCCCTGAGGTGGAACTGGCAGCTCAGCAACAAGCTCTTCGCCAATACCACGCTGACCTACAGCCGCTATAAGATCGACATCCTGGCTGAGGTTGAAGACCGTTTCGACGAACAGACAGAGTTGTATTCCGCAAAATATTTTTCCGGCATTGAAGACCTGGCGGCCCGTATCGATTTCGATTTCATTCCCAGCCCCGGCCATTATATCCGCTTCGGCGCATCGGCCACCAACCACCGGTACGAACCCGGAGCCCTGGCCCTGAATGCCGAATTTGCCGAGGAACAGTTCGATACCCTGGTCGGGTCGCAGAATGCCTTCAGCAATGAATTCGCGCTCTACCTGGAAGACGACATGCAGATCGGCGCCCTGAAGGCCAACCTGGGCGTTCATGTTTCCGCTTTTGATGTGGACGATAAGTTCTACTCCTCCGTTCAGCCCCGCCTGGGCTTGCGCTACCTGCTGAACAGCGACTGGTCGCTCAAAGGTTCTTTCGCCACCATGACGCAGTTCATCAACCTGCTCACCAGCGAATCGTTCAGCCTGCCCACCGACCTGTGGGTGCCCAGCACCGCCCGCATCAAACCGCAGCAGAGCTGGCAGGCCGCCCTGGGCGCCGCCCGCACCTTCGGGGAAGATTATGAGGTGAGCCTGGAGGGATATTACAAGCAGATGCACAACGTGATCTCCTACAAAGAAGGCGCCAGCTTCCTTTTCGGCCTGGAGAACGACTGGCAGGACAAGGTCACCCAGGGAGAGGGCGAGAGCTATGGCCTGGAGCTGTTCATACAGAAGAAAACGGGCCGCCTGTCCGGCTGGCTGGGCTATACCCTGAGCTGGAACTGGCGGGAGTTCGACGAGATCAACAGCGGCCGGCGCTTTCCCTTCCGGTACGACCGCCGCCACGATGTCTCCCTGGTGCTCAATTATGACTTATCGGAGAAAGTGGCTCTCTCCGCCGCCTGGATCTATGGCACCGGTAACGCTGTGACCCTGAATACCTTCCGGTATCCGCACGATGTATACGGCTCCGGCGAGTTCCCCAACCCCTTTGTCGGTAATGCGGAGATCGAATCCGGCGGGCAAAAGAACGCCTTCCGCATGACCGATTATCACCGCCTCGACCTGAGCGTGCAGTTCCACAAGAAAAAACCGAAATGGGAACGCACCTGGGTGGTTGGCGTTTACAACGCTTATTACCACCGCAATCCCTATTATATGACCCTGGACCGGGAACTGGTATTCGAAGAGGAAACCGGGAAAGTCTACGAAAAAAGAAGATTCCGGGAGGTAAGCATACTGCCCATAATCCCTTCGGTTTCGTATCAGTTTAAGTTTTAAAACTGGCAAGCTTTGCCGGGGGGAGCTCGGAGATAAACTTGCCAGCTTTTATCTGAAAAAACAAGATCATGAAAAATATAACGATTATAAATGTAATGATTACAAAAGTAATGATTACAAAAATAACGATCCTGGGCATTGCTCTTGCCCTCTTCTCCGGCTGCGATTCCGGCAACTTCAACCAGGTGGTGGAAGTAGACATCCCGGAACACGAATCCCGGCTGGCGCTCAACGCCCGGGCCTCCAGCCTGGATACCGGCATTACGGCCCTTGTGGCCAACAGCCTGGGCATCCTGGACACTTCGGATTATGATTTTCCGGAAGATGCCACCGTGCGCCTCTTCCGGGACGGGGAACTGCTGGGCGGCGATTTTTTCTTTTCGCCGGATAAACTGAAATACTTTCTTGGCCTGGATGAGCCCCTGGGTGCTGCTCCGGCCCTTTACCGGATGGAGGTGAGCGCCCCGGGCTATGAAGCCATCTCCGGGGAGCAGCGCATGCCCGTTCCGGTCCTTATTCAGTCGCTGCGGTTTGAGCGGGACGGCGCCATTGACGACGAAGGGCGCCGGGCGGATGGCATCGAGGTGCAGTTTACCGACCCGGCGGGGGAGGAGAACTATTATGCGTTGGAATTTTACATTGAAGTTTCATCGGAGCAACCGGGTGGAGATACAGTCCTTTTCAGTAGCCGGATCTACGCTGGCACCCTGGATCAGATCGTTCAGTTCGGTAACGAATATGAGCAGATCTTTACGGATAAATCGTTCAACGGCAGTTCATATACGGTGAGCCTCTACGCCAATCAGGGCGCCGTGCCGGATTTCCCTGATACCCGCCTCATAGCCCGTCTGTATTCCCTTTCCAGGGACGCTTTCCTGTACGACCTCTCTCTCCGGCAGTACTACGATGCTCTGGACAATCCTTTTGCCGAGCCGGTAACAGTGCATGGCAATATTACTGGAGGGTATGGGATCTTTGCATTGAGTTCTGTGGCGGAGGAGCGTGTGGAGGTGGTTGATTAACGTCAGTTCGGGATGCATTCGAGAATATATAGTCTCAAAACCCTGATTTTGTTGATCGTTGTTGGTTGCCTGTTGGCCGTTGTCAGTTCCCGGGAACAAACAACTGACAACTAGCAACAAGTAACTGGCCTTAAGGATTGATTTTCAAAGCCACTAATCCCGAACTCACGTTTGATTAGTTTATTGGTTGATTGGGTGCCTTCTGAGGGGCCGGCGCCCAATTAACTCAATCAACTCAATCAACCAGTCAACCCAATCAACCAGGCTACTTCGGCACCTTGATCTCGTACGTCTTCCCACTCCGGTTGGGCAGGCTCGAATCCAGCAGCCAGGGGTTGTACACCTTGAGGATGCGGTAGGACGTACCGTGTTCGCGGGCGAAATCGCCCAGGTTATCGATGGAGGTATTTACTTCAATGATCTTGTAATCGACGAGGGGAGGGTATCGTTCTTCGGGGTCGAGGTAGAAGCCGAAGTCCTGCGGGCGGCTGAGGATCTCTTTGATGGCCACCAGGCGGAAGACGTAGCGGGAGGTTTCGGAACCCAGGTTGAGGTCGTAGTATGTTTCGGCGCGCTGTTCTTCCATTTCGCGGCGAATGCGGGAAAGGCCCGCGTTGTAAGCGGCTGCCGTCAGGGTCCAGCTGCCGAGGCGGTTGTAATAGTCCTTGAGCAGTTCGCAGGCCGCCTGGGTGGATTTCTCCAGGTGGTAGCGCTCGTCCACTTCGCGGTTAGTTTCCAGGCCGTACTGTTCGGCGGTGCCGTTCATGAACTGCCAGATGCCGCGGGCGCCGGCGGGGGAGACTTCATTGCGGAGGCTGCTCTCGGCCACGGCCAGGTATTTGAAGTCTTCGGGGATATTGTTTTCCCGGAGGATTCGCTCGATGACGGGAAAGTACTTGTATGCATTTTTAATGTTGAGGACGGTATTGGAATGCCAGTAGGTGTTGACCAGCAATTCGCGGTCGAGCCGTTCGGCCACGTCGAAATTATCCATCGGCAGGCCTTCGCCGGCAAAATTGAAAGGCTTGTTCAGGTCAACGGCCTTGATGACCTGGGGGATGCTGTTCGCATTCAGGTTCTTTTCCGGTTCTTCCGCTCCCTGCTTTCCGGAATAGGAAGCAAATATCGCGACGGTCAGGAACGCGGCCAGGGCCAGCGTGTAGTACTGCAGTGCTTTATGCATGGTTCACGAATTTTTCAGGAAAGCGGCAGCCGCTCTCGTTGTCCTCAAATGAATAAGTACTGAATTGTCCTTTAACTATTGGTTGGTTCGCCTCGTCGTTTGCACCAGTGGTTTCTCCTGGGATATAAACATTTATAACGCAACTGGCTATTGGGATGATACAACAATATAGCGTTTTTTTGGGGAAAGGTAAAGACAGGCATTCGATTTGCGATTTGCGATTTTTGATTTTGAATTTTTGATGTGTAATGTGCACTCAGGGGCTGCTCCGGTGAGCCACACATCAAAAATCAAAAATCGCACATCAAACATCAAACCTCCTATTTCCTCGGCTTCTTATAGATCGGCACTGTCGAGCAGGGCTCCCCGTACATAATGCTTTTGGCCAGGGGCCGCAGCCGCTTTGTCAGTTCTACGTAGGCATTGGCAGGGATGGGCTTATTGTCGGTGCAGCCCTTGATGATGATGCGTTCGTCCCGGTATTTTTCGATATCCATCTCCGCCAGGGTTTTGGTATAATAGGCCTGGTAGTACTCCTTTTCCTCTCCCTGGAACACGTCGGCGGCATAAGGTGCTGCGTAAGAGGCCACCAGCATGAAGGCCCACATGGGCAGGATGGCGTCGGTAGAGCAGTACACCAGCAGGATCTTACCCCGGTACTGTTCCCAGTCGTGGGCGGCCATGGCCTCGCGGAAGTCCTTTTCTTTCAGGAGCAGTTCCCGAAAGAGGTAGTCCTTGAGGTCCAGTTTAGCGGTCTCTGCGGTGGGAAAGAATTCTTCCAGCTTGAGCGTGATCAGCCCGCTGGCGGCAATTTTGTTGACTAACGGTTTGTCGGTGGTGCTCATATCATTTAATCATTCGTTCAATCAATCATTCATTCCCTCATTCCTTCATTCCCTCATTCACTCCTCCTCCTCCGGCACCTCTTCGTCTATAGGCGCCTGTTCGCCGATCATGAAGTCGGACTCTTTGAACTCCTTGGGCTTGGGCAGGTCGCGCAGGCTTTTCAGGCCAAAGTAGTCCATAAATTTTTCGCTGGTGCCGTAGAGTAGCGGCCGGCCCGGCCCTTCATCGCGGCCTACAATAGCAACAAGTTCCTTTTCCAATAGTTTT
>CAYQKY010000167.1:0-18922 GCA_964418125.1 uncultured Phaeodactylibacter sp.
TGCGCGGAAAATCGTGCGCTGTGTGTTACGCATCTGTTGCGCGTTTTGGGATCGCGCTAAATATGCGTTGTATGTCTTGCTCCGCGCGTTGAAGCTTTGCATCCATGCGCGCGGTGCATTGCTCAAGCGTTCCGATGCGGTGCGTAATCCGTTGCTCGGATTCGTTCACCGTTTTGCGGTGCGAATGCGTCATGCTCACCACGGCTACGATGAGCGCGCCGATGTTCACCGCAACGGCTGCGCCAGCGATGAGCACGCTTGCACCCTCCATGCTACGCGCTCCGTTTCTCCGCAATCGCCGCTTCCAGCGCGGCGGTTGCCTCGTCGTCGCGGCGCGCCATGTCGTCAAGCTCGGTGTCGCTCAGATCGCGCCCTTCGGCTTGGGCGCGCTGAATGGCGGCGCTCACGCGCTCGGCGGCGGCGGTTAGCGTGCTCGCCGCCTGAATGAGCATGGACAGCTTGACTAGAGCGGTGCCGATATTCGTGCTCATGGTGTTCCCCTGCGCTGTAAGTAAGCGGAAAGCTCGGCGAGCACGCCTTCGGCGAGTCGCAATCGGTCGAGCGCGGCGTCTCCGGTGCCATCGAGCGCGCGCAATCGTCTGGCGGCATCCACGCCTTCACGGGCGCGGTTGGCGAGGGCTTGCACGTGCGCGGCATCGTCGGCGGTGATGGTGCCAGCCTCGAGCGCGGCGGTAGTCGCCTCGCGTGCGGCGGTGATCCCGGCGAGCGTGTAGGCGGCGCGCTGATTGAACGTTTCGGCGGTTTGAAGGCCGAGGGAAGCGCACGCGGGCAGCAGCGTGAGCATCAGGAACGCGAGGACGGCGCGGAGCATGGTCAGGCCCTTTCGTTCGGCGCGAAGTAAACGGCGGCTGCCGTAAGGATAGCAACGGCGGCATCGGTAAGCAATGCCTCATGCCCGGTCAGATCGAAGCCGTGCCGAGCGCCAAACATGACGGCAAGGCCCACGACAGCGGCGACCAATTTACGGAAAGGCGCGATTTTCATGGCTAAAAGTCCATTGTAGAGGCTTGATTCTGTCCTACGAGCACCGCGCGCATGGCTGTTCGATTCCATGCGATCCCGCGAAAAGTTGGGCCTACTGCCACATTGTTTGCTGGCCAGTCAATCGCATTTGAGCTTGATGCGATTGAATCAGCGACGCCGCCGTTATTCACGGTGAGAAAAATTCCTGCGCCATCCAGTGGTCGCACGCATACCCACGGATTTGCGGCGCCAAGATTTCTTTGCGTCCAGTTTATTCCGTCGCCGCTTGTAAGCGCCCGAGTATTTCCGGCGAAATTCTCCCCCACTGCGGCAAAAGCCTGCACATCGGCGGACCAAGCCATATCAAAGCGCGTAGACACTCCCACACCGGGAACGGCGCGACTTGTCCAGTTAATTCCATCCAGTGAAGTGAGCACGTTTACAGTGCCCGCAGTCATGGCGAACATTCCGAGCATAGGCGACCACGCTACTCCACGCGCACTTGCCGCAATGGGATTTACTCGCGCCGTCCAGTTGATGCCGTCTGGCGAAGTCATAATATTGTCGCCAACTGCATTTGAAGCTGCCGCGACAAAAATATTTAATGTTGGAGAAAAAGCGACGCGCTGCCATGAATATGTATTATTGCTCGCGTTTCGCTCAGTCCAGTTGATGCCGTCCGGCGACGTCAAGACACGACCCGGCGCCCCTACTACTGCGCTGCTTGCGACCGCGACGAAAAGCCCGTTGCCCCAAACAACGCAAGAAAAAACGGCGCGATTCGGCGATGCCCTTGCCGTCCAATTTATGCCATCTGGAGAAGTTTGGATTTGTTGCTGGGCGACGGCGTTGTCTTGTCCTACGGCACAAAAGAGGCCGAGCGACGGCGACCATTCGCACCAATTCAACACGTTCGCGTTAGCCGGAACGCGTGCGACTAGCGTGGCGGTGTTAGCACAAGCCGGGCGTTGTGTTATGACTCTACCGAATGGCATAGGAAAGTCTCATTGCGAAATTGCTCGTCGCGCTCGAATGGGGGCATTAGGCGAAGTTCCCGCCCGCGTTCGCATAGACTTGGCGCACCTGTGCGAGCGATCGCTCGGGCTGTCCATAGCCCGCGCCGGGAAGCGAGGCCCATTCCTTCGCCACCTTTGCGACGGCGGTATCGAAATTGCCGTCAATCACATCGGCGAGCGCGCCGCGTCGCCGGATGAGATACACGGCGGCGGCATCCTGCCAGTAGGGGGAGAAGTCCGGGGCGCCGATCTTGTCGCGCACATCGTCCCATGTGGCGCGAATGATTTGATAGCGTCCCGCCGCGCTGGATGAGTAGCCGCCCGCGTTTACCACGGTGCGGGGATGGTCTGAGAAGTCCTCAAAGCGTCCGCCGCCAAATAGGGCGTTATAGCCTTGCGGCCCGCCTTCAAACGCGGCGATCATGTCGAGGAATGCGCGCACGTTCTGATTGCCGAGCGCGGTCTGGATATCGGGCTGTAGCACTGTCATTATCTCCGCGATTACGCCGGGGGAATTCGCTTCGCGCTCGGCATCCAGAAAATAGCCGGGGAAATAGGCTTCGCCGGGAAAAACGTGCTCGGTTGCTGCGGCATGATACTCGGCGGCATTCACGCGCCGCGCGAGCACGATCGCGGTGAGAAGTCCGGCCCCGATGATCCCTAGCATGATTTCGCGTCGCGCCATGTCCGGCTCGCGCATCATGCCGCGTAGATCAGGACTCCGGGCGTATTTGCCGCCGCCGCGACGATCCAGATTTCTCCCTGCGGCACGACCAGCGGCTCATAGAATCCGAAATTCGTCGGAATGACAAGCCCATTGACCGGCACGCCAGTAAGAGGCCCCGGAGGGCCATTGATGCCAAGCGCCATGTTGTTCGCGCCGCTTTGATTCTGCACGAACAGATAGCGCCGATTTTCGGCGGGGCGAAGTTGAACCGGATCGGTGCCCACGACAAAAGGCAAAATGAACGTGTCATTTTGCCGGAACGTCGCTCGGATCAGCGCGTCAAGCTGTTCGGGCGTGAGCGCGAAAAGCTGTGTATTGCCGCCCGGCTGCATCGGGTTTCCCTGCGGCGAAAGCCCGCCAGTCGGCGCGCCACCGTAGGAAAGGCGTCCCGGCTCGCCTACGCGCTCCATCTCCGAGCGCGCGGGCGCGCGCTCTAGGAGTTGCTTCCAGAGCGGGACGCCGGAATCATTCGGCAGCATGGCCGAGGCCCTAGCGTTGCGCGAGGCGATACAGATGGCGCCCGATCAGCGTCAGCCGCAGCCGCCCGGTCGCCACGGCAGCATCGAAATTCTGGATCGTCGCGTTGATGGTGGAATTCGGCGCGAAGATGCGCGGCCAGATCAGAGCGCGACGGCGCGAAAAGCCGTTGACGGCGATCGAATCGAGCGGAACCGGCGCCGAAAAAAGGTTCTTTCCGCTGCCCGAATCCTGAAGCTGGATCGTGGCGTTGGGAATCGGGCGCGTGCTTTCCGTAAACGCCGCGTTTGCGAGGTTCCAGAAATACACGATTTCGCGCATCTCGAAAGCCACGTTCGCTTGGATTTGCACGTTGGCTTGAATCGCCGCGCCCGCCGCGAGCGGCCCGATTTCGGGGAATTGATAGGCGAAAAATTCCGCCGTGTATTCCGTCCCGAGATCGTAAGTCGGGTCATACGTCCCGAGATGCGGCGGGCGAACGATCAGCGGTTGCGGAACGGAAATATTGAGGGTTTCGTCGGGCATGGCGTTTCCTTTCAGTCGGGGCGCTTTTTCAAATCCCGTTTCCGAGACTTGAAAAAGCGCCCCCGTTGCCGGGGGCGAAAGTGCGGGCGAAGAATTCGCTACTGCACCGCGCGGAACAGCCAGCCGTCGAGAATCACGCGCACGGCGCCGTTGAAGCCCGAGGGCGTCGCCACGGCGACCGGCCACGCCAGCGTGACGTTGAAGTTCTGCGACGTCATGAGGCCGAGGCCCGGATCGAGTTGATACGGGCGCCCGCCCGATTTCAGCTTGCCTTTGGTGACGATCACATCGGCTACCGCCGCTTGCGATGCCACCGAGGAATCCATCTCGAAGCGCGCCTTCGGCGGGAAGCGCAGGAGCGGCGCTTCATTCAGATACGGCTTGGTGCCGATCGTGAGCGTCAGCGAACCGCCCGTGTAGAACGCGCTCACATCGTTTTCGCCCGCCGCATCGAAAGTCGCGGCGACGGCGCCGGATGCGACCGGGGGGAGCAGCGCGAACGTGTTGGCGTTGGCGCTGGAACCCGGCTGGAAATCCACTTCGATTGACTGGATATAGAACGCTTGCGGCGCGGGCAGTTGCCCGCCGAGCGTCAGGTTCGTATCCGTCTGAGCCTTCGCGTTGCCCGCGTTACCGGGCGAGGCGGAAAGCCCCTGACCGATGGGATTCTGGAAGAACGGCAGCACGACCGCGCCCGCCGTCGGATAGACGAGCGTGTCATAGAGCGATTGCCGGATCACTTCCACTTCGCCGAGCTTGTTCACGACATGGGCCTTGAATTGCTCCAGCGTCGGGTATTTGCCGTTTCCGTTCATGGTGTTTCCTTTCGATTAATTAAGCCCCTTCGGGCACGTTTCGGGGCAAAATTTGCGGCTAGGTTTCTGACCGTTGCCGCCGTGCTTTTTTCAGCGCCACGCATGACGCTCAAAAAAGCACGGCATTTCTGCCGTGCTTTTTCTACTGGATCGCGCCTTCGCCGATCCTTTCCTCGGACGCGGCGCCGAAGCTCGGCCCGGTCGAGAAGTAGGCGCCGAGCCTTGCGCGAGCGGCGGGCGACGATTGCGCGGGAAGCGCGGGCGCGGCGCGGCGCTGCGGCGACAGATACGCGCCGAGGCGTCGCCCGGCGAGCGGCGCGGGCGTGAAGTAGCCGAGCACCAGATCGGCGGGGAGCATCGCGCGCGTAAGCTCGTAGGCTTGCACGGTGAGCGCCCCGGCGGTCGCCTTGCCCGCCATCTGGCGCATGCGGCCCGGCAGGAATTGCGTGCCGAGCACGCCGAGACCCACGGCGATCGCCAGCTTCGCGCCGTAATAGCCGAAGTTGACGCCGCCCTCGGCATTGGCGCGGCTCGTCATGGTGGCGGGGAGCACGCGCGCGGCTTGCGCCATTGCCAGATCGGTGGCGAGCGCACCGGCTGCGCCGACTGCGGCATCCTGCACCGCGCCGGTGATATAGCCCATGCGGAAGCGCGGCGCACCGATCGGGTTGCGGCGGAAGCTGCGGCGCGAGCGGCGCACGCGGCGGCGGCGCGGATTGCCGATCGGGTTGGCGAGCATCGTGCGACGGCGACGGCGCACGGCGCGGCGCTTGCGCGGCCCGAAATACTTGAGTTGCTTCGCCGTCATACGGCGACGCGAACGGCGGCGGGAGGCCGACGCTTTGCGGCGACGGCGGCGGCGGGAGGGATTCACGACGGCGAGCAGACCCATGACGGATTTCCTTTCAAAGTGCGAGAGGTTGGCGGGGAGACTTCACTTTTTCGCGTCCACTATGCCGCGCTCGGTGAACCGATAGCGCCCGCCGACAAGGTAGAGCGCTGATCCGTCGTCCGATGCGACCAGCATCGGCCGAGCGTGAGGGGCGAATTTGTGCATGTAGTTTTCCGTCTTTCCGTCTCGCGTTGCACGATACGCTAGCACTAGAACGGGGCCGACTGCAAGCCCTGCCTTCGGCTTGGACGGAAACGGCAGCATTTCGACGCGCTCGGCCCGGTGGCCGGTAAACCGGGAGAAGCGCCGCGCGGCGCGCTCCACGGCGTCCGAGCGCGGCGCGGGATTGGAAACGTAGCGTTGCACTGCGCCGGGAATCTTCGGCGCGATGCGCGCGAGCGTAGCGGCGGAAACGCGCTGCACCTTGATCGGCTCGCCGCGTGCTCGCGCGATGCGCGACGCTTCGGCAAGTAGCTCGGCCTTTGAAGTCTCGAGCGTCGCATAGGCGAAAACATGGCCGGAACGTTTGCCCGAAAGCACGATGATTTCTCGCGCCATGCGCGAGCGCGCGAGATTGCGCGGGCGCGGGCCTTGCGTGAAACCGGATGGATTGCGGCGCATCGGCGCATTGGCGCGATCTACCGGGGCATCATCGCGCAACACCATCCGCGAGCGCTTGCCCGCTGCTTTCCAATGCGCGGCGGCGGCGGCGCCCGCGTCGCTCGCGGCGCTTGCAAGCTCGCGCAGTTGATCCTTCACGCTTTCGGAATACTCCTCTCGGGCAATCCCGGCGATCTTGTAATCCGTCGCCTCAAATGGCCGTTTGAATACGCGACGATGCTCGCGCTCTACAAGATCATTCCATTCGGCGAGGAAATGCTTGCGTTGCTTGGCATGAAAATGCGCCGCCGCTTCATGGTCGGATTTGGAGAAGTGCGGAAGCCGCTGCCGCAAAAGGCGCCCGCCCACATCGGCGTCCATGAGCGGCGAAACTTTCACATTCCAGCCGCGCACCTTTACGCGCTCTTTGTAGGTCGGCGAATCCGTTTGCAGGTTGCCAACATAGGCGCCAAGCTGTTCCTCTGGATTGCTTTGAATATCCGAAGGATTGATGCGAATGCCACTGACGCCAGCCGCTTTTCTGCCTCGGCGAAATGCGCGCTTCAGCTTGCGCGGATCATCGCTTGCACTCAAGCGGAAGCGCACGCTTTTCCCGGTTCCGGTCTGATACCGCATTTTTCGACCAGAAAAATGCATGTGCGGTCCTTTGTAAACGGTAAGGCGCGGCTTCACGCTTCGCGCTCCTGCAACTCGTTCACGTAATCCTGTACGCGCTCCATCGCCTCGTTGAATCCGGGCGTTGGATTGTAGTCCACGAATACATCGTAATAGTTGCCGAGCACGATCAGCGCGCCCGCGCGCTTGCCTTCCGCGTTCTGGAAAGTAATGGTGCTTTCGTCCACGGAAAAAACAACGTCAAGCGCGGCCTTTTCGGATTCCACGCGCACTTGTTGCTCGCCATCGTAAACGTAAACGGGGCGCCATCCGGCATTGATCGCTTCGCGGATCAATCGGCGAACGATCTTGCGCTCGGTCGCAATCCGGCGCTCATTCTCGTCGGGATTCTCGCGCATTGCGCCGATCGCGCGTTGCGCGCGGGAATCGTCGGCGAGCGGAACGTGCCCGGAAAGGCAAAACGCTTGCCCCGCCTTTGTATCGCCGCTGCCGATGATCTTCCCTTGCCATCGAAATTTCTGCATCCACGCGCGCACCGCTGCCTCATGGGGATCATGCGCGCCGTGAGGATAGCTGATTGTGATACTGCGCCCGGTTGCGTCAAACGCCTTGATGCGTGCGCCGCGCGAATTTCCGGGCGGGAAATAGCGTGTTTCCACGATCATCGCCGCCCCCGCTTTTGCGACAGGTAAACAGCCGCAACGATCCCGAGGCCGATCACGGCAGCAATTCCGATCTTGCCCGCGCCGCTGGCGATTTGCGTTGCGCCTTCGCTGATTTCCTCGGCGGCGCCGGTTACTACGTCGCGCGTATCTTCCACGGCGGCGCCGATCACATCCCCAAAGCCGACAGGCTCGGGCGCGGTTTTTCCGAGCGCTTCATACTCGGCGGCGACTTGCTCGGGGTTAAGCCATTCCCAAATCGCAACGCCGAGCGGCGAAAAAACATCGTTCGACTGCCCAAGTTGCCCGAGCGTTTGATGCAGTCGCGGGAAATCGGATGGCCGGATGATGTTCATTTGTCAGCCTCGCACGCCGGTATTTTCCACGGTGAGCGCCAAGCCCTCGGCAGTCTCGGCGGCAATTTTCCGGTAATGGTGCAGGTTGTAGACGATCGTCGCCGCGCCGATCGCCCCGAGCATGAAGCGCTCATGCGCGCCGAGCGTGCCTTTCATGGCCCAATAGAGCATGAGCGGCCCGAGGACGAGCACATCGGCCAAGCGCACCGCTTGGGACTTGCCGAGCGGGACGAGCGTATCGGCCATCTACCGGCGGCGACGGCTGCGGCCCTTGCCGATCACGCCGAAAGCGTAGGCGCCCGCGAGGATCGCCGCCGCGCCGAGGCCCACGACCATCATCGTGCGTTGCGTGTCGGGCGCAACGCCGACATTGACTTGCGGCGCGACTTGGCTCGCGCTGATCGGCTGCAATCCTTGCTGCGCCCGCGCGACGTTGATTTCGTAGAGGTCGCGTTGAAGGTCGGCCTGTTCTTTTGCGAGGTAGATATCTTTGACCGAGGTCAGAAGATTGTTCCAATTGAAGCCGGAACCGGCGGGCGCGGTCTGATAGACCGGCTCGGATGATGCGCCGATGTCGCTTGAGAAAAGCGTATCGAGAAAACCGAGACCGGCGAGCGCGCGGCGCGCGCGTGCGGTTCGCACCGGCCCGCGCCCGAGGAACGAAACCGGCCCGATGTTGCCCGCCTCGTCAAGCTGCGTATCGCTGCGGCGGTAGATGGCGAGATTCATGGCGTCATTTCCTTTCATCGTCCCCGAGGACGAAAAGCGCAAGCATCGCAAGGCCCGCACCGAGCGCAAGCGGCTTTGCGGCTCTGGAAAGCGTAGCCGAAACGGTGCCGGGCTGCAATCCCCCCGGCTCTAGTTGATATTCGCTCGGCCCGCCCGGTTCATACGGCTGATAATAGTCGTAGTAACCGGGCGCCGCGCCGCCCGAAGATGTGCCCGTTCCCGCGCTCGGCGCTTCACCGATCACGGCTTCGGCGATTTCGGTCTTGATCGCGCGCTCAATTTCCTGCTGCCCAAGCTGGGCAAGCTCGCCGCCGATTTCCGATCCGATTTCCTTGACCGCGCTCGTGAGCGCATCGCTCGTTGCGTCAAGGCCGAATTGCGTGAAGGCATCCACCGCTGGATCGAATGCGATGGTTGCGCCGCTGGGCAAAACAGCGTTCAAGATCGCGCCGGTTGCCGTGTCATACGTTACGGACGCGCCGGACAAGGACGCCGCTTCCAGAAACGCGCCTTCCGCGCCCACGGTGCCCGATTCGACGAGCGCGGCAAGCTCCGCGCCGCTAACGCTCGCCGTGCTGCCCGCCGTCGCGCCGCTTCCCGCAGCCGCGCCGCTTCCAGCGCCCGCCGCGTAAGCCGTGGAGAGGTATCCCATCGTCGCGATAAGCGCCGCCGCCATGACGAATTTTTTGATCCTCGCCTTGTCGCGCGCATCGTCAATCTGATTTCCAATTTCCGCGTGCGCTGTATACCATTCGGTTCCCGGCCCGAGATTTTTTGCAGCTTCCAGCAACACGGGGTTGCCGGTCGCCTCGGCCGCAAATCTGACCGGATGCCAAATCAGATTTGAAAACGGCTGCGAATGCGTGAATACGTCCATCGGGTTCGCGGGATGCGTTATAAAATCGTAGTGCATTCCTTGAACCTGATACGGCGTCCAGTCGAAACCCGGAAGGCCCGCCGCCGCTGCAAGCTCCGCGAGCGATTCACGGATTGATTGCTCGCCGTTTTGACCGCGAAAATATCCGTAGATAACCTCGGCTTGCGTCATGGGGCGAATGCCGCACGGCGCATATAGATCGCTCCATACATCATTAGAAGTCATGAAGCGTAGCCACTCGTCCGCGTTCTGGATCGTGCGAGCTTTTCTTATGTTTGCATTCTGAATTTCGGAAGCAAAATTTCTCCCGCTTGGGCCTTCGCCCGCTTCCACGGGCGGAAGCCCGTAATAAGCAAGGCCCACATCGTCAAGATGCTGATATTTGCAATAGCCCTCGTAAGGGCGAGGATCAAGGGGAATCCAGTTGGCGCGATCCCGAATCAAATAGGACGCTTCGCCCGATGCGTCCATATTGGAATACCATCCATTTCGCGCCGGATCGTAAATGACAGCCATGCTCAAATCCCTTGATTGAGCCTCGTTACCACTCCGGGCGGTTCCCATCCCGGCGCAACGCGCTCGGTGGGATCAAGCCCGATCCATTCTCCGCCGAGATTCGCTTGCACATAAACGTGCTCGAAAGAATCGGGCGCAAATCCTACGGCAGTAAAGCGCGCCGGAATTCCGATGGACTCCAGCAGCGCCGCGAGCAATATGCTTTGATCGTCGCAATCGCCTTGCATTATCCGCAGCGTGTAATCCGGCGTTTGCAGTCGCTCGACCATGTTTGAATCCATGACGTAGCGAACACGATCGCGCACAAATGAAAAGATCACGGCCATTTCTGCGCCGTGATCTTTTTCGGGGACTTCCGCGACAAGCTCGCGCGCTAGCTCGGCGACAATCGGATTGTGCCGATACCCGCGCACGATCCGCGCCATTGCCGCGAGCGTCGCGCGCACGCCTTCCACGCCGTCAGGAATCCCATACAGGCTAGTGCGCGGTAGGCTCGGGGCCACTTCCATCGGCCCCGTTTATACCCTTGCCCGACTCGGGCGTCAACGCGGCGGCTTGCGCCTCGTGCGTTTCCTCGTCCAGCGCTTCCATTACTTCGGCGCGCACTTTCTCCGCCCACGGCTTTACCGCAGCGAAGCCCGGTTCCAGCTTCACAAGCTCGGCGAACCATTGATCGCTCTGCAAAATGGCGATCACCTCGTCCGGCGCTTGTTGATAGATCAATTCCGAGTAAAGCGACGTATCCGCGCCCGAGCGCGCCGCGTGCAAGAGCATCTTGAGTTGCGTTTTCAGATACAGGCCCATTTCATCCTCGGCGGCTGATTGAGAAGGAACCGGCGCAGCCGGGTTAGGCTGCATCGGAACGGCAGCGGCTTGGCCCGGCGCTGGCAGCGCCTCGGGCGACGGCTGCGCGCCAGCGTTGCCGCGCGCCGCCTCAAAAAAATGCTGCACGACATCAATGCCTTTGGCGATCAACGCAGTCGGCGAGACTTCACCATCATCGTTCACGATGGACGGCGCGGGCTGCGCTTGCTTGACTAGCTCAATCGCCGAGCGCAACGCGGCGAACGGATCGGCGGGCGCTGCGTTCACCGAAGGCCCGAAAATCTCGCGCATCTCCCGAAGCTCGGCGAGCATTTGCGCGCGCGTCGGCGCTTGCTTCACGCTTCCCGCGACAATCTGCGCGAGCGCCGAAAGCGGCGCGGCGAGCGCGTCGGCAATGCTCTTTGAAATGTCCTGCGGGATCGCGGCGGGCATCGCGCCGAGCGCCGTTTCCTTTTTCACCGCGCCGCGCGCCTCGCCGATGTTGATGCGCTTGTCGGCGTGAACGACTCGGTAATTCGTTCCCTCTTGCTTGCCGTAAACGCGCACGCGATACTCGCCCGCGCCGAAATCGGCTTGCAGTTGCGGAATGGAAAATTCGCGCGGGTGGCACTCGAAAAGCCATTCCTGTTTTCGCGTGCCTTGAACGGCGCTCACGCGCCACACCGTAACCTTTGCATCCTCGTCGCTCGCGCCAAGATCGGCCATGACTCCGGCGAGCGCCGCGTCAACGTAGTCAGGCTTTCCGCCGCCGTCCAGATCGAGCGCGTCATATAGCTCGGGCGCGCGCTCATCCTCGGGCGGCAATTCGATGTAGCGCACTTCGCTGGGGCGAACAGCCTCGGCTTTCGGCTTTCGCGGCGTGCGGCGCGCGGGGATCACTTCAACGGTTTTCGCCATGAATGGGACTCCAAAGAAAAAGGGCGCTATCGCTAGCGCCCTCAAGTGTAAACCTGCCGGAACCTTGCTGCAACGGCTCAAGGTTCCGGCTAGGTTTTCCCTAGCTTTCCCCGATGCTTTTCGCTAGGTGCTCGCAGCATCCGCTCGACTCATGCACGGGCGGAAACTGCCCGGTAATGCTCGGCTGCACGCCGCTCGGGTTCGCGGGCGTCGGCTTTCCCTGCGCCATCATTACGACCGGAACGGGCGGGCGGCGTCGGCAAAATCCCGTGCCGATTGGCGCGCCGTTCGCGGGCGTAAAAGCAACGCAGGTTTTGCATTCGCCGATCACGACGCTACGCCTTCGGCGCCGCGAGCAGCTTGCCGGAAAGCTGCTTTTCCAGCATCGTAACCGGATCGTTCTCGGCGGGCGGCGTCAGCGATTCGGCGGTATAGGTGTATTTCGTCGCCGCTTTCTTGTCGAATTTCGCGCCGATGCGAAACGCGAATTGCACGTTATTCACATCGTCGCCGCCGCCCATGATCGCGTAAAGCTGTTCCTCAAGCATCTTCGGAAGGATCAGCTTGCCGGACTGGAAAACGGCCTTGTCGCCGTGGCGCACCGCGCGGAAGCTGCCGAGAAAGGCGACGAACGGCCCGAAGTTGGATTCGCCCGCCTTGTATTTCGTCGCCACTCCGTAAACGTCCAGCAGCGGCATCGGCCCCTTTTTCTCCAGCGCCGCGACGGTTTCGGAATCCGGCTGCACTTCGCACGTGCCGAGCGTGATCTTACGCAGCGTTTCGATTTTTGCCATAAATTTCCCTTTCAAGTTGATTGAGTTGAGAATCGGCACGGTTCGCCCGCGCCTGAATGCGCCCTCTGCCCGAAGGCGCATTCAGCCGCGTAACTTCGATCTTGAAAACGGTGTAGATCACGCCGTCAACGTCGGCCCAATCCTCAAAGGCGAGCGCGCGAAGCTGGCCCTTGTGGACGTAGCGCGACACGCGATAGCGACGCAGTAAAGTCGCGCTCACTTGCGAAGCTCCCGCCGCTGGCCCACGGTCGGCCCATTCTTGAAAGAAACTTGAACGCGAACGCTTTGCAGATCATCGGGCGCGAGCTTCCAAATACGCTCAATCGCCGCGAACATTTCCGCGCGAGCGCGCTGCACTAATTCCAACGGTATCTTGTTATCCCTTTTCGCCATGCCGTATTCTCCCCCGAAAAAATCGTCGCCGTCAAGCCCCCATTTTCTGCCCTATTCTTTGATGCTCTATGAACATATCTCCACCCGTAATGAACCGAAGGAAATTCTGCCTGTGGACTTGAAGCTGCACGGGCGGCTCGCCCCGATACCACGCGACAAAATCAGCTTGAGAAAGCCGCTTGACGTTCATTCCTTTGGCGTGCCGCACCTTGCCCGCAAAATCGGCATATACCTTTTTAGTAATGACGCGATACGGCTCGCCCTCGGCCTCGACCTTCCACAATCCATATTTGGCCGGATCAATCGGAAGATCAACGGCGCGATCGAACATGACGCAATCGGTATCGGCATAAAGCCAAGCATCCGGCGCTTGCAGGATCGCACGACGAACGACCATGCGAACGTGCGCGGTAATGAAGCATCCTAGTTGCGGTTGATGATATTCACGCAAAACGGGACGCCCGAATTTCGCCCAAATATGTTGCAGCTTGCCATCTTCGGATTGATACTCAAAAAAGCCTTCAGGTTTTTCCAGCGCGAGCACTAGCTCCAAGCCGTCAAGCTGTTCCACGGTTTTCCCGTAACTGTTATTTCCTATGCTCTTTACCATTGTTCCCTGAGCGCCGCTCGGCCCGCCCGGAGCATTCATTCGCAAATGCTCCAGCTTGTCAACGTAGGCGCTCATGGTAAAAGACTCGTCCCAAAAATAAGAATCCAGAACATCGAATTGCCATCCCTCGGCCTTTAGTTGCCGGAATTCGATGCTTGTAAGCCAAGTCTCAGAAATGCTTTCCATTCCATAGCCCGCGACGCGATCCATATTGCGGTAGTAGAACGGCACGCGATTGCCCGGATTTCGCGCGCGACACCTGACTATGAATTCTCGCGCGTATGGATTAAGGCCCTTCGGCGTGTAAACGCAACGGCCAGCCGGTAAACGAGCCTCACGCATCGCCGCCGCGTAAGCCTGATTAATGTCGTATTTCCAAACCGGCCCCTCATGCTTTCGCGCCGCGTAACAGAATCCGCCGCGCATGACATGGTGGCGAAGCGCGCGCACGCATTCTAGCGGCGGTTCCCATACTTCCACGCGCTCGGGTATGTTCGCCTGAAAAATCTTGATGCCCATATTGCCGACTGTAGGCTGCAATCCGATGTTGAAATGCTCCACGGTAATCGCCTCGGCAGCTTTGAGCGCGTGATAAAGCCCCTCGGAATCGCGCTCGGCATAGCGCACATGCTCCGCATTCATGGGATCGAATTCCGCGCCGCCTTCAAAGTCCGGCCCTTCCAGCTTGCCGAATTCCGGCGCGAACACGGTCAGGAATTTCTTGAGCGTCATGGGCGCGTTGCCTATCGTCATGCTCATTCCGTCCAGAAATTCCCACCATGTTTTCGGATCAGATTTCAGCATGACGCGAAGCCCGCGCAGATTCTTGGAGCGCGTGAGATAGGGACGCAGGACATACTCATCGCACGCGATCAATGCTTGCGCGACAAGATAAACGTCAAAGCGGTTCCCATTCCATGCGACAAAACGGGCCTTGCTGAATTCGGGAACGAGAAACCGATTTTGCAGGACTAGCCGAAGCTGGCCGATGCCCGCGAGCTTCAATGAGCATTGCCAATCATCGGTAAACGCCGTGATATAGCGCGGCTCTGGATTGCCTTTCTTTATCCGCGTCGTTTCAAGATCGTAGGCAATGATGCGCGTCAGCTTGAGCTTTCGCTCGCGCTGTAACAGAGGCTTTCGCCGTTGCTTGCCGGTCTTGTAGCGCAGCCGCTCCCAATGATCGGCGAGCTTGCGCGCAATCCGGTTGACGCGAACCGGGCGCGGCGCTTTGATACGAGCCGCCATTTACAGGCGCTCGGGGAAACCTTCGGCTTCGCTCGTCGCGTTGAATTTGTCGCGCACCGCTTTAATGAGGCTGATTCCCTCGCGCTGCGCCAGCAAATCGAGATAGATAAACGTATCTGCAATTTCTTCGGCGAGCTTGGCGACAAGCGCATCGCGCTTGTTTACGTCATGCGTTGAATCGCCTTTGCGCTGGTGTATTTTCTGATCGAAACGACGCAACTTTTTTGCCGCGTTGCATGCTTCGCCAGCCTCGCCCGCCATTGCGCCAGCCCATTCCAAAGGCGACCATTCAGCGAGCGAACCGGCGTGCCATCGCACGGCGCGCTTTAGATTGATTTCGGATACGTCGCGAAACGTCAGTTGCTCAGTAAATTTGTCCATATCCAATCCTCGTCGTAATCATCGTCTAAATCGCCCGGCTCTTCGTCAGGCGGGTATTTTGGATCAATCATTGCGCGGCTTTTTATCAAGCGCGGAGACATAAATCAGCTTGCGCGATTTTGGCGTAGGCTCGGCGTCAACGTATCTCAGCAAAAATTCAGTCAAGTCGTTATCATCCAAATTGGAAAGATCAAGCGGCGGCGAAACTGCGCGCGTTGATTCTTTAACAACGCGGCCCGGTCGCCCGTTCTTATCATCTGGATATCTAGAGCCTTTCGGAATTCTGTAAATCAGTTGCACCACATGGCCCTCGTCGCGCAGCGCTCGCACAACTTCAAAAATTTCCCTGAAGTTAAGCGCTTCAACTTTGTAGCCGATCCATTCGGAAGGGCGAAATTTCCCGGTATCGCGCCCCCGCCGATATACGCGAAGCTGTCTGCGCGTGCCGGGCGGAATCACGCGCAGTTTTTTCTCAATCCTCGGCGCGCCCCTGTGCTTACGACGATCGCGCCGGAGCTTTTCTGCTACGCGCTTGTGCTCGCGCTCAAAAGAGCGTTGCAGCTTCCCTTCCGCCCGTTGCACGCGGCGAATCGCCCGGTTCGGCTCGACTCCCTCGTTTTTCCACCGGCGCACGGTTCGCTCGGATATGCCGAGCGCTCGCGCTATTTCCTTTTGTGTCATGGACTGCGCGAGCGTCAGAAGTTGCTCCCTCAGTGAATAGCGCGAACGTGCCATTTTCGTTTCTCCGGTTCACGACTGAGCTATGACGCCCCTCGGCGACGGATTGCCTTACGTTTACGCTCTGCGTGCAGAGTTTCAAGTGCATCGGATTAATGCAGCGGCGCACGTTGCACAAATGCGCGCCTACGCGCCTTGCCGCGTTCGGGTTTTTCGTGGCGATCTTGCGCCCCCGGAATACTTCAGCGCTGTAGCGGTGCGCGAGCTTTGTAACGTGCCGCCCGTTCTCGCGCACGTTGACGCAGCCGTAGCCGCTCCCATTCACGCGCCCGGCCCATATCCAGCAAGGCCCTAGCTCGGGCTTGGGGCACGGCGCGAGGAAACTGTTAGCGATCAGCCGATCCTCGACGCTTGCATAACGGCGCGCGCTCATCGCTTCGCCCTCGCGCGCCGCCGCCGCTCGCGGCTGCGTCGCTGCGCCGCCGCCATCTTCGCGCGCTGCTCCATCTGCGCCACGATCGGATCGAGAATCGCCGTCCATGTCGCCGGGCGCTTGCGGTATTTCTGCAAGAGCCTTACGCCGATGCTCATTCCATTTTCCCGGCAAGCCCGCAATAACCGCGCGCGGGCGCGGCGCGCGTATAGGCGCCGTTTTTCGCGTGTCCGCGTCCCTGATAGGGAGCGTTCGCCGGGAAGTAAGTCAAGCCCTCATCGTCGGCCACATCGTAGAAGCGCCATTGCGCGCATAGGCGCCCGATGCAATGCGTGGTAACGGCGCCCACCGCGACAAGCGCATCGTAACGCTCACGATCCAGCAGCATGAGCACAAGACTCGGCGTGCAACGCTTTGCGTTCGCCTCTTTTTCAGTGCAGATCATGGCTCAGATTCTCCGCAGACATTCAGCGCAGGTATCTTCCCCCGCGCACGGATCAACAAAATTTTCCCGGCAAGCGCAGCACCGAAAGACACCGCGCGCCGCTTCGTCCCTCGCCCGCTTATCCAGCGCCGCACGCAAGAGCACGCGCAGCACATCTACGTTATGCGCGCTACTGCCCGCGCCGATTCGCTCGCGCAAATCCGAGATTTTTCCGTCGCTCATTTTCGATCCCTTTCGCCTGTTCATGCAGCACGATCAATTTCGCGCCTTCGTCGCAGCACGTGTCCAGCAAACAGCCGCTAGAGCACTCACGGCAGTTTTTCACGTGCATTTCAAGCAATGCGAAGTAGCCGCGCGCCGTGATCCTGAGATTTCTATGCAGCGCCATCAGGGACGCTCCAAGCCCGGCACAGTCGGCGCGGCGCCGCCAAGCTGGGCGCGCAGCGAATCATTCGCGCGGCGCGTATCATCCAGCAACGCCAAGAGCCTCGCGGCGCGCTCGCGCTCGGCGCCAAGCTGCGCGCGGAACGCATTGCGCTCGCCGACGATCTGACGCACTTGGGCAATCGCCGCGTGAACCGTGCCGCCCGACCAACCGAGCGCCTTCACTAGCTCGGCCAGCATCGGCGGCTCGCCTACATAGCGATGCGCCGCCTCGCACAACTGGCGGCGCGCCTCGTCGCCCGCGCGTATTGCCTCGTCCAGCTTGTCGCCGGGGAGATTGTGGAATTGCGCGCAGTAAGCCATATGCCAGCGCGCATAGTTGATTGCCGCCGCTTCAAGTAGAACGGCAGCGGTTTCCCGCTCTAGCCTGTCCATGCTGTTCCCTTTCGCCTTTTCGCCTTGCCGCGCAGCCCATTCCGCACGGCGCCCGCTCAGGGTATGCCCGAGCCTTGACACCTGTCAAGTTTGATATACTCGCCTCACAGTCGGCGCTCGGCGTTGCCACTCCCTCAATGCCACCGACTTCCCGGCCCCCGACGCGCTTCGCCTCGCGTCGGGGGCTTTTTCTTTCTAGCCTCTCCGCTTGAAAAACTGCGAGCGATCGCGCGCAGCTTCCAGCGCATCATGCACGACGCCGGTTAGCGTAACTTTGCGCTCGCGCGAAATGCGCTTCAACGCCTTCACAAGATCGCGCGGCAGTCGGAAGGCGACTAGCTCAGTCTTTTCTTTGCGCGTTTTCATTCTCGCCCCCGATTTTCTTGACCGTTACGCGGATCGCGCCATGCAAATAGCGCGCCTCGCCGCGCTTTTGCCGATAGGCGCGCTCGGCAAGCCGCCGCATGATCGCCTCAAAATCGGCGTAGAGCCTGACTTGATGCGGCTCGGAATTCGCCAGCATTACGCCGATGCCTTTGTCGCGCAATTCAGGCGACGCGCGGAACAGCGTCATTTCGGCGCAGAGTTTCGGATAGTTTTTCATGCTATGCCTCATTGTCGAGTCTCCTGCTGGGTCGTGGCAGCTTTACCTTCAAGATAGGGGTGCACTTGCTGCACCAAGTGAACATCCTGCCAAATTCCCGGGTTCCGAGAGTGTTACCACCACACTCGCAGCGGCCGTAATAGCGCACGATTCGCGCCGCATACGCTTTCCTCTTTGCATCACCGGGCACATTGCGCTCCTGCTTGCTATGGGGGCGGGTCATGCGGCTCTCCGATCAGGCTTGCCTTTGCGCCGCTCTTTCCGTTCGCATACGTCGTATTTGTAAAGCGGCAGGTTCGCTGTCCAGCACCCGCAACGGGTGCATTTGTACTTATCTCTCCACCCTTCCATAAGCTCGTAGTTGCACCGTAGTTCCTTCGGAGCAACCGGCCTTCTCGTGCTAGTGGGACGATTCATATCAGAGTTCGCCGAGTTCGCGCAGAAGGGATTCAGCACGCGCTTCCGCGTTAACGCATGCCTCAATACCGCGCCCGCTTGCCTCTGCCAGTTCGCGCAGCGCCTCAACTAGTCGCGGGTAGGCATTCGCGGCGTGGGCGATGTAGGCGGCGTTCTGGTCGGCTACTCGGTACTCTGCCACCGATAGTGAACCTACAGCAACGCGCGAGCGTTCTTGATTACCACCAATGACGTGATTGCCGTGCTCGACAGTCCACGGCAGCGGCGTTGCTGGCTTGTGCTTGACCATGATTACTTCTCCCCGTAACCGTTGAAAAATTGCCCGTAGTAAGCATCCTGCTCAAGCTCGGGCGCGAGCTTCAGCGCAATGCGCTTGTAACGTGCAAGGCGAATCTGATATTCCACGGCGCTGAAAATTTTTCCGTGCGCGATCTGATGCAGCATTTCAATCGCGCCGACGAGTGCAACTTGTTGCTCGGATAGTTTCATGGTCTCCCTTTCGCCTGTTATACAGCACGAAATTGCACTGTATAACAGCGAGTGTATAACAGCAATTTTAGCTTGTC
>CAYQKY010000168.1:0-18885 GCA_964418125.1 uncultured Phaeodactylibacter sp.
GACAGCAACGATCATAATCAATTGACTTTGTTCGACTTATAACGCAACACTAGTGCTTCACTGACTGTCAATCAATTAGGGGGAAGTGTCGGCAGCCTGAGCGAACTTCGCGAACTCGATGTGGGGTCAGTTGCCGCCTCGGCATCAGAAAGTTTCCTTAGAAATAATTTTGTGAACGCCAGGCCCTATCTCAACCTGGAAAGCGGCCTGAAAGCCCTCAATAACCGGGAGGTTGAAACTTTCGTTTACGACGAGCCCATCCTTCGTTATGCCATCCTTCACGACAGCCTCACAGAGCAGGTAGAGGTGCTGCCCTTTCGCTTCAATCCCCAGTACTACAGTTTCGGCCTGCCGAAGCACAGCCCGCTGGCGAAACAACTCAACCCTCCCCTGTTGCGCATCACAGAGAGCAACCGGTGGAAGGTGATCCTGTCGGAGTATGAACTGCGGGAGTTTTGAGGAAGTTGGAAATCTGGAAAATCTTGTAGCAGCGCTGTTTCCTTTCATAAAATTTGAAATTGGCTGTGTTTTTTCTTAATATTGTACTAAAAGAACTAAAATAGTACAATTGGTTGAAGATGAAAAAACCTAGCCTGAAAGAACGGATCATCAATACCGCCAAACAGAAGTTTTTAAAACACGGCTTCTACAAGGTGTCAATGGATAGCCTGGTTCAGGATCTCAGGACGAGCAAGAGCAGTGTATACAACCACTTTTCTTCAAAAGATGAATTGGTCAGGGCCGTGGTAGATCGGCTTAACCTGGAGATCAACAACAGGTTGGAGGAGATCCTGAATGACGATAAACTCAGTTTTAAAGGCAAACTGGTCTCCGTTTCAGCATTCACAAAGGATTTGCTGTCAAGCGTAAGCGAGGAATTCCTCAAAGACCTCGAGATCAACACGCCGGAGATCTGGGAATATTACCAGGAAAGCAGGCGGGAACGGATCAATAAATATTACAGGCGGTTGTTTGAAGCAGGAGCCCGGGAAGGAGTGGTCAGGAATGATATCAGCATTGATATGATCCTCGCCGTTTACCTGAACCTGACGGAATTGCCGCTTAAGGCCGAATACATTGCATTTTTGAGCGATGAGAATCAAAATATTTATGAAGGGGTTACGGAGGTTTTTCTTAACGGGATATTAAACGGATAAAATTTTTTTTCAATTACTGTACTATAAAAACTAAAATAGTACAATTAATTTAAATTGCCAAAGCCATGAAAATTCACAGAATTGAAACCGGAAAAGTACGGATCAGAAGAAATCAGGTCACGAAGGCGGATGGCATCACTCCGAAGATGCTTAAAGTGTTGTTCGATAAAAACTGGTCGGACTGGCTGCCCATATACGCCTGGGCCATTGAACACCCGGAAGGCGTCATCGTAGTAGATACCGGAGAGACACACAAAACCGGGAACAAGGGCTATTTTCCCCGATGGCATCCTTACTATTCGCTGGCTGCGGAATTTGACGTCAGGCCGGAGGATGAGGTCGGGCCAAAGCTGCGGAAAATAGGAATTGACCCTGTTAAGGAAGTCAGGAAAGTGGTCATGACCCATTTGCATACCGACCATGCCGGAGGGCTGCGCCATTTTCCCAATTCGGAGATTATCATTGAAAAAAATGAATTTAAGGCCGCATCCGGATTTACCGGTGTACTGGCCGGATACCTGCCGCACCGCTGGCCCGGCTGGTTGAAACCGAACCTGATCACCCTGCCCGATGCCCCATACCACAGTTTCCGCTATAGTTTGCCTGTTACCTCAGACGGGAAGGTAATGATCGTGGGCACTCCCGGGCATGTGGCCCATCATATATCCGTGATCGTGGAAATGGAAGACGCGTATTATTTTCTGGCCGGAGATACTTCGTACACCGAAGAGAACCTTTTGAAGTTGCAGCCGGATGGCGTAGGAGACAGCCAGAGTACAGGCACACTGAAAAACATTCTTTCCTTCGCTGAAACCAACCCAACCGTCTATCTTCCATCGCATGACCCGCTGGCGCCGGGCAGGATGGAGAATAAGGAGGTTGTGCCGGTTTACCGGGAGGCGCTTATACAATAATTTTACAGAACGGCTTACAAACTGTTCGCAGGCCTTTCGAATGTCTCCTGATAATCGAAAGGCTTTTCTTGTCATTGATAAGGCTTTATTCTAAAATACCCGGCCTTCTCATCCTAGGAAATTTACTTTTGAATGGTGCGTACTATAAAAAACCTTCTATATTTTGATTGTATCTCCACCGTCTTCTAAAGTCAGCGAATGCGGCAGTAACCACCCTTTGCTGTATCGGGGTGGCAATCAACGGAACAATAACCTCATTGAAGTGCTCATAAACGTATACTGCAAGTAAAGAAAAGGGCTGATCAGCTTGTTGCATTTTTACCATTTTCTCAAAAACCATGTCTAACGCTCTTTTAAATGCCGCTTCATTTTTGAAAACTCCTTCGAGCTGAAGGTCCAGGACAATATGTATGTTATCACGAATTGGATCAATGACCAGTTTCTGTCTTCGTAGTAATAGGTTTTGTCTTTTTAAGTCACAGATTTCAATAGTTCTTTCCCCTCTTATCGGGAATTGATTCCTTTTTCCGCTCTCGGTATTACAATAGTGGCAGGATGGTAAGAGATTGGTCCATTCATAGCATAGCCAGTAATATCCAGGATGGCTGCTATCCTCTGACACCTTTTTTTTGGCCTATAGTGTTCTACTTCCGGTTTAGCATCTATGTCCTCACAATAGGCACACTTGTTGTAATAAATATCCCTCAATCTTTCTCTAACCTCGTATCTATCTTTTCCAGAAGAAGGGTCTCTATATTTTCCTTTGTAAATATTATCTCTGATTGCCTCTTTGTCTGCATTCTCTACGATAGCAATTAGGGCCGAAATTGTTTCCTGGGTAACCAGAATTCCCGGCACAGGAAATTCTGGAAGATTTTTTCGTTCGTTCCTCCGCATATTATTTTCACTTGGATTTTAGAAGCCTGCTCAATTCTTCTTCTTTGTCCGTGCCGAGGAAGGACTTTAACTCTTCAATTACTTTGTCAGTAAATTCGGCCTCTTTCTGCGTATCTTCAGTTCTGATGCGGTCTTTCGGATCGTGCGTAATTGGGAATATCTCGGTAAAGCCAAATATTTTAGAAGTGAGAATTAGGTTTGGCGTTAGGTCTTTTATATCGATATCCAGTTTCTCAATCGTTATCCCCTCTTCTTCTGTCCGGTTTATCTTCAGAAAAACACTGCCCTTAGGCGCTCCCAACAAGGGAATGGGGCTATGAGTAGCTGCAATAAATTGGATATTGGGAAAAACTTCTGATAAAAGAGAAGGGAGTTTTTTCTGCCATTTTGGGTGCAAATGCAGGTCCAGTTCATCAATGATTACAATGCCGCCCAGTTCTTCCGGTTTGTAGTAGGCTGAATCTGTTTCCTTTTTAACTTTCTGGCGTTCCATTTTATCGCTGAGCCTCAGGTAAATATCTCCAACCGTCGCTATAATGCCGCGAATGCCGGAAGCCAGTTCGTCAAAGCTGACGGGTTCATAAACGGTGGAATCTTCATATTCCTCCTTTTCAAAATATAGTATCCGGCGCTCTTTCTTTTCTAACTCAATTTTATGAAGAGAGGGTACTACTCTTTTGAGTAGCTTTTCCAGCATCCGAAACTTTTCCGGGTTATCATAGAAGGAAGCGAATAGTTCATATTCGATATTCTTCAGGTTCCCATCTTGATTGAATAAAGAATAGGTGGCCGTGGCATTCTTCGCCTCCTCGTTCTGGCTCTGTCGGCTTTGCAGTTGCAGGCGGGAGGGGCCATAACAGGCCAAGGTTTCCACAGGCCGGAAAAACTGAGGATATCGAATATTATTAATGTGTATAAAAGGCCGGGTTTCATTCTTACCCTGATATACTACTTCGACGACCGCTTTCCCATTTTTGGGAATGATTTGGTCTTCCGTATTACCGTATAATCCAATGGCAAGTGCCTGCAGGACAGAGGTTTTTCCAAAACCGTTTTCTCCGGTAAGAAAGACCCATGGGGCGGTTTCGGGAAGGCCAGGCAACTTTGTTTCTTTTATCCCATGATAATTGCGGATCGCTACCCCCGTTATAATGGTTTTGGCTTTTGGCTCTCTAAGCTTTTGAATTAAGTCTAATCGCTCTTGAAATTCCCTTGGATGTACCTTTCTTAACCATCCTTGATCTTTGAAACGGTCTTGTTGAAGGAATTTAGTGATGATATTGAGCGCTTCAGGAAAGCCGTCGCGATAATATTCTTTAAATGGTTTTAGGGAATGGCTGCCATTTAAACTTAGTTTTCCTAATGAACTAAAACCGGACATAAATTCTTCCGCAAATTTGGAAGCCTCAGGCTTGTCAACAGACCAATTAATATGCCATGAGGTATCCTTCGAAACAGATAATTGAAAATTATTCTTCCAATGTTTTCCGGCCTGGCTCACCACAAAAAATACATTGACATATCTTTCATTTCCAAAAAACCACCACCCTTTTCCCAATGCCTCCCGATTACGTTCGGAATCATTTGGGCGCAATAAGAAGTAAAAATCTTCTTGTCCTTCTTCCTGCCGAAAGTTCAACAAAAACTCAAGTACATCTTCATGTATGTCTGCTATGTCGTATATACTGTTTTCCTCCATTCTTGTTTTTTGCTTCTCTGAAAATCACTTGCCTAATTTACAAACTATTTTAATAACCTCAGAGTTGTGAAACTTCAAAGGCTTGTCCTGCAACATGAAGGGAGCGCCCCTGCCAGGGCTTAACTGCAGTGGCAGGCCGACTCGGCATAGCAGGGAACAGCAGAAGGGGAACCCATCTCAAGCCCGAAAATCAAACACAGATAAGTTCCCCTAAACATACTTAATCCGTACACAGACACTAGATCATCTCCTCCGCCCGCACCCACTCATCGAACTGCTCTTCGGTCAGGTACCCCAGTTCAAGGGCAGCCGCTTTCAGGGTCTTATCCTCCTTGTGCGCCTTCTTGGCGATCTCGGCCGCCTTATCGTAACCGATATGCGTATTGAGGGCCGTGACCAGCATCAGAGAATTATTGAGGTTTTCCTTGATGCGGCTGTAGTTGGGCTCGATGCCCACAGCGCAGTGGTCGTTGAAGCTCACGCAGGCGTCGCCGATGAGGCGGGCCGAGGTGAGAAAGTTGAAGATCATCATGGGTTTGAAGACGTTGAGCTCGAAGTGGCCGTTCATGCCGCCGATGTTGATGGCCACGTCATTGCCCATTACCTGGGCCATGGCCATGGTGAGGGCTTCCGGCTGGGTGGGGTTGACCTTGCCCGGCATGATGGACGAGCCCGGCTCGTTGGCGGGGATGATGAGCTCGCCGATGCCGCAGCGCGGGCCGGAGGCCAGCATGCGGATGTCGTTGCCGATCTTCATCAGGGAGACGGCCACTGTTTTCAGGGCGCCATGGGCCTCCACGACGGCGTCGTGGGCGGCGAGGGATTCGAACTTGTTGGGCGCGGTCACGAAGGGCAGTCCGGTGAGTTCGGCGATCTTTTTGGCTACTTTTTCATCATACCCTTTGGGGGCATTCAGGCCGGTGCCGACGGCGGTGCCGCCCAGGGCCAGTTCCGCCAGGTGGGGCAGGCTGTTGCGGATAGCGCGCAGGCCGTGGTTCAGTTGGGCTACATAGCCGGAAAGCTCCTGGCCTACGGTCACCGGCGTGGCGTCCATAAAGTGGGTGCGGCCGATCTTGACCACCTCCATGAACTTTTCCGATTTCTCCTTTAGGGTATCCCGCAGGGCTTCGATGCCGGGGATGGTGGTTTCCACCAGTATCTTGTAGGCGGCGATGTGCATGGCGGTGGGGAAGGTGTCGTTGGACGACTGCGACTTGTTGACGTCGTCGTTGGGGTGGAGGAACTTCTTCTCGTCCGTCAACTTGCCGCCGCGCAGCACATGGGCCCGGTTGGCGATCACTTCGTTGGCGTTCATGTTGGACTGGGTTCCGGAGCCGGTCTGCCAGACCACCAGGGGGAACTGATCGTCGAGCTTGCCGGCCAGGATCTCATCGCAAACCTGGGCGATGGCTTCCGCCTTTTCTTTTTCCAGAACGCCCAGCCCCTGGTTGGCCAGAGCGGCTGCCTTTTTGAGGATAGCGAAGGCGCGGATGACCTCCTCCGGCATGCGGTGGCCGCCGATCTTGAAGTTTTCGGAAGAGCGCTGGGTTTGTGCGCCCCAGTACTTGTCGGCCGGTACATCGACGTAGCCGAGGCTGTCTTTTTCTTTTCTGTATTCCATATCGAAATTGAGTTGTTGGTTGTCTGTTGTTGGTTGCCTGTTGTTGGTTGCCTGTTGTTTGTTGTTGGTTGTTCAACGCACAACAAACAACAGGCAACAGCCGCTAGCCGGCATTCCCAAAGGTACGGCATGCCCGATTAAAAAACCCAACCGAAACCGGAAAATAAGGACGGAGCATCACTGCTGCCGAGGACTTTGGAAAAGGTTGTGAAAAAAATGCACGAAAGTACCCTAAGCATCCGCCCTGGCCGTAAACTTATTATTCAAGAGAACGTTGTAAAAACATCAAGCCCTGGCGAATTCACAGGCCGGCACATTGCTGCTGCGCCCGCCAGGCAAAGATGGCGACTTATCCCTGCCCCGGGAGCGCAGAACGAAATCATGAACTTCCCTGGCGGTAAGAGCAAGCTCCTTTCCTAAAGCGCCGGGGATAAATCGCCACAGAAAAAACTGAAAAACCATTACATAACTAATTAAAGATCCATATTATGGCTTTTAAACTTCCCGATCTGCCTTATGCTTACGATGCACTCGAACCTCACATCGATGCACGCACAATGGAGATCCACCACACCAAACACCACGCCGGGTATACCAGCAAACTTAATGATGCCATCGCCGGCACTGAGCTGGAAAAGATGAAAATAGAAGATATTCTGGCTAAAGTTTCCAAGTACTCCGCCGCTGTGCGCAACAACGGCGGCGGCTACTGGAACCACAAGCTGTTCTGGGAAATTATGTCTCCCAACGGTGGCGGACAGCCTTCCGAGCGCATGAATATCCACAAGGCGATCACGCGCGATTTCGGCTCTTTCGACAAGTTCAAAGAAGAGTTTTCCAACGCCGCCGGCACCCGCTTCGGCTCCGGCTGGGCATGGCTCTGCGTGGATAAGAAAGACAAGCTGTTCATCACTTCCACCCCCAATCAGGACAACCCGCTGATGGACCTGGCTGAGAAAAAAGGCACTCCCATCCTCGGCCTCGACGTATGGGAACACGCTTATTACCTGAACTACCAGAACCGCCGCCCGGATTACATCTCCGCCTTCTGGAATGTGATCAACTGGGAACAGGTGACGAAGAACTACAACGACGCCAACGAGGGCGCGTCGAAGTTCTAGGCATGGCTTCATGGTTATATGGTTACACTGCCTGTGAACCCATGTAACCGTGGGGGCGTTCCGGAAAGTCCAATGGAGGAATGATGGAATGAATATAATTCTATAGGTATTGGCTCCTGTAAAAAAGGCCTTAATATATGGAATTCGCATTCAATCATTCATTCCTCCAGACATTCCTTCCCTTGGAAGGACTTTCCGGCCTTCGTCCGTCGTAGCCGGGCTACTGCCGGCGGAGATGGAGCAGCCTCAACCGTGAACCCCTGAAACCAAAAAAAATGTCCCGCATGCGCCATTCCCCTCAGGAGAATATTGCGAGCTTAAAATAATTACCTTATATTTGAAACTTCAATGTTCTTTTACAAACATGCTTAAGGCGTAAAGTGAATCACAACATATCCAAAACACGCTTAGAAACAAGGCACTTTACCCCGATGGGAAGAATGTAGGATTGCTGAACCCTTTTTTTTCATCTAAAGCTTTATCCCATGATCATTCTAGGCATTCTTCTGCTCATTCTGCTTCTGTTCAATTTCGAATTGATGGAAGCTTCCTGAATCTTAATCGCCAAAAAACTACGAGATCAGCCGACCGGCTGTCTAACATGTACGAAAGAGTTTTGAGAAAAGGCTTGTGCCGTCTGGTGCAGGCCCTTTTTTGTTGGAGGGAGGGGATGAAGGAATGAAGGAATGAATATCGATGGTACGCGAATGGTTAACCGCGAATACCGAAACCCGAACACTCCGCTCACCATCTCCGCCCCGGCAATTATTTCCGCTGCAATTCCATCTATTTCCAAAGTATTTCTCTAACCATTTGCCCTACTTTCCGTATACTGGAGCATAAGCCCCGAACAGTCCGTATACACATACAAAAAATTGCCTAACTTTAGCTCACAACAAACCGTACCAAGCATTCACCCATGTTCTACACCCCTGAAGAGATCAAAGGCTTTGAAGCACAACTGGAACTGCTCATCCGCAAGCTCAACTTCCTGAGGAAGGAGCGGGAGATTGCCGTGGATGCCAATGCCAAATTTTCCCTGGATGAAGAGATCAACCAGCTGGATGGGCAGATACGTGGCCTGAAAGGCAAGCTGGCGGGCGCCCACAACATCCACACGGTGGATAAGGATACTCTGCTGCTGGATGCCGTCCGGGCACTGAACATCGATGAAGACGAAGAGGTCGGGCTGCTCCACCTGGTGAATGTGGACCGCAAGGACATGCGCGGCAAATTCTGGGATGCCTTCGACGAGAAGGACGAGAAGAAACAGGAATTCCAATACTACTTCATCAGCGCCTGCCCCAGCCAGATGCCGCCCAGCTTCGCCGAGCGCATGGTGTACGAATTGTTGCTGGAGGAACTCGACGGCGATTCCGACGCCCTGCACATCATCACCCACGAAGATACCGGCCGGCTGCGCATCCAGGACCTGCCCGTGGGCCGCAATACCCGCAAATGCCGACAGCGCTTCAAAGAATATGTACAGGAACGCTTCCGCTTTGCCGACACCCAATCTTTCGATACCTTCATCGAAACTGGCGTACCCAAACTGCCCTATGACTACGTCTCCGTCGCTTTCGAAGTCCACGAACGCAGCTGGGAAGATTTTCTGCCGGAGTACCTGCAGTGGATGATCGACACCTTCCGCTGCCCGCACCACGATGTGCCGGTTTTCCTCTTTTTCTTTGTGGTATACATCGAGAAGCAGCACGAGGGCAGGCTCACACCGGCCCAGAAGGCCATCCTCGATGCTCTGAAGGAGCTGTCCCATCGCAATGAAACCACCCTGCTGACGCCCCTGCTGCCCGTCGAAGAAGGCGACCTGCGCGCCTGGCTGATGGACCTCGGAGAGCGCAACCCCAACAAAGTACAGGAGGTGATGGACGTTTTCCTCTCCGGACTGCGGGAAGAGGACCGAAAGCTCTACCAGGATAAGAAACTGCTGAATATGAAAGATATTGAGGAACTGCAGGAGGCCGTCTATCGCATTGCGAATGAGTGAGGCGGAGCAGCCTGATTTAAACTTGACAAGTTTTCTCCCCGGGTGCTCCTTGTAAACTTGTCTTAACCGAAAAATTACACCATGAACTTCCATCTATACAGCGAAAGCGGGCAGCGCGACCTGCCGAAAATAAGCCTCAACGAGAAGATCAACGACCCCCGCCTCTACCTGCCGCCCAAAGGGCTGGTCGGGGCGGTCAACGTCGCCATCAACCTGGGGCAGCCGCTGCTGCTCACCGGAGAGCCGGGCACCGGTAAAACCCAGCTGGCCCACCACGTGGCTCACTACTTCAAGCTGGGCAAGGTAGTCGTCTTCAACGCCCAGACGACCTCCACCGCCAAAGACCTGTTCTACCGCTACGACGCCCTGGGCCATTTCCAGTACAGCCAGACCCAGGCCGAGCCCCTGACGCCCGAGCAGGTGGAAGAGAGATACATCCGCTATCAGGCACTGGGCGCCGCCATCCGCAGCCAGAGCCGAAAGGTCGTCCTGCTCGATGAGATCGACAAAGCGCCCCGCGACCTGCCCAACGACGTGCTTGCCGCTCTGGAGGAGCTGCGCTTTGATGTGCCCGAAGTAGGCAAAAGTTTCGAAACGACCATCGACAACCGCCCCCTCATCATCATGACCTCCAACTCGGAGAAAAACCTGCCCGACGCTTTCCTGCGGCGGGTGGCCTATTTCCACATCGAATTTCCCTCGACCGAGGACCTGCTGCGCATCCTCCAGCAAAAACTGGATGGCTTCGATTCCGAAGTCGGCAAGGAAAAGCTCAACGTCATCATCGAACACTTCAATATGATCCGCGCCAAGGATAAGGTGAAGCTCAAGAAACCGCCCGCCACCGCCGAGCTGATCCAATGGGCAGCCCTGCTCCGCAAAATGGGCTTCGATGCATCCAAACTGGGCAACCTCAAAAGCCTGAGTTCGGAAGAACGGGAACAACTGAGCCTGTCCTACTCGGTGCTGGCCAAGAATAAGGATGACCTGAAGGCTTTGATGGGGATTTTACAATGAGTTTTTCCGGCAAAAAATACCACCTCATCGCCGAACTGCTGAGCACCCTTCAGGCAGAAGGCTACCCCCTGGGGACCGGCCAGCAGTTGCAGGTGCAGGAGCTGTTGAATAAGCTGCCGGAGGATACGGCGATAGAAGAGATGCCCTTCCTGCTGGCGCCCCTCTTCGCCAACAACCCCAAGGAGCAGGCCCATTTTTACGAGCTGTTCGAGCAGTGCCGGCGGCGGACGGAGGCCTTCTACAAAGAAATAGCGGAGGAAGATGCAGTGGAGCCGGACCGGCAGGAGCGCCGGTATCGCGGGCTGATCTGGCTGCTTGTCCTTTTGTTGCTCATTCCTCCAGCCGCGGTCATCTACCAGTTGATGCGGCCGGTAGAGCGCGATTTTATCGAAAAGCCTTTCCAGGTGCAGGCCGGCGGGCAGGCGGAAGTGTGCCTCAGTGATTCGACGGACCTGAAGGGTTTCGGCCTGCCCGAAAGTTACGAAGTGTTGTATTCCGGGAAAGGGAACCTGGGGTCCTTCCTGGTGGATACGCCGCAATGCCTGGTGTACATCGCTCAGGACAGCATCGAAGGGCGGGACTCGGTTGTGGTGGAATGGGCCAATGCCGGCGGGCGGAAACTGGTAGTGATCTACAAGGCCATCATCCTGGCCCCGCAGCCGGATACGGCGGCTGTCGATACTTCCCGTGTCGATGAGGATATCCTGCCCCCTCCGCAAGCCTATGCTTTCGATCTGAGAAGTTACCCCTTTAACCACGACCCCCTGGCCTTCGCCGTACAGCCCCCCTCTCAATTGCGGCGCTTTCTGGCCGACAACTTCTCCTGGCTGAAATGGGGCGGCCTGTTCCTGTTCACCGCCCTGCTGCTGGCCGTTCTGTTCTACCGCGCCCATCGCCGCCGTAAGCTGATCGCAGAATTGGAAGCCAATGATAAGCCGCCCTACGCCTGGAACATCCGCATCGAAGGGGCGGAGGCCGTCCACCTGGGCGACGATTTCAGCTTCCTGCTTAACCTCATCCGGCAGCGCACCGGCAGCGAGGCTTTCAGGCTGGATGTGCCAAAGACCATTGGCGCTACCATCGAGCAGGGCGGCATGCCCACCTTCCGCTTTCTGCAACAGACCAAGCCGCCGGAATACCTGCTGCTGATCGACCAGCAATCGCCCCGCAACCACCGCGCCCGCCTGCTGGATATGCTCTTCCGGGTATTTTACGCCAATGAAGTGCTCATCGAACGCTTTTTCTACGACAGCGATCCGCGGGTGTGCTACAACGAATTATATCCGGAGGGCATTCCCCTGGTGGAGGTGCAGCAGCGCTACGGCAGCTCCCGCCTGATCATCGCGGGCTACGGCAATGCCCTGCTCAACAAGCTGACCGGCAGGCCCGAGCCCTGGAGCCGCCTGCTCCGCAACTGGAAACACCGCCTGCTGATGACGCCCTGCCCCGTCAACAGCTGGGGGAAGCGGGAGCGCCGCCTGGGCGAGATCTTCACCCTGCTGCCCCTTTCCATGCAGAGCTTGCTCTTCTGGCTGGAAGAACTGGAAATGGAAGAGGACGCCCGCTTCGATACCTGGCCGGACCGGGTGAAAGACGCCCCAAAGAAACCCATCGAGATCAAAGGAAGCCTGAGGGACAGCCTGCAGGAACACTTCAGCAGCCCCATGCTGCAGTGGATCGCCGCCTGTGCGGTGTACCCTTCCCTGCACTGGGACCTCACCCTCTTCCTTGGCCAGCAGCTCTCCATCGGGAAGGGAAACCTGCTCACCGTCGACAACCTCCTGCAGCTCACCCGCCTGCCCTGGTTTACCGAAGGGCGCATTCCGCAGGCCTCCCGCGTCAGCCTGGTCAGCTGGCTGGAAGCAGAGCATCCTGCTTTGTTGGAACAAGTGCGCGTGCAGCTGGCCGACATCCTGCAGCAGAACCCGCCGCCCAGTGATTCGGCCGCTTTCGAGGACTATCGCATGAACGTGGCCCTCAACGAATGGCTCACCACCAAAAACAAACGCCGCAAAAGAGAACTGGAAAAAGAGATCGGCCGCATGATGGAAGCCGGCGGCGAGGCCGACATTACGGTCATCAAACAACTGCAGCGGGAGCGCAGCCCCCTGGATTTCATCGTGCCCGACGCCTGGAAGAAGTACCTCCACCCGCACGGCCTGCCCGGCCTGGGCTGGCGCGGCGAATGGCGCGACGTGCTGCGCTGGGCCCTGCCCCTGTGGATACCCGCCCTGCTGATCACCGCCTGGCCCTGGGAGATCAAGCCGGTGGATTGTAATGGCGCCCTGGTGGAATACCGGGTGGAAGGGGAGGAACACCTGCTGTGTGTCGACAACCTGGACGCGGTTGGGGTTATGGTGGAAGAACAGGCCAAGGCGATGGTGCAGGCGGATTCCCTTGCCGGCGGCAGTGCGTTCAACGCACGGGCCATGCGTTGGATGACAGACGCGGATGCGCCCCTGGCCATACCCGCCGCCGCTTCTGGTTTTGAGGCCAGCTGGCAGTGGCGCAAACCCGCTACCGGCTCTTCCCTGGCTTTCCAACTGATCGAATATAACCGGGCGGATCAAACCCTGAACCTGTCGAGAACAGCAGGAGACAGGCGTTTCGACTTCTCGGACAAGTGGATGGACGAATACCGCAGCAACATGGCCATCGCCTTTTATAATAAAGGAGTGGAACTGTACCTGTCGGGTTCGGAATTCTTCAACCTCAGCCCGGCGGAGCGGCAGGCCCAACTGCGCGATGCGCTGGAAGAATGGAGGAAGATACAGGCGGGAAGCAGCGGCCTGCCTGCCGATGTACAGCAGTCCATGCTGAGGACGATGGAACGCCTGGGGTTGAGAGATACCCTCCAGCTTCAAAGAGGCGAAGTATCGGAAGCCTCACTGCTGAGCCGTTTTGAGCAACTCGTCGATCAGGGCCGGGAGCGCGTCTGCGCCTACTTCAAGGAAGCCATCCGCCTGGATTCCAACCAACTGGACATGAACCGCATCCGGAGCTGGTGCGCCGGAGAGGCAACGGCTGGCACGGACAGCATCCCGCCGGAAGCCTGTTACGTCATCGCCAACATTCCCAATGAAGTGGCTTTGCGAAACCGGGTGCTGACGCGGAAGGAGGCCGATGAGCTGAACGCCGCTTACGGGGCCGCCGAATGGAACCGGCTCCGGCTCAACCGGCAGACGCTGGTCAAGTCTATCCGCCCCGGCGAGCAGGTGGAACTGCTGGAAGAAGGGCCCGACTACTACCGCATCCGCCACAAGGGCGTAGAGGGCTATATCGTCAAAACCTACAAAGAAGAACCTACGCTCGTGCCCTGCACCGCCCGGCGGGATGGGAAAGGAGCCGGCGAACCTGTCCCCGGGCAGGCGGAACTGCAAAAGATACTGGTGCAGGCGCCAGACGATTGGTATAACCTGAAGCAAAAGGCCAACCTCAACCTGAACCCGGAGGCCGCCGGGACCATCATCCCGGAAGTAGGCGTCCGGGGGCGCTATGCCATCCTGAAGCCGATACTCAACCCGGTGATCCTGGAAAAAATATTCGGAGAAAGGGTGTTCCGCTCCGGCCCGCACCGGGGCGCGGAACTGAACTACCGCACAAACGAGTCCTTCGGCCGCTACAACCCCGCCTTTTTGAGAAAGCTGTATTCCACCCTGAGCACCCTGAGCCGGAGCGAGCTGATCACCGGGCAGGTGCAGGGGCTGTACGACCGGGAATTCCGGAAAGTGCTGCGGACATTCTACCAGGCTTACGAAGTCGGCGCCAACCGGGAAGACATTCAGAAAGAATACCTCTCCCGGCTACAGAGCCCCACTCAGGGGTTGACGCGAAGCGGAAGCATGAACTTTTTCGAAGAACAATTCTCCGACTTCTCCACCAACCCGCCCTACTACGACCCCGAGGCTATCATGGCCGCCGGCTTCTGGCTGCGCCGTTCCATCGACGGCACCGCCGATGAGTTCTATCAACTGCTCCAACTCACCCTGCGGACGTTCGACCCGGCCTTCCTGGCAGAGCAAAGGGGGGCTGGGGCTTCCGATTCCCGCCGCCCGGGCATTACCTTAAAAGACAATCAGCGAATAGCCCCGACAGATATTCAGCAAACGGCGCCCAAAGCCCACACTCCGCGCTACCTCTGGTGCCTGGACAACCCGCACGGCAGCGACACCCCCGGCAAGCGTTCGCCCATATTCGACGACGGCAAGACCCAGCTCTTCGAGTACCAGCTCAGCCGGGATGTGGTGGAGCGCATCATCCGCCGCCTGGAGGAGATAGGGGTGGCCTACTACCGCGTTGTGCCGGAAGACGATGACATCAGCCCGGAGGAGCGCGCTCGGCGGATCAACAATTACGATACCCCCCTGCCAAAGCTGGCCGTGTCGGTGCATTTCAACGCCGGCCCGCCGGAAGAGAATGGTACTCTGGGCTGGACAAAAGACGGGGTCAGAGGCGCCGAGGCCTGGCATTACAGCGCCTCCCGGGACGGCCGGCGCCTGGGCGCCCTATTCCTGGGGAATATCCTCCGCAAGACGGAGCTGCGGAACCGCTTCCTGCAATCGCGGGAAGGCAGCGCCGAGTTCTATCTGTTACGCAACGTCAAACCACCCATCACCCAGATCGAGAACGGCTTCTACAACAACCGAGCCGACGCGGCCCTCCTGGCCCAGCCCGCCTTCCGCCAGCGCCTTGCCGACGCCTACGTGGAGGCCATCCAGGAGATCGAACGGTACGGCCTGGAAAAAGCCCCCGCCCCCCTCATCGACGAGCAGGACAGCGACGGGGACGGCGTGGCGAACAGCGAGGATGGGTGCCCCTTTACCGCCGGGCCGGTGGAGAACAGGGGGTGTCCGGTAGAGGAAGAGAACAAAGCTCCTCCTCCGCAGCAGCAGGCGCCTCCCCAACAGCAGCAGGGCAAAGCGGGGGAATTTCCGAAGATAGGCGAGTTTAGGGCAGGCAAAAGATCCTACCGGACTATACAGTTTGAGGCCGGCGGGCCTACCTGGCTGGGGGAGAACCTGGATATTGAGGTGGAGGATTCGTGGTGTTACAATAAACCCAAGAACTGTGAGGAATATGGTAGGCTCTATACCTGGAAGGCAGCGCAGGAAGCTTGTCGGCAATTGGGAAACGGCTGGCGGCTTCCAACTGATGAGGAGTGGCTTTTATCGAGGAAAAACCTTGGAGGAAATGCGGATGCTTATGAGGCTTTAATAAAAGGAGGTAGCACTGGCTTTGATGCGGTCCTTGGCGGTTACAGAACACCCGATGGTAGTTTCGACAACCTCAATATATATGGCAATTTCTGGAGTGGAACAGAGAAGGACGCTCAGAGTTCGTGGTACTACTACTTCAGCAACATCAGCGGTAGCCTGCGCCGCAATTTTCACGATAAGGATTACGGAAATAGTTGCCGGTGTATTAAGGACTGATTTTTTCTCATAGGGAAAAATCTTGTCCGCTCGTGCGGCGTCCCAGGAAACATCCGAATGCTCAATGAATAAGGCGGGGCCATTTTTTTACCGAAAGCTGCTCGTTACGGCTTGAAGCCGTACAGGTAGCAATCGTGGCGGGCTTCTGCCCGCCACCGTTCGTGCGGCCCCTTGATGCAAAGTCAGCAGGCAACGGGAAGTTGCCAGCTGACAGGCCCCTCCCGCTCGTGCTGCCTCCATGTTCGCTACGAGCTTTGCTCGTAAGCGGGCTTTGGCCAAGGGTTCCTGCCCTTCAACACAATTCGCCTCAGCTGTTTTTGGAACTACCCCAAAACCCCCTCTTAGCTTCGAGTGGCCGAAGTGAAGAGGGGGCTTCGCCAGATAGTTGCTTCCAGCGCAGAGCTTCTCGGCGGGACTCGGCGCGCCCCCTCTCTTCTCGTTGTTCCGGTGCGGCTTAAGAGAGGGGGTGCCTGAGCGTAGCGAAGGCGGGGGGTGAGTTCAGCTTTCGGGCAGCCCCCCTCTCTCCCCATCACCCATTCTCCCCCTCTCCCCAGCCCTCACTGCTGCACCGCCTGGTACATCCTTTCCACCTCCTCCTGCGAGAACGTCCCCAGCAGGCCCGTCTGGAAGGTGATCAGCAGGTCGCCCTGCAGGACGATGTAGCGGAAGCCGTAGCTGGCCGTGGTGTCGATCATCGTCTGGTAGATGAAGCCGTCCTCCTCCTCGCTGACGACCTTGTCGAAATAGCGGATGCCTTTGACGTCCGCCAGTTGCTCCGCTTTCAGGCGGGCGATGTCGTTGGTCTCGGCCTGGGTGGCGAACACTTGCACGTTGTAGTTGTCCGCTCCGCGGATGGTCACGTCTTTGATCAGGCCGCCGCCCAGGTCATCGCCCTTGATCACCGCGCTGTCGGGCGCCATGATGGTGACGGGCACGCCGTAGGCCAGCAGGTCGGTTTCCCGTAGGCCGCCGCCGTTTTCGCTCTGGCAGGCGGCGAAGAAGAGGGCGAGGAGGGAGAAGAAGAATATTTTTTTCATTTTTAATGATATTTCATAAATAATCAAGGCTAAACTTGACAAGTTTTTCCCGGGAGCGCCATGGTGGTAAACTTGTCAAGTTTCAATGGGGAAAATAATAGTTTTCCAGGGAATAACAAGGAACTGCGGAAGCCGGAAGTTTGAAACCGAAAGCAGGCCGGGCATTTCCACAGCATTTCCACGCATTTCCATGTATTTCCCTATTTCAACTCAGGTACTTATGCTCAAAACAATTAACTTTGCGCAGAATTTCCATCAGGCGGAAAAGAGCATATGATCAAGAGCCTACAGATACGAAACTACGCGATCATCGAGGAGCTGGAGATGAACTTCTCCAATGGGCTGACCATTGTCACCGGGGAGACGGGCGCGGGCAAGTCCATACTCCTGGGCGCCCTGGGGCTCATCATGGGCAAGCGGGCGGACATCAAATCGCTTTACAACCTGGAAGACAAGTGTGTGGTGGAGGCCCACTTCGATGTGAGCCGTTACGGGCTGAAGCAGTTCTTCGAGGAGAACGACCTCGATTACGAGGACAATATGGTCATCCGCCGGGAGATCACCCCTTCCGGTAAGTCGCGCGCCTTCGTCAACGATACGCCGGTGACGCTGAACATCCTGCAGGATCTCAGCTCTACCCTGGTCGACCTGCACCAGCAGTTCGACAACCTCGACATTCACCAGGTGTCTTTCCAACTTCGCCTGCTCGACGCCCTGGCGGAGAACAAAGGCCTGCTGGCCGAGTACCAGCGCGGGTTCACCCGGTACCAGGCCAACCGGCGGCGCCTGGCGGAGCTCATCCGCCGCAACCAGAGCGCCGCCAAAGAGCTGGACTTCATCAATTTTCAGTTGGAAGAGTTCAACGCCGCCGCTCTGAAGGCCGGCGAGCAGGAAGAGATGGAGGAAGAACTCACCCGCCTGTCCAATGCCGAAGACATCAAAAAGGTACTGGCGGGGGCCTTCCAGCAACTGAGTGAAAGCGAGGTGTCGGTCATCAGCCAGCTCGAGGAGGTGGCCCAGGCGCTGAAGAGCATCCGCAGGTTCGACCCCCGCCTGGAGCAGTTCTTCGGCCGCTTCGACAGTGTGCTGGTGGAACTGAACGACCTTTCGCAGGAGTTCGAAGGCGTGGCCGAAGAGACCGAGCACGACCCCGAGCGCATCATGCAGGTGCAGCAGCGCCTCGATATGATCTACCGCCTGGAGAACAAGCACCAGGTGTCTACCGTGGAGGAACTCCTTGAGATACAGGAGAGCCTCCAGAAGCAACTGGACGATATCGGCGACCTCAGCAATGAGATCGCCACTCTCGAGAAGGAAGTTGCCCGGCAGGAGGAAACCCTCCGGGAGCAGGCCGAAGAACTGAGCCGCCGCCGCCACGCCGTGGTGGGAGGCTTTGAGAATAAAGTGGAACAGATGCTGGGCCAGCTGGCCATGGAGCACGCCCGCATCAAGGCGGAGTTCGTCCGCCTGGAAGAGCTGGGCCCCACCGGCCTGGATGAGGTGAATTTCCTCTTTGCCGCCAACCTGGGCAGCCGCATGCAGCTGATCAAAGACGTGGCTTCCGGCGGCGAACTGTCGCGCCTGACCCTGGTGGTCAAATCCCTGGTGGCCAGCGCTATCCCGTTGCCGACCCTCATTTTTGACGAGATCGACACCGGCATTTCCGGCGATGTGGCCCTGAAGATGGGCAATATCCTCCGCAAGCTGAGCAATGAGCACCAGGTGGTTTCCATCACGCACTCCCCGCAGATCGCTTCCAAGGCCGACGTCCACTACTTCGTCTACAAACGCGTCAAGGAGGGGCGGACCATCACCGAACTGCGCAACCTGGAGCTGGAGGAACGCATCCACGCCATCGCCACCATGCTGAGCCAGAGCCCGCCGAGCGATTCGGCCATCGCCAATGCGAGGGAGCTGCTGAGGGCGGGGTAGGAGGGGGTGTGGGTGTATTAGTGTATAGGTGTATAGGTGTATAGGTGTATAGG
>CAYQKY010000169.1:0-18833 GCA_964418125.1 uncultured Phaeodactylibacter sp.
TGTGCACCCTGCTGAAGACAGACCAGCGCCGCCTGATGCTGCTGGCCCGGCAGCAACCTTACAAAGTATTCACCGTACCCAAGAAAGGCGGCGGCGAGCGGCAGATCGAAGCCCCCGGCGCCGAGCTCAAGAAGGTGCTCGGCCGGCTCAACCACTACCTGCAAAGCGTATACTACTTTGAGAAATCGAGCGCCGCCTACGGCTTCATCGTAGGCGTGCTCAACGACGACGACCGCCGCAACGTAGTCACCAACGCCCGCAAGCACGCCGGCAAGCCCTACCTGCTGAACATCGACCTGATCGACTTCTTCCACGCCATCAGCCGCGAGCAAATAGTGAAGATCTTCCAGGGCAAGCCCTTCCAGTTTAAGAAGGACCTGCCGGACCTCCTGGCAGACTTAGTGACCTACCAGGGGCGCCTGCCCATGGGCACGCCCACCTCGCCCGTGCTATCCAACCTCGCCTGCCGGGAGCTCGACGAGAAGCTATCCGCCTTCGCTGAAGACATGCTCTGGGTATACACCCGCTACGCCGACGACATGAGCTTTTCCTCCCGCAAGCCCATCGACGCCGACAAAATAGACTCCGTACGGGCCATCATCGAGGAGGCCGGCTTTGAAGTCAACCAGCGCAAACTAAAAACCTACGGGCCCGAAGACGACAAGGTCGTTACCGGCCTGCTGGTCACCGACAAAGTCACCCTCGCCCCCGATTACCTGCCCCAGTTGGACGAAGACATCCGCCAACTGCAGAACGTCCTGCTGATCCAGAACGAACAGGGGCAGCTATCCACCCGCTGGGTAGAGCAGTTCAAGAAGAACATCATGGGCCGCCTCAACTTTGCCGGGTTCGTCCTCAAGCGGAACGACGAGCGGTACATTGACTTGAAGGACGCCTATTACACAGCGATCAACCCGCCGCAGGAGGACTTTGGGGCGGTGAGTTGGAAGGGGTTTCCGTACAATCTCTAGGCATAAGGAATTAGTGAATTAGTGAATTTTACCCGGAAGAGCCTATGGCGAAGGCGGGGAGTGAATGCCGCTTCCGTTCAATAACCTTAAAAATACAACAACCATGCAACTCGTACTCGACACCAAAGGCCTGGAAGTCATCAAAAAAGACGGCGTCTTCCACATCAAAGGCGAGAAAGGCAGCAAGGCCATCAGCCCGGCCAAGCTCGACAGCATCGCCATTACCGCCAGCGTGATGATCAGTTCCGACGCCATAGCGCTGGCCATCCAGCACCAGGTGCCCATTCTCGTATTCGACCGCATCGGCAAGGCCAAGGCCCGGCTGTGGAGCCCCTATTTCGAGAGCATCGCCACCCTGCGCCGCATGCAGGCGCGATTCATCGAAAGCCCCGAAGCCATGGCCTGGATGCTCGACCTGTTTGCCTTAAAAACCGAAGCCCAGATAGACAACCTCAAATACCTGAAAAGCCGCCGCAGCGTGCTGAGCCTCGCCCTGGGGCAACCCATCAGCTACCTGCGCCGCAAAAGCCGCAGCTTCGAAGAATTCCGGGACAAGCTGCCCGAAGAATGCCGCCAGCAGGTAATGGGCGTAGAAGGAACCCTGGCCCGCATCTACTGGCAGGCGGTAGGCAACGCTCTGCCCAGCCGCTACAGCTTCCAGGGCAGGAGCCGGCGGCCCGCCAAAGACATCTTCAACGCCGGCATCAACTACCTCTACGGCATGCTCTATTCCGTAGTAGAAGGCGCCCTCTTCTCCGTCGGCCTGGACCCCCACCTTGGCATCCTCCATGCCGACGAATACAACAAGCCCACCCTCGCCTTTGACCTCATCGAGCCCTTCCGCCCCTGGGCCGACCGCCTGCTGGTTGAGATGTGCATGGACAAACAACTGAAGGAATCCTTTTTTACCAAAAACCAGTACGGCATTTTTCTCAACAAAAGCGGTAAAGCATTCATCATTCCCGCCTTCAACGACTACCTGCGCAGCACCACCACCTACCTGCACCAGGAATCGACCGTAAAGAACCACATCTACTTTACGGCAGGCCGCCTGGCGCAGCGGATCCGGGCGGTGATGGAGGGGTAAATGGCAGGAAGATGCTATATCCTGCTTCGGTAATACATGGATATACATGGATATACATGGAAGTAAGGAAATACATGGCCAGCCCATGCAGGGCAGCAAGTTTCAAAGTATCTCCACGTATTTCCATTTGTGTTCAGGTACTTTTGCGCTGACAAGGCAGCCTGCCGACGCTACCCTGGCAATTTATACTTTGGTTGCAATAGGTTTTGTGCATTAGCTCGCCCCGCCCCTTAAATCCCCTAAAGGGGAAATCCGCGCACAAATGCACAAAACCTATTGCCGTTGAGCATAATAAAGCAGTGATTATTTTAGAGCATGTTTGGAGGTAGTGCTTTGGAAGCGAAAATGGCTGATTTTGGGTTCTCACAAGGCTCATTTTCCGGGGCATAGCAGAGCTACGGCCCGGAAAATAGCCGCAGTGAGGTTTCAAAAGCGGTCATTTGCAGCCCAAATGACTACCTCCAAACATGCTCTTTAATCCAAAATCCAGCCGGCCTGCATCGATACCGTAAATCGTGTCCCAATGCAGCAGCTATCCCTTTTTGACGATGCACTTTACAAGAACATCCGCCAGATCCTCGAGTGGAGCAGCCGGCCACGGCTGGGTCCGCAGGCCCCATCCGCCACCCAGGGCAGGAAGCCGCCGCCGGACACCCGCGCCTACTGGCTCATTGGGCGGCTGCTGTCCCTGGAGGCGAAAGTCACCCGGGAAGAGGTTGCCGCTGTGGCTAGAAAGCTGAGCCAGAAGCTACGAGAAGACCTGGGCAAAGAATATTCCGCCGGCAAACTGCGGCAGATGTACCAACTCTACCGCGCCTTTCCGGAGCAGGGCGCCCTACAGCCGGAGCTAACCTGGTCGCACTACCAGCTCTTGCTGAAAGTAGAAGACAAAAGCGCCCGCAACTTCTACCACGAAGAAGCCGCCAACAACCACTGGAGCACCCGGGAGCTGTCCCGGCAGGTAACATCTCGCTACTACGAACGCCAGCAGGCGCCCGGAAGCCCGGTAAAAGAACACTTCATCCTGGAGTTCCTGGAACTCGAAAGCGCCGAAAAGATGCAGGAGAGCAACCTCGAAGAAGCCCTGCTCGACAAGCTGCAGCACTTCCTCATGGAGCTCGGCAAAGGCTTCGCCTTCGTAGGCCGCCAGAAGCGGGTGGTGACGGCCACCGGCAAACAGTTTCACATCGACCTGGTCTTCTACCACTTCCTGCTCAAGTGCTTCGTCCTGGTAGACCTCAAGGCCGGCGAGCTCACCCACCGCGATATCGGCCAGATGGACATGTACGTCCGCCTGTACGAAGACAAATGGCGGGGCGAGGGCGACAACCCGACCCTGGGCATCATCCTCTGCACAAGAAAGGACCAGGCGATCGTGAAGTACTCCATCCTGCAGGAGAACCGGCAGCTGTTTGCTTCCACCTACCAGCTGTACCTGCCAACGGAGGAGGAGCTTTCGGAACGGCTGGGGCTGCGGGTGGAGGAGGCGGTGGTGGCGGGATGGGCGGAAGGGCAGGGAGGTTGATAAAGTTTCTATTTAACATAATTTTTTAAGAATCGGGCTGTAAGCCTTTATTCATAAGGGTTTCACTTTTTCCTATAACCTATCTTATGTTAATCCACCGATCATCAGTTGAAGGATAGAACCGCCAGGCAGGGCAGGAGATACCCCTTCGTTTTTAAAGAGCGCCACAAAATCGCGCCTAATCTACCAACTCCAGCATTTTCTCACACGGTATATCGGGTGGTATGGAAACGGATGGGGGCGGAGGCGGGAATGCCCGGAAATGTGTAAACCCTTGAAAAACAAAGCCCCGGAGGAAAATTTTCCTCCGGGGCTAACCGTAAAAAGTACCCGGGACGGGACTTGAACCCGTACGGGCATCACTGCCCACTGGATTTTAAGTCCAGCGCGTCTACCACTTCCGCCACCCGGGCTGTTTGTTTTCCAAAGATAGCTAAAAATGCAAAAAGCCCTCTGTCACCAGAAGGCTTTTTGTTCAGCACCTGAGCGGATGACGAGACTCGAACCCGCGACCTCAACCTTGGCAAGGTTGCGCTCTACCAACTGAGCTACATCCGCTTGTTTATTCTTCAGGAACTTATTCCTGAGCTCCATTTTTCAGAAGCGATTGCAAATATAAGCGGGTATCCGGTTATAAACAAGTTTTAAGTGGAAAAAAATCACCTGAAACGGCGCCGCTTCCTGCAAGCAACTGATAAACAAATGAGTGAGGGGAAAAAGTTCCTTCAAAGGAGGGACAGACAAGTTTACTGTGAGAGCATGTTTGGAGGCCGGCAAACTTGTCTGTCCTTACCGCTTATATCAGATCTCTGACCCGGTGGTTTCGGCCTCTGCCTCAGCTGGTTCCTCTTCTTGTCGAGCCTTTTTTATCATGTCGATGAGGCCTTTCAGGCTGTTGGCCGACTCGTTTTTCATCTGCAGGATAAGCTCTGTGCCTTCACGCTGAGCGGTGGCCTCGATGCTTCTGATCTCTTTGAGCCCTTCCTGGTGTTCATCTTCCAGGGCCTCTATAGCTTCGATATCGGCAAGGAAGGTGAAAATATGATTGCCGGTAAGTTTTTGAGCCTGTTCGGCGGTTGGGCCGGTGAGCCCTGTCTGCCCGTTTTCCACCTTATCCAGCAGGGTAGGTTGGCTGGCGATGAACAACAGCCCGTCGTTGATCAGAAACTGTCCTTCGATGTGGACCTTGCTCTCGGTTTGGGTAGAATCCTTCTTGATTTCCTTCTTCCATTCCAGGAATCGATAACGGCCCTCGCCCACTTTTTCGATCCTGTTTTCACTTGCAGCTGCATCGATGACGGACTGCAGGGCCTCCTGGTCGCCGATGCGGGCGGCAAAAACGAGTTCCGGGCCTTTATCTTTCACTGAGGGAGGATAGGCGGCCAGCATGATGTCTCCTTTCAGCGCTTTGATCAGCGTGTTGGTGGAGATCCCATACTCTTCCAGGCCGCCTTCAGCCAGGCCTTTGCTGTATTTTTCCACCAGCAACTGGTTGATGCCGTCCATATCGAAGGCGGTGGCCATGAAGAACAGGGGAGCGCCTTCGGGGGCGAGCCTGGCGAAGTCCGTTTTTACCTTATCCCGGAAAAGCATGCCGAGGTCATTGGCGACCTGTTTCTTGAAGTAGAAGCTCGCTTCACTTCTGGCTATCCCCTTGTCGAAGGTAAGGAAGTGCTGCACGTAGTTGCCGCGCAGGTCCTCCTGTTTGTAGTTCATCAGGGCAGTGGAGTTTTTTGCCATCTCGGATTCCAGAAGGAAATCGGAGGAGAACCAGTTGGCGATATCAAAGTCCTGGACGAGGGCTTTGCGCAGGTTTTTGTTCCGGGCTATGGATTGCTCCGGCTTGTTCTCAAGGTACTTCCGGATGGTAGCCTCCACATCGGCGCCGTCTTCGGCAATGCCGATGATGGCCACCTCTTCGTTCCAGGCAAGCGTACTGTTGTGGGAGGGGTTGACAAACTGATAGCCTTTGTCGGAGGCGGGCTGGGCCTCCACGTCGACACTTTCCAGCAGCGCTTCAAAAGCCTGTGCGTCGGCAATGGAAAAAGAGATGGCCATGAATGGTTTTTCCCCTTCCCGCATTTCCGATGTAAAGTAGATGTTTTTCCCGAGGTCTATTCCCGAACTTTCCGGTTGTTCCAGTACTTTTGCCAGTACCGGGTTGGCGCTCTGTGCCTCTTTGATCATTTCCTGGTATCCTTCGGACTGCTTGATGCTTTCAAAATCTGCCTTATCCATGAGTTGCCGGGCCCGGATGGCTGTGACCATGGCGGTGCTTTCCGGGAGGTATTGCAGGCTGTCGTCGGGTATCGGAGCATCTCTTTGGCAGGAAGTGAATACGAGGGCAAAAAGAATGGCTGATAGCCAGGTTGATTTCAGTATTCTCATTTTTGTGGGTTTATTGATCTGATGAAGGCAAAGGTATGAGTACATAAACCCGTATTCCATATTGATGGATGAAGCTCCGGAAATATTCGATGGAGTTCGGTTGATTTGGTTGATTGAGTTGATTTGGTTGATTAGGTTGGCCGGGGGAGCCAGCCAACTCAATCAACTAATCCACCGCCCTGGCGCCCTCCGCGGGCGCTTCTCCTTTATGGCTTTCCTTCTCCGATTGCCGCTTGATGTAATAATAGGTTTCCATCTGAGAGCGGATGGCAAGGTCAGATCCATCAGCCCGGTACTGATTGGTGGATTCTTTATCGATAATCCTTGCTTTTACATTATCACTCAGCTGTATGGTGAGAAAATCCCGGATCTGGTTGCGAATGTGTTCGGAATAGATGGGGAAAGTGGTTTCCACGCGATAGCTGAGGTTGCGCACCATCCAGTCGGCTGAAGACAGATAGATCAGCTCTTTGCCTCCGTGATAGAACGTAAAGATCCGGGCATGTTCGAGGTACCGGTCTACGATGCTCGTAGCTGAAATATGCTCACTCACCCCTTTGATGCCGGGGATCAGGGAGCAGATCCCCCGGACGATCAACTGTATCTTTACCCCCGCCTGGCTGGCCTGATAAAGCTTTTCGATCATCGACTGGTCCTGCAGGCTGTTGAGTTTCAGAATGATCTCGGCCCTTTTTCCTTCCCTGGCCTGGCTGATCTCATAATCGATCATCTTTTCCAGCTCGGTCCGCAGGTTGAATTGCCCTACCAGCAGATGCTGGAACCCCTGCTGGGGGACTTTGACGGTTTCCAGAAAAGAAAATATCCTGGCCACTTCATTCACCAGGCGCTCATCGGCGGTAAACAGGCCGAAATCACTGTAGACTTTAGCGGTATCTTCGTGAAAGTTACCGGTAGACAGGTAGGTGTACATGCGGGCTTTGCGTTCTTCCATACGGCGTACCAGAGCCAGTTTGGAGTGTACTTTTACGCCCGGAAAGCTGTAATGGACATTGACGCCCGCCTGTTCCAGCTTTTCCCCCCACTCCAGGTTGGCCTCTTCATCGAACCGCGCCTTGACCTCGATGAAAACGGAAACCTGTTTTCCGGCTTTTACCGCATCCTGAAGGGCGTCCATTATGCGTGATTTACGGGCCACCCGGTATTGGATGATCTTGATATGCGTCACCTTGGAGTCCGCGGCGGCCTCTTCAAAGAAGCGGACAACCGACTCATAAGAATGGTAAGGGACGTGGATGAGGTGGTCATTTTCCCGGATAGATTGCCAGAAATCGGCGCTGTCTTCCAGCGGGTGGTAGGGAAGGGCAGGCAGGGGAGGGTTGCTCAGGTGAGACATCCCGAAGTTCGGAAATTTGAAAAAGTCAAAATTGTTGTGATAGCGCCCTTCCTGCAGAATGTCGTACTTCTCAAGGTCAAAAGTCTCCTTGAGAAAGTCCAGCAGTTCATTCGGCATCTCCCGGTCGTAGACGAACCGGGAAGCCGGCCCCACCTGCCGTTTCGCCAGGCTTTCCTTGATCTTCTGTATGAGGTCGCCGGAAAATTCATCGTCGATATACAATTCGGCATCCCGGGTCAGCTTGATGGAAAAGGTATCCAGGATGTGATATCCCGGAAACATCCAGGATACACTGTGCCGCACAATATCATCCAGCATGATGACATCGTGGCGGTTAGCGGCGGAGGGTAGTTTGATAAAACGAGGCAGGTGGTCGGAAGGTATTTTTACAGTAGCGTACTGGTGTGGCTTGTTGGCGTCTTCTTTGTCCTGCAGCAGTACCGTCAGATAGAGGGCGGCATTGTTCAGGAAAGGGCGGATCTTGTTCTTGACCAGGAGCACAGGCTGTACGAAAGGAAGCATGTGGTCTTTAAAATATGCTTCTACGAATTCCTTTTGCATGTCGTTCAGGTCGAGGCGGCGAAGCAGGTATACCCCATGGTGTTTCAGCTCGGGGATGATCTCTTCTTCGAAGATCCGGCTGAACTCCTCCTGTTGTTTATTGACGATCCGCTGAATGTCTTTTACCGTCTTTTTGGAGTCAATGTGTAATTCCTTCTGGGTCTTTTTGCCTACCCGGAGCAGGTTTCGGTGGTTGGCCATTCGCACCCGGAAGAATTCATCCAGGTTGGAAGAATAAATGGCCAGGAACTTGATGCGCTCAAATAGGGGGACGGTGGGGTCTTTGGCTTCCTGCAAAACCCGGTAATTGAAGGACAACCAGCTGATATCCCTCTGAATATAGGGATAGCCGTTACCCGTTTTGAGCACCAGGTTCCCGGTGCTGAAGTTCGAGCTGGCTTTTTCATTGCGGCGGATCTCAGTCTTTTCGATGATATTGGCCATAGGTTGATTTATGTGGCGGATGCCAATTGCTTTCTCAATGATTCAGTTCAAAATATTAAGATCAAAACAGGGTCATTTGTTCGCCTGGCCTTTCTTCTTTAATGAGGCTGGGCCCACGGGTCTCGGCCTCCGGGATGTACTCTCCGGCTTTTTCCAGGACGTAGGCCGCCAGCTCCGGCGCCAGCAGGTTGTCGGGCTCATGGGGAAAGAAATATACCTCCCGCAGGCCCTTGTCAAACCAGGAGCACAAACGCTCCATCCAAGCATCGATACGGTTGTAATCGGTGGGGTGGAGGCCGTTGCCGACAAAACGGATCATCGCTGTGCCATTGGTGAGCCGCATGTGCAGCACATCCCTGCGGCCGGCCACGTCGGTAATAACCGTGGCAATATTATGGGCCTGAAGCAGAGAGAATACGGCCTCTCCATTTTTCGGCTCATCAAACCAGCTCTCGTGGCGAAGCTCCACGGCGAGGGGAATCTCCCGCGGAAAGGCTTTCAGGAATTTTTCCAGCTGAGGTAAGCGGCGGATGTCAAAATAAGGAGGCATCTGCATAAAACAACAGCCCAGTTTTTCCCGCAGGCCGAGAACGGCTTCTGAAAAAGAGGGAATGAGCTCTGTGCCCAGCCCCAGGTTCTGGCTATGGCTGATGGATTGGGGAATCTTGGGGCAGAACCGGAAGTCAGGCAAAGATTCCCGATACCATTTTTCAATGGTATGGGCGTCGGGAATCCGGTAATGTGTGGTGTTCAGTTCGATGGTATTGAACTGCCGGCTGTAGGCCCTGAGATAATCTTTTGCTTTGGTGCCCCGGGGGTAAACTTTTCCCACCCACTCCTTCATGCTCCAGCCGGTACATCCAATGAAAAGGAGGGGCGGGCCATCTCTTTCGGGCAGGCCAGATAGCAGAGGGCCGGTTGATGGCGCATCGGAAGGAAGGCGGAAGTCAACACCGGAAATATCGGGCAGTTTTCCAAATTTCATTATCCCAGGAGCCTTTTAGCTCGGAAGGTACAAAAAATCTGCTTATTCCCCGTCCGCCCTTTGCCGTCACCTTGCCTTTCAATGGACTCGCGTTGTTGGACGTAGAAAGAAAATTCGTATCAATCCAGGTGGCCCGGGTACTTTTTGCCGCAAAAGCCTTTCGAGCATGCCTGGAGAGAGAGCCGTTATGAGTGCGATCCAGCTAAATAGTTACGAAAATTCTTTACTTTAGGGGCCGGAGAAAAATAAGTTCCCCATTTCAGGCGAGCTATTTTTTCACCAGGCAAGGCGCGAGGAGGGAGCATAGCACCGCTACGTGACCGATCGAGCAACGCAGCATGGTGGAAAAAGAGCCGGATCAAATGGGGAAGTTATTCTTCGCCGGGCCCTTAGGGCCCGGTAAAGGCAGATGCCTTCATTGTTCACCTTCTTTGGCAAACATGCTCTGCGGCGTAACGTTTATCAAGGAATCACAACTTGTATATGATCATTCGCCTTTTGATAATCCTGGGTTGCGTGGTCGTTTTCATCAATGGCTGTAACAGCCTCATCTCCCAGAATTTCGGTACTCATAAACTCAGGGTATACAGCATGGAGGAGGTGCAGCAATCCGGAGTCGGAGATGCTGACTACATTGAAGTGAATGGCGCTTTATTATCCGGAGATTTTGTATTCAAAGCAGCAAAAAGCCCCACTAACCCGGGGGTGATCATTTATCCGGTTCTCTCGGAAAAGCAACTGGAGGCACATAGCAGGGGAGAGGCGGTTACCCCCGATATCATTGCCTGGACGACGGATTTCCCTTCCCAGTGTGTCGATGCGGGCAATTGCATCAAGGCCGGGCAAGTAAAGCTTAAGGGCATTGTCCGGGACTTGCCTAAGGACCGCCAGGGCCAGGGGCAATTGGTAGATAAAGGGTATAAAGTCAGCGATGGTGTGATCTTTGTGGAATATGGGCAGCAGCCATTGGCCTGGTACTGGAACCTGTTGATGATGATCGGCGCCGCCGCCGCTATTTTCGGTATTGAAGCCTATAGCCACCGTCTGAGGCGGAAAAGAACTAAAGAGAACAATTGACTGGATATCAGAAAAATAAAAACAATAATCTGAAATGGAACGCAAACTTATTGCTGCCGGCAACTGGAAAATGAACCTGGATTATGACCAGGGCCGCGACCTGGCCAAGGCCATTGTCTCCGGCCTTCAACCATCCGATGTGCTGGTTATTTTGGGCACGCCCTACCTGCACCTCAAAAACATCAGCGGCATCATCAAAGACATCTCTAATGTCAAATTGGCGGCACAGAATTGCCATCAGGAAGAAAGCGGCGCCTATACGGGAGAGATCTCGGCGGGCATGCTGAAGTCCTGTGGTGTGGATTATGTTATACTCGGCCATTCGGAACGGCGGGAGTACTTTAACGAGAGCGATGGCCTGATCGCCAAAAAGATCGATATCGTCCTGAAACACGCCATGCTGCCGATCTACTGTTGTGGGGAAAAGCTGGAAGTGCGCGAGGCAGGCAAGCACCAAGAACTGGTCGGTGAACAGGTAAAAACAGCACTCTTTCACCTTACTGAGGAGCAAATGAAACAGGTAGTGGTCGCCTACGAGCCGGTATGGGCCATAGGCACCGGCAAAACAGCGACACCGGAGCAGGCCCAGGAAATGCACCGCTATATCCGCGGCCTGATACGGGAGAAATTCGGGAAGAAGGTCGCCGACGGCACGTCCATCCTGTACGGCGGAAGCGTGAAACCGGATAATGCCAACGAACTTTTCGCCCAACCGGATGTGGATGGCGGCCTGGTAGGAGGGGCGTCTCTTAAGGCCGCAGACTTCCTGGCCATCGCCTCCAGCTTCTGATGGAAATGAAACGGTAAGGATCCGGAAGAGAAGTCTTTGGCTTGCTTCTTCGAAAAAAACGAAATAACTGCGCCGCCCGGAAAAGGAAAGCCGGCAGGCGGGGCCGGCCTTTTTCGGGGGCGCCATATTCGGCTCCCTGCAATTGCCGAGGTTTTCTTTTTCAGTTCTATCCAAAACAGGTATAGTATCACTTTTTTGAATAAATTTTTCCGGATGCTACTCTTTTGCTGAACAAATTTTCTAAATTTGTTTAGTTCATCTTTTAAAGACCGGCCTACAATGAGCAGCATCGTAACCCAGCGTTTTATCAAATGCCACAACAAACTCCGGGAAGAGAACCGCGTCCGATCGAGCCGCCAGTTCGCCCTTTCTCTGGATTATCTTCCACAAAGTTTAAGCGAAATCCTGAAAGGGCGCCGCGATGTAACCATTGAATTGTTGCGTAAGGCGGTCGAGAAATATAAGATCAACCCGGTTTACATTTATACCGGGGAAGGGCCCATGTTCATGACCGAGGAGGGCCATAAAAGCTTTCGGGTGCTCACCATCGTCACCAATGCCCAGGAGGATGAGCGCATCGTCCACGTCCCGGTACCGGCACAGGCCGGTTATGCCGCTGAGATGGGTGATCCTACGTTCATTCAGGACCTGCCTACTTTCACGCTGCCGGACTATAAGTACAAAGTGGGCACACACCGGTCTTTCGACGTCGCCGGGGACAGCATGGAGCCAACCCTCTTCGAGGGCGACAAGGTCGTCTGCTCTTTCCTGGAACCCACCCTCTGGGAAACTTCCATCAAGGATAACTACGTCTATGTGATCGTTACCCGTGGGGACGTGGTGGTCAAACGGGTGAATAACAGGCTCAAAGAGAAAAAGCAGCTGGAGGTATTTTCTGACAACAGTTTCTATGAGCCTTACACCATCAACCTGGGCGATATAAGAGAGATCTGGTACGTGCGGGCCAAGGTAAGCCCTTTTCTGCCTTCCCCTCAGAATATCCAGAATTACCTCTACGACGAGGTCCGCGAGCTGAAGCAAACCATCAATAAACAGACGCAGCTGATCGACAGCCTCAACAAAACCATCGAGCGCCTGCTCGATCACCGGGGCTTCGTTACAACTAAAAAAGAACAGGCTACCCATGAAGAAGATTAAGATCACCGGTACGGCGCGTTACCAGAACCTGGGTACGGGCTTCTGGGGTATCATCGGGAAGGACGGCAAGGAGTGGCGCCCGGTTAATATGCCGGAGCAGCTCAAGTACGAAGGAAAAGAGGTGAAAATTACGGCTGTCGAAGCCGATGAGGATGTCTCCATCTTCATGTGGGGCACGCCCGTGAAGGTCATTTCTTTCGAGACGGTGGCGCCGTGACGTAAAGGTGTAAAAGTGTATAGGTGCATTCGTGTATAAGTTGTGAGAGCACGAGGCTCTTCGAAGTGCGCCATGTACAAATGCACATATACACCAATGTACTTCTACACTCGAATCACCTACTCCCGTTCCCCCATTCCGAAGCGCTCACATCCGGCGTTTTCAGCATTTTCTTATTGTGTTTAAAAAGCTTGACGGCCATCTGGGCGGCGATCTCGGCGCCGGTGCGGTTGTCCTTTTCCAGGGCGTCCGGAGTGAAGTACTTTTTAACGAAGTGGGTGTCGAAATTGCCGGAGGTAAAAGCTTTGTGATGGAAAACGAAGATACCGAAGGGCAGGGTAGTGGACACTCCCTCGATCTCGTAGTGCTCGATAGCCTCCAGCATATTGTGGATGGCAGCCGGCCGGGTCTCTCCGTAGGTAATGAGCTTGGCGATCATGGGGTCGTAGTAGATGGGAATGGTAAGCCCCTCTTCGTATCCGTCGTCGAGGCGGATGTTCTTCCCTTGGGGGCGCCGGTAGACGGTGATCTGGCCTACGCTGGGGTGGAAATTATCGCTCGGGTCTTCAGCGTAAACCCTTAGTTCCATAGCGTGCCCTTTGATCTGCAGGTCCTCTTGTTTGAAATCCAAAGGCTCTCCCCGGGCGATGCGGATCTGTTGTTTGACCAGGTCGACGCCGGTGATCATTTCGGTGACCGGGTGCTCCACCTGTAAGCGGGTATTCATTTCCAGGAAGTAGTAGTTGAGGTTTTCGTCGAGCAGGAACTCTACTGTTCCGGCGCCTTTGTAATTGCAGGCGCGGGCGACGTTGACGGCGTCCTGGCCCATGCGCTCCCGGACCTCGGGAGTGAGGATGGAGGAAGGCGCCTCCTCGATGACCTTCTGGTGGCGGCGTTGAATGCTGCATTCCCGTTCAAACAAATGGACGATATTGCCATGGGTGTCAGCCAATACCTGTATCTCGATGTGGCGGGGAGAGGCGATATATTTTTCCAGAAAGACGGAGCCGTCGCCAAAGGCGGATTCCGCCTCGCTGATGGCCCTTTTCATCTGGGCTTCGAAATCGGCTTCTTCCTCAACAATACGCATGCCTTTGCCGCCGCCGCCGGCCGAGGCTTTAACCAGGATGGGGAAGCCTATCTCGCGGGCTACTTTCTTTGCCTTATCGAGGTCTGTAATGGCTTCATCCAGGCCGGGAACCATGGGGATGTCATACTCCCGCACTGCCGCTTTTGCCGCAAGTTTGCTGCCCATGATCTCGATGGAAAAGGGGCTGGGGCCAATAAAGGCAATCCCGGCCTCTTCCACCGCCCGGGCGAAGCTGGCATTTTCACTGAGGAAACCGTACCCGGGGTGAATGCCATCCACGCCCAGCTCTTTGGCGGCTTCGATGATCTTGTCGCCCCGCAGGTAGGACTGGCTGGAAGGGGGCGGGCCGATACAGACGGCTTCATCGGCATAACGGACGTGCGGGGAGAGGCGGTCCGCTTCTGAGTAAATGGCGACGGTTAGTATCCCCATTTTCCGGGCAGTACGCATTACCCGCAGGGCGATCTCTCCTCGATTGGCTACTAGTATTTTTTGCATCGCTTTGTTTTGAAACAGGCTCTAAAGTAGGGAAAATTTTTTATTCGGCTTTACCGCCCTATCTTTGTTTTCCAACCAAAAACAAACCAAAACCATGAGCGATAGCCCTCCTGTTCTCTGGAAACCTTCTGAAAAAATGATCCGCAACTCCCGCCTGAAGCACTACCTGAACTGGCTGGAAGGAAAGAAAGGCCTCAAACTCAAAGCTTATCACGATGCCTGGCTCTGGTCCGTCGATCAGCCGGCGGAATTCTGGGAATCCATCTGGCAATATTTTGAGGTGATCAGCCACAGCCCCTATCGCCGGCCGATGTCAGATGACCCCATGCCCGACACCCGCTGGTTCGAAGGTAGCACCCTGAATTACGCCGAGCACATCTTCCGGGCGAAGAACAGCGAGCAACCCGCCATCCTGTTCCAGTCGGAACGGCATTCCCTGATGGAAATCAGCTGGGAAGAACTGGAGCACGCAGTGGCGCGAATGGCGGCTTACCTGCGCAGCATCGGGGTGGAAAAGGGCGACCGTGTTGTGGCTTTTCTGCCTAATATTCCGGAGGCGACGGTGGCTTTCCTCGCCGCCTGTTCCATCGGCGCCATCTGGTCGAGCTGTTCTCCGGACTTCGGAGTAAGTAGTGTTGTCGACCGCTTCCAGCAAATAGAACCCAAGGTGCTCTTTGCCGTCGACGGCTATCAGTACAACGGCAAACCCTACGATAAGATGGCTGCGGTAGGAGAGCTCTGTGATAAACTGCCTACCCTGGATAAGACAGTCCTTTTGCCTTACCTCGATGAAAAGGCCGATGCCGGCCTGATCCCCAACGGCATCCTCTGGGGGCAGGCCATGGAAACCGAAACTACCGGCCTGGAGTTTGAGGCGGCGCCTTTTGAACATCCGGTCTGGGTGCTGTATTCCTCCGGCACGACCGGTATTCCCAAGGCCATCACCCATTCTCACGGCGGCGTCCTGCTGGAGCATTTCAAATACCTGGCCTTTCACAACGACGTCCACCCCGGCGAGCGCTTCTTCTGGTTCTCCACTACCGGCTGGATGATGTGGAACTTTGTGCAGGCTTCCCTGCTGGTGGGGGCTACCATCGTCCTGTACGACGGCAGCCCGGCCTACCCCAACCTGAATGTGCTATGGGAATTCACCGAAAGGGCGGGCATCCACCACTTCGGTACCAGTGCACCCTATCTTGTAGCTTGTATGAAACAGGGGCTGCAGCCGGGAAAGGATCTCGGCCTGTCGCACCTTCGGTCTATCGGCTCCACCGGCGCTCCTCTGCCGCCGGAGGCATTCGATTACGTGTATGAAAACATCAAAGAGGATCTCTGGCTGTGTTCTATGAGCGGGGGAACGGATGTGTGCACGGCCTTTGTAGGAGGTTGTCCCACAGAGCCGGTCTATCTGGGAGAGATACAGTGCCGTTGCCTGGGCTGCGCCCTGTATGCTTTCGACGATGACGGCGAACCCGTGGTGGGGGAGGTGGGCGAAATGGTGATCACCCAACCCATGCCCTCCATGCCCATCTTTTTCTGGAACGATGAGGACAAGCAGCGTTACCTGGGCAGCTACTTCGAAATGTACCCCGGCATCTGGCGGCACGGCGACTGGGTAAGGGTCACTCCCCGCAATAGCCTGGTGATCCTCGGGCGGTCCGATGCCACGCTCAACCGGCAGGGGATACGGATCGGTACGGCGGAGATCTATCGCGCTGTCAATAAGGTGAGGGAAGTGAAGGACAGCCTGATCGTCAACCTGGAACTCAGCGGAGGGCGCCATTACATGCCGCTTTTCGTGATGATGAACGAGGGGGAGCCCCTGGACGATGAGGTGAAAAACAAGCTCCGGCAGATCCTGCGCAGCGAGTACTCGCCCCGCCATGTGCCGGATGAGATCATCGAGGTGAAAGACATTCCCTACACCATCAGCGGCAAAAAACTGGAGGCCCCGGTAAAGAAGATCCTCCTGGGCAGGGCGGTGGAAAAGGCTGCCAACCCCGACTCCATGCGCAATCCGGAATCGCTGGACTTCTTCGTGGCCTTTGGAAAGAACATAAAATAGAGCAAAAAACCATGCGCCATATTCCAGAAAACCCTACTTTTAAGGCAAAACTCCGCCGGCCAGGCGAGTGCTGTCTGAGTTCCATCCGGGCGCACTCCCCTAACCGGCCAAAAACCTCTGGTATGCACGACTTTTATTCCATCAACCGCAATGCGCTCATCGTTCGGCCGACGCGCGCTATGATCGACTGGGCCAACGCCGTCTTTCCGGAGGACCCGGTCGACTACGAAGAGATGGGCCGGCACGACGAACAGGATATTTTCCTGTTGCCCGATTTCGATTCGATCGAGGAAACAGAGGAATGGGTCCGGGAAAACTGCGAGGACTTCCTGACTCACGTCCTGGAAGACTGGTGTATGGATAAAACCGCCTGGCCCTCTCCGCTGGATTGGGCGTTGTTCCAGCGCTTTTTTGACTACTCCATAGAATCCTCGGTTGTGGACACCATGGATGAAGATTACGATGATGAGGTAGAGGAGGATTTTGGAGAATTCGATGAAGAGGAGGGGTTTGGTGATTTCGACTTTGAGGATAATTGATATTTGAGCAGGGGGATAGCGGGACAATTTTCTTATTTTTGCAGGCCAATTTTGAAATCACCGCGTATCCCCCATGAAAAGATTTTCCGCCTCAGCCATTTTATTCTTCATTTTGATCTCCACCGGCTACGCCCAGCAGCCGGCGAACGGCAACGGCGCCTACCGCCTGCCCATCCGAAAAGCTGAAAGCAAGATCCACCTCGATGGCCTGCTGGATGAACCCGCCTGGCAGAACGCGGAAGTGGCCGGCCGCTTCTTTCAGAACTTCCCTATGGACTCCTCTTTCGCCGCCCTTCAGACGGAGGTGCGAATGACCTACGACGAGGCCTTCCTGTACGTGGGAGCCACCGTTTATCAGCCCCGGGAGGATTACATCATCACTTCCCTCAAACGCGATTTCGGCATCGGCGGCAGCGACGAGTTCGCCGTCAACATCGACCCGTTCAAAGACAAGATCAACGGCTTCCATTTTGCGGTGACGCCGTTCAATGTACAGCGGGAGGGCATCATCGACAACGGCACCAACATCAACGAGGACTGGGACAATAAATGGTACTCGGAAGTGAAAACCCACCCGGAGTACTGGGTAGTGGAGATGGCCATTCCTTTCCGGACGCTCCGCTACTCCCGCGTGGAAGGGCCTAATTCCTGGCGGGTCAATTTTACCCGGGTCGCCGTAAAGCAGAACGAGCGCTCCAGCTGGGTGCCGGTGCCCCGGCAGTTCGGCGCCAACCACCTGGCCTTTTCCGGCCTGCTGGAGTGGGAAGGGCAACCCCCTAAGCCCGGCCTGAACGTTTCCGTTATTCCCTACGTGACGGCCAGCACCGGCAGGGATTATGAAGAGGGTACGCCAACCGAAAACAACTTCGACGCCGGCGGCGATATCAAGGTGGCCATCACCCCTTCTCTCAACCTGGACCTTACCTTCAACCCGGATTTCTCCCAGGTGGAAGTCGACCGGCAGATCACCAACCTCAGCCGGTTCGAACTGTTCTTCCCCGAACGGCGCCAGTTCTTCCTCGAAAATGAAGACCTCTTCAGCAAGTTCGGCTTCCCCGATGCCCGCCCCTTTTTCAGCCGCCGCATCGGCCTGTCGAGCGCCGGGCCGGTGCCCATCATCGCCGGCGCCCGCCTGAGCGGCAAGCTGGACGACAACTGGCGCATCGGCCTGCTCAACATGCAGACGGCGAAGGTGAAAAGCGCCGGCATCGACCCGGCCAATTATTCCATCGGTGTGCTGCAGCGCAAGGTCTTCGACCGCTCCTACGTGGGCGCCGTCTTCGTCAACAAGGAGAACTTCAAACCGGACGGAGAGGGAGGCTATGAGCTGGATACCGATGGCTACAACCGCGTGACGGGCTTGGAGTACAACCTGTATTCTGCGGATGGGAAATGGGAAGCTGAGTTATATTACCACCGCTCCTTTTCGGCGGAGAACAACAACGACGCCCAGTCGGTAGCCCTCTTTGTCGGCCATTTTACGCGCCACTGGCGGCTCTTCCTGCCCACCCAGTATATCGGCCGGAACTTTCGGGCGGACGCCGGCTTCGTGCCGCGCCCGGGCTTCTTTTCCTTCAGCCCGGGGATCACGCACAACATCTTTCCGAAAAACCCCAGAGTTGCTGAAAAGATCATTCAGTACGGCCTGGAGTTCAGCACCAACTTCACCTACAACCAGCCCGATTACCGCCTGGCCGACCGCCAGTTGCAGCCGGGCGCCTTCGTCGTCTTTCCCGGGCAGAGCACCCTGAGTATAGGCTTTGCCAGTGATTTTACCTACCTCTATTTTCCCTTCGACCCCACCAATAAGGATACCGGGGAGAAATTGCCCATCGGAGAATACCGGTACAATTCCGTGGGGGTGAGCTTCAATTCAGATGTGCGGAAAAAGTTTTACTTCGACGTCGAGGTAGTGGGCGGAGAATATTTCAACGGCGACATCCGCCGGGTGGAAGGGGCGCTCAATTTCCGCTGGCAGCCCTACGGCATCCTGGCCGCCACCGTCGCCTACAACGACATTCAGCTGCCGGATCCCTACAACAGCGCCAGCTTCTGGCTCGTCGGCCCGCGCGCCGAGCTGTCCT
>CAYQKY010000170.1:0-18718 GCA_964418125.1 uncultured Phaeodactylibacter sp.
CTCCCGGCTCAGGTTGATCATGCCCGCCATTTCCGAAACGAAGAGGTAATCGCTGACGCTGTCGGTCAGGATGCGGTTGATCTCCTCCGGCATACCGCGGTCTCCCGAGCGCAGGCCGGCCTCCACATGAGCGAGCAGGATGCCTTCCTTTTTGGCCACCAGGGAGGCGGCCAGGGTGGAGTTGACATCTCCGACAACGACGACCATATTCGGCCGGTATTCCCTGAGCAGCTCTTCAAAGGCCAGCATGATCTTTGCCGTTTGCTGGGTATGCGTGCCGCCCCCGATGCCGAGGTAGTAGTCCGGCTGGGGCAGTTCCAGCTGCCGGAAGAAGATGTCGCTCATTTTCTCATCGTAGTGCTGGCCGGTATGGACGATCCGGGATTCGATATGAGGGTGTTGCTGCAGGGCCCGGTTGAGCGGGGCTACTTTCATGAAATTGGGCCGGGCGCCCACAACGTTGAGGATCTTCATGTGAAATGAGTCTTTTGGTTCAAAGCAATTGTTGGTACATCCCTGTCAGCCGGGCGGAATCCTGTTTCCAGTTGTACTTCGTTTCCACCGCCTTCTTGCCGTTCGCTCCGAACCTCCGGGCCTTTTCTTCATCCGACAAGATGGCCAGCGCCTGTTCAGCCAGCGCTTCCGGAGAATCGTAAGGATAGGCCAGCCCCGACCGGGTTTCTTCCACGATCCTTTGAAGCGGGTCGCAGTTGGAGGTCAGCACGGGCTTTTCCAGATACATATACTGGAACAGTTTATTGGGGATGGTGTTGTCGGTCAGCGGTGATTTGAGGTGGGGGATGAGGCCGATATCGAAATGGTTGATCTTGTTCATCATTTCGTGGAAGCTCAGGTGCCCGAAGAATCGGACGCTGTCTTCCAGCTCTCCTTTGCACCTTTCCTTCAAAACGGGCAGGTGGTGTCCGTCACCCACTATCCACAGCTTGATGTTCGGGTTTTCGCGAAGCAGGATCGGCATGGCCCCGACTACATATTGCAGGCCCCGCAGGTGCTGTACACCACCGGCATAGCCCATGATCTTTTCCTCATCCGAACGGCCAGACGGTTCCCCCCAGTCCGCTCCTTCGATGGTGACGGTGTTGGACACGCAGGTGATCTTTTCCGCCGGAATGCCGAGGCCGGACAGGCGCTCGGTGGCCTCTTCCACTACTACGATGATGCGGTCCGCCAGCCGGCTCATTTCTACTTCGTACTCTTCCCACTGCCGGTTACTGCTCAGCAGGCGGCCGAGGAACGTGTGGGTATGGGGAGAGGCTTCGAGCAGGGCAGGCCAATGCTCGTGCAGGTCCAGGACGTATTTTACGCCGTATTTCTTCTTCGCTTCGTAACCCACCTGCGCCAGGGGCAGGTCGTGGACGTGGACGGCGTCGAAGTCATTGCCTTCCAGGGCCTCGCGGACGAACTTTCTCCAGTAGTTGAAGTAGAACGGCGCCTTTAGCGCACCTACGCTGGTCTTTTTCAGCCAGGGGCCGATGTATTTCCGGTGAACGTGGATGCCTTTGTATATTTCAAACTCCACCGGTGGCTGGACACACATGCTGGCAATGTGGACTTCGTAGCCGCTTTCGATGAGAGATATTGCTTCCTTCTCCACTCTTTCATCTTCCGGAAAGTGTTTTTCCAGCAACATCAATATTTTCTTCATGATAATGTGTTACTTAGGGGGGCAAATATACGTTTACCGGCATTAAAAACTAATAAAGATCCACTCCAACTGATGGACCGAAAGAAAGTACTGATCATTTCCTACTACTGGCCGCCGAGCGGAGGCATCGGCGTCCTGCGTTGCCTGAAGATCGCCAAATACCTGCGGCAGTACGGCTGGGACCCCGTCATTTATACCGCCAAAGATGCCCATTACCCCTCCATCGACCACAGCAACGATAAGGACATCCCTCCCGGCGCCACCATCCTCCGGCAGCCCATCTGGGAACCTTACCACATCTACAAGTTCATCACCGGCCAGCCGCCACAGGCCAACGTCAATAATGTTTTCTATGTCAAGGACGAAGGCCTCGGCTTTTTCCATCGCCTTTCCGTCTGGATCCGCAGCAACTTCTTCATCCCCGACGCCCGCGCGCTCTGGATCCGCCCCTCCGTACGCTTCCTGCGCCGCTACCTGAAAGACAACCCGGTGGACGCCATCTTCTCCGACGGCCCTCCCCACAGCAATACCCGCATCGCCACCCTGCTCAAAAAGCACACCGGCATACCCTGGCTGGCCGATTTCCAGGACCCCTGGACGCAGATCGACTACTACCAGCTGCTGGACCTGACGGCCTGGGGCGACCGCCGCCACCACCGTATGGAGCAGGAGGCCTTCCGCCGGGCCGATAAGATCACCATCGTCAGCCCCACCTGGAAAGAAGAGCTGGAAGCCATCGGGGCGGAGAACGTATCGGTCATCCCCTGGGGCTACGACCCCGATGATTATATAGATATTGAACAGCAGGTAGGCTCCAAGTTTATTCTCACCCACCTGGGCATCATGGGCTACGACCGCAACCCGGCCGGCCTTTTTCATGTGTTGCAACGGATGTGTGAGGAGGTGGAGGGCTTTCGCGAAAACCTGGAGTTGCAGCTGGTCGGGCAGGTAGACTATTCGGTCAGGGAGGCTTATGAGGCGGCCGGCCTGGCCGGTAACGTGAAGTTGCCGGGCTCTCTTCCCCGCCGGGAAGCCCTGCAATTGACCATGGACAGCCCGATCCTGCTGCTGCTGCTCAACCAGCAGCCCAACGCCAGGGGGCGAATTCCTGGCAAGTTGTTCGAATACCTGGCCTCCCGCCGCCCTGTCCTCTGCCTGGGGCCTACCGACAGCGATGTGGCGGGCATCCTCACCGAAACCGGCGCCGGGACTACCGCCGATTACGGTGACGAAACAGCCATCCGCGCCATTCTGGAGGAGCTGTACCAGAAATTCCGGGAGGGCAAACTGGCGGAGCCGGTGGATTCTTCCATCGAAAAGTATTCTATTGAGAAGCTTACCGGCAAGGTGGCGGGTTTTTTGGATGAGATAACTGAAGGAAAAGGCTGACCTGCTTTCATCACCTTACCTCAACAGGTTTACCGCCCCTTCAAAAACTTCTACCTGCCCATCGATAAATTCTATCTCTGCTATATAAGCAAATATACCGGGATTGAGCTTTTGCCCGCCGAAACTTCCGTCCCATCCCCGGCCCGGCTGATTGGGTGGGAGGTTTCGCTCATCAAAAACGAGTTCTCCCCACCTGTCGAATACCCGAAGCCGGCGAATCTCGGATACTCCAGGGCCCCCGTAGATGACGAACAGGTCATTGCGCCCGTCTCCGTTCGGGCTAAAGGCATTTGGAATGTATACCTGTTTATCCAGGCGCACCATGACCACCACTTCTCCTTCTGCAATGCAACCGTAGGTATCCTCTGCTGTAAGGTTGTAGATCGTGGCCTGTACAGGCCGCGCTACCGGCTGGAGGCAATCCGTGCAACTTAATCCTTCCGGCGGCGACCAACTGAACAGCAGGCTGCCCGCAGGGAAAGCCTGTGCCGGGAGAAGAAGGCTGTCGCCCAGCGCGATGCTGGTGTCCTGAGGCAATACCAGGATCAACTCCGGGGGTTGTCCAATCTGAAAAGGAATAACCTTCTGACAGCCAACAGAATGCTTCACAAACAGCTGATACTCACCTGCCGGCAGGCCGGTGAACAGGGAAGTAGGCTGGAAGCTGGCGCCGTTAAGGCTGAATAGCAGGTTCATATCCCCACTTTCAATGAATAACATTCCATCGGCTTTTCCATAGCAGCTGGCATCGGTGGAGGCCAGGTTTATGTCCGACAGGTCTGTTTCGATAAGCGTGATGGTGTGTACGGAATCACACCCCTTACTTGTAGTAAATACCATTTCGTAATCGCCGGGTGTACTGGCGGGCTGTCCGAAAACAAAGACGGTATCTCCCCTGCAGAAGGAAATAGTGTCTGTAGTTAAAACCGGTGGAAGCAGCTCTACGCGGATGGTATCCACGCTGTAGCACCCTAAAGCGGTGCCTGCTACCACAATGATGGAAAGGCTGGTGTCGATCGTCGTATTGATTTCAGCGCAGTTCGGGCAATCCACCATTGCTGCCGGGAACCACTGGTAGCTGGCAAAGCCATCGAGTGTGAGGGTAAGGTTGGAGCCGGGGCAAACGGTTGTATCTGGCGGTAATTCTACCTGGGATGCCGGTTCTGTCAGGATGGTTATAGAGTCCACCTGCAGCCCGCCGCAGCTATCTGCTGCTTCTACCCAATAAGTTCCCGGGCCGAAGGCCGTATAGGTTCGCTGCCTGCCTCCATCCTGCCAGCGGTAGGTGGAAAAACCGGGCCCTGCATCCAGTTCTACTGTGCCGTTGACGCATATTACCGTATCCATACCAAGGCTTAAAGGTGGAGGGGTATATTCAAATTGAAAGCTGCTGAGGTTATTGGTGAGATTACATTCGGGGATCTCGGTGTTGGGAAGGCCGCCGTCTAGGTTAAAGGGCCTGGGAGTCGTTCCCATGTCATTGATCAACACAAAAACCGGCGTTATTACAGGTGCGGCGATACTGACGGTGAACTGCCGGCAGCTGTCTTTTTCAATATCCTGGAGGATAAAGCCCCGGCCCAGCAGAGCAGCATCGGTAACTGTGGGGTCGCTGTCATAAAAGGCGACTGGTATGCCGCCCGGAAGCGGCAGGTTTCCTTGATTGCAGATCTCCAGGTGGTACTCCGGGCCTTCGCCGGTACAGATGGCCTCAATACTTCCCCATAAGGCATCGGCAACGATGTCGCAGGTGTCGATACAGGGGATTGGCGGGCAGGCCGGGGTTTCCGTTAATTGCGAGGAATGGGCTGTGCCCGGAACGGAGCCGAAGAACGAAGTAGATATGCTGTAAATATCCAGGGGGTGATACCCCTGATAGGGGTTGGTGATGGTGGATTGTCCTATATTCAGCGGTTCGGTAAGTGCACAGCCGTCGGGCGCATTGCCGTCAATATCGAGCCGGGCAAAAAAGACCTCACTGTTGCCGTCCACCCCGGTGGACGTTCCTGCCAGATAGAAAAGGCCGTTGTGGAAAAGGAGGTCTCTCCCGATTTCGTCTGCCGGGCCGCCGTATTTTTTTGCCCATATATAATTCCCCTGTTTATCGGTTTTGATCAGGAAAATATCGGACTGGCCGCCCTCCTGATAGCTGCCATAGATGAGGTAGCCGTCGGGCAGGTTGAGTACCCGCTGGGAAAACTGCGTGTTTCCGCCGGTGATATCGTAGCGCCGGGCCCAGAGCACATTGCCGTCGAGATCGGTTTTACACAAAACGATCACAAAATTGGCGGGAACATCACTTTGGAAATCCCCGTAGCCGGTAATTACCAGCCCGTTATCGTTTACAAGATCTGTAGCATACAGGCGGGCATCCGTTTGTACATCAACCCAGTACAGGCGCGACCAGGCCTCTTCCCCGTTCAACTCCAGCTTCGACAGCCCTGCCCGAAACCTGTTGGTTTGCGAATTAATAAAATTGTACCGGCCGATGGCATACAGAGCGTTGTTGAGGTGCAATATACGGGTGTAGGTTTCACAACTGCCCATATGGGCATTTTTTGCCCAAAGGGCTGCCCCGTCGTTCCGGCCGACTTCCATCAGGAGGGCATCGCAACCCCAACCCGGGCCGGTGTTTTCCCAGGTTTGTCCGGCGATCAGGAAATTTCCGCCGGGGGCTATTTCCAGAAGCTCGCGAAACCCCGTTTGGTCAGTGGCGCCGTAGTTGAACACCCTTGACCAAAGCAGGATGTCATTCTGGTAGTCGTACCGCAAAGCGAAGCAGCGCCTGGGTTCGGAGGTAAGTACAGTCTCACCGATAGCCACCAGGAATCCATCGGAATCGATCAGCATGTCGGTAATGAGTTCTGAATAGTTGGTGAACTTGAAGGTCCTGGCCCAGGAGAGCCCGGCGCCGGGGCCGAGCAGGCAGATCAGGGTGCTGTCGCCCCGGCGGCCTCCCAGTAGGAAGCCGCCGCCCGGCTCGGGGATGATCCGCCGACCTTCTTCCTCTCCTTCAATAGTGCCAATGGATTGTACAAAAGCAGCTTCACAACCAGTACCTGTCCCTGGTTCGCTGACGAAAAGGGCCTGGCAAAAGGTTTCTTCACAAAGGCCGTTATCGGCAGCCAGGCATACCGTGTATACGCCCTGAGCGTTAAAGGTATAGGAAAAATCTTCATTTGTGCTCTGCGGATCATCGTTGATGAACCATTTCCAGGAGGCGGAGCCGGTGCTGGCATTGGAAAAACTGACGGTTTCACCTACCAGTGGATAGACATTACTGGAATTGAAAGAAGGGTCAACCGGGCAATATACTTCCACAGTGATGCTGTCCGACGCTTTACAGTTTGGGTCATTATTGGAAGCGGTGAGCAGGATCGTAAAGACACCCAATTGATTGAAGGTTCGGGAAGCGGTAGGGCCGGCGCTGAAGGGTTGGCCATCGATCAGCCATTGGTAATTGCCGGCATTAATGGCCGTGCTGTTGAAGCTTAAAGACGTGCCTACAGGTATGGATTGGCCTCCGTTGGAAATGGCCAGCGTAATGGGGGATTGACAGGGCGGAGAACAGCCTGGTGATCCCAGGAGGCTGTGGCGGACATTTTCGATATGCCAGCCCATCCTCGCAGTTTGGCCTGGGGTGAAAGTATTGTAACAGTTGCGGTCCCCGTAGTCCATATAATTCTGAATCATATCTGGCTGGTCGGAGGAAAAGCCTGAATTAGCGTCGGTGGTACAACTGTTGGCCATTGAGCCGCAGGGCACGGCGGCAGTGGATTGGTCAGGCGGCGTATCACATACCCGGTCGCCATCCAGCAGACAATCCTCATTCGTACAACTGCCTTCAAAGGTATGATACAACCCCAGGTAGTGCCCCATCTCATGCACCAGAACCGCCGCGTCTGCCGGAGAACCGTTCAGCCACCGGGCCTCTACCACAATGCCGTCAATATCACTGCCATGAGCGGCTGGCAGATAGGCATAGCCGGCAGTCCCGCACCCGGAAGCATCGCTGCATATCTCCCGGACTACCCAGATATTGATGTACTCTTCCGGTTCCCAGCGGTTGAGGTTTTTCAAAGATACATCCTCCGTTTCCAGCGTGAGCTCTGTCAGGGAGGAGGCCTGCCGGGTGATGCCGGTTGTGGCATTCCCCTGGGGATCCCGCAGCGCCAGGCAGAACTGTATTCCGGTGTTTGTCCCGGCCCCTTGATCGTAGTATCCGGAATTGGCGAAGGCTTCATTGAGGTGTTGGATGCTTTGCTGAATCAACTGATCGGAAAGGTTCTCAGGCCCATTGTCGTGGATGATATGTACGGTTACCGGCAGCGTGTAGGGAAAAGGCCCGCGGGAAGCACTCGCGGGGGCTGTGAAAAAACGGTGGAGCTCCCTCTCCGCACTTTGGTGCCGGAATAGTAGCAGGCTGTCTTGCTCTAGAGCATTGGCGAAGGCACGGGCGCTGGCACAAAATGGGTAAGAAGGATTTTGGGCGGAAAGCAATAGAGGAATACCCAGAAACTGTATTCCCAGAAACCGAAGAAATACGAAAAGAGAGTGCGGCATGAGATGATGTAATTTGTATTAAAGAGTGTTCAATGCTCCGCCTCGAAATTTGAGATGCCCCGAAAATCAGTGGCTTATGCCAAAAGAGGCCCGGGTTCCCTGATACCTGAACCGGTGCTGTATTTTACGCTATTACCCCATTTCTCACTCTTCTCGCCTCTCACTTCTTCCTCCGCCCCGGCTTATTTCTCCTTCCTGCCGTCCCCTTCTTTCCCGAAGCAGCCTTCTTCTCCGGCTTCGGCTCTTCCGGCGGGTTCTGCACGTACTGGTATCCCTTGTAACCGACGAAACCCAGCAGCGCCAGCAGGATGATAGTAGAGAAAATGCCGGACACCAGCTTGCCGCGGGCAAAAGCCTTCGGCTCGAACTTGAACTCAATGGTGTGCTGCCCGGCGGGAACGCGCAGGCCGCGCAGGATGTAGTTCACGCGGATGTGTTCCACCGGCTCGCCATCGATGTAGGCCTGCCAGCCTTTGTTGTACCACACCTCCGAGAAAACGGCAAACTGCTCGGTCGGGGCGTCGCTCTGGTAGGTGAGGTCGTTGGGCTCGTATTTCGTCAGGCTGATGGCGCCTCCCCTGGTGGGATTGAGGCCGCTGACGTAATCGCTGAACTCCTGGTGGACGACGGCATCGGTAGAAGGGTCGAAATCGTTAAGGGCGTCGATTTCCTCATTGGCGGTGTTCACCATGCGGATGTTGTCGACGAACCAGGCGTTGCCCAGGGCGTTGGGGTTGCGGCGCACGGCGGGCTGCCCGTCCTGTCCATTGACGATGAAGTAGCGGGTATTCAGCATGTCCAGCACCCGTTGGTTGCTTTGCGACAGGTGGCGGTCGATGATGTCCTGGTAGCGCTGTAGTTTGGCGGCGTGATAGCCTCCGATGCTCTTATGGAAGTAGGAAGCCCGGGAGGACTGGAAAGTGGAAGCGGTGGCGTCATACACCCGGAAATTGGGATCGGGGTCCTGCAGGATCTGCTGGTCGGCCGGGCTGGGCTGAAAGTTGGCCTGGTACTGGGTACTGGAAACAAAGATATCGTTGTTGACGTACCGGCGCCCGACAGTCCACAGGTCGAAGACCGTTAGAACGGCCAGGCCGATGAGCAGGATGTTGAGTTTCACTTTTTCCCGGAGGTAGGCCCACAGCAGTCCGCCGCTGAGCAGCACGAGGGCCAGGGAGCGGAAGGCGTCGCTGCGCATCAGCGCCTTGCGGTCGGCAATGATGGCGTTGACATCGTAGCCGGCCTGGGCGTAGCGCTGGTCCTGCGGAGAGGTGAAGTCGAAAAAGGAGGGCCCCAGAACGGTGAAGAAGAGGCTGGTCAGGCCGGCGATGCCTCCGGCGATCATGAGGCTGCGCAAGGCCTCCTCCTTGCTTACCTTATCGTTGACGATCTTATGCAGGGCAAGGAGGCCCAGCGTGGGCACCAGAAAGGCGGTGACGCTCAGGATGGAATTGGGCGTCCTGAATTTATTGTAAAGCGGGAAGTAATCGAAGAAAAGGCGGTTGAACCACTCCAGGTTCTTGCCCATAGACAGCATAAAGGTCAGGAGGGCGCCCAGGCCGATCCACCATTTTACCGGGCCTTTGACCAGGAAGAGCCCCATGAGGAAAAACAGGAATATCACGGCCCCGAAATAACTGGGGCCGCTGGTGAAGGGCAGGCTTCCCCAGTAGAGGGGGGCGGAAAAGTTGGCGGGCAGGCGGGCGCCCTTGCTTTGCAGGTCCTTCACCACTGCCGAATTGGGGCCGACGGGCTCCTGGGAGCCGCCTCCGGCCACCCCGGGAATGAAGGAGGAGAACAGGTCGATGGCGCCGTTGCTCCACATCATGGCGTAATCCCATTCCAGGCCTTCCGTTTCGCTGCTGCTGGTGGGCTCGCCCCGGGTTTCAAGAATGGGCTCCCCCCGCATGGTATCCTTGGCATATTCATAGGTGATCCACAGGTTGGAGGCGGCGGAGCCGATGGCCAGCAGGCCGCCGACGAGGAGGGCGGCGGTGGCCTTGCCGAAGTGGGCCAGCTCCTTTCGCTGTATACTGTACACCAGCTGAGCGATGCCGAAGATGATCAGCGTAAGGAAGAAGTAATAGGTCATCTGCACGTGGTTGGCCATGATGTTCAGCCCCAGCCCCACGGCAAACAGGATGCCCCCAAGGAGGTATCGGCGCCGGAAGGCCAGTATCAGGCCGGCGGCGACCAGGGGCAGGTAGGAGATGGACTTCACCTTGGTCAGGTGCCCCGCCTCATAAAGGATGAGGGTATTGGTGGTCAGGCCGAAGGCGATGCCTCCGATGACGGCCAGCCACTGGTTGGCGCCCAGCACCACCATCAGGATGTAAAACCCCAGCATGGCGGCGAAGAACCGGCCGATGGGCGCTTTGATGAACAGGCTGCTGATGCTGTCCAGGACCCTGAGGCTGTTACCGGCGCTGACCGTATTGATCTGATAGGTCGGCATACCGCCGAACATGGAATTGGTCCACAGGGTCTGTTCGCCAGTGCGCTCGTAAAATTCCTTGGCCTCCTGAGCCATGCCGCGATACTGGATGATATCGCTTTGCTGAGGCACCTTGCCCTGCAGCTGCGGGCTGAAATAGGCAGCACAGGCTACCAGGAAGATGGCGATGGCAATGAGATGAGGGATTGCTTTCTGGATCAGTTGATTCATTATTTTCCTTTGCCGTTAAAAACTAAATGAAATCGACATCTACATCGTACGGATATGTGATCAGGTAATGGATTGCGCGGTCGATCTCAAATTCCTCGAAGACGATATTATAGAGCATCTCCGTAATGGGAACGCGCAATTTATAATATTTCGCCAACTGTCGGGCAATTTTAAGGGTTCGGACTCCTTCCGCCAGTTCCGGCATGGTGGCCTCGATCTCCTCTATGCTTTCTCCCATGCCCAGGCGGTAGCCGAAGGTGAAATTGCGGCTGTCCTTACTGGTGGCGGTGGCCACGAGGTCGCCGATGCCGGCGGTGCCGAAAAAGGCGCTGCTCGAGGAGCCCATGGCGTTGCCGAAGTAGACCATCTCGGTCAGGCCCCGGGTGATGAGCATGGCCTGGATGTTCTTCCCCAGCCCCTTGCCCTTGAGGATTCCCGAACCGATGGCGATCATGTTCTTCAGGGCGCCGGCCAGTTCCGCTCCCATCAGGTCGGAAGTGCCAAAGACGTGGAAATGCTTGCTGCTCAACACCTTTTTGCCCAGGCGGATCACCTCGTCGAAATGGCTGCCGATCACCGTGGCGGTAGGCTGCCCGGCCATGATCTCCGAAGCCAGGTTGGGCCCCGACAGGCAGCCGATGCGGACGACGACGCTCTCTTCCCGGATCACTTCACTCATGGTGCTCACATCCTCTCGCCTCAGAGGAAGGCCTTCCTCTTCCCGGTCTTCCAGCCCGTGGGCGTCAAATCCCTTCGTACCATGAATGAGAATGTGGTATGGCCGGAGATAGGGCGACAAGTCCTTCATCATATTGCGAAAGCTGCCGGAAGGGACGACGGGGAAAATGAGCGTGCACTGCCGGGTGAGTTCTTCAAAGTCGTCGGTAGCCCGGACCCGCGGCGACAGCTCCACACCCATGTTCTCATGGGTGTTGTTGATCCGGCCTACCATGCCCGGCTTGCGGCTGAACAGCAGGACATCCGTATTGTAGGCCAGCAGGTTGGCGATGGCCGTGCCAAAACTCCCGGCGCCGATGATCCCGACTCGTTGTTCACCTTTATTCGATGACATGAAGTGCTTTTCTGATTTGCCGTAAATGTACGTTTTTTATTTGTGTTTCGTTATTCGTGGATTCGTGGATTCGTGATCCGGCAACGGTACCCACGAATCCCGAATAATGAATCCCGAAACAACCAATCCACTCTATTTCACGTTTTACAACATAAAAACACACACCCGATGATACAGGCCTGGATATCACTACTCATCTTTTGGATCTTTCTGTCCGGAGCTTCGGCGCCTACCGGGCCGGATCAACCGGAGGAAGGGCCCGGCAGTGCCGACTACCTTCATGCCGAAGTGAAAATGAGTGATTTTGCTGTGGATGAAAACGGATACTGGCTATTCGAGCCGGCCAGCCCCCGCCCCGATTCTGCTCCGGTGGTGGTTTTTCACCATGGTTACGGCGCCATCAACCCCATGATCTACGGGCGCTGGTTGCGCCATATCGTTCTGCAGGGTAACATCGTGATCTATCCGCGCTATCAAAATAACCTGTTCAGCCCCGGAAGCAAAGAATTCCCGAATACGGCTTCCACCGCCATCCGCAATGCTCTGAAGAAGTTGAAAACCGGCGGCCACGTTTGGCCAGTGGAGGAAGGGCTCATCCTCGCCGGCCATTCCTACGGCGGCGCCATCTCAGCTTATCTGGGCGTAAACCATGAGGAACTGGGTATTCCCAGGCCGGCGGGCATCCTGCTGGCATCTCCCGGCACCGGCCCCCTCAATGGCGCTCTACTCGACAGCTATGTGGACATGCCGGAAGATATCGCCCTTTTGATCATGGTCAGCGTTAACGACCATGTCGTCGGGGAAAAACTGGGGCGCATTATTTTTGAAACGGCAGTAAATACTCCGAAGCGCAACCTCATCCTCCAGCATCCTGACGAATATGGCGAACCCGAAATCGGCGCCGGGCATAACGAAAGCTATGCCCTCGACTCTGACTTCGACGCCGGCATCCATAATCTCTCGTACCGGCGGGCCCTGGGCGTAGCCCGGCTCAACGCCATCGACTACTATGGCTACTGGAAACTGCTCGACGCTCTGATGGATTGCGTCCGCTCGGAAGAAAACTGTGACGTTGCCTTCGGCAATACGGAAGCCCAGCGGAATATGGGGTGCTGGAGCGACGGAAAGAAAGTGCGGGAACTGGAAGTGGTCGTACCGTGAGGATTTTTGATTTGTGATTTAAGGCAGGCCGGAACATCAAAAATCACAAATCAAAAATCAAACATCACAAATCAAACCGGTATATTTGGCGTACACACTATTATTCTATAAAACACCGGAAATACCAGGCACAAATGCCCAAAGAAAATAAAGAACAGAAGCGAGGGGTCGATATAGGCGGTAAAGCGGAAGAGGAGCAGGCGCTCAAAGGCAAAAACCACCTTCTGGTGGTTGGGGTAGACCACTATAACGACAAGGCTATTCCCCGGCTTCAGAACGCCGTCAGGGATGCAGAAGAGGTACTGAAAATACTGGTCGAAAAGTACCAGTTTGATGAGGGTAACCTTTCCACACTATACAATGAACAAGCCACACAGAGCGCCATCATCGGCCAGCTGAAAAGCCTGGCCAGGTCAACAACCGAAGAGGATACCTTACTGATGTATTTTGCCGGCCACGGAGAGTACGACGAGATCATCGATGTAGGATACTGGATCCCGGTTGACGCCCGCCACGGAGAGATCGGTTCTTACATCTCTTTCGACCTGGTGACGCGCCTGGTGCGGGCCATTAAAACCCGCCATACCTTCATCATTACCGATTCCTGCTATTCCGGCAGCTTCTTTACCACCCGCCGGGCAACGACCGCCGAAGACCGCCTGGAGAGCCTGCCCTCCCGCTGGCTGCTGACCGCCGGCCGCAAGGAAGTCGTTTCCGACGGATGGGAGGGAGAACACAGTCCCTTTGCGCAGGCCGTGCTCTGGCACCTCAAAAACAATAACGAGCCCCGCCTGCGGGTTTCTCAGTTCTGTAATGATGTCGTGGTGGCTGTTGGTAATAACGCCGACCAGCTGCCTCGCGGCGCCGCCCTGCAGAACGTGGGCGATATGGGCGGAGAGTTTATGTTCCGCCTGAAGGAGTACAAAGATAAGGGCTTTGAGAAACCGGCGGAGCGCCCGGCAGCTGCCGGCGCCAAAAGGGGAGAGCAGCAGCCGGCGCCGCCCCCTGAACCCGCCCCGGAGAAAAAGCCTCAACACCTGCGTACCCTGAAGGACGCTCGCGAACGCCTGAAAGACTACATCCGCGAAAGCGAGTTCGAAAAGGCCTTCGAGCTGTTCAACCGCATCATCGACGACCGCTCCAGCCGGGAGAACGACGTCATCATGCAGCAAAGCCAGTACAGCAGCATCACCAAACAGATGCGCAACAACCTGGTGGACCCCAACTTCGCCAACGTGACCCTCAACCGCATCCGCTTCGCCCTCAATTCCATCGCCGACGACCTGGAAGAGGAAGACCTTAAACCCGGGGCCCTCCAGCCGGAAACTCCTGAGAACAATGACAACAACGGCGGCGCTTACCTTAGCGAGCTGGAACGCCAGGGCCTGAAACAACAGGCGGAAACGCTCACCCGAAAGCTCAATTACTTCCGCCTGGAACTGGCCAAAGCCTACGACGCCAGCCAGAAGTTCGCCCTCCAGGAACAGATCAGCGAGACGGAACGGCAGCTCCGGGACATAAAAAATAAACTGCAGTGACGCTCGCGCCAGAATAACCAACCAATCAACCAACCCCCGTCTTCGTCCCTCAGCCGGGTAAAAATCAACCAATCAACCAACCTCCCTACCACGGCAACACTACCCGCTCCATCCGGATCGGCATCGTCACCCGGTTCTCATCGGTGGCGAGATAAACACTAACCCTTTCCTGCCCGCTCAGGGGCGACTGGTACTGCTGTTCGATAAGCAGGGCCCCGGCGGCATAGGTGCGCCGGTCCTGATAGGGAATGGGCTGCCCTTCCGGGCTGAGGATCTCTATTTTCAACACCCGCTTTTGAGGGTCGTCCAGCAGAAGGTTGGAATTCTCCGGGTAGAGGGGTTCGTGGAGGTACATGATGAAAGATTCCAGGAATTCATTGAGGCTTGCCTGGCCTTCGGGGCTCATGCCGCCCAGGTTGGCCATCTGTTCGATCAGGCTGCGGTTCTGGGCGGCAAACACCAGTTGTATATCGTAGGGGAGGAGCGCTTCGTAGAGCGACTGCCAGTCCAGGGTGCTGAATTCCAGAACTGAGCCGGGGCCTTCCGCCCGGAGGACAACCTCGAGCTGCCCTTCCATACGGAAATATTCGATGTCCTTATTCGGGTTTTCGATCCGCACCCGGAAGCGCGGCAGGGGATCTTTGCCTTCCTGCGGTTCCAGCAGGCGATAGTTGCGGTGGAGGCTCTGCTCGCCGGCAGTGACGGCAAAGGCATTGGCCTGGTAAGCCCGCCCCTTGTCATCCGCCACCGAGAAGTTTTCCAGGCTGAGGGAGTAAGCATTGGAAAAGTATTCCGGGGGCAGAGCGAACTCCAGCAGGCAGAAGTCCCGGCTGATGGTGTCTCCATCCTGGGCCTGCCACGTCCAGTTGATGGTGATAGAGGTGACTTCCGGCGTGATGGTTGTCGTGTCATCCTGGCTAAAGACGGGGCTGCAAATACAGGCGGTAAGCAGCAATTTCAAAATTTCTCTTAGGTTCATGGCCACTATTCGTTTTGGCTCCAAAGATGAGAAGTTGCCGGGCGATTTCAAAATGGAAGGGCGGCGGGCCGCCGGAAGACGGCGCATATCTCGAAAAAAAGATCTACAAAAAAGAGGAGGAGTGGGTATTTGAAACGTTCAATCTGTCTGTGAAGGGGACTGGCCTTTTGATTTAATTTAACCTGCCGGGTTTTCAGCCAGGCGCCAGGCCGCTCAACCCGGCAGCGTTTATCGAAGTAATCACCACTTTAACATCTCCGATAAACACTGCCGGGTTCATCAGAACCGAGGCCTAGCCGAAACTCCGGCAGGTTTACAGCCTTATCTCACAATTGCAAACCGTTCGCTCACCGCCTGCTTCCCCACCCTTAGAAAAGCGACATACATTCCACTGGCCGGCAGCCTCCGGCTCGGCCGGAATATAGCCTGATGCGTGCCGAACAACTGATAGCCGGACACCAGCGTTTCCACCGGCCGGCCCATCATGTCGAGCACCTGCAATTGTACATTTCCGGCATTGGGAAGGTAGTATTGTATGGCGATGCTGCCGTCGTTCTGATACAGGATCTTCGCTTCCAGGCGGCTGCCCGGCGCGGGGCTGGAAGTGGAGGTGGCCATGCAGTCCAGCCCCAGGTTCAGCCGGTTGAAGTTCCTGCCCAGCACTTCGTCCACCTCAGAGGGGTCCAGGCAGAGCCAATTCTCGAGTACAGTGGCGTACACTTGCCGGAAGTCGGTGCTGAAGATGAGGTTGCCGGCGGCGTCGAGCTCGTCCAGGCTGGGGTGCATGCCGACGAAGCCGTTGCCGTTCAGGCCCGGGCCGAAGAGCAGCATGGGGGCGGCGGCGCCGTGGTCGGTCCCGGCCGATCCGTTCTCGTCCAGGCGGCGGCCGAATTCCGAGACGGTCATGCAGAGGACGTCCCGGGCGCGCTCGCCGGCGGACAGGTCGTCGAAGAAGTTCTTCACCTGGGTGGCTACCTCGTTCAGCAGCATGGGGTGCGTATTGCCCTGCCCGGCGTGGGTGTCGAAGCTGCCAATGGAAACGAGGTAGAGCTTGGTGCCCAGGTTGCCTTTCACCATGCGGGCCACCAGGGAGAGCTGATAGCCGAGGTTGCCTTCGTATTCCACCGCATTGGCGGAAGCAGCATAGGCATTGGCGATAGACTCGGCGTAGCGGAAGGTGTTGTTGGTAACGGTGCGCACAAAGCCCAGTTGTTCTCCGAAATGACAATCGGGCAGGTTGACGGTGTCGAACAGCTGGCCGCTCTGCGCCAGTTGCTCCAGTTCCTGAGGTTCGGTAACCGAATACGACAGGCTGCTGCCCCCCTCGTCGTTGAACAGGATAGAGCCGTAGTTGCCGATCTGAATGGCCGGCGGCACTGTAGGCGGGTCATTGATAAAGTCCGGGTACTGGTTGAGGATAAAACGGCCCAGCCAGCCGGAATCATCCACCACATTGGAGTCGCTGGCAGAGTCCCAGATGTCGGAAGAGCGGAAGTGGGAGAGGTTTTGCTCGGGATAGCCTACTCCATGGATGACCTTCATCCGCCCTTCCTGCCAGAGCGGGTTCAGCGCCTGCATGGACTGGGGCATGGCGAAGGAGTCATTCAGGTTGATGAGTTGATTTTGGGGGAGTCCTACGGTAGGCCGGTTGTTGATGTAGGCGCCATAGTCATACAGCGGGATGATGGTGTTCAACCCGTCGTTGCCGCCCGCCAGGCGTATGATGACCAGCGCCCGCTCTTCAATGCCGCCGTTCAGCAAGGCGGTCAGGGGTGAAAGGCCCAACGCCCGGACCGGCATCCCGCCCAGGAGGGTGGCGCCGCCGGTGGCCAGGCCCAGGTTTTTCAGGAAGGTGCGCCGGCTCCACTTCTGGTGGTCGCGCTGATGGGCTTCGCCGTGTTCGAGAGCGCTGCCGCGCCGGTTCTTTTTATTGTTATGGCTGCACATGATTTTTTGCTTTTAACGGTGAATATGAATTCGCCACGAAAGCTCAAAAGCACCAAATCCGCACAAAAATTTCGTGGGATTTTGTGTTTTCGTGTTTTTGTGGCAAAAAAGGCTCTTATTCAGGACAACTGAAACTCCGGCAGCCGCCCCAGGTAGTCGAGCAGAAGGATCACCTGGTAGGGCACGGTTTCCCAGTTGAGGTTCCACTGGCCGGTGGCGTAATAGTTCTCCGGAATGTTGGCCCTGAAGGCGATGTAGGCCCGTTCGTACAGCTCCGGGGTATGCAGCCCGACGGGCACGAAATGCTCGATGATGGCGCCGGCCACCAGGTCCGGCATATTGGAGTTGGGGTCGCCGGCCAGGCCCTGGGCGAGGGTTCGGAACTGCCCTGCGTCCTGTGCCCAGGAAATGTACATCAGGTAAGTGATGGTGTTCCATCGGGCGGCAAGGGTGCTGGTGCTGATCCACGTCCGGTTGCCGGGCCAGCCGGCAACGTTGGGCGGGATGGAGAGCGTCTGCCCCAACTGGCTGGAGGCAAAAAGGGCCAGTTCCTTCATTTCCGGGCCTATGGCGAAGCTGCCTTCCGTGAGGAAACCGAAGGTGAGTTCGAGCGGGCTCTTCACCTGCACGCCAAGCACCGCCTCGTCGAAGAAGTGCTCGCTGCTGAACAGCTGGCGAAAGACGGGCTCCAGTTCGAAGTCGTTCTGTATGAACGTCTGCGCCAGCCCGCCGACGATGCCTTCATCCACTTCCGGATGCACAAAAAAGCGGTAGATCTTGCGGCAGATGAAATCGGCGATCTCGTCGGCCCGCTGTTCGAAGAGTATGTCGATCACGTCATTGTACCCCCAGTTGCCGGTTTGGCCGAAGATGGTCTTGGCCCCGTTGTCCCAGGTGAAGGGGTTGAAATAGATCTCTCCGCACCCGGCCAGGATGAGGTTGTAGCCGGTAAGGGCGCGGGCCGTCTCTACGATATCCTGCTGGGTATAACCGTTGTCGGCGCCGAGGGTAAAGAGTTCGTACAGCTCGCGGGCGTAGTTCTCATTGGCGTCCCCCCGGCGGTTTTCCAGGCCGTTGAGGTAGATCAGCATGGCCGGCGTCAGCCCTATTTCATAAACGAAGTCCTTGAAATTGCCCAGGCAGTGTTGCTGCAGCACCTTATGATAGCGGTACAGGTAGGAGGGGCACACATAGGCGTCGAACTCGGTGACGAAATGGTTGTGCCAGAAGAGCGTCAGCTTCCCCCGCAGCGGGTTGTCCAGCATATCCGTCGCCCAGGTGCGCAGCCATTCCACGAACTGCTCTTCGAGTTGCGCTTCGAAATCCGTGTAGTCGTTGAGGGTCCATTCCGCCCAGTCCGGCGGAGTGCTTAGCGGGGCGCTGACGGCGGCGTCCACCAGGCTGTCCACCAGGGTAAGAGGCTCCTGGGCCAGGGCCTGTTCTAAGGTTGGAAAGGGAGCGCCAAAGCCCAGGCGGCGGTACAGGTGGGCGGCGCGCTGCCGGTTCCAGGGCCAGCCGGCCGTGGGGGCATAGGGGGCCAGCGTGCCGGTGGTACAGTTGAGTACTGTTTCCATGCTTTTTTATTGAGAAACGACCGGCGGAGAGGATACCCTACCGGATAGGGAATAAAAGATAAGAAAAAGCCTCAACCGGAACCCTTTTTTGAGAGGAATACTATATCCGCTAGGAGCCTGTCGGAGAAGTGCTGATGAGGCGAAAGCGAGCAAATATTGTTCTG
>CAYQKY010000171.1:0-18638 GCA_964418125.1 uncultured Phaeodactylibacter sp.
ACAAATTTGCTAATTTTTTGAATATTAACACAGCGCCAGCCCTTCGGATTGCCCCGGGCTGCCGCCATTATTGGAAATTAACTCAATATTAACGAGCATGCGTGATTTAAAATCCTGGTTTCTGAGCTTTTTATTCCTTGTTGCCTGTTTTTCCATTCCACTGGTTTCTGTAGCCGGGCAGGAAGAATCGTCGTCAAAGGAAGAACGGGCCGAAATGGCGCGGGAAAATATTAAAGCCCTGAAAGAGGGCGCGCTCATCGTCCGCTTTCCTTCTTACCAGAGCAAGATCGATGCCCTGGAGAACATCCTCGGCAGCACCGGGCCGGATAACCCCAACCGCAAACGGGTCGAAAAACAGCTCGAACAGACGCTGGCCGACAGAAAGGAGTTCAATCAGAATATAATGAGCGCTTTCCGTGAGGTGTACAATTTCTCCGAGGTTTATTTTATGCTGGATACGGCCACGGCCGCGCTTAAAACCGGCCGGCTTCAGGGTTTTTTGCTCAATTCCGCTCTGGAGGCGGACCCGTCTATCCGGCTCGGAGATCCTCCCTATTTTATCCTCCGCTTTGGGTCTACCTCAGATATGACGACGGATGGCGTCGAGGCCATGGTCGTGATGAATGGCCAGTTTGAGGACCTGGACAAGCCCTTCCCGTACTATCAGCGCCTGCATGATTTTGCAGCGGTAATGGGCAGCATTTTTCCCGTTCAGGATCAAAAGAAGAAAGATGCGCTGCGGATCGTGGGCAAGCTCAATGAAAAACTGAAAGAGTACTATCTGGATGTGCGGCGGATGGAAGGGTTGTAGGGAAGTGGGAAGGCCTATAGGTGCAAGTGGCGCCTTAAAGTCGGAAGTCGGAAATCGGAAATCGGAACATTGCCTGGCTGGGGGCGGCGGAAAGAGGGCGAAAGGGGCCTGCACCATAAAAAACAAAGCTTCCTTAACAAAAGGAAGTTTGAAGTTTGAAGTGGGGAAGGGAGGCCTTCGGGAACGCTTAGTGGTTATTTCCACTTGCGTCATTCATCAGCGTATCTTTTTCCGCTTTCTTTGTCTTGTCCAGCAGTGGTTTGACCGGCAGGGAGTCCAAAACCGTTTTGATCTCCGGTTTTTCCGGTTTTTCCGGTTTGGGCGGTTTGCCCATGGTGTCGCGTTCGAGGCGGGCTTCCAGGAGGAGGATGGAATCGGCGAGGCGGCTGGCCTCTTCCAGTGCTTGTTCATTACAGCGCTGCATGCGCACCTGTTTGTAGTTGCGTACGCGCTTTTCCACTTCTTCCTGAATGACGGCCTGCACGGCTCTCTGGTTGCGGTCATCTTCGCTGCAACCGGACAGCAGGAGGAAAAAGTACATGGAAAAAATGATCCGGGCCCTCATTGTTCTGATTGTTCACGTTGGATTCTTGCCCTCAGTTTTTCTTCTTCCCGCTTGCGCACTTCCACCAGGGAGTCGACCGACCGCTGCAGTATTTCCGGATAAAGGGCATCACAAAGGCTGTCCATCATCTCCCGGATACTGTCGATCTGCTGGTTGGCCAGGGTGTCGATGCGGATGCGCTCCCGTGAGGTCAGCCGGATGGGCGCTTCTTCGGGGCGTTCACAGCTGGCCAACAAAGCAATAAAAAGAAGGGCGGCGAGGATGCTTTTAGCGCTGTTCATCGAGGTCGATCACTTTTTTGCGCAGCTCGAAGTTCTTTCCGAGGTATACCTTTCGGACCATTTCGTCGGCGGCCAGTTCCTCGGCTGTGCCGGCCTTGAGGATGGCGCCCTCGAACATGAGGTAGGCCCGGTCGGTGATCGACAGGGTTTCCTGGACGTTGTGGTCGGTGATCAGGATGCCGATGTTCTTGGTCCTCAGCTTGGCGACGATGTATTGTATATCCTCCACGGCGATGGGGTCGATGCCGGCAAAGGGTTCGTCCAGCAGGATGAACCTGGGGCTGGTGGCCAGGGCGCGGGCGATCTCCGTCCGGCGGCGCTCGCCCCCCGAAAGGGTATCGCCGCGGCTCTTGCGCACCTTTTCCAGGCCGAACTCTTCGATCAGCTCTTCCAGGCGCCGGCGTTGCTCTTCCTTGCTCAGGTTGGTCATCTCCAGCACCGCCTTGACATTATCTTCTACACTCAGCTTCCGGAAGACGGAAGGCTCCTGCGGCAGGTAGCCGATGCCGCGCTTGGCGCGCTTGTACATCGGCAGGTCGGTAATGTCTTCTCCTTCCAGAAAGACCCGCCCCTCGTTCGGTTTGATGAAACCCACTACCATGTAGAAGGTGGTCGTCTTACCGGCGCCGTTCGGCCCCAGCAGCCCCACGATCTCTCCCTGTTGTACATGCAGAGATACATTGCGGACCACCTCGCGGCGGCCGTATATCTTTACCAGGTTCTCACTCCTCAGTCTCATGTTTTCGTGTTCAAATTCATTCAGTCAATCATTCCTTCATTCCTTCACTCAATCAATATACTCCACCTTCCTCAGGAACCGGAAGCCTACCGTCAGCTCGAACGTCAGGTTGCGGATGCGGCGCTGGGGGATGGTGCGCGAATTGCCGGTGTAGGGGTCCAGCACATTGGGGATCTCCGGCTGTTCGTACTGGTAGGAGAAGTCCGGGTTGACCGTGAATTCGATCATGGTGCCCACCAGTTCGGAGAAAGGGATCTCAATACCGCCGCCCAGCGTCAGCCCGTAGTTGATCTCCCGGATGAACTGGGTATCGTCTATCGGATAGATGGCAAAAGCGGGATTGGCTTCGATGAAGCGGGTATATTGATCCAGGTTGGTGCCGATGGTGTAATCCAGGCGTATCCCCAGTGCGTAATAGGCTTTACTGTCGCCTGACCCGAAGGGGAACTTCTGCTTGGCGCCGCCGGTGAGGGAGAGGTTTTCGAAGATAAACTCCCGTGCCGGCGGGCGGAACGGCTGCCCGTTTATGAGGTTCGTGAAATTCCGGTTGCGAATGGCGCTCCCTTTCTGATGATACCCCAGCTGGGCGAATACGCCGAATTCGTTCCCTTCCGTTATGGATTCAACAAAAACGATGCCGTGGTACTTGAACAGGGGGTCCTGCTCGAAGCCTTCCCATTGCTGCAGGCCGATGGTGGGGCCGCCTTTTACGCCGAAGGCGAATCCGCCATAGGACTGAGCCTGCGCGCCTGCCGCGGCCAGGATCAAAAGAAAAAGTATACCTCTTTTCATCTATCCGTTTTTAAGTTTTTTGCTGCGCCTCGTTTCCGCAGGGTGGCGCCAGATGAGGAAATGAGGCGCAGCGCATCAAAATGCCCTGCAAAGGTGGCACTTTTTGGATAAAAAAAGAAAACCAGTTTAGGCTTGCCAGGTTTCCGAAACCTGGCAAGCCTAAATCCTGTCTATCCTGTCTATCCTGTCCTCACTTCACCCTCAGCACCTGGCCGATGCTGATGAGGTTGGACGTCAGCCCGTTCATGCGCTTCAGGCTTTCCACCGTCGTATCATAGCGGCGGGAGATGTTGTAAAGGGTATCTCCTTTAGCCACAGTATGGTAAACGGGAGCCGCTGGCGCTGGGGCCGGGGCCGGGGCTCCCTCATTTTCGTCAAAGCCCTCATCCGCGCCAATCGGAGGTGGGGTGGGCTCCGGCTGGGGCGTTGGCGGCGGGGTAACCGCAGGTTTGTCCTCTTTCACGGGCGGCGCCGGCACAGGTGGTTTCTCTTCTTCGGGCTTGTCTTCCGGCACTTCCACCTCTCCTTCGAAGTCGATCTCTCCGTCCTCATCCTCGTCAGGTACGGCGACGGCTGGTTTGTCGGATACAGGAACGGGAACCACCGGTTTTACTTCACTTCTCAGCGTCGGCTTGTCTTTCGCCTTACAGCCGCGGATCTTTACCCGCTCATTCACTGCCGGTTGGGTATTGCTGGGCATTCGGTTGCGTTTGTAGAGCCTGTCCAGCTTAATACCATACATTTGTGAGATCTCGTACATGGTTTCTCCTTCCTTTACGTAGTGCCATTTACGTTTGCCGCGGAAGCTGTTGCGCTTGGGCTGCAGGTAAACTACGGCGCCTTCGGCGAGCTGGGCGTTGCGGTCGGCCAGGCCCTCGTTGTAATCCAGTATCCTGCTCAGGCTGATGCCGGTGCGGATGGCGATCTCGTTCGGCGTTTCCTCCGCTTTAGCCAGTACATACCGTACGTCGTTGTTCTCAAACACCAAGCCCGGGCTGACGACGGCATCCGGCCCTTCGTTGATCACATCCTCGCCGGCGATGATCTCCGGAGAGGATAGCTCGTCGTAGCGAAAGAGCTGATACCGCTCGATGATGTCGATGAGCTTGCGGGAGTAGTTGGCGCTGGTGGCGTAGCCGGCGCGGCGCAGGCCTTCCGCCCAGGCTTTATAGTCGGTGGGGTCCAGCCGGAAAAGGAAGCCGTAGCGGTATTGCTTGTTGGGGTCGCGCAGGAATTCCGAATGGGCGATGAAGCTGGCCTCCGGGTTCCGGTAAGACCGGAAGCAGGATTCTATCAGGCGGCCCTCTTCGTCGTAGTCATCGTCCTTTTTGTAAAAGGTCTTGCCATCCCAGCCGTTTCCACATTTGATGCCGAAGTGGTTGTTGGCCCGGCGCGCCAGGTCGCTTTGGCCGGCATTGGATTCCAGGATGGCCTGGGCCAGCTTGATGCTGGCGGGAATGCCGGCGCGCTCCATCTCGCGGATGGCGACCTCCTTAAAGCGGTCGACATAGCGCAGGCGGTCGTCTTCCTGGGCCTGGAGCGCCACCGAACAGGATAATAGTATGAATAAGAGGCTCACAGTTTTTGAGAACATGGCTGATCAGATTTAGGGTTTCGCCTGGTTATCCTCCGGCCTTTCGTTGGGCGGAGCAGGTTCTCCGACAAAGTGGTTGGCCACAATGAACCACACTTGCATCGGCATATTCATAATGATTATTATACAAAAAAGCTCATTGTAACGTTTTGCGTTGCTGGTTGAACGTATGCCTCGGGCCGCCAAATTTATTTGGCGTCGGAGACGAATCCAAAAGATAACGCTGGTAGAGGCAGTGAAAGCTTCTCCGAACCCCAATAAATTTGGGGCGCTAATGGCGTATCCAACTAATGGCTTCGAGGAACTCCGTTATTTATTATCGTAAAATAGAAACGTTTCTACCCCCTCTCCCCATTACCAGAAACCGTAAGATTATCATTTTGTTAACAGGAGTGGGAGGAACGGCACTATTCTGCTTCGCGTTTCTTCCAGGGTTCTGGATATTCAAATATCTGAAAACGGTTCTGATATTGGCTATATGGTTAGTAGTGTTATATTGCTATCCGGGGCCCGGGCCAATCGCACCCTGCATAAAGGCAAGCGTGAGGACGCCAATAACATAGCCATATAACAATTCAACAATCCGGCCATGAGCAGGCCTCAGAACAGCCCGCTCACCCGCCCTTTCTCCAGCGCCCGCCTTCCGATCTCCCCAAAGAAGCGCACCGCTTCAATGAGGTTGGCAAAGCGCTCGTCTTTCGTATGGCCTTTCTTATAGCGGGCGTAGATCTGCTGGACGATCACCCCGATCTTGAAGGCGCCATAAACATAATAAAATAAGGAATCCTTAATTTCCCTTCCCGTTTGGGCGGCGTAGCGTTCTACCACCTCTCCCCGCGTCAGGTTGCCGGGCAGCCAGGTGAGGTTGCCGGCGGCCAGGGGCATCATGCGGGCTTCCGGGCCCTCTGTCCAGTAGGCCAGCGAGGTGCCGAGGTCCATCAGGGGGTCGCCCACGGTGGCCATCTCCCAATCGAGTACAGCGAGGATGTGGCTGAGGCGGCCTTCCTGTAGCACCAGGTTGTCGTATTTGTAATCGTTGTGGATCAGGCCCGGCGGGCCGTCCTGCGGCTGATGCTTTCTCATCCACTCCGCTAGTTCATTCATGCTCTGTATGGTGTCGGTTTCCGCTTTGTAGTAGCGCCCGATCCAGCCTTCTACCTGTCGGCCGACGTAGCCTTCCGGCTTGCCCATATTGATCAGCCCTGTAGCTTCGATATCGATCCGGTGCAGGGCGGCCAGGTTGTCAACGGCGGCTTCAGAGATTGCCCGCATCAGCCGGGGTTCAAGATCGGCCTTCTTATGCGCACCTCCCCGAAGGATGACGCCCTTCACCCGTTCCATAATATAAAAAGGTGCGCCGATGACGCCTTCCTCTTCGCAGTGCAACACCGGCCGTGGTATCTTATCATAAATGCCCTCCAGGGCCGAAAGCACTCGGAATTCACGCCCCATATCGTGGGCCGTTTTGATGTTGGCGCCGAAGGGCGGGCGGCGCAGCACGTATTCGCCCCGATCGGTTTCCAGCAGGTAGGTCAGGTTGGAATAGCCGCCAGGGAATTGCCGGGTGGCCTTCAGGGAAGAAAAGCCTTGCCAGTGTCTCTGCAGATAGGCTTCGAGCTTTTGCTGATCCAGCTCTTCCCCTTTCCGTACGTCAGTTGCCTGGTCAAGCATTTTTTCGAATATTGGTGAAAGTTGGAAAGATAGTCAAATGATCGCAGATTCCCCTATGGCGGTTCCGGTGAATTCGTTACCTTAAACGGCATGGAAAAAACCAAGGAAGATCTGCGGCGCCTGCTCCGCCGCATCGACGGCAAAGGCTATAAGGCCTATAAAGATATCCAGGGGCAGTATGCCTATGATGATTTTGAACTCCATATCGACTACGTTCAGGGCGACCCCTTCGCTTCCCCCACCCGCCTGCGCCTGAGGGTGGAGAACCGCTTTCCGGAATGGGCCTATCAGAACCGCAGCCGCGAGGTAGCCCTGCGCGATTTCCTGGCCCGCCAGTTTGCCCGTTGCATCCGCCGCTTTGCCAAAGGGCAGCGCGGCAGCGGAAAGAGCGGAGGAATATTTATCGACCAACCCGGACAGGAGATACTGGAGCGGACGGCCATGGTGCTGGACGGAGATAAACTGGAGGTACGCTTTCAGGTGGGCCTGCCCGCATTCGGGCGCCGCATTGCCGGCCAGCAGGCCGCCGCCATCCTCCTGGAGGAACTGCCGGCGATCGCCGAATACAGCCTCTTTCCCGAGCCCCTCGATGAGGAAGCACTGCTGAACCATCTGCTCGTCAACGAAGATGCGGATGCCCTGCGCAGCCACCTCGAAGAGCTCGGCCTGGTAGCTTTCGTCGCCAACGGCGCCCTACTGCCCCGCGCCAGTGGCGTCGACCCCCGCCCCCTGGAGGGCGGCCTGCCCTTCCGCTCACCGGCAAACCTGGAGGTGGAAATACAATTGCCGAACCGGAAGGCCAGCGGCATGGGCATCCCGAAGGGCATTACCCTTATCACGGGAGGCGGCTACCACGGCAAGTCCACCCTCCTGCGCGCCATAGAGCTGGGTATTTACAACCACATCCCCGGCGACGGCCGCGAGTTCGTCGTCTCCAGTCCCCATGCCGTTAAGATCCGGGCGGAAGACGGCCGCTTCGTGGAAAAGGTGAACATCAGCCCCTTCATCAACAACCTCCCTCAGTCGGTAGATACGCTCCGCTTTTCCACCCGGAACGCCAGCGGCAGCACCTCCCAGGCGGCCAACGTGATGGAAGCCCTGGAAGCCGGCGCCCGGGCCCTGCTCATCGACGAGGACACCTCGGCCACCAACTTCATGATCCGCGACCACCGCATGCAACAGCTGGTGCCCAAAGAGCGCGAGCCGATCACACCCTTCGTCGACAAAGCGCGGCAGCTGTACGATGAGCTGGGCGTTTCCTCCATCATCGTAGTGGGCGGCTCCGGCCTGTACTTCGACATTGCCGACCGGGTGCTTTGTATGGTAGAATACCAGCCGCAGGACCTGACCGAGCGCGCCCGCGAGATCGCCAGCGCCCATCCGCAGGACAGGGCGAATGAAGGAGGCCAGGATTTCGGCGCCCTGCCCCGGAGGGTTCCTATTCCCGAGAGCATCGACGCCCAGAAGGGCAGGCGAGAAAAGGTGCGCGCCTTCGGCATCCGCAGCCTGCAGTTCGGCGCCGAGGAGATCGCCCTTTCCGCCGTCGAGCAACTGGCAGACAACAGCCAGCTCAACGCCATCGGCGACGCTTTACTCTACGCCCGGAAATATATGGACGGCCGCCCCCTGGCCGAGGTGCTGGAACAGGTGATGGCAGATATCGGATCCGGTTCTTTGGATGTGTTGAGCCGCCGGAAGGAGGGCCACTACGCCACCTTCCGCAAGCTGGAGCTGGCGGCGGCCCTGAACCGGCTGCGGAGTTTGAGGGTGGAATAAGACATTAGGGGCTGGAGTTGTGAAAATGCCTCTCTTTGGGCTGGCGATAAAGTGTTCTTTATCAATTGAATAGCCTTATGGAATAGTGAATTTTCCTCGATTTAAGGGATGATCGGAGGCCGTCAACTGTCCTGTTTTCTTACTGAAAAAAGCGGTAACTTTGGCGTGAGCCGTAGGCTTTTCGAAGCCTGGCTAGTGGCCAGGCGACTTCAAGTCGACTGGCCACTAGCCAAGCCCCAATTAACGTCCATTTCATCCCCCCTCCACCCGCACCATCCCCCCACTAAAAGCAGCATTCCCGGTCAATTCATCTATCCTTCTGTGATCCGTCAGGTCATTAATGCTGGCGCCGGGATGCGCCCGCGCCACTTCCATCCGCACCCCTTCCCGCCCGTGGCCCCAGCCGTGGGGGATGCTCACCACGCCCGGCATCATCTCATCGCTGATCTCTGCTTTTATCTGTATGGCGCCCATGGAAGAAACCACCTTCACTCGCTGCCCGTCCTTTATGCCCGCCTGGCGGGCATCCTCCGGATGTATGAGCAGGGTGCAGCGCTCCGGCCCTTTGACCAGCCGATGGCAGTTGTGCATCCAGGAGTTGTTGGAGCGCAGCTGGCGGCGGCCGATGAGTTCAAAGGGGAAATCGCTCTCCGATACTTTTTTCCAGGTTTCCATATCCGCTTTCAGGCGGCTAACGTCTTGTACGAAAATATTCGGCGCCAGGGGGATCTTTTTGTCCGGCGTGAACAGGCGGCCGGGCAGGCAGGGCTGCAACGGGCCGAGATCAATACCGTGGGGTTCTTCGATCAATTGTTTTAAGGAAAGGTGATACGGGCCGGCGCGCAGGGCAAAGTCGAGCATGGGCTGCGGTTGCATGCCGTTGCCGGGCTGGCCGGTGAGGCGTTCGGTGAGGGCCTGGAAGATCTGCCAGTCGTGGCGCTGTTCCGGTTCTTTTTCGAAGAGGGGCGGGGAGTATTTGGCAGTATTGTGGACGGCAAGCAGGTGGAAGATGATATCGTAGTGTTCCGTTTCCAGGCCAGTGGTGGGGGGCAGGATGATGTTGGCGTGGCGGGTCGTTTCGTTGATGTAGATGTCGATGGCGGCCATGAATTCCAGGCCGGCGAGGGCTTCGTCCAGGTGGCTGCCGTTGGGAGTGGATAGCACCGGGTTGCCGGCCACTGTCACCATAGCCCGTATCTGCCCTTCGCCGGGGGTGAGGACCTCTTCGGCCAGGGCGGCGACGGGAAACTCGCCGCTGTACTCCGGCAGGCCGCTCACGCGGGTGCGGCGGCGGGCGAAGATGCCGGTCTTGCCTTTGCTGCCGGTAAAGCCGACATGGTCGAAGGCCGGCCGGGTGAATAGGGCCCCGCCCTCCCGGTCCAGGTTGCCCGTGAAGATGTTGAGCACATTGATGAGCCACTGGCACAGGCCGCCGTAGGCTTGCGTAGAGGCGCCCATGCGGCCGTAGCAGACAGCGGAAGGGGCTTGCGCAAAATCGCGCGCCAGTTGCCGAATGGCGGCAGCTTCCATGCCAATGTGAGGCGCGACAAATTCCGGGCTGAAGCCGTCGGCTATTTCCTGCACATGCTCCAAGCCGATGAGGATGGGCCCCAGATGCCTCAGCTTAACCAGTCCTTCCTTTATTATATTATGGATCAACGCCAGCAGCAGCAGCGCATCGCGGCCAGGCCGGATGAAATAATGGGCGTCGGCCTTTTCAGCCGTCTCCGTACGCCGCGGGTCGATCACCACCACCTTCCCACCCCGTTCCTGGATGCCCTTCATGTGGCGGGCGAAGCCCGGAGCTGTCATCAGGCTGCCGTTCGACACCAGCGGGTTGGCGCCGATGATGAGCAGAAAGTGGGTGCGGCTGACGTCCGGGACGGGCAGCAGCAGGCCGTGGCCGAACATCTTGAGGGCCGCCACATGATGCGGCAATTGATCAACGGAAGTGGCGCTGAAGCGGTTCTTCGTGCCCAGCGCTTTGCTGAACGGCCCGGAAAAGAGCATACTGCCCAGGTTGTGCACGTTGGGGTTGCCGAAGTAGGCGCCCACGGCATTGGGGCCGTGCTTTTCCTGTACCTTCCTGAGATTGGTAGCCACTTCATCGAATGCCTCCTCCCAGCCGATGCGCTCCCAGCCGGCGGCGGTGCGCCGCACGGGGTACTTCAGGCGGTCCGGGTCTTCATAGACATCCTGCAGGGCGACTGCCTTGGGGCAGATGTGGCCCCGGCTGAGGGGGTCCTTTTCATCACCACGGATGGAGAGGACTTTGCCATTCTCGTGTTCGATGGCCAGGCCGCAGATGGCTTCGCAGAGGTTGCAGGCTCGGTAGTGGGTGGGCATGGGGGTTGTTTTCCCAAAAGTACATAATTCCAAAAGGGTTAGCCTGAAATATATGAAATGATTATCTTCATCATAGATTTAGGCCTGTCAAACCCGCGCTCATGAAAAACAAGCTCATCATTGCTTTCCTTTTCAGCATACATTCAATTGCAGCCCAGCCCGGCGAGTTCTTTTTCGGGCCGGGCCGGTTCTATGACATTGCTGCTTCTGCTGATGGCGGGTTCTATCTGCTGTACTCGGAACCTGGAAGCATTTCTCTCAGAAAGATCAATGCCGGTGCAGAAACCATTTGGAACAGGCATTATCCCCTTTCGAACGTTGGCTTTCTGGAATACGGCTATCGGTTGGCATCTTTGGATAACGGCAACCTGCTCATTGTTGGAGAACAAGTCGAAGAGGGTTCTTTTCCTGAAAGAAAAGGCCTGGCTATGATGGTGGATGCCAACGGCCAGCGCATCTGGAAGTACTTTTATCCACTGGTCGAAGCTCTTTTCGATGCTGCCGCTTACGAAGAGGGGTTTCTGCTGGCCGGGAAAAAAGAAAATCAGGGGGCGGTGATCTGGCTGAATACCTATGGCATCATGAACCGGGTGGAGACGTTCGAGATATATAATTCGACTCAAGTAAAGCGAGTATTCCCATCCCACGATGGCAACTTCCTGTTGATTGGGCGGACCCATGTTACCGGAGCCGGCTTTTGGGGTATTTTTCTGAGGAAGGTCGATCCCGCCGGAGGCGTACTATGGGAGAAGCTGGAAGATACGGGTTTTACAGAAGAATATTACCTATGGGGCAGTGATCGCTACCTGGAACCCTTGGGAGCGGCGCAACTGCCGGATGGAAGCATCTGGGTGGTTAACCCGGATGAGGGAAGGGGCGAGGCCGTTCTAATGCATTTCTCAGCAAACGGCGAGCGGCTGGGAAAAAAGTACATCGGTTCTCCCAATTATCGGGAATACCCCTACACCCTGACACCTTTACCAAACGGAGACTGGATGATGAGCGGGTATGCGGAAAAGGAGGCTTTGCGGAGTAACGATATGGGCTTTGCCATACGCCTGTCTAGGGAGGGGGCAGAGGTTTGGCGGCAGTATTACGATGTCAGCGAAGAAGATGACCGCTTATACGGCCACGCGATGTCGGCCGGCGGCCAGTTTTATTACTGTGGGGTAAGCGGAGAAAACTCCACTGCCTGGCTGCTCCGGGCGGAAGAAAATGGCAATGTGCTGCCCTGGAAGGTGCGCGGCAGGGTTGTCATTGACGCAAACGCCAATTGTAGTGTCGATCCTGATGAACCATATGCTGCCAATTGGTTTATTATTGCCGATAACGGTGAAAAGCGGCAAGTGCTTCAGACGGATACCCTGGGCAATTTCCTTTTCCATACGGATGATGCTGCCACCCGGTTTACCCTGGCGCCTCCATCCCCGGCCGATGCCTGGATCGTGTGTGAAAATGAGGTGCTCGTCATAAGCAATGCCGCCAATCCGGAAGCAGATGTGGCCTTTCTGGTGCAAAGTACAGATCCGCAGTGCTCCTGGCCCGAAGTGAGCCTGGCCCAACCTGATCTGGTACGCTGTCATTCCAGCTGGTTCTATGCCACCGTTAAAAACCGGGGCCTGGGAGCAACGGAGCCATTGGTGCTCACCATCACCCCGGATTTTCATTACACCTTTTTATCTGCTTCCGAGCCTCATTTTGAAAACGGGGCGGACTTTGAGTTTGAGATTCCACCTTTGCCAGGTTTGTCGGAAAAGACGATTGCCATTCATATGCAACTGGGGTGTGATACGCAGCTTGGCCATACTCACCCTGTACGAGCTGATATTCGCCCGCTGAGTTGCGAGCCCGGCTGGCCGGGGCCTCAGTTTAGGGTGGACGGCCGCTGCGAAGGAGACGAAGCCGTTTTTGAAATGGTCAATGAAGGAGGGGGCGGGCCGGGCGCTTCGAGTAACTATCGCGTGCTGGCGGACGATCTTATCGCTGTCAATTGGACGACGGTGAGCTTGCCGGAGGGCGGCGCTCCAGTAGTTCTCTCTTTTCCAGCAGATGGCCAAACCTGGCGCGTGGAGCTGGAACAGGCGCCGGGCCTTCCGGGTGACGGCCTCAATTCATCGGTAGCGGCTGATTGTGGAGTGGGCGCCAACGGCCTGTACTCTATTGGCTACGAGGATGCTTTCCGCTTAGATGGGGAGGGCCCTTCCCTTTCGTACGTTATTCCGATGAACACAACAGGAGTTCCCAACAAGGTCTCGCCGGCCACTCATGGTTTTGGATACTTTAATTTTATTGGGAATACCGCACCCCTGGAGTTTACCGCCAGAGTGGAAAACCCCTTTGCAGAACAGGGTGAAGAAGTTTTCTTCATCCTGGACTTCAACCCGGCATTGGATGTAAGCACTTTCCAACCCCTTGCCGCCAATAAGCCGGTAACCACAACACTAATCGGAGAGAGCGCCGTCCGGGCCACCATGAATGATGTGCATCTGGATAGCGGAGCTGTGGCCATGCTACGATTTCGCATCCACCCGTTTGCGGATACGCCGGCGGATTCCGCCGCCGCCAGTTTGTTTTCTGTTACCGGAAAGGCTTTTATCAACGGAAAGGGGCCCATCGAGCTTGGCGCCGGCTACCTCAATTATTCCTTGTCGTTTCCTGTGGAAGTAGATGCGTTCAACGCTTACCCGCCGGAAACCCTACGTTTTGGAGGAAGGGGCCTGGACTTTGGAAGCACTATGGCGGTTGCGGAAGATGGCTCCGTTTTTTTAGGAGGAGAAACATCCAGCTATTGCGACCAGGAGTATTACAGCGGCCTTTTGATTAAAACCGATCAAGATGGACAGGCAAGCTGGCTTCAGTCCATCGCATTAGAAAAAGGGGGGCTTTGCACGGTTAAAGGTATTGTTCCTATGCCGGATGGAGGGTGTATAATCGCCGGAAATAGCATTCCCTCTTCGGCAGAGACGGATTACCTTTCTGAATATCATCCCTATGTAGCCCGGGTGGATCGAAACGGGCATTTGCTGTGGTCAAAAAAGTACCGTCCGGGCGGAGCAGATTTCGGAGCCTGGGTTTTCGGCATGCTTAAAGCAGCGGATGGAAATGCAGTGATCTATGGCTATTCAGAAAATGGGCCCGGCGCTTTTGATGAATTCTTCTGGAAAGTGAATGATGCGGGAGAAACAGTATGGCTGAATTACGAGGTGGTTACCGGTTCGGCATTTCAGCCTCATAGCGGCATTTCCCTTCCCGATGGAAGCCTCGTTTTTGTGGGAACCAACAACAGTACGGAGATCAATGTTAACACTTATTTACGAAAAATAAGCGCCTCCGGAGAAGATGTCTGGAGTTCTGGTTATGACAATATCCATCATTTTTATCCTGAAGATTTGGCGCTGGGAGCGGATGGCGGGTTCATGATAGCCGGATACTCATCCTGGGTGCTTTCCGGAAGATTAGTGCACACGCCAACATTTATAAAAGTAATGGAAAACGGAAATGTTGAATGGGAGAAAAACCTGATCATCGAGCCGTTTCGCACGGCCGACATATACAGTATAATAGCCAATCCTCAGGGAGGGTTTTTTGCCGGCGGGCGAATATTTGCCGATACGCTTGAGCTCTTTCATGATATGCTGCTTCTCAAAATTGATGAGCAGGCCGATACGGCCTGGGTGAAGCACTTTGGAGTGAAAAACTCGGAAACGGTGAGAGATATGGCGATTACCGATGAGGGTAAAATGATGCTTTGGGGTTTCAATCAGCGGCGCCCTCCGGCATATAACCTGCAGGCTGTCTTGACCCTGGTAGACACGGTGGGGCATCAACTGGTTAGCCACATTGAAGAAACGGGGCTATCCCGCCGACGCACACTAATTTATCCCAATCCTATCCAAGAGGTGGCTAATATTGCCCTGTCTCCTCCACCTGTAAAACCTGTTCTGTGGAAATTGCTGAACCTGAACGGAATAGAAGTGAGTAAAGGAATAACCAATAACGATTTATTCGAATTACCTCTGAAAGAACAGGAAGCAGGCATTTATTTTTTATTTTTTTTGAACGGCAGGTATCCACCTGCCCGCCTGGTTGTAATAAAATGAATCGACTTCTGAAAGCAAAAATGTAATTGGCCTTTCACTGGCGATCATTTCACTGGGCCCTTGCAAACAAAATCACTGCACTACAAATGAATTACATCTCCATCAATCTGTATCGGAAAGTGGTAAACCATGCTTTGGCGGAAGGTTTGACTCCGGAAGATCTTAAAGGGCTTCCCGTACCCATAGGATCTATGAACGATATACAGGCCGTTCCGGCAGATCATTTTTTCGAACTGCACGAAATGCTGGACCAGGCCCTGGGCCCGGGCTTTTCCGTAAGGGTGGGCCAGCAGATGAAGATGGATGATTACGGGGTGTTGGGGCTGTCCTGGAAGACGTGCTCGAAAGCCGGCGAAATATTCGAACGCTGCGAGCGTTATTTTCATCTTTTATCGAACACCTACGTCTTCAAAGTCGAAAAGGAAGGCGAAATATCCAAAGTGCACCTTTTCCGCGATGCGTACCGCCGAGGAGTAGGGCTATCTAATGAGGCTACCTTTTCGGCAACGGTAGTCGTACTACAGGCAATGACGGAAACCGATATGGCGCCAATCGGTGTATCCTTCCAGCATGACGCTCCCAGTGACCTGAAAAACTATCACGAGGCCTTTAAGTGCCCTATCCTGTTCGATCAGGCCCACAATTATATTGCCTACAAGACGGCCGACCTGGAAACCCGGACCGCTAAAGCGGACATCAGTATCAATAAATTCCTGGTGGAAAGAGTAGAAGAGGAAACCAGGGGTATAGAGATCAGTTCCAATAAAATAGCCTCGGATGTTGAAAGCCTGATCAGGGATGCCCTTCCAAGCGGCATTCCCAGCCTCATCCAGATCGGGGAACACATGGGGATGAGCAGCCGCACGCTTACGAGAAGGTTATCAGAGAACGGAATGACCTTCAGAGGCCTGGTAAAACAAACCCAGGAAGAAATGGCCAAAGGCCTGCTCCGGAATTCAGCCGATACGGTCAGCGAAATCGCCTTTCAAACCGGCTTCTCGGAGCAAAGCGCCTTCAGCCGCGCTTTTAAACGGTGGACCGGCCAGTCTCCGCTGGAATACCGCAATCCGGGTTAAATTACGCCACCTGGCTTAAAGTGTCATAACATTGGCTGGAAGGGCCAAGCCAACGGGCTTTTTTTACTTCAATTTTGCCTCTGTACAACAAACAGAAGTAAAATGGAAGTATCGCTAAAATCACTCACACTCTTCACCGCAGTTTTCCTTACCGGCTTGTCCGCCGGCTTTTTCTATGCCTGGCAGGTATCCGTCATTCCCGGCACCCGAAAGGTGGTGGACCTCACCTACCTGGAAAGCATGCAATCCATCAACCGGGCCATTCTCAACCCGGCCTTCTTCCTGATCTTTATAGGCAGCCCGCTGGCCCTGGCCATCAGCACGATACAGCAGTTCAATTCCGGCATGGGGTTCTGGCTGCTGCTGGCGGCGGCCGTTACCTATGTGCTGGGCGCCTTTGGCGTAACCGCCTTTGGGAACGTGCCCCTCAATGACGCTTTGGATGCACTGGAAATCGCGGAATTGGGAGAGCTGGAGATCGACAGGTTCAGGAAGGCCTACGAACAGAAGTGGAACCGCCTGCACCTGATCCGGACCGTGTTTGCGGTGCTCTCGTTCCTGCTGTCGCTCCTTGTAGTTTTCACCCATTTTAAGACTGTATAAGCATTTTGGTTCTTTGACAGATCCTGTGATCTAAAGACAGCGCATCAGGCGAAATCTCTGCTCCTTATTGTCGCATTGCTTCCGCCTGACGCGCTGTCCACAGGATCTGTCAAAGAAGCAGCATTTTTTAAACTTTAAAACTCAAAAGAGAATGAACCACCCAAGTAACATCCTGGTAATCGGCGGCACCGGTAAGACCGGCCGCAAAGTTGTTCAAGGACTGAAAAAACAAGGCCAAAAGGTAAGAATAGGCGCCCGCAGCCATACCCCGGCATTTGACTGGCACGATCCGGCTACCTGGCACGGCGCCCTGGCGGGAATGGATAAAGTATATATCGTCTACTATCCGGACCTGGCCGTCCCCGGCGCTTACGAAGCGGTCAAGGGGCTCACGGAAGAGGCCAAAAAAGCGGGAGTAAAGAAAGCCGTACTGCTCTCCGGCAAAGGGGAGAAAGAAGCGGAACGCTGCGAGCGGGTGGTGGCCGATTCAGGGTTGGATTATACCCTGGTGCGAGCTTCCTGGTTCAACCAGAATTTCAGCGAGAGCTTCCTGATGGACCCCATCCTGGCTGGCTATGTGGCCTTGCCTATGCCAGATGCGAAGATCCCGTTCGTAGATACCGGCGACATTGCCGATGTGGTAGTCGAGGCCCTGCTGGATGACGCCCACAACGGAAAAACCTACACCGTAACCGGCCCCCGGGCCATCACCTTTGGAGAAGCGGTCCGGGAAATCGCCGCCAGCACGGGGAAGGCCATCAAGTACCAGGCGGTATCGCTGGACGACTACAGCGCCATGATGAAGTCGGCCGGCGTCCCTTCCGACTACATCTGGCTGTTCGACTACCTGTTCAGGGAAGTGCTGGGCAAGCCGGAGAACCAGGATATAAGCAATGACGTAGAAAAGGTGCTCGGCAGAAAGGCGAAAGACTTCTCTGAGTATGCCCGGGAAACGGCGAAAACGGGGGTTTGGAATCCGCCCATTTCTGTCATTTGATATTTCGGTTCTCAAACCGATAGTGCAGGGCGCTGCTTTTCCATTGCCTGTACCACAGGTGGGAGCGTAGCGCGCCTGCACTATAATATACTTTGTCCATCTGGTGAAAATACTGTAAAAGCCGTATCTTTGCGGGCTGAAACGGAAGAGGCCGTTAGCGTTTTGCTATTCGCTATTCGCTAATGGCCTAAGGCCCGCACAAGCCAGTAGCGAACCGCCAAAAGCGAATTGCGAACAGCAAAACAGTTAACATGAAGCTCCACCACTCCCCATACGTACTCTACTCCGACGGCAACGGCAACGTCTTCGAAGACACCACCCTCTACGCCGTCGGCCGCTCCGGTTACTACGCTACGCCCGTCCCGGACGAGGACTGGATCGAGCTGCCCGAAGGTGGCAACCTCTACGAGCTGCCCGGCCGGCGCGCCGTGGGCATCGACGTGGAAACGGGCGAAATGCGCCTCTGCGAGGAGGGCTGGGCCACGGCTGCCTTCATCCCGCCCGCCTACACGGGCCTGTACCTGGCCTCCTACGTCAATCAGGAAGACGCGCCGACGCTGCCGCTGTTCTGCTACACCGCCGTGGGCTGGCACGACGACAAGTTCTACGTGCCCGCCCTGCGCATCGAGCAGGACATCCGGCAGGAATGCGAGGGCTTCGACCAGGATGCCGTGGAGCGGGGCGTACAGGCCCTGCAGGAGTTCTACCCCAATAACCGCATCGTGGAGCACCTGGCCAACAACTGCGCCCTCACCTACAACTGCCCCGCCGCCCGCAACTACTTCATGGGCCGCTGGGAATGCCCGGTGCCGACCTCCCCGGCCTGCAATTCCAACTGCGTGGGCTGCATCTCCCTGCAACCGGACGAGGAAACGGTGGTCTCCAGCCACGACCGCCTCAATTTCAAGCCCACCGCCGGCGAGATCGTGGAGTATACCGTGCCCCACCTCCAATCGGCGCCCTTCCCCATCATCAGCTTCGGGCAGGGCTGCGAAGGAGAGCCCCTCCTGATGTGGGAAACGCTGAAAGACGCCATCCAACAGATCCGTAAATTCACCGATAAGGGCAGCATCAACATCAATACCAACGGCAGCAAGCCCGATGCCGTGGAAGCCCTCTGCCAGGCTGGCCTGAACAGCATTCGCGTGAGCACCAACTCGGCACAGAAGGGCCTCTACGAAATGTACTACCTGCCCAATAATTACGAATTCGAAGACATCCTGGAGAGCATTCGCGTGGTGAACCGCCACGGCGGCTGGACGAGCATCAACTACTTCGTCTTCCCCG
>CAYQKY010000172.1:0-18368 GCA_964418125.1 uncultured Phaeodactylibacter sp.
CCGTCGGCATTGAAATACACCACTTCAATATCAAAACCCGGATGCAGCTCGAGCTCGATAAGGCCGTCGGCGCCGATGCCGAAACGGCGATCACAAAGACGGGCAATGGCCTCTTTATCCGTACGGCCCAGGTAGTGGTTTTCGCGCTGGTCGATCATAATGAAATCGTTGCCGGCGCCCTGGTATTTGAAAAATGGGATTGTTGGCATATACGGAGGATTGTTGGAATGATGGATTGTTGGAATTTTACCCGGCCGAGGTACGAAGACGGGGATGGAATGAATGCTTAGCCGGGCTACCTCCACCCTCGCCAGGGCTACCGGCCGGGGGCAAGCCCGGTAGTATCTTCCCTGCTGCTGTCAGCAGGGCTTTCTTTCTGCTCCAGGGGGTCTTCCAAACCCAGCGGCACATCCAGTGTATAATGCCGGTAGGCGATGACCGCCAGCAGCAACAGGATCAGGACTGCCCCGAATATAGAGAATTTCCAGCCCCAGATATTGCCGATGTATTCCCCATCGAAGGGGTCCTTTTTTTCTTCTTTTTCACTCATACCGATTGCATTTGCACTACAATACCGCAAAGATAGGAATTCTCTCCCGAGCTGCAACCACCTCCCCCGGCCTTGATATTCCGCCCTTAATCCCTTATTTTTGCGCCCGTATGCGAATGATCATCGCCGGCATATTATCCATATTGTTGCTGAGCCTGGGCCAGGCGCCCTGCCTGGAGCAAGAGCCCTGTGATGCCCGGGAGGGAACTGCCCTGGTGCAGGCCCCCGAGCCAGCGGAAGATGGCCACCACTGTTGCCCGGGCGATCATTCTGAAGAAAAAGAAGATGAACCCTGCCCACCAACCTGCCACTGCGCCTGCTGCCATTCTCCGGCAGTTTCTTCACCTGATAAATACCACCTGTATTCTTTTACCCCCGAAGCAGTTAAACCAGGCCTGATATCCGGGCTTACCCCTTTGGATTTTCAACACCTCATCTGGCACCCTCCGCAGGCCGGATAATCCTCACCTTTTCCTCCTGATTATTCTGTAAAATTCCAGGTTTGCTGATGAAGGAACGGGCAGTTTTTTTGTTTAATAAAGACATGGCCTGAATAACGAGAATTACTGCCCTATTAAAGAAGATGCGCGCGACCTGGATCTGATTAACCAACAAATATCATTTATGTACACCAAGATATTCTGGCTGTGCCTTTACACAGTAGCCTTCCAATCTTCTATTTTATCCGCCCAGGCCTACCATGCCGGGGATACCATCCGTTTCCCTGTAGATGGCGTCTGCGGCATGTGTGAAGAGCGCATCGAAAATGCCGCTCTGAGTACAATAGGCGTCCGCTATGCCCACTGGGATATCCCTTCCAAAACCCTGACGTTGACACTCTCTCCCGAGCCTTTCGACGAAGCGGCCCTGCACAGGAATATTGCTGAGGCCGGCCACGATACCGAGAAAGTAAAAGCTCCCGATGAAGCTTACGAGGCCCTCCATGCCTGCTGTAAATACCGAAGTGAGGAGGTACGTAAAGCCCACCGGGTGGAAGGCAACACCGTCAGGGCCTACCTGGGGGGCACTGTTTACGAAGCGGAAGGTAAGGGGAAAGGCATACCGCTTCCCGGCGCCAACATCAGCTGGCTGGGCACCAGTGAGGGTACCTTTACCGACGAAAAGGGCCGTTTCGAGCTACCCCTTACCGCCCAGGCTGAAGAGGTGGTGATCAGTTTCATTGGCTTCGGAACGGATACCATCAAGGTTAAGGAGGACTTCGACCTGGAGATCGTCCTGCGAAGCGGCACGCAGTTAAATACGGTAGAGGTAACTTATCGCCGTCGTACTACCGAAGCGTCCTTTGTCGACCCCATCAAAGTACAGAATATCGGGGAGCGGGAACTGATGAAAGCCGCCTGCTGCAACCTGTCGGAGAGCTTTGAGACCACGCCTTCAGTTGACGTATCGTTCACGGATGCCGTAACCGGCGTACGGCAGATAGAGATGCTGGGGCTGGCAGGGCCTTATATGCAGGTCACCCGGGAAAACATGCCGGATGTGCGCGGCCTGTCGGCCATCTACGGCCTTACCTATACGGCGGGCCCCTGGGTGGAAGGCATGCAACTGAACAAGGGCATGGGGTCTGTAGTCAACGGCTTTGAGAGCATTACCGGGCAGATCAATGTAGAGCTCCGTAAGCCGGAGCGCAGCGACCTGTTCTACCTCAACTTGTACGCCAACCAGATGGCCCGCCTGGAAGGCAACGCCAACCTCAGCCATAAACTCAACGAACGCTGGGCTTCCGGGTTGCTGCTCCACGCCAGGAACCAGAAAATGGCAGAGGAGATCGACCGCAACAACGACGGCTTCATGGAAATGCCGCGCGGTGAACAGTACATCGCGGTAAACCGATGGAAATACAGCGGCGGCAACGGCACGGAAGCGCAATTCGGCATCAAGGGAGCCTACATTGACGACATCAGCGGCCAGCATGGCTTCGACCCGGAAAACCGCGAAGATCACGCCGGCCATCACTGGGGAGCCCGTATCACTACCCGCCGCCTGGAAGGCTGGTTCAAAATGGGGAAGGTGTTTCCGGAACGGCCCGGCGCCAGCCTGGGGTTCCAACTGTCGGGCCTCTATCACGATCAGGACGCCTACTTCGGCCTGCGCAGCTATGATGCCGAACAGGGCGCGGCCTACGCCAACCTCATCTACCAGGGCATCATCACCGATACCCGCCACCGGTTCAAAACCGGCGCCAGTTTCCAGTGGGACCAGTACGACGAACAACTGGCCGATGCCGTATTCACCCGCAACGAATGGGCGCCGGGCGCTTTTTTCGAATACACCTATCAGCCGGCGGATCAGTTCACCGCCGTTGCTGGCCTGCGAGCCGATTATCACAACCAATTCGGCCTCTTTTTTACCCCCCGCCTCCACCTGCGCTATGCTCCCGGAGAATGGACTGTCCTTCGCGCTTCCGCCGGGCGCGGGCAGCGCACCGCCAGCATCATCGCTGAAAATATCGGCGCCCTGGCCTCTTCCCGAAACATCGTGATCCACTCCGAAGATACCGATAAGCCGTACGGCCTGGACGCTGAAGTAGCCTGGAATTACGGGCTGAACTTAACCCGGCGTTTCCGGCTGGCAGGCCGCGAAGGAGAACTCAGCCTCGATGCCTATTACACTGACTTTGAAAACCAGGTCGTGGTGGATTACGACCAGAGCCCACAGGAGCTGAACTTTTACAACCTGCCGGGAAATTCCCGGTCGGCCAGCCTCCAGGCACAGGTAGACATGGAGGTGTTGCCCCGTTGGGATGTCCGCCTGGCCTACCGGTTCAATGACGTGCAGGTGGACTATCTGGCAGGGCAGATGCAAAAACCCCTGGTTTCCAAACACCGCGCCTTTATCAATACTGCATACAGCACTGTAAACGACTGGAAATTTGACTTTACTCTGAACTGGCAGGGCGCCAAACGCCTTCCTTCCACCGCCGGCAACCCCCCGGAATTTCAGCGCCAGGGCTTCTCCCCGGACTTTCTCCTGGCCAATGCGCAGGTTAGCAAAGGCTGGAATGATAATTTCGAGATCTACCTCGGGTCCGAAAACCTTTTCAACTTTATGCAGCCTGATCCCATTATATCCAGTAGTAACCCGTTTGGCCCTTATTTCGACAGTTCCCTGGTTTGGGGGCCGGTATTCGGAAGGAATATATATGTGGGCCTGCGGTACAGGATCGGGGAAGAGGATTAGGAATTTATTGTTGGCTGCCTGTCGTTCGTTATTGGTTTCCGCAGGGCAAAACGATCAACAGGCAACCAACAACGAATAATATCCTCCTGTTATGTATCCATAATCTAGCCGGAACCGTAAAAAATTATTAACTTGAAATTTCGTTAAACAAAGAACATTTGTCAGGAATAGGCCCGGAGCGGCAGGTTGGCCGGGTATTTTATTGATGAACCGCAAAACAAAAACTGTACAGACGACGAAGCATGAAACAATACGTTACCATTGTTGCCAGCTCACTGCTCAGCGCTTTGCTGGCCATTGTGGCTTACCGGTTTTTTGAAGAACCGAGGGAGGTGATCATCCGGGAGACCGTTCCTGCCCGTTACACCAATTTCGACCCGATGGATGTCAGCAAGCAGCGCGTTTTCCTGTCTTCTTCTCCCACCGATTTTATCGCCGCCGCCGATGCGGTCACACCGGCGGTGGTAAATATCAAGACGGTACAGGGTGGCGGCGGGTTTGACTTCTGGGGGAGCAATGCTCTGGGAGCGGCTTCCGGCTCGGGGGTCATCATTTCTGCGGACGGATATATCGTGACCAACAACCACGTCATCGAAGACAGTGATGAAATAGAAGTAACCCTCAATGACAAGCGGGAATTCGAGGCCGAACTGATCGGCACCGACCCCTCTACCGACCTTGCCCTGATCAAGATAAGCGGTGACAAACTTCCCTATATGGAGTTTGGCAATTCCGACTCGCTGCGCGTCGGCGAATGGGTGATCGCCGTGGGCAACCCCTTCAACCTGGAGTCTACGGTAACGGCTGGCATCGTCAGCGCCAAGGGGCGCAGCATTGACATCCTGGAAGGCCAGGACCGCATCGAATCCTTTATTCAGACCGACGCCGCCGTCAACCCCGGCAACAGCGGAGGCGCCCTGGTTAATACCAACGGAGAGCTTATCGGCATAAATACGGCCATCATCACCCGCTCGGGCCGCTATGAGGGCTACTCCTTCGCCGTACCGGCCAACCTGGCCCGCAAGGTGATTCGCGACCTCAAAGACTTCGGCATGGTGCAGCGAGGCATCCTCGGCGTCTTCATCGACGAGATCACCAACGAACGGGCGCGCGAGCTGGGGCTCAAGGCCGTGGAAGGAGTCTTCGTCACCCGCGTGACCCCCAACAGCGGGGCCGATGACGCCGGCCTGCGCAAAGGAGACGTGATCATCGGCATCAACGGAGTGGTCACCAAAACACTGCCGGAAATGCAGGAACAACTCGGCCGCTACCGCCCCGGCAACAGCGTAACGGTCGATTTCATCCGCAACGGCAAAAAACAGACGGCTAATGTGCTGCTGAAAAACAAAAGCAACAGCACCGCCCTGGTTACGGAAAAGAACGTGGACGTCCTCACCAACCTGGGCTTCGAACTGCGCGAACTGACCCGGGAAGAACGCCGCCGGCTCAAGGCCAACGGCGTCAAGGTCATCAGCATCTACCGCGGAAGCCGCATCGAACGCACCAATATGGACCCCGGGTTCATCATCACCAAGATCGACAACCAGCCGGTGGAAACAGTGGATGAACTGGTGGAAACGTTTGAAAAGGCCAGCGGCAAGGTCATGCTGGAAGGGATCTACGAGAATTACCCGGGTGAGTATTATTACGCCTTTCCGGTGGATTGATAAGGTACATTCGTATTTAAGGACATTGGTGCATTCGTGCCGGCCCTCTTATACACGCATGCACCAATGCACATATACACATTCCAAATGGGCCTCTTCAGCAAAAAACGACCCGAACCCCAAACCGTAGAAGTCAAAGGTAACCCGTTGCGGTGCCCGGTCTGCGGCAATGATCATTTCTACTACAAAAAAATGCTGCTCGGGAGCCGCGGGCTGGCCTTTCTGGACCTGGAATGGGCCAACCGGCGGGCCTCTTGCTTCATTTGCTCGGAGTGTACCTATATCTTTTGGTTTGACAAGGATTAGCAGCGGGGAAGCTTCGCCAGGGCCGTTACTCTTTTTAACCGTTACATTTATAATAATTACAAATATAACGACTTTACCTGCTTCTCCTTTTCCAGGCCTCCACTTAGCCGCCAAGCGTTCCACTTTCTTCCGTGCTTTTCGTATTTTTGGGCGCCCGCAGTAAAGCTGCAGGTGTCGCTAACCACTAACCGTCAACCCCAAGGAATTCGCTCCGCGAATATTCCACAGGGCCAACCGCTGAACAGTACGGGGCGCCTTTCAAAAACAAGCTACCGAATATGGCCAGGATCGATATCGAAAAAAGCAAGAACGAAGACCACATGAAGCTGCTCATCTCGCGGATGAACCACCGGCTGGAGAAGATATACAAGGGAGGCGGGGAGCGGCGCATCCAGAAGCAGCACAAGCAAGGCAAGATGACCGCCCGTGAGCGGATCGAATACCTCATCGACAAGGATAGCCAGGTACTGGAAGTCGGAGCCTTTGCGGGTTATGAGATGTATAAAGACTACGGCGGCTGCCCCGCCGGCGGCGTGGTGGTGGTAGTCGGATACGTCAGCGGGCGGCAGTGTGTGATCGTGGCCAACGACGCGACGGTCAAGGCCGGCGCCTGGTTTCCCATCACCGGCAAGAAGAACCTGCGGGCGCAGGAGATCGCCATGGAAAACCGCCTGCCCATCATCTACCTGGTGGACAGCGCCGGGGTGTTCCTGCCTATGCAGGACGAGATCTTTCCCGACAAGGAGCACTTCGGGCGCATCTTCCGCAACAACGCCCGCATGTCTAGCCTGGGCATCCCGCAGATCGCCGCCATCATGGGCAGCTGCGTGGCCGGGGGCGCCTACCTGCCCATCATGTCCGACGAAGCGCTTATCGTGGAGGGCACCGGCTCCATATTCCTGGCCGGCCCCTACCTGGTCAAGGCGGCCATCGGCGAGAATGTCGACAAGGAGACCCTGGGCGGCGCCACCACCCAAAGCGAGATCTCCGGCGTGACGGATTACAAAATGCCGGATGACCAGACGTGCCTGGACACCATACGCGACTTAATGGATAAGATGGGCCATTTCTCTAAAGCGGGCTTCGACCGCGCAGAGCCGGCGCCCCCTAAAGAGGACCCCAATGAGATCTACAGCCTGTTTCCCTTCGAAGGCAACAAAACCTACAAAACGACGGAGATCCTCAAACGCCTCGTCGACGACTCCAAACTCACCTACTACAAGAACGGCTACGGCAAGACCATCATCTGCGCCTACGCCCGCATCGACGGATGGTCGGTGGGTATCGTCGCCAACAACCGGGAGGTGGTGAAAACAGCCAAGGGAGAAATGCAGTTCGGGGGGGTGATCTATTCCGACTCCGCCGACAAGGCCACCCGCTTCATCATGAACTGCAATCAGAAGAAGATCCCCCTGGTCTTTCTGCACGACGTGACCGGATTTATGGTGGGCACCCGCTCCGAGCACGGCGGCATCATCAAGGACGGCGCCAAGATGGTCAACGCGGTGGCCAACTCGACCGTACCAAAATTCAGTATTGTGATGGGCAATTCCTACGGGGCCGGCAACTACGCCATGTGCGGCAAGGCCTACGACCCCCGCCTGATCGTCGCCTGGCCTACCGCCAAGATCGCCGTCATGGGAGGCGACCAGGCTGCCAAGGTGCTGCTCCAGATACAGGCCTCCACCATGAAAGCGCAGGGCAAAGAACTGGGCGAAAAGGAAAAGGAGGAACTGCTGAAAGAGATCCGCGGGCGCTACGAAGATCAAACCACTCCCTACTACGCCGCCGCCCGCCTCTGGGTAGACGCCATCATCGACCCGTTGGAAACGCGGCAGGTGGTCTCCATGGGCATCGAAGCGGCGAATAATGCGGAGGTGGAGAAGTTTAACCCAGGGGTGATACAGACGTAGGGGCGGTTCGTAGATTCGGGGCTCGGGATTCGGGGCTCGGGATTCGGGATTCGGGATTCGGGATTCGGGGCTCGGGATTCGGGGCTCGGGGCTCGGGGCCGGGGATCCGCCCAAACACCAAAGGCCGAACTGCGCCTCCTTCATAAACCTTTACGGCAACATGCTCTGAGGGCATCCTTTCTTAGGGCTTGTTACAAGGGCTGTTATTCTACTCACCTCATAACAAAAATCAGATACTGCCAGGGCATCAATTCCAATGGCTGTTCAACCGATAAATTATAGTTCTGGCCGGTGAAATGATCATAGTAGGCTCCTTCCACAGAAGCATCCGTTAATTGAAATATTGCCGGTTCATCCGAAAAATTCAGGAGGCCTATCACCGTATTATCTCCCTTTACCCTTTTGAATCCATAAATATCCGGATCGGCGTTGATCCGCTCGGGCATGGCGCCGTACCGCCCGGCCCATAGAGCGGGGTTGTCGGCTTTGAGGGTTATGAGTTGTTGGTAGAAAGGCTGCAGGTTCCGGGGATCACTCCAGTCGATGGTGTCTTTGTCGAAGAAGCGGAGGCGCTTGTCCAGGCCGGCCTCCTGGCCGCTGTAAAGCATGGGGATGCCGTAGGCGGTGAAGATGAAGGTAGCAAAAGTACGGTGTCCTTCGCCGTAGCGCTCGAAGACGGTGCCCTGCCAGGCGTTCTCGTCGTGATTGGTGATGATGGTCATGCGGAAAGGATTCTGGCCGCATTCGTGGAGGTCGGCCATGATCCAGTGGTGGATGCTGTCGGCGTTGGCCTCGCCTCTTGCCACTTCGCTTGTCAGGTGCATGAGCCCCCAGGCGTAGGTAGCGTCAAATTCGAGGTGCATGCGGGCCTCGTCCCACTCGGCCAGCCAGAAGAGGTCCCGAAGGGAATCCAGGGCGGCGGTGGCCTCTTCCCAGAAATAGAGGGGTATGTCATGGCCTGCGTGGTCACAGCGGAAGCCGTCGATGGCCGTGCTGTCCACCCAGAATTTCATCGCTTCGATCATAGCGGCGCGGGTGGCGGGGTTGGTGTGGTCGAGCAGGGCGATGTCGGTCCAGTCGGCTTCGTAGGTGATGTTGCCCTGGTTGTCCCTGGCGTAGTATTCGGGGTGAGCCGTCACCCAGGGATGGTCCCAGGCGGTATGGTTGGGCACCCAGTCGAGGATGACGTACATGCCCAGCTCGTGGGCTTTATCGACGAGCTTGTTAAAATCTTCAAGGGTTCCAAATTCTTCATTCACCCTGGTATAATCCCGGATGGAATAGTAGCTGCCCAGCGGCCCTTTCCGGTTTTTAATACCGATGGGTTGGACGGGCATGATCCATAACACCTGCACGCCCAGGCGCTTAAGGCGGGACAGGTCTTCAATGAAGGCGTTGATGGTGCCTTCCGGAGTGTGCTGGCGGATATTTACTTCATATATAGTTCCGGAAGCTATTTTTTCGGGGAAGGCGGCCTCCGCCTCCGTGCTTTCCTGAATGGCGGGATTGGAAGTACAGGCAGCTGCAAAGGTGGCGGCAAGGAAAAAGAACAGAACGCGGTTTTTCATACATAATTTTTCTATGCAGTAAACGATGAATTAGGGGCAATATACCCTTTTTAGATATATTCACCCTGCCGGGGTTTCAGCCAGGCTCCTCTCTGGCCAAACCGGCAGGGTGGAGCTCCGCCCATTTGCACATTTTACGCATTCAAAACAGCGAAACGCTCATCCCGTATTGTATTTCTCCCGGTAAGCGGGCAATTTTGAAACCATAAGCATTCGTTATTGTTTTAGGCATAAAAACCTGCATCACCATGGCTGATAATAAGTTGAAATTGTGGCTCAAACGCGTTGGCGTGGCCGGATTTATGTTCTTCTTCCTCAAAGGTTTGGTCTGGATTGCTATATTTGTCGGTATCGGCAGGTGTACGCTCTGAGGGCTCACCCGGAGCTACAAAAGCAATATCTCTGAAGAAGCTCTGGCCAAACTCTGATCCATGTTGAGGACCCTGATCTTTATTTTTCTGTCAGCCGTCGCCTCGGCGCCCTTTGCACAATCCTCCATCTTCCTGGAAAACCCTTCCTTCGAAGGTGAACCATCCCCTTCCCGCCCCCCTCAGGGGTGGTACTTTTGCGGGCAGCCCGGAGAATCTCCGCCTGACGTTCACCCCGGCGGTTTTTTTGGCGTGGACCGGCTGGCGCAGGATGGCGCCACTTTCGTAGGCATGGTCGTCCGCGACAACGGCACGAACGAGGGCATCGGGCAGCGCCTCTCCGTTCCGCTTCAGGCAGGCCAGTGTTATTCCTTCTCTCTCTACGCCGCCCGCTCGGAAACCTATCACAGCATCAGCCGCCTTACCGGCGGGCCGGCCAACTACGAGCAGCCAGTGGCCCTGTACATCTGGGGCGGCTTTGCCAATTGCGACCGGCGGGAATTGCTGGCCAAGTCCCCGTCCATCATCAGCAGCACCTGGAAACCCTATACTTTCTCTCTCCTGCCCGGCAAAGCCTATACCCATCTCCTGATCGAAGCCTTTTTTTCCATACAGGCAACCCCTTACAACGGCAATGTATTGATCGATCAGGCTTCGCCTCTCACCCTGGCGCCCTGTGAAGGGCAGCCCCGGAAAGAACCTGAACCGGAAGTGGCCGCCCCCCCAGCCCTCCATTCGGAAGCCGAGCTGCGCGCCTACCTCCGCGAACAGGGCAGCAAGGTGCGCTTTTCCGCCGACGGCATCCTCCTGGAGCAGCACCTCTTCGCCGATACCGAAGGCTTCCGCCACCAAACCAACCGCCCGCTCTGGCTCATCGCTCAGGCCATGCGGCAGTTCCCCAACCACCGCCTCCTGATCGCCGTGAGCGGAACCTCCGATTACCTGCAGGAGTCTCACCTGCGCCAATTTGAATATACACTGGCCAATACCGGCCTGAATGAAGAACAATACGCCCTGCGGAACAGACGCCGCTCGGACCGTAAGCGGGAGTGGCTGTGGGGGGTGGAAGAACGGGAGTTTGTGATGCGGGTGGAGAAGAGGTAGAAGCTGCACCAATGCAGCTTCGGAATTATAGCGCTGGTTGCATTGTTTCCGGGGTTTTGGTTAAATTGCTGAACGGTTTCTATTATTCGGCTGATTGTATGCGCCTTACTGTTCTCTCTGAAAACAAAAATCTCAAATATGAAACAGATCTTCACTATCGCGCTTCTACTCACGACAACCTTTAACAGTAACAGCCAGGACGCTATTCCGCTCAGGAATCCTTCCTTTGAAGGGTGGCCACAACACAGCCGGGTACCCGAAGGTTGGTTTAATTGCGGCCAATCAGGCGAATCGCCCCCCGATACCCACCCCAGCGGTGATTTTGGAGTGGCCAAAGCGCCAATGGACGGCGACACTTACCTGGGGCTGGTGGTAAGGGACAACAATAGCTGGGAGAGTGTGGGGCAGGGCCTGCAGCAGCCGGTAACGGCCGGGCAATGCTACCTGCTCAGCCTGTACCTTTGCCGCTCTGATAAATATGTAAGCCTGAGCCGGGCGGCCAATGAAATATCCAATTATACAGTTCCGGCCATTCTCCAGATATGGGGTGGAAATAAAGAATGCGAAAGAAGCCAGTTGCTGGCGTCCACAGAACCGGTAAACAGCTTTGAATGGCAATACTATGAGTTGATCCTGAAGCCAGCAGCGGATTTCACCTACCTAACCGTCGAAGCCTATTATGACCCTTTTCAGCTTTCGGGCCCCTACAATGGCAATATCCTCATCGATAAAATGAGCGGACTGCTGCCTGTAGACTGCAGCCAGGAACCTGCGCCGCCGCAGCCAGTTACGGACCTTGTTTCCCGACGGCCCGCCGGGCAGGTGGAAAGCCATTCCGCCCCGCTGATATTAAGGGAAGAATTACCTTCTGAAAGCGAACTGGCCGTTTTTATTACAGAGCATGGCAAACAGGCCAAATTCAGCACTACCAACCCAGGCTTCTACAACCGCTATTTCACCGACGCCACCATCACCAACCGGAATATTTATTATGGCAATCATCACCTTTACCTGATCGCCCGGGCGCTCGCCGCTCATCCGGATTACAAGGCCGTAATTGCGGTAGGAGGTGAAGATAAGCAAGTAATGAAGGTACGCCAGGCAAATATCCGGGACATTTTCCTCGCGGCGGGCCTGCCTGGTAAGCAATTCAAGCTCGAACGGCTAAGCCCTTCCAGCCCAACGGAGGAATGGCTCTGGCCCCCGGAAGAACACGAGTATCTGATCCGGTTGGAAAAAAAATAACGCGCATGAATATTTACTGCCCGATCGTTATCCTGTGTCTCCTGCAGTGTGTAGCCCTGGCCCAGCCTCCCGGCGCTATCCTCCTGCAAAACCCTTCTTTCGAGGGCCAACCCCGTCACGGCTTCACCCCCGACGGGTGGCTGAACTGCGGCTTCCCGGGAGAATCGCCGCCCGACCTCCATCCTTCCGGCGCTTTCGGGATTAGCCGGACGCCCTACGCCGGCATTTCCTACCTCGGTATGGTGGTGCGGGCAAGAGGCCCCTGGGAAGCCGTAGGGCAGAAGCTGAGCCAGCCCCTGGCGGCCGGGCAATGTTACCGGCTGAGCCTGTACGCCTGCCAGTCCGAGCTCCTCAGCAGCATTACCCTGCCCGGCCGGCAGCCGGCGCTTTTTGACAAACCGGTGGCCCTGCGCCTCTGGGGAGGTGGAGAGGCCTGCCGGCGGGAGCAGTTGCTGGCCGTCTCAGCGCCGGTTCACCAAAAGGAATGGGTGCGCCACGAACTCTATTTCCGCCCGCAGCAGGACTGGAGCTACCTGCTCCTGGAGGTATATTTCACCGAAGGCCTTAAGGCGGAGCAATACAATGGCCACGCCCTGATAGACGCCCTGAGCAATATAACGCCCGTAGCCTGCGAGGGCATTGCCCTTTTTGAACATTCTTCGCCTGAGGAAATTCCCGGACAGAACGCCCCCGTCGCCGGCCCGGATGAACGGGCCGCCCCTTTTTCACCCGGTTATGAAGACTACCTGAGACACTTCCTGCTCTCTCACACCAGAAATCTGGAACTGCCGACGGAAGAAGAGTTGTCCGGGCCGGAAGCCGACACGCTGACGGACGGGCAGGCGGCCCGGCAACTGCAGGAGCTCGGAGCAGGGTTGGCGCAAACCTTCAATACGGCCAACCTGGAGATGTCCGTTGAAGGAAAAAGCCGGAAAGAGATCAGGAAAAGGATTAAATTCATACGAAAGCAACTCAGGGCCGGCGGGTTTCCGGCAAACCAGAGGGCAGCGATCCACCCGTTGCGCAAATCGGACTATGAAAGGGCCGACTGGCTCTGGCCGGTGGGGGAGCGCGACTTTGTGGTTCAGTTCGATGTGCCCATTATTTTCCTCCCCCTTCCAAACCCTAAATAGGCCGGATATGAAAGAAGAACTTCTCTTGCTTCTAATGTGCGTGTTCCCGCTGGCACTACCTGCCCAGCCCGCCGGCATCATTCCTCTGGCGAATCCCTCCTTCGAGGACGAACCCGCTGTTGCCCGGGCGCCCCGGGGCTGGGAAAACTGCGGTTTCGAAGAAGAGAGCCCGCCCGATGTGCAGCCCAACGGTGAATTTGGCGTCACTCAGGCGGCCGCTCACGGCAATACCTACCTGGGCATGGTGGTGCGCGACAACGACAGCTGGGAGTGCGCCGGGCAGCCCCTCCCCCGCCCTCTTCAGGCAGATACCTGCTACCGGCTCACGCTCCAGGCCTGCCGTTCCGAAACCTACAACAGCCTCAGCCGCGTGAAAAACCAGCCGGCCAATTATAACACCCCGGCTGTTATCCGCATCTGGGGCGGTTATGTGGATAAGGAAAAGGAAGGCTTCGAACTACTGGCCGAAACGGAGCCCATTGCCCACGCCGACTGGAAGGAATACGTTCTGGCATTTACCTCCACCGCGCCTTATGATTATCTTTATCTGGAAGCATATTACGACCAGGGGCGCCCGCATCCCTACAACGGGAATGTACTGGTGGATGAGCTGTCGGATATTGTGCCCTGTTCGCTGAAAAAATAGAGAAACCAAATTCAAACAGCTTCTTAGAAAAGAACGCCTACCGACAAATAGGCAATATTATTTCTGAATTCCGGCGTATCGCCGTCGAATACGTTATTCAGGCGCCATTCCTGGGATAAGTCAATGGTGACGATACCGAGGTCCAGGCCTAATCCTGCGTTAAGGCCCCAGAGAATTTCTCTGAAGGCATCGTCTTCATAGCCGGGCAGGCCGTCATTAGTGCTTAGCACAATGGAGGCGTTGGGGCCGGTATAAGCTCTGAACCCCCAGTTCTCTCCTTCGATCAGGTCGCCGCCGAGGAAAAGGGGTATTCTTAACCCTTCGAAATTGACATCGTAGTCGGGAATATCAATGGGGCCCAGATCACCGTCTTCCACAAAATCGATCCGGGACTTGTGCTTGAAGTAATAAAGCCCGGGAGAAACGTAAAAGCGGTTCATGTTTTCCGGTTTTACTTTAAAACTCGCAGGCGGCGGGCTTTTTAATTTACCGTTCGAAGGGTTATTATTTTTTGTTTCCATTACTACCGTCAGCCTCAACCTTATACAACTCCTTCGGCAAGGCTTCCCTGAGCTTTTCACCCCCCTTAATGCCAAAATCCAACGTACGGATGGGGAACGGAATAACGATATCGTTCTGGTCGAAGGCTTTCTTGAGCGCTTTGATGGCCTCGTGGCGGGCCTTCATAAAATCAGGCTGCCGCACCTGGTCCAGCCAGAAGCGCAGGGTAAAATTGATGGAGCTGTTGCCAAATTCGGTAAACAGCAGTTCGACCGGGCGGCTGTTATCGATCTGCGTATGTTTTTCTATGGCTTCGATAGCCACCCGTTCCACGTTGTCCAGGTCCTCCCCGTAAGAGATGCCGCAAGCGAGGTCGACCCGCCGCTGCCCGGAGGAAGTGTAGTTGGTGAGCGGGTTGTTGTATACCATTTTGTTGGGCAATATGACCTCCTGCCCCTGAAATGTCCTCACTACGGTTGACCGCAGGGAGATCTTCTCGATCGTCCCCATATAACCATTGGTCTCCACCAGGTCATTGATCTTTATGTATTGCCGCACCGACATCATGATTCCGGAAAAGAGATTGACGATCGGTTCCTGCAGCGCCAGGCCTATCGCCAGGCCGGCAACGCCGGCGCCGGCAAGCAACGATTTCAGCGCAGTGTCCAGTTTCAGAATGCCCAACACAACGAAGAGCATGACCATTACGAAAACCGCCGTGCCGATTGTGGCCAGCAGACGGTTGACCGCCGTATTATCGGAAAACCTCGATATGATCGTAGACAGGTACCGCTTGACGTAGCGCGCCGCCAGTAAGGAAAGGGCCATCACTAAAGCGGCCAGGATCAGGTTGGGTAACATGGAAATGATACTGTCTACCCATCCCGCCAGTTTGTCAATAAGCAGAGTAGAAGCATTTTGAAACTGATCCCAGAGTGTATCCATATATTTTTTCTTTTCTAAACCGGGATCTGGCTTTTCATGTTCGAAGGGGCGCTGATCCAGGTTTTGGGTTTTAGGCCGCAGCCCCCAAAACCTAAAACCTGATGCCTAGGAGCCTGCTTCTACTCCCCCGCCCCCGGCCGTGCCACCTGAAATTTCAGGATGGAGACAAAGAATACGCCGCCGATCATATTGCCGGCGGTAGCCCACCCCTGGGTGGTCAGATAATCGGCAATACTGATCTTTTCTGATACCAGCAGCCCGGCAAATACTTCTGTGGAACCTACGATGCAGTGGTGCAGCCCTCCCAGCCCGATCACCGCCGTCACGAGAATAACGATGAGGATACGGCTCACCGTTTCCTGGGAGGAAGTCACCAGCCAGGACACTAGGCCCATCAGCCAGCCGGCCAGAACGGCGCTGCCGAGCATTACCCAGCCGGAGTATTCCACCAGGTGTATGGCAATCTCTTCCAATGCTGTCACCGTCACAATGCCCATAGCAGGTCCGAGCAGGGCTATAAGCCCACCGATGATGTACCCCCCCAACAGGTTGCCGGCGTAGATGATCGCCCACAGGCGCCCCAAACCCCGGATGGTTTCATTACCGCTCAGAACCGGCAGGACGGCCAGGGTGGTGTGTTCGGTAAAAAGGGCCGAACGGCCAAGAATGACAAAAATGAATCCTATGGGATAGGCAAAGGCAAGAATGACCTGCATAGCCCCGATGGAAAGTTTCTGATTGAACAGCGTGTACATTACCCCGATCACCAGCAGGCTGAACCCAAGGTCGAGCCCGGCCGTGACTGCAGAAAGGAACAACGCTTTGTCGCTCCGCTTGTATTCTTCCAGGCTTTCCTCTATCTGTTCGTTGACAATACGTTCCAGGGATTTGGGACGGCTGCCCTGAAGCTCTGCCCGGCTTTTTTCGTCTATCATATTTAAGGTATCGTTGTTGGTCTATACCTAAACCGGAAAAGGCAGCCTGTTTGTTCATTGAGGGATGGTTGATTGGGTTGATTGGGTTGATTGGGTGGCGCCACCCAATCAACCCAATCAACTAAAAATCAATTCATCAACTGCTGATGAAACTGTTCTTCCACGATATTTCTCAGCCGCTGGCGGGCCCGCATAAGCCTTGTTTTGACGTTGGACTCCGTCATGCCTGTAGCCCCGCAGATCTCATCGACAGACAGCCCCTGCAGGTAGAACTGGGTGAGCACCGAGGCATCCCTGGCAGACAGAAAGCTGAGGGCCTGCCGGATCCATTGGCTGGTTTCCTTGCGTTCTATCCGCTCCAGCGCTTCCGGTATGCCGGCCAGGTGGTACGCCTCGGGTATGGCGTCGACGCTTACCTGTTCGTAGCGTTTCGCCTTGCTCTTGTAGCGGTTGATGGCACTGGAAATGGCAATTCGGCAGAGCCAGGAGCTTAGCTTGCACTCCCGCCGGAAGCCGGGCAGCGCCCGGTACATGCGAACGAAAGTGTCCTGAAGCGCTTCCTGGATGTCCTCTTCCTCCCTGAGGTAACGGGTAATGACAGCCCGCAGCATCTTCTCATAGCGGCGAACGATGAGGGTATAGGCAACCTGATTATCGGCCAGCGCCATATCGATCAGCGTTTCATCGGAAAGAACATGGGTGTCTTTAGAAGTGTCGGTTTTTACAATTGTGGTTGTCATGATGGGTGATTTGAAAATTTTATAATGATACCACAAATGTACCCCCGGGCGGAATGTGAGAAAACTGAGTTTTTATGATCGGCGGTTTTGAGTTTATAGTTGTCGGAAGGAGCCCTTTTAAAGACGGAACGCGGATTAACACAGATCAGGCAGATTTTCACGGGTTGAGGGGCAAGAGGATAGAGGTGGAAATAGCCTCCGGAATCGCTACAATCAGCCAGATCTGCGTTTATCGCCCGACGCCAAAGCTATGGGCGACGGCATCCGCGTTCATCCATGTTCCATTTATCAGCGAACTACCAGCCGGGCAGCCTGAGCCACCCTGCCGTTCGTAACCGAAACAAAGTACATTCCCGCCGGCAGGCCATCCGACGGCACAGGGTATTGATTGTACCCCTCCTGAACAGCCACTGGCTCAGAACGCAACAACCTGCCGGTGGCGTCCCTCACTTCCAGGAGGGCATTTTCATACTGCTGCCCGGCATGCAGGCTCAGCCAGCTCTGTCCTGCCGTGGGGTTGGGCGCCAGAACCATCTCACCCAATGGCTCCTTGTCAGGGCCTTTCACTGAAGAAACCAGGCCAATATCATACTGAGCGTCATATTCGGGCCCGAAGGTACTGTACTCCGGATCAAGCCCTTCAAAAACGAACTTGGAGGAGCCGTTACTGACGTGGTACGTACACAAAGGCCCGGGCGCTCCCAACTGCATCCAGTTGAACCCCTGGGTGTAGATGGTATCTATGGAATAGAACCCATCGAAAGGAAATAAAAAGCTGTCGATCTCCACCTGGTTGGTTTCGATGAGCACAACGTCGTAGAAGGTACCCTGAGGCAGCTTCAGCGTGCCATATGCACGGTAGGTTACTTCCTGTTCTATATACTGGTAGAATTCCAGGCCAGGAAACACCAGCTCCTGACGGGCAGTGTCGCGGAAAGATTCGTTGAATTCCATGGGTTTCAAAATGGTAAGCGGGTCGGTGAAGGGCATAGCGCCCAGCTCCGCTCCGGAACCGATCCAGTCCCAGCTTTCCGGAGTAACCTTGTAATAGGTAAAAAACTCAACGGTGTCAGTGAAGATCCCGCTGACATTGGCCTCGGGGAAAGCAGCGGCAAAAGGCGTCAGCCCGGGAGACATATTCTCCAGCGTAGTTTGCACCGCGCCGGGAATGGCCTCCAGGGCGGAAAAGTCCCAGGCCCGTTCAGGGCCGGCCTCGCCCGGTGTAATGCCGTCCGGATATACCTCAGCCAGGGTTTGTACGTGCCCGATGCGGGGGAAAAACTGGTGGTTGACAACCGGCTGGGCAGACAGGGAAAGAACAGCGGCCAATAACTGAAAAAGTAAAACGACCTTTCTCATGCAGATTGCTTTAAAGTGAAAAAATGGTTTTGAATAAGTAGACAGCAGAGGAGGGAGAGAGGTGGCACTTTGGAGCGGGTAAATACATGGACTGCCCGTCTCATTCGAGCCGGGTAAAAGATAAGTAATGAGGGAATGAAGGAATGTGGGAATCCTGCCGGCCCGCGTGGCCGCGGCCGAGCCCGCC
>CAYQKY010000173.1:0-18267 GCA_964418125.1 uncultured Phaeodactylibacter sp.
GGCACATTGCCCTTTTAGATTACGGCCCGCTGGGCCTTAGGGCAACGATTCCTGCTTCTTGCTACCAATATTACGGCCCTCTGGGCCCTGTGGAATTGTCAATTATTCCAAGGGGTGGGCCGTTGACAGGCCATTTAGCCCTGGATTCGCATAACAATTTAACAATATAGCAATATAACAATCCATTTAGTTAGCCATATCCGAGAGGAACTTGATGCGCACCAGCTGGATCTCCTCCATGGTGATGTCATCTTCCTTCAGTTCCTGAAAGGCCTCTTCCAGGGAATCGGTCGCTGCTTCCATGAAGTAATCCACGATATCCTCGCGGGAATATTCATCGACATTTTCATCGATGTAGTAGTCAATATTTACTTTGGTGCCGGAGGCCACGATGGAGTATAGTTCTTCCATCAGTTCCTCCATGCTGAGGTTATTGGCGTCGGCCAGGTCTTCGAGGGGCACCTTGCGGTCGATCCCCTGAATGATATTGATCTTGACCTTGGATTTGTTGGCCACCTGTTTGACGACGAGGTCGTTGGGCCGTTCGATATCGTTTTCCTCGACGTATTCCTTGATCAGCTGGATGAAGGGGCGGCCGTAGCGTATGGCCTTGCCTTTGCTCACCCCACTGATGTTGGCCATATCGTCCATGCTGATGGGATACTGGGTGGCCATATCCTCCAGGGAGGGGTCCTGGAAGATGACGAAGGGAGGCACGTTGTGTTTTTTGGCCTCCCGGCGGCGCAGGTCTTTGAGCATTTTCATCAGCGTATCGTCCAGCACGGCGGTGCCGCCTTTGGCCGACTCCTGAATCTCCACCGTCTCCTTTTCGTAGTTGTGGTCTATTGGGATCATAAAAGAGTGGGGATGCTCGAGGAAAGCCCTGCCCTTGTCGTTCATCTTCAGCAGGCCGTAACTTTCGATATCCTTGCGGGCCAGGTCGTTGAGGATGGCCTGGCGGAAAACGGAGCTCCAGAAGGTGGAGTCCTTATCCTTCCCGGCCCCGAAGAGTTCTTTCTGGTTGAAGCCGAAATCTTTGACCTCCTTGGTATCCTTGCCACGGACGAAGTTGATCAGCGTCTTGATGCCGTAGTTCTCGTCCAGTTGCAAAATGGCTTTAAGGGCGATCGCCATCTCATTCTGCACTTCTATTTTTTCCTTCGGATGGCGACAGTTGTCGCACATCTTACTGCAGTTATCCTCATCGAAGTCTTCACCGAAGTAGTGAAGCAGGAAACGGCGGCGGCAGGAGGTCGTTTCGGCGTAGGCCATCACTTCCTGCATGAGCTGGGCGCTCATCTCGCGTTCGGCCACCGGTTTATCGCGCAGGAACTTTTCCAGTTTCAGAATGTCTTTGTAGGCGTAAAAGGCGATGCAGCGCCCTTCAAGGCCATCCCGGCCGGCACGGCCCGTCTCCTGGTAGTAATTCTCGATACTTTTGGGAATATCGTAGTGGATGACGAAGCGGACATCCGGCTTGTCGATCCCCATCCCGAAGGCTATGGTAGCGACGATCACATCCACTTCCTCCATCAGGAAGTTATCCTGGGTGGTACTGCGCGTCTTGGCATCCAGGCCGGCATGGTAAGGTGCGGCTTTGATGTCGTTGACCGACAAGGCCTTTGCGATCTCCTCGGCCGACTTGCGGCTCTGCACGTAGATGATGCCCGACTGGTTCGGCATGCCTTTTATGACCTGTATGATCTGTTTTATTGTCTGTTCTTTCTTCCCTTTGGGGCGCACCTCATAGTAGAGGTTTTCCCGGTTGAAAGAGGAGATAAAAGTGTTGTGCCCTTCCATGCCCAGGTTTTTCACTATATCGGACTGTACCTTGGGCGTGGCGGTGGCGGTGAGGGCCACCACGGGGATGTCCTCGCCGATGGCGTCGAGCATGGCGCGGATGCGGCGGTATTCCGGGCGGAAATCGTGGCCCCATTCTGAGATGCAGTGCGCTTCGTCTACCGCCACAAAGGAAATATCGACCTGTTTGAAGAACTCGATATTCTCATCCTTAGTGAGTGTTTCAGGCGCTATGAAGAGCAGTTTGGTCTTGCTGTCGGAGATGTCCTGCTTGACGAGCTTCATTTGGGATTTCGTCAGCGAGGAGTTGAGGAAGTGAGCTACTTCGTCTTTCTGGCTGTAGCCCCGGATGGAATCCACCTGGTTTTTCATCAGGGCGATAAGCGGAGAGATGATGATTGCGGTACCCTCGAGCATCAGGGCAGGCAGCTGGTAACAAAGGGATTTACCGCCGCCGGTGGGCATGATCACAAAAGTGTCTTTCCCATTCAGGACACTTTTGATAATGGACTCCTGTTTTCCTTTGAAACTGTCGAACCCAAAGTACTTTTGTAGTGCATCATGCAAGTTTTCTTTCGTCACTGTCATGGCTCGCAAGTCTGATTTTATACTGTTTACCGTCCCTGACGATTTCCCTGGAGAAGATCGGCAATGCAAAACAACACAGGTTTAATTCGTTTTGCTATTCCTCAAACACAGAAATTGTCAGAGAACAATTTATTTTTGTGGTTTGGCTTAGTTGGGGGATGGCCAGGGTAGGGCGATGGTGCAAATACATTCAGGGGAAGGCCTGTAACACGCCAATAACCAAAGGGGTATTCGCAAACAGAGTTAATTTAATCAAAATCATCGGTTACATAGCCCAAAAGGGCGATTTATTTATTCACATCTTTTCCAGGATCAAACCGGCTTTTTCAAAAAGCTTCCAAAAATACAAAATTCAACGTGATTTCTGAAGCATTGATCACAAAAACAGCCCTGCGGACGCTGGAGATCGAAGCCAGCACGCTTAATGCCCTCAAATCCAGTATAAACGCTTCTTTTGTGGATTGTGTTCAAGCCATCTACGCCTGCAGCGGCCGGCTGGTGGTGACGGGGGTTGGGAAAAGCGCACTGGTGGGGCAAAAGGTCGTCGCAACGCTCAATTCCACCGGCACCCCTTCCCTGTTCATGCACGCTGCCGATGCCATCCACGGCGACCTGGGCATGATACAGTCCAGCGACTTTGTCCTCTGCCTTTCCAAAAGCGGAGAAACGCCCGAGATCAAAGTCCTGGTACCCTTACTCCGCAACCTCGGCATCACCCTCATCGGCATGGTCAGCAACCTGGACTCCTACCTGGGGCAGCAGGCCCGTTATGTACTGCATACCCCCGTCTCCCAGGAGGCCGACCCCAACAACCTGGCGCCCACGGCCAGCACCACGGCCCAGGCCGCCATGGGCGACGCCCTGGCCACCTCCCTGCTGGCCCTGCGGGGCTTCACACCACAGGACTTCGCCCAGTTCCACCCGGGGGGCGCCCTCGGCAAGCAGCTCTACCTGCGCGTACATGACCTCTACCCGCAAAACGAGAAGCCCGCCGTCCTGCTCGAAGACAGCATCCAGCGCACCATCCTGGAAATGACGTCCAAACGCCTGGGCGCCACCGCCGTCCTGGACCGGAAGGGCAAACTGCGCGGCATCATCACCGACGGCGACCTGCGCCGCATGCTAGAACGGGGGCAGGACCTCAACGGCCTCTGCGCGCAGGACATCATGAGCCCCTCCCCCAAGGTGATCGGTGAGCACGATATGGCCGCCAATGCCCTGCAAATGATGCGCCGCAACAGCATTACCCAGTTGATCGTTATTGGTGAACAGGGGCAGTACCTCGGGTTCGTGCACCTGCATGACTTGATCCGGGAGGGGTTGATTTAGAGGATTGGTTGATTGGTTGATTTTTACCCGGCTGAGGGACGAAGACGGGGGTTAATCGGTTTTGTACTTGTAGCTATATGTATCGCATGAAACTCCATTACGTCGTCAACATTTACAGGTACTTACTGGCCGTATGCTTCCGATATGTCCTTATTCCCGGCTTCAAAATTCTTTTTGTTAAGGAAGCGCTGCTTTTTTGGAGGAAACGCCGTTTACCCTCTTTTCGCCGCCCACAGCCAGAGAATCCTGACTTCCGCCCCGTCCTCACCCCTCGGCCGGGCAAGCTTCCGCCTTCCGACTTCCGACTTCCGATTTCCGCCTTCCCACTTCCCTTCCTCCTCCTCGCCCTGGCCATGCTCCTCTCCTGCCAGCAACCGAAGGAACGCATCACCACCCCATCCTTCTACCACTGGCAAACCCGGCTGGAGCTGAGCCCGCAGGAACAGGGCCTGATAAAAGATCTGGGGGTACAGCGCCTCTACGTCAAATTCTTCGATGTCGACTGGGACCCCGAGTTGCAGTCTCCTGTTCCTCTGGCGCAGGTAGAACTGGCCCCGGAGAGCTATTCCGGGCTGGAGCTTATCCCCACGGTTTTCCTCACCAACCGAACGCTCGAACGCCTGCCAAAAGCAGAAGTGCCCAGCCTGGCCGGCAAGGTCCATGACAAGATCTTCAGCCTGGCCGCACAAGACAGCAGCCTGAACATCCGCGAGGTGCAGATGGACTGCGACTGGACGGCCACCACCCGGGAGGCGTACTTCGAACTGCTCAGCCGGCTCCGGGAAATGCTCAAAGAACGAGGAGTAACCCTTTCCGTTACCATCCGCCTGCACCAGGCGCGCTTCCCGGCCCGAACCGGCGTGCCTCCGGCAGATCGCGGCATCCTGATGTTCTACAACATGGGCCAGCTTCAGCAATGGGGCGAGCCCAATTCCATCCTCAACCTGGAAGCGGCGGAGCCCTACCTGAAAGGCTATGAGCCCTATCCGCTACCCCTGGGCCTGGCCCTGCCCCTCTTCCGCTGGGGCGTCCTCTTCCGCGACGGCGAAATGATCAAACTGATCAACAACCTGGCGGACGAACGGCTGGCCGAAAGCCCCAAATATCAAAAGCTCGGCCCGGGCCGCTATGAGGTGCTGGAGGGCACCTTCCTGGAAGGCCATTACCTCTATCCCGGCGACCGCATCCGCCTGGAGGCAGTGGCGCCGGAACAGCTGTTCGATGCCGCCGAACGCCTGCACGAGCTGCCCTGGCCGGATACGCTGGAGGTGGTTTTTTATCATCTGGATGGTGTGGCGGTTAGCCAATATACTCCCGAAGTGCTGGATAGTTTGTACAAGCAGCTTGCCAGAGAATGAGCATCCAATCATTCCTTCATTCCTTCATTCCCTCCTTTTCCCTATCTTCATCCCACAAAAACCACCCGTACTATGCTCCGTCCAGGCTTTGTGATCACCCTATTGGCTTTCCTCGCCGGCTGGCTTTACCCCGCGCCCAGCAGCAGCGACTGCCGCACCAAGCCCCCCTTTTCCGGCTATTCCTTCATCAGCCCGCTCATCCTGAACCCGGAGCTCAACGGGGCGCCCCTCTTTGTCGACTTCGAAGCCCTGGAGCGGTACTACGAACGCAAAGGCAACCCACAGGTACAGGGCAATATCGAGGAGTGGTACGAACGCTTCTGTGAAGTGCCCCGTTTTCAGGACATCGGCATGGTGGTCTATCAGGCATCCATTACGGACCTGGAGCAACTGGAGGCGGCCATGCGCAGCCCTTCTATTCCCCTGAGTTACTATCTGAGGGAAAACTCCTTCGCCAAGTACCTGCTCAAGAACAAATGTGCGGAGACGGTGAACTACCTCATTTTCGCCAAGCGGTGCGAGCCCTTCGTGACCAGGAACGACGCCTGGGCGGATGAGCCCAACACCACCCGGTTCCGCATGCAGGAACTGATCGAAGAAGGGCTGCAGGCCTTCCGGCGCACCAAATCGCACTACATCCGGCTGCGGTACGCCTACCAGATCATCCGCCTGGCCCATTACAGCAAGGAATACCGGCAGGTGCTCGAACTGCATGAATTTCTCATGCCCAAGATCAATAACGACCCCAGCATCATCGAGTACTGGATCATGGGGCATAAGGCCGGCGCTTTGCTGGCCCTCGGCGAGCGGGTGGAGGCCGCCTATCTGTTTTCCCGCATTTTTGACAACTGCCCCAGCAAACAGGAGTCGGCCTATCGCAGTTTCAGCATAAAGGCCGACGAGGAGTGGAACGCCTGCCTGGTGCGCTGTGAGAACGACGATGAACGCGCCACCCTCTACGCCATCCGCGCCAACAACCCCAACAGCAAGCTGATCGTGGAAATGCGCAACATCTACGGCCTGGCGCCCGACAGCCCTTACCTCACGCTCCTGCTCATTCAGGAACTGCAGAGGCTGGAAAAACACCTGCTGGGCGTTTCCTTCAACGATAAACGCCGCCGCAATGAGCGCTACTACGGCATCCCGTCCAGAGAGGCCGGACAACGGGTGATCGAGCTGCAGCGCTTCGCCACCCAGGTACTCGATGAGGGCCTTATCAGAGATGAAGCCCTCTGGCGCATGGCGGAAGGCTACCTGGCCTTCCTGGCCGGCAATTACTACGACGCCCGCAACGCTTTCCAGCTGGCCAAAAAACTGGCGGCCGAAGATTCCCCCCTGGAAGAGCAGATCCGGGTTTTCGAACTGGCCCTGCAGATTAGCGCCTACCAATCCATTACGGATAGTATGGAAAACCAACTGGCCGAGATCCGCCAGTACAACAAACTGTATGAAAAATACGAGGACTTTTCCGATTTCACGGATGACAAAATGTACCAGTTGTACCGGCAGAACGGCCATGAAGGCAAAGCCTACCTCTTCCAGTACACCCTGAACCAGCTGAAACCCAACCCGCAGCCGGAGATCCTCGACGAGCTCATCACCATCTGCAACAAGCCCAACCGCACCAAACTGGAAGGCCAGTTGGTCGCCCGGGGCGACAGCACCTTCCTCTACCAACTCCTGGACATGAAGGCCACCTACCTGATGAACAACTACCAGTTCGAAGCGGCTCTGGAAACCCTGAAACAAATGCCGAGAGTGGAGTGGGACAACTACGGCCTGTACTATCCTTTCATCGACCGCATCAATGATTGCGTGCACTGTAAAGGATGGCCGGACAACATCAGCCCCTACAATAAAGGAGAGCTCCTGGAGCGGCTCCTTCAACTGGAATATGAGGCCCGGGCAGGCACCGGAAATACCGCCTGGAACTACTACCAGATCGGCCTGGCGCTGTACAACATGTCCTATTTCAGCTATTCCTGGAAGGCGATGGACTATTACCGCAGCGGGGCCAGCCTGGCGCCGGCCAACCTGAAGGATGGCGACAACATCATCCCCAACCCCCGCTTTCCCTACGGCAACCAGGAGCATTTCGACTGCAAGCAGGCGCGCTTCTACTTCGAGCGCGCCCGCCTGGCCACCGACAGCCTCAATTTCGCCGCCAAGGCCACCTTCATGGCCGCCAAGTGCGAACGCAACGAATATTACGTCAACCGCTGGCGCGAAGGAGCCCGCCAGACTTTTGAGAACTTCGGCCTCCTGGTACAGAATTATTCCCAGACGCCCATGTATCAACTGTTCATCGAAGAGTGCAGGTATTTTAAAGCCTACGCCCTGAGGGAGTAGGCTCCCGATTTTTCTTTATCTTTAGTTCTTGTTTAGAACTGCCATAAGCCGGGTTAAGCCCGGCTGATGCCGCCAACAGCTTCCCACTATGAAAAACTATTTACTCCTCACTGCCCTTTTCCTTATTTTCGGCGCCGCCCAATGCGGGAACAAGAACACCTATGAACTCGGCCAGCCCTTCCGCCTGCAGGTCGGAGAGACAAAGCGGTGCCAATGCAAAGGGCCGGATATACAGTTCACCGCCATCAAGGAAGATTCCCGCTGCCCGGAGTACACCGACTGCCTGTGGGAAGGGCAGGCCGTGATCCAGTTCTCTCTGGAAGGAGGCCAACGCCAGTACATCGACCTGGGCCTGCGCGACGGCCACCCCGAAATGGCCAGCAGGAAAGTGGGTAATTTCATTTACCGCCTGAAAGGCGTCTCCCCCGCTCCACGGCCGGGCAAGGCCCTGCAACCGGAAGAGTATATCGTGGAGGTCGTGGTGGAAGGGATCTGAGGGGGATTTTTGATTTTTGATGTGTGATTTTTGATGTGTGATTTTTGATGTGCCTCCGGCAAAGGGCAATCCAGGGCAGGCTTCTGAGTGTACATCAAAAATCAAAGAACATCTATCGAACATCCTACACCATAGCAGAAGAAACTACTATCTTACCACCTACGTTACTATCATTTTCTAAACGCAACCGGCCAGGCATGTTTTTTCCCATTGGCGATGACCAGGTAAAAGGAGGGCACTATCCTATTGTCAGTTATGGCTTTATCGTACTGAATATAGCCATCTTTGTCTATCAGCTTCAGTTCTCTGATGCACTGGTGGGAACGTTCGGGTCGGTGCCGGCCGAGACGATGCAGGGAGAGAACCTGTACACCCTCCTCACCAGCATGTTCCTCCACGGCGGCTGGGCCCACCTTATCGGCAATATGATCTTTCTCTGGGTATTTGCCGACAACATCGAAGCGACGGTCGGCAGCATGCGCTTCCTCGTTTTCTACCTGCTGGGCGGGCTGATAGGCCACGCCGTACACATCTATTTCAACACCACCAGCATGGTGCCTACCATCGGCGCCAGCGGCGCCATCTCCGCCGTCATGGGCGCTTACCTGGTCATGTTCCCCACTTCGCGCATCAAGGTGTGGTTCTTTTTCATCATCTTCCGCATGCAGGCCATTTTCTTCCTGGGTTTCTGGATCGCTATGCAATGGATGAGCGGTACAGCTTCCCTGGAAGTCAACACGGCGCAGACCGGCGGCACGGCCTGGTGGGCGCATATCGGCGGTTTCGCTTTCGGCGTAATTGCGGGGTTTTATTTCCGGTTTCAGTATCCGTCGCCGAAGAATAAGAAGGAGTATGATTATTACAGTGGAGAGGGAGGGTATTATTAGTTTGTCTATCTATACTTGACATCATTGACAGAAGGTAAATCTCATACATTCAGCCCACCGGGCTATGCCAGGGGAAAACGCGTACATCCTTAACCTCGAAGCCTTCATCCCCGCCGAACACCAACTGTTTTTGAACGGGCTGGCCGGCAATTTTTTCTATCTTGTGCAGGTTGCTCAAAAGGTTATCCCGGTAAGTACGGTTGGCTTTTATCTCGGTAAGGGCCAGGCCGGAAGCCGTCTCTTCAAGCAGGTCGGCTTCCAGTTGATTGCTATCCCGGTAAAAGTATAAGCGAGCTTCCTTTCCATCGTGGTGGGCTCGTTTCATGCGCTCTGCGATGATCAGGTTCTCGAATAGCGCGCCGAGCTGGTAGTAATTGACGACATCCTTTTCGGATTGCATGCTCAACAGATAGCAAAGCAGGCCGGTATCGTAAAAATAGAGCTTGGGGCTCTTGATGAGCCTTTTGCCAAAGTTCTTGTAGAAAGGAGGCAGGCGAAAAACCAGGTAACTTTGTTCCAGGACGGAGAACCAGCTTTGGATGGTTGGCACGGTAACGCCCACCGTCCGGGCAATAGCGGAATAGTTGAGCAGTTGCCCGGCGTAGGCGGCACACAGCTGCAGGAAACGCCGGAACGTATTCAGGTTCGTGGCGGAGATCAACCCGCTGACGTCCCTTTCGATATAACTGGAGACATAGCTTGGGTAAAACAGCCGGGGCGGCACGCCGGTATCGAATTGAGCGGGATAAAAACCGGCGTAGATAGCCGATTCAAAATCCTTTGGGCAAACATCGGCCGCCGCCATTTCCCGGAGGTCTAAAGGGAATAGCCGGGCGATGCCCACCCGCCCCGCCAGCGATTGAGTGATGTTTTGCCGCAACAAAAAATTTTGTGACCCGGACAAGATATACCGCCCGGGCTTCCGGTCCTCATCAACGACAGTTTGGAGATAGGAAAATAGTGCAGGCGCCCGTTGAGCTTCATCGAAAATGACATTGTAATCAAAATGCTTCAGAAAACTTCTGGGGTCATCTGTAGCACGCAGCTGCTGGTCGGGGTCTTCCAGTGAAACGTAACGGTAGCCTGGATACAACTTCCTGAGAAGTGTCGTTTTCCCCGCCTGCCGGGGCCCGGTTAGGCTGAGAATGGAAAAGTATTGGCTCAATTCCTTAAGGTGAGCGGTTATATGGCGAGCGAGCAACATTTTATGCAATTTTAAAGTTCAACTTTAAATTTACATAAAATTTCCCAAATTCACGTTTTCCCATGTGGAAAAGCTATTGCTATATCGATTTTTTATTGCCTCCGCCAGAAATATCTCCCCCGGCCGATGTGCAACAGATATACCTCTGTCTCCAATTGCCAGGGCCTTTAAAAGAAGGCCAGGGTAGAATGAAGGCAGCCTTTTCATTTCCTTTCGCCCAAATTAAACCCTATTTTTACTGAAACATCTCAACCACTGCGCTCATGAAAACACCCTTGACCTCCATCCTGTTGCCATTTCTGTTCCTTTCTTTTTTCCAAAGCTCCATGCCCGGGGGCGCTGGTGCGCCGGAGGATACGGATGATTTCTGCGCCCAGTCGGAACTGCACCGGTGGAAGATGCAGGAAGACGAAACCTACCGCCGGGCCTCTCTAAGGATGGAAGAACAGCTCTATACACTGGCGCAACAACCTGATACGAAGCGAGGGCCGCTTACGCAATATACCCTGCCCGTCGTGGTTCACATCATCCACGACGGCGGCGGCGAGAACATCAGCGACGCCCTGGTGGCCGACGCCATACAGCACCTCAACGACGCTTTCGCCAACGCCGGCTACTACAACCCCGCTACCGGCGTCGACACCGAGATCGCCTTCTGCCTGGCCCGCCGGGACCCCCAGGGCGGCGCCACCACCGGCGTCAACCGGGTGCAATCGGCCCTGACGGGCCTCAACAACAGCACCGGCGACCAGGCCATGAAGAACCTCAGCCGCTGGGACCCCACGCAGTACATCAACGTCTGGGTCGTACGGGAGATCTGCAGCAACAACGGCTGCGGAGTGGCCGGCTACGCCTACCTGCCCGGCGCCCACGGGCAGCCCTACGACGGAATCGTGCTGGAGGCCGGCTATATGGGCAGCAGCCCTGCGTTCTCCACCGTGCTCGTCCACGAAATGGGGCACTACCTGGGCCTGTACCACACCTTCGAAGGCGGCTGCCCCAACAGCGACTGCCGGCAGCAGGGCGACCGCATCTGCGATACGCCGCCCGACAATACCACCGCCCGCACGCCCTGCCCCACCGATATGAACTCCTGCTCCACCGATGAGGACGATACGTCCCCCAACAACCCCTTCCGCCCGGTAGCACAGGGCGGCCTGGGCGATCAGCCGGATATGAAGGAGAACTACATGGACTACTCCCGCCTGGAGTGCTACGACCGCTTCAGCCAGGGCCAGAAAGACAGGATGTTGAGCGTAGTCGAAAACATCCGCTCCAGCCTCCTCAACTCCCCGGCCTGCATCGATCCCTGCCCTACCCCCATCACAGCGGCCTTTTCCTCCAGCGCACTTAGCGTACCGCTTGGTTCTACCGTCAACTTTACCAACACCTCCACCAATGCCGACAGCTACGAATGGGCCGTTGACGGAACGCCCTTCAGCACGGCAGTGGACGCGAGTTATACCTTCAATGCAGAAGGCAACTTCCAGGTTACCCTCACCGCTTTCTCCAACCTGAGCAACTGCCTGCCCACCGATTCCACCATCACCATCGAGGTGTTCTGCCCGGTGGAGGCCGGCTTCACGGCCAGCGACATATCGGTGCTGGCGGGCGCCAGCGTTACCTTCACGAATACCAGTACGAACGCTACGAGCTACACCTGGCTCGTCAACGGGACGGTGGTGAGCACAACTCCGGATTTTACATTAAACACCACCGAACCCGGCCTGTACAACGTATGCCTGCGGGCAACAGGGCCCCTCTGCGAAAGCCTGGAATGCAGCTTCGTGGAAGCCACCGCTCCGAATCCCGGTTGCGGGAACGCTTTCTTTTACGAGATCGGCGACAGGGCCATCCCCGAAACCGCGGAGTGCCTCATCCCGGCGGCCGACGGGGGTTTCTACCTGGGCGGCAGCAGGGGTGGCCGGTCCCTGCTCCTGAAACTCGACGGGAGTGGGAACATGGTTTGGCGGAAGGAATTCTCCCTGTCTGCTGTGCTTAACTCCGCCGAACAGGTGTTCACCCTCCTGGAGGACGGACAGCACCTGGTTGGTTCGGTTCTGCGGAGTGATGGCAGCCAGTATTGCTTCAAATACGATTTGAATGCAGAGAACTTCACCTGGATCCGGTCCATCACCTATCAGGAAATCAACCGGACAGACCAGATCATCAGCATCCCCGGCTCCCCCAATTACATCATCATCGGATACACGGCGATAACCGGCAATCCGGGCTGCGACGTCACCTGGGGAGAGCTGGATAAGAACACCGGCAACGTTGTGCAGTTGCGAAAATACCACCTGGGGAGCTGCGAATCGGGGCAGGATGCCGTACTGGTAAACGATAAGGTATATGTTACCGGACGATACAATGCCGCGGGCGGCGGCACTTTCGCCATGCGCCCCGCTATAACCGAATTTGAACTGGATGGAACAGACAACTGGACAAGGCTGTACCTCGTCAACACCAATGCCACGGCCCGCCTTTATTCCAATTCCATCCTCGAAGATAACGGCTCCCTGGTGGTTTGCGGCTCCGGCGACCTTGCCGGCACTTCGGCGACTTCCGTAGTCGGCCACATTTATAAAACCGGGATAGACGGCGCCATTGAGTGGGCCACGGCCATTGACGTTGCCGGAGGGGATACAGAGCGGTTTGCTTCCATTCTGGACCAGGGCGACGGCTATCTGGCCATCGGGTTTTATACCCCTTTCACTGGCGGCGGCGAAAACCTGTGGCTCGCCAAGGTGGATAAGAACGGCAACCTGATGTGGACAAAAGAACTGGATAATGGCGTCCAGGAAACCACTACACACCGGGGCGCCTTCGCCCGTGACGGCTACGCCTACATCTCCGCCACCACCTCCAACGACGCGGATGCCAATATCCTCCTGTTCCGGGTCGGGCCCTCCGGCGAACTGGATACCGAATGCGGTAGCCTGGAGGATCTCCAGGTGGAATCCTGGCAGCTGAACAATCCCTTCGACGGCTTTTTCACCCTTACCGATTCTCCATTCAACCCCGCCAACTCCGCCCGGCAGATCAACCCCGAAGATGTGATCGTGCCCGTAGGCCGCAGCTGCTCCATCCCCTGCGAGGAGATCTGCGACAACGGCATGGACGACGATGGCGACGGCCTGGCAGACTGCGACGACGGCGACTGCCCCTGCTTTGAAGACTGCGGCAATACTTTCGTGAAAACCATAGGCAACCCAAACACCATCGACGGGGCTACGGCCATCGTCTCGGCAGGCGACGGCGCCTTCTACATAGGCGGCTACCTCGATGAGGAGGCCATGATCGCCAGGGTAACGGCGGAAGGAGAAATCCTGTGGGTACGGCGCTTCGACTTTACGGACCGCCCCGACCACATCATCAACCTGTACCGGGACAGCGACGGTTTCCTGGTGGGCGCCAGTTTCGGAGATGACGGGACCGGAGCTTTCGGGCGGGGCGCCACCGTTTTCCGGTACGACCCCGAAAACGACCAACTCCTCTGGGTCAATTACTTTAACGACAGGGGCACCCCGGACCAGGTCATCACCAACCCGGCGAACGGCAATTTCTTCTTTATCGGCGGGGACATCCTGACCACCGGCGCCGGCAATGCCGACAACGCTTCCCTGGCCGAGCTCGACCGCAATACGGGGGCAGTAGTGTGGCGAAAGGAATTCGACCGCGGCTCCAGCGACCGCTTCTTCAGTATGGTGCCGGTGGGCAATGCGCTGTACTGCCTGGGGCGCTATACCTTCAGCTCCAACTTCGAGAAAATGCGGGTCACCCTCGCCGCGTTTACCGGCAATGGCAACCTCGAATGGTCGAAGTATTACCTCATCAACTCCACCCAAAATGCGAGGATGTACGGGACGAGCTTAAAGCTGGATGCCGGAGATCTGGTTGCCAGTTTCTATGGAGACCCCAATGGACCCGACCTGAACGGTTCTTCGACTACGGGGATCATGAAAACGGACCTGGCCGGCGGGCTGCAATGGGCCAGGACATACCAACTTACGGGATACCCATCCCTCCAGGCCGCCTTCCAACTGGTAGTAGTGCCCGATGGCTATCTGCTTTACGGTTACGCTATTTCCGGCGACAGGGACCTGGTGACCATCAAGACGGACAAGCAGGGCAACGCCCTCTGGGCCAAGGCCTATGGCGGCCTGGCTGACGATGACCTTTACTATCCATTCTGCAAGCCGCCCATCCTGCAGTCCGGTGGCAACATCTACTTCGTAGGGCGCACCCGCTCCGGCGGCTCGGAAGACGCCCTGCTGGTCAAGGCCCTGGCCGACGGCAGCCTCAACAGCAGTGACTGCGATTTCGTCCGCGAAGTTGCCGTAACAACCAATGACTGGACGAACCTCTTCGAAGCCGACGCCGGCCTGCAGGAACAACCCAACCCCAATATCAACCCGCAACTGCGATCGGTGCAGGCCGTGGCGGCAAGCGCAGAGAGCAATATCCTCTGCCAGGCCAGCCCGGTGGACGCCATCGTCGCCATCGACAGCGCTTACTGCAACGGCGACAGCCTGGCCGTAGCCCTCCGCATCTGCAACGAAGGCACAGATACGCTCTTCGCCGCCCTGCCCTACACCTTCTACGACGGCAACCCAACGGCCGACCCCGGCGCTACCGTGCTGGCCGGTGGGTTCACCACCCCCGGCCCCATCCTGCCCGGCGAATGTTACAGTACGACGGTGCCTGTACCTTACCCGCAGGGGCAACAGGTCTATTGCATTGCCAACGACAACGGTACCCTCATGCCGGTATTCAGCCTGGAAACCGGCTTCCCTCCGACCGAGATCATCGAATGTGATTACATCAATAACATCGATAGCGCCCGTTACGAAACGACGGTTCCGGACATCGATCTCGGGCCGGACACCAGCGTCTGCGAGAACGGCGTCTTCCTGCTCGACGCCGGGCCGGGCTTCGCCTCCTACCGCTGGCAGGATGGGGCGATTGGCCAAACCTACACCACTTTCGAGACGGGCGCGTTCTGGGTGGAAGCCACCACCGCCTGCGGCGATGTGGTGAGCGACACCATCAACATCCTCCTGGATACCGTCATCGCGATCGCCCTGCGGCCGGACACCAGTATCTGCCCGGGCAATCCGGTAACCCTTTCCACTCCACAAAATCCGGCCTATACCTATCAGTGGGCGCCCGCCGCCACCCTGGATTGTCCGGATTGCCCGGCGGTGACAGCTTTTCCGGACTCCACCACTACCTACAACCTCGTAGTCAGCAACAATACGGGCTGCGTAAGCGTGGATAGCGTAACGATAACGGTGGAGGACTGCGGTTCTGTACTGGACACAGCCCTCTGCCTCGGCGACTCCGTGCTCATTGAAGGCCGGATTTTCTACCCCAATGAAATGGACACCCTGCAACTGCAAGACGGCAGCACCTTGATCGTCACCGTTTCCGCTCTCGATACTTTCTACCAGGCGTTGAACCTGGAGGCCTGCGCCGGAGAGCCTCTCGAGTACAATGGGGCCATGCTGCAACTCGGACAAACAGAGCTGTTCTCTTTCACCGCCGCCAATGGCTGCGATTCTACGGTGGAAGTTTCGGCCATTCAGCTCGACACCTTTTCCACTACCCTCGATACGGCTATCTGCCGGGGGGAAAGCCTCAACTACAACGGAACCTTCCTGCAACCCGGCCAGTCGGAAACCTTCCGTTTTACGGCGGCCAACGGTTGCGACTCTACGGTGCTGGTCAATGTAAATCCGCTCGACACCTTCTTTCTGGCACTGGACCTGGCGGCCTGCGCCGGGGAAGCGGTTGAATACGAAGGCGTCGTTATCCAGCCCGGCCAGTCCGAACTGTTCACCTTCACCACGGCCGATGGCTGCGACTCTACAATACAAGTGACGGCCCTGCAACTCGACACTTTCTTTACCACCATCGACACGGCCATCTGCCAGGGGGAAAACCTCGACTACAACGGCACGCTGCTGCAGCCCGGCCAATCGGAAACCTTCCTGTTCACGGCGGCCAACGGTTGTGACTCGACGGTGCTGGTCAGCGTCAGCCGGCTCGATGCCTACTTCCAGGCGCTAGAGCTGGGCGCCTGCGCTGGGGAAACGGTTGAATACGAGGGGGTCATTATCCAGCCCGGCCAGTCCGAGCTGTTCACCTTCACCACGGCCGGCGGCTGTGATTCCATCGTGGAAGTAACCGCTCTGCAACTCGACACCTTTTCCACCACCCTCGATACCGCCATCTGCCGGGGGGAAAGCCTGGACTACAACGGAAGCCTGCTGCAGCCCGGCCAATCGGAAACCTTCCGGCTCACGGCCGCCAACGGCTGCGACTCGACAGTACTGGTCAATGTAAATCCGCTCGACACCTTCTTCCTGGCACTGGACCTGGGCGCCTGCGCCGGGGAAGCGGTGGAATACGAAGGCATCATTATCCAGCCCGGCCAGTCCGAGCTGTTCACCTTTACCACAGCCGACGGCTGCGACTCTACCATAGAGGTGACGGCCCTGCAGCTCGACACTTTCTTCACCACCATCGATACGGCCATCTGCCAGGGAGAAAGTTTTGACTACAACGGCGCCACCCTGCAGCCCGGCCAGTCCGAGGCCTTCACCTTTACGGCCTCCACAGGATGCGACTCGACGGTTCTGGTCAATGTCACTGCGCTGGACACGGTGCTGACGGCCATAGAAGTACAAACCTGCTTCGGAGAGCCTTATGTTTTTGAAGGGTTTGAACTGCCCGGCGGAAGCACTACCCCGGTCACCTTCGAAGGCGCCAATGGCTGTGATTCCACGGTACTGCTCACTGTTGTAGAACTGGAAGACAATCAAACCTACGAGACCATTGCCGTCTGCCAGGGCGAAACCGGCTACGTGTTCGGCGAACCGGTAAACGAGACCGGCCTGTATACCGAAACCTATACTTCTTACCTGGGCTGCGACTCCACTCACAACATCGCCTTTGTCGTTCAGGACACAGCGGTGCTCAACATCGAACCCGGTGGGCTGGGCTGCGGCTCCCGCTCCGGCAGCCTGACGGTAGAGATCAGCGGCGCCACGCCGCCTTATACGATCCTCTGGAGCAACGGGCAGGCCACGGCCACCATCGACGGGCTGGCCGTCGGCACTTATTCCGTAACGGTCACCGACGCCTTCCGGTGCTCCAGCGTGGGCGTACAGCAGGTATATGACATCATCCCCCGGCCTACTGCCGACCCCGGCAGCACGCCGGTGAGCTGCTTCGGCGACAAGGATGGCGCCATAGCAGTGAACAACCCTTCCGGCGGCACGCCCCCCTACGAGTACAGCCTCGACCGGGAACAGTGGCAACGGGAGGAACTGTTCAGCGGCCTGCCACCGGGGGATTATATCCTATTCATCCGGGATGGAGAAGGATGCGAGGCCACCTATCCGGTCAATGTGGGCGAGCCGGCACCCGTAGGCGTCCGCCTGCCGGAAGATACCACCCTGCGCCTGGGCGACAGCATCCGCCTGGCCGCAACGATCATCTCAGGTGCGCCGGCCATCTATGAATGGATGCCGCCCACCGGGCTCGACTGTAAGGACTGCCCGGCTCCCATCGCCCGCCCGGCGGAAAGTATCCTCTACCGCCTGACGGCCCGCGACAGCAGCGGCTGCACCGGCACAGACGAAGTCTTCATCGATGTGAACCGAACCGTGCGCAGCTACCTGCCCAACGCGTTCTCTCCCAACCAGGACGGCCGCAATGATTTCTTCACCGTCTTCGCCGGCCCGGAAGTGGAGCAGGTGCAGACGCTGCAGGTATTCAGCCGGTGGGGCGAGCAGGTGTTCAAACGGGACGGCTTTCCACCCAACCAGGAAAACCTGGGCTGGGACGGCAACTTCCGGGGGCAGCCGATGCCGGCCGGGGTGTATGCCTTTTACGGAGAATTGCTGCTCAGAGATGGAAGGGTTGAGATGGTGAAGGGGGAGGTGGTGCTGGTGAGGTAGTTTCGGATGTTCGGGATTCGTTGTTCGGAACTCGGAACTCGGGATTCGGGGCTCGGGGGAGGCTGCCGAATTGTGAACAGGCCGCCTCCTTTTTCCTACAAAATCCTTACCTTTGGGCCCGGAAAAAAGGAATTGGCCAGGAACTATAGGCTCTGGCGCTCCGTTAATTGAAATTACGTCCGGGGCGAGAAAAAGCCGGGGATATTTAAAAGCCGGTGCTTAGTTCTACTTTGTTACTTTAAAAAGCCGCGTAGCGGCGATAGCCCATAGCCCGGAGCGTTAGCTCCGG
>CAYQKY010000174.1:0-18200 GCA_964418125.1 uncultured Phaeodactylibacter sp.
TATAACACACACACAAGCCCCTGTTGGCACACGCCGGCAGGGGCTTTGTTGTTTTGAAAGGCCTGCCGGCCCCGGGCTGGGCGGAATGCTGAAGATGTACGGGGTACGATCGGGCTTCCGTTCCCACAGAATATTATTTCTATCATGAAGTACTGAAATTAGCGCTCGAAGGGCTATCTTGTCTTTATGAACCGACGAGAAATCATTCAATCCCTGGGCCTGGCCGCTACCCACGCCCTGTTTCCTTCCATCCTTTCCACCTTTATATCCGGTTGTCAGAATCCGGTAGAGCCCATAGATGGTTACCGCCCGGCATTTTTTAACCCGGAGGAGTTCGAAACCATGAAGGAAATAGTGGATATTATCCTGCCGGCAACCCGGTCCGGCTCCGCTTCCGAAGCCAGTACCCACCACTTTCTGGACGAGGTGTTTCACAAATGTATGAATGCCGGACAGCAGTCCCTCCTGAAGGAAGGGCTGGCAAAACTTATTCCGGCATTTTCATCGGCCCAAAACAAGCGCGAATTCCTGGTGGAGATCGACCGGAAAGCTTATGATAATGATGAAGGATCAGGATATTTCAGAGCGATAAAACAGTACGCCCTGGTGGGCTTTTTTACCTCGCAGGAAGGCGTGACGGTGGCCAGCAATTACGTCAAATTCCCCGGCGACTACAAAGGGGAAGTATCCTGTGATGAAAATACACTGAACTATGGGATGACGGGCCTTCGGTATTACCTCTAATACCTGAATTATGACGGAATACAACATACTGGGTAAAGGAGCAAAACAAAATACTTACGACGCCATAGTCATCGGTTCCGGTATAACCGGCGGCCTGGCGGCAAAGGAACTGACACAGGCCGGGCTCAAGGTACTGGTGCTGGAACGGGGAAGGATGGTGGAGCACATCAAGGATTATCCCACCGCCCTCACCGACCCCTGGGATATGCCGCTCCGCAACCTCGTCAGCGAAGAAGAAAAAAAGGATTACGAGATCCAGAAGAACCTGTACCTCTTCGGACAGGACACTAAAGGCTTTCTGGTAAAAGACAGCGAACACCCCTATCTTCAGAAAAAGCCCTTCGCCTGGTACAGGGGGTACCAGATGGGCGGCCGGTCCCTTTTATGGGCCAAGCACTGCTTCCGATACAGCAACCTCGATTTTGAGGCCAACCTGAAGGATGGCATCGGCATCGACTGGCCCATCCGGTATGAGGACATCGCCCCCTGGTACGATCACGTGGAATCTTATGTGGGCATCAGCGGCAATAGGGACGGAATTCCCCAGCTTCCCGACGGCAACTTCCTTCCGCCCTTTGAGATGAACGCTTTTGAAAAACACCTCAAAAAAAAGATTGAGGAAGCCTTTCCCGAACGCGGACTCATCATCAGCCGCATGGCCATCCTGACCCGGGAGCACAACGGAAGGGGAAGGTGCCAGTCTCGCAACCTCTGCCACCGGGGGTGCGTTTTTGGCGCCTACTACTCCAGCAATTCCGCGGCCCTGCCCGATGCGGCAAAAACAGGGAACCTAACCATCCGCCCCTTCTCTACAGTTGAGCGGCTCCTTTATAATGCCGACGCCAACAGAATAAAGGGCGTAAACGTAATCGATACGGAGACGGGAGAACAGGTGGAATTCTACTCCCGGCTGGTATTCCTCAATGCCTCCACCCTGGGCAGCACCCAGGTCCTGCTGCAATCCGCTACCCGGGAATTTCCGGAAGGCCTGGCCAATTCCAGCGGTGTGCTGGGACGCTACCTGATGGACCACCATGCCGGCATAGGCGCTTCCGGCGCCTATGCCGGCCTGCAGGATTCCTTCTATTACGGCCAGCGGGCGGCCAGCGTTTACATTCCCCGGTTCAGAAATCTCTGGAAAAATAATCAGGAATACATACGAGGCTTTTCTTTCGAGAACTATACCAGCCGGGCCGACTGGACGCGGGGCTTCCACCAGGCCGGCCTGGGCGGGGATTGGAAAGAGGGCCTTACCAAACCGGGAAACTGGTCGGCTTACTTCGAAGCCTACGGGGAGACGCTCCCGGAATACCACAACCATGTATCGCTCAGCCCGGATAAGAAAGACAAATGGGGGCTGCCGCTTCTGGAGATATCCATGGAATACGGGGAAAACGAAAGGAAAATGCGCAAAGATATGCAGTCCACAGCAGTGGAAATGCTGGAAGCTGCCGGCCTCGACTGGGTGGCTCCCTTTGACTACGAGCCGCCGCCTGGCTCGGTCATCCACGAAATGGGTACCGCCCGTATGGGCCACGACCCCAAAACGTCGGTATTGAACAAGTGGAACCAATCGCATGATATTCCCAACCTGTTCATTACCGACGGCTCCTGTATGGTGTCTTCGCCCCCACAGAACCCTTCGCTTACCTATATGGCCCTGACCGCCCGGGCCTGTGATTATGCCGTGAAGGCATTGAAGAGGGGGGAACTGTGAAAATCACCATTGTGCAATACATTCGAATGTGACGCCTCCAATGGCGCTCTGCTAACAACAAAAACATGAAACTTTCTGCGCTAACCTTAGCTGTATTTCTGTTCCTCTGGCAGGCGGCCTACGCACAAATCCGCTCCGAGAACCTCTTTTACATGACCGATACGCCGGACTCTTTCGAGAGCTTTCGGAAGAATGCCGCCCAGATCTCCATCGTCTGCCCGCAAACCTTTCTGGTCAGCAAGGAAGGCGTGCTTACCGGTTCGGCCGATCCCCGGGTTTTGGAGATCGCCAAAGCCAACGGTGTGAAGGTAATGCCGCTAACCGTCAACAAGGGCTTCGACCAACAACTGCTGCACAACATCGTCACCAACCCGGCTTCCCGGCGCCGTTCCATCGAGATGATGCTGGAATATGCCCGGCGTTACGAACTGGACGGCTGGCAGTTCGACCTGGAAGGGCTGCACATTTCGGACCGCGACAGCTTTACTTTGTATTTCCGGGAGACGGCGGAAGCCTTCCACAGGGAAGGGCTTCAGTTATCGGCCGCTGTAGTCCATACCTTTGAGAACGTGGGCGGCCCCGGCATGTACCAGCGGTTTCTGTATGAGAACTGGCGGGCGGGCTATGCTCTCAAGGAACTGTCCGAGATCGGCGATTTCCTCTCCATCATGACCTATGACCAACATACCCGCCGTACGCCTCCGGGGCCGGTGGCGGGCATCGAATGGGTGGAGCAGGTGTTGAAGTACTTACTCGCAGAAGGCATTGACCCGAAAAAAATCTCAATGGGCATTCCCACTTACTCCGTATACTGGTACGCGGATTATACCGAGGAACGGGGCGGCTTTTCCAACGGCCGGCAGGTGGGCTACGACTGGGTGCAGCACCTGCTGGGAAAATACGGCGCCACCCCGCAATGGCACGAAAAGGGAGGCTGCCACTTCGCTTTCTGGGACAATGGGGGCGTGTACGAATACCTGTTTATCGAGGATGCCGAGTCTCTGAAGCTAAAACTCAGCCTGCTGGAAAAATATAGGCTGAGAGGCATTTCGACGTGGGTGCTGGGCAGGGAAGATCCCCGGTTCTGGGAAGTCTTGCAGCAGATGGTGGTAAAAAAATGACCCGGCCGTCAGAGCGCCGCTGAAACTAGGCCCGTTCAAATGAATTGACCCTCCATTAGAATTTTCGTAAATTAGTCAGCGTAAAATAAGGAACCAATGAAACTGGAAAACCTGGATTTGAATAAAACCTATACCTACGCCGACTATCTCACCTGGGCTTTCGAGGAGACTGTGGAATTGATAAAAGGGAAGGTCTTTAAAATGTGTCCTGCGCCGAATACTTATCATCAGGAGGTGTCTTCTAACCTGTTGATAAAAATTGGCTATTTCCTTGGAAATAAAGCCTGCAAGGTGTTCCATGCCCCCTTCGACGTTCGCCTTCCTTTACCTCCCCACCGTATAAAAGACGATGAGATCCAGACCGTTGTGCAGCCGGACATTTCCATCATTTGCAATTTGGACAAGCTGGATGCGAAGGGCTGCCTGGGCGCTCCGGACTGGATCATTGAGATCGCTTCTCCCAGTACGTCTAAAAAAGACAGGAAGGACAAATTCGAAGTCTATGAATATTCTGGAGTAAAGGAATATTGGATGGTTTTCCCAGAGGAACAGTATGTGTTGGCCTATACCTTAAATGAGAATGGGAAATATGTTGGGCGTCCTCCGTTTAACAAGGAAGATCAGATCAGCCCGGTGCTGTTTCCTAATCTGGTGATCAGCCTTCAGCAGATCTTTCCCGAAAGGAATTTGGCCGAAGAGCCCTGGGATGAGCATTATGTCCGGATGTAGCCCGGGTAAATTCTAAACCTTTGAAGGTTTCCCGTATCTTAGTTATCTCGCAACCATTTCCGCCTGAAAACTGTCCTGAAAGGTATATGTTGTACTATTCTGAAAGGACTAATTAATACAATGCTCGACCCAGCAAAGATAAGGCAACAATTCCCCATCTTCTCCCACTACCCGAAGCTGGCCTACCTGGACAATGCCGCCACCACGCAGAAGCCGAGATCCGTCATAGATGCCATCACCAATTTTTACGAAAAGGGCAACGCCAACATCCATCGCGGGGTGTATGAACTGGCGTTCAACGCCACCCGGCAGTACGAAGCCGTACGGCAGAAGGTGGCCGCCATGATCAACGCCCCCAAACCGGAAACCATCGTTTATACCACCGGTACTACTGCCGGTATCAACCTGGCGGCCCAATCCTTCCTGGAGCCGCGCCTGCAGGCCGGCGATGAGGTGGTCATCTCCTACATGGAGCACCACGCCAACCTCATCCCCTGGCAGATGGCCTGCCGGCGGCAGGGGGCAACCCTCCGGGTAGTGCCCATGGATGAAAAGGGCGTGCTGGACCTGGCCGCTTACCGCGAAATGCTCTCTGCCCGCACCCGTATGGTTGCCCTTGTGCACGTTTCCAATACACTGGGCACCATCAACCCCATCGAGGAGATGGCCGCACTGGCGCATCAAAAGGGCGTTCCCGTGCTGGTAGACGGCGCCCAGAGCATCGCTCATTTTCCGATCGATGTACAGGCGATGGATTTGGACTTCTTTGTCTTCTCCGGCCACAAGATGTTCGGCCCGACGGGCGTGGGCATCCTGTACGGTAAAAAGGAGCACCTTGACGCTATGCCGCCGTATCAGTTCGGTGGCGATATGATCCGGGATGTAGCCTTTGAAGAGACCATCTTTGCGGAGGCTCCCCAACGCTTCGAGGCGGGCACCATGCCCATCGCCGGCGTTATCGGCCTGGGCGCCGCCGCAGATTTCTTACAGGCGTTGGATAAGAATGAAATTCAACAGCACCTGAAAACGCTGGGAACGGCTGCCCGGGAAGCGCTCAGGGGTATAGAGGGACTGAGGGTGATCGGAAATGCCGGGCAGTCTACCGCCATCGTTTCCTTCGTCATGGAAAATGTGCATCCGCACGACGTGGCCACTTTCCTGGCGGAAGATCAGATTGCTGTCCGGGCCGGGCACCACTGCACCCAGCCGATCATGGATTTTTTCGAAATAGCCGGCACCACCCGGGCGTCCTTCTCCATTTATAACGAATTGTGGGAGGTGGAACAACTAGCTGAAAGCCTGAAAAGAATACAACAATTTTTCTCATGAACGAACGCCTGAAGCAACTATATCAGTCCGTCATCCTGAAGCACCATAAGGAACCGGTGCATTTTGAAGAAAATGAAGCGGCTCCCTACATCCTGGAAGCGTACAACCCCCTGTGCGGCGACAAATACCGGCTGTTCTTCGAACTGGAAGGCGGAAAGGTCAGCCGGATGAGCTTCCACGGCTACGGCTGCGCCATCTCCAAGGCATCGTCCTCTGTACTGGTTAAAAAAGTGGAAGGGGTGCCCGTGGAGGAAGCTTTACGCCTGTGCCATGCATTTCTCGAAATGCTGCAAACCGGAGAAGAGCAACCTCTGTCCGCTGATGAAGAGCTCGATGCCTTTACCGCTGCCCGCTCCTTCCCCGGGCGCATGAAATGCGCTACCCTGAGCTGGGAGGAGATGGAGCGGTTTCTGGCGGGCCTAACGCCGGACGACGGACGGACGGAGTAAATGCGAAGTCGGAAATCAGGCTTTGTACGGACGCCACCCGTCAGCGCCTTCCCCTCCGCTTTCGCTGCGCTCAGCCGGGTAAACTTCCGACTTTTGGTTCCCCGATGCACCTCAGTGCCTTCCGCCTTCAAACTTCCTTTTGTTGAGGAAGCCCCATTTTTTATGGTGGGGGCATCTCCAGCCCCATCCCGATAGCACTCCCTGGAAAAATTCCGATTTCCGATTTACTCCGTCAGTCGCTTCGCTCGTTTCCGACTTCCGGCTTTGAGCCCCCGGCCTGCACCCAAAAGCCTTCCGATTTCCCACTTCCCACTTCCGCCTTCCGGCTTCGGTCTCACCTCACCCTTTCCAGCGAAAACTCCACATCCACATTTCCGCTAAAGGTCAATAGGCCATAATAGGGCGCATTCAGCTGAAGATCCTTCAGGTTGATGATGAAGGAATCGGCCCCCAGGTCGTCGTCATCGCCCGCATCCCTTTCCTTGAGCCATCCGTCCACCTTGATGTAATCCGTGGCGTAGTCCGGCCGATACAGCTCCGGGTCTGCTGTGATGCTCAGGCCGTACTCCTGGCCCTCGTGGATCTCCCAGGCGTCGTCCCGGGAGCGGCTCCATTCCGCCTTGGCGCCGGTGGCGCTGCCATTGACATACGCCCGGCCGGTGATGCGGCCGTAGATCTCGGGGTCGCCGACCTCGGGGCAGTCGTTGCACTTCAGCGAAGTGATCCGGATGCGGAATTTCGGGTAGGCCAGGTCGCAGGTGCGCACCGCGTACTCTGAGGACAGCACCACGGAAGCCACCGGCGTGCCTGCTTTGAGGTACCGCAGCTTGTAGGACAGGGGCGCGCCGGGCGATTCCTTGGAGTAGTTCCCGCCTTCGGCAATGTAGTTGTACACCTCCGTCGGGCCGTTGACGATCTGGGCCGCCGAAGCCGCCGAACCGCCAATGACGACGGCCTTGATGTTGGACGAGTTAATGGTTTGCTGGTATTCGGTATCGATCGACCCTTCGCCGGCAGCGAAAGCGGCGTTGAATGCGGCGTTCACATCGGTGAAACTCCGGTTCGTTTCAACGGTGTACAGCACCATCCGGCCGTACGCCATGGAGGCTACATAGACGGGGCTGGCCGAACCGAAGGTGCTGATCTCCGGCAGGGACCTGAAAAGATCACTGGGGCCGGCCGGCGGGTCCATATCGATGGTGTAGTACGTCTGGATGTACTTGATGAGGAATCTGTTGCTGTACGTAGACTGGCTGAAGTTGAAGGCCGCCGATACGCTGTTGCCCGCCGAACGGTAATTGGCGCCCAGGGCCACCCTCAGGTGTTGCTCGGAATATACCTCTGAGATCTCAAAGTTCAGCTTGGCCGGCGTGGCGGACGTCACCTCCTGGTCGAGTATAGACTTGATGCTCTCCCGGACGGTCGACAGTTTGGGGTCCTCGACCTCCACCACCGGGCTGCCGCTGAGGTTCTGAAGGGAGATAGACAAGGTAATGGGGGTTCGGTCGGCTATGACCGGGATGTATTCCCCGGTGGGAATGGACGCCCCCAAAAGCATGGCCCCGGGATAGATCACATCGGTGGTGGGGTCCAGGGCCAGCATTTCATCGAAGCCGGGCGCCACCTTGTAGGTGGTGGTGTAACATTCCAGAGCGGGGTTGGCGTCGTCCCGGGCGCCGCCGCTCGTACCCAGTTCAACGGGTTCCGGAACCACCTCCGGCTGGGCAAACGGGCTCAGGTTATTGATCGCTATATTAAAGGTTGTGGTGTCTTCCGTTGAGGGCCCTTCGTTTTCTTCCTTGTTGCAGGAAAAGGACAACAATACGAAAGCAAATAGAGGGAGGTACAGTGCTGGTTTGGTAAACATAGGTATTCAATTTTTAGTTGCCACAAACCTATGCTTAGGGGGCAGATACCGCAATTTATGGGGGTGGACAAAAGGTGGACAGGGGAGAGGTAGCGCGAAAAGCCTGGGTGGAGAGGCCTGGTTTCCAGTCGGGCGCTGGCCAAGTTGCTGTTGTCGGTTGTTAGTTGTCAGTTGGGGAGCCCAATCGTTCTGGCGAACAGCGCCCGTCCTCGTACCTCGGCCGGGTAAAAACACCCGAATTCCGAACAGCGCCCGTTCCGGCGGTCCTGGGGCCAGACTGGCAACAAACAACAAACAACAACGAACACCCCCTTGCCACCACTAGCCCCCGAAAGCAGGAAGGATAAGCAATTATTTTATCCTTCCTGCTTTGTTGAATTCCCCGGGCATTGAATTAATTGCGCAAGGCTTCTTCTATCGTGATCCGCCTGCCGTTTTTGTAGGCAACGACAAAGGCGCCTTCGATCCCGGACCGCTTCAATTGACTGGCTTTAGCCCGCGCCTCGTCAATCGTCCGGTAATTACCGACCAGGACTTTCTGGGTATTGCCATCATTTTCAATCGTCGCATCCGGCAAATTCTGGATCTGCTGCGGTATGGCGCCCCCGCTGAAAGCACCGGCCTGTACCCGGAAGACAACGCCGGAAGGAGCGGCGGGAGTATCGGACGTGGCCCCCCGGAGCTGGTCATTTTCCAGGGAGAGGCGCCGAATGGCCTCCTGGGCGTTCGCCATCTCGCTATTCAGCCGGTCAACTTCCCTTTCCAACTGAGCCGCCCGGTTGCTTGCCTGCTCCTGTCCACTTTGCAGGCGGTTCAACCGGCTCTCAGCTTCTTGCGCCTGGGCCTGAAACTGATCCCGTTCTTCTACCAGGAGTTTCAGCAATTGAGGGTCCTTTTTGTGTTTCTTGGCCAGCGTTTTCCAGTATTTTGCTTCTTCTTTACTCATTTCCTGAGTAAAAGCCTGGCTCGATACAGCGAGCAGTAAACCCATTAACAGGATGGTTTGAATTTTCATGTCTTTTGTTTTTACTTAGGAATATTGAATTGATCTGAAAACAAGTTCGACTATTTCTTTTTCCTTTTCTTTTTCCGGTTCTCAAAAGTTTCGATTTCTTCCATCAAAGCCCGGTAGTCATTGGTGCGGTCCCGTTCTATATTAACGGTATCTGCGTATTCAAATTTATCCACCTCCAGCACTTTGATCTCCTTATCCAGAAAGCCCTGGATCTCTGCCAGGATTTTTCTTTCTTCTTCGGAGCAGAAGGAGTAGGCGTTCCCTTTTTTCTTAGCCCTCCCGGTTCTGCCGACGCGATGCACGTAGTTTTCGGGTTCTTCGGGCAGGTCGTAATTTACCACAATCTCAACATCGGGAATGTCGATGCCCCGGGCCGCCACATCGGTAGCGATGAGCAGGTTTACTTCGCCTGCCTTAAATCGCTGGAGGATTTCCGACCTTTGGCCCTGATCTTTATCTCCATGCAGGGCCATCGCCGGGATGCCCGCCCTTTCCATTGCTTTGACAACCCTTTCCGCCCTGACTTTGGTTCGGACAAACGCCAGTATTTTCGTATCCGGGTTTTCATTGGCGACTCTCTCCAGAAAGAATCGTTTGTGGTCCATGTCTACAAACAATACGGCATGATCAATATTTTTTGCCACAGGGTCCTTGGGCGATAGCTGGATGCGGATGGCATTCTGTTTGACCAGGGAGTAGGCGGCCTTTTTGATCTTGTCGGTGATCGTGGCGGAGAAAAAGAGCGTTTGCCTTCTTTTGGGAAGCTTGCGCACCAGGTCTCTGATGTCCTGTATGAATCCCAGGTCGAGCATTTGGTCGGCTTCATCCAGGACGAGGATCTCAATGGACTGGGGCCGCAAATGGCCCTGGCTGATGAGGTCGAACATCCTCCCCGGAGTGGCGATCACGATGTCCACCCCTTCATTGAGTTCTTCGATCTGAGGGTTCTGCTCTACGCCCCCGATCAGGGCCGCCGTTTTTACAGGCGTAAACTTGGCAATGGCATCGAAGGCCTCCTTGAGCTGTATGGCGAGCTCATGTGTGGGGGCCAATACCAGGCAAAGCACGCCGGCCGGCCTTCTCTGCCTGGCTTTTTTGCTGTTGATCAGGCCGATTATCGGAATGGCAAAAGCAGCGGTTTTGCCCGTACCGGTCTGGGCCACCGCCAGGAGGTCCTCGCCGTTGAGGATATTGGGAATGGCCTTGTACTGGATGTCGGTGGGCCGTTTGAAGCCCATAAGGGCTAATCCCTTCTTTACTTTTGGGTCAAAATTGTAATCTTCAAATTTCATATGGCCTGCAAGATAAGGATCATAAATATAGTTACTTCTATTTTTTGATTACAGAGCACGGCTACCCGTCCAGGGGCTTCGGCGTGAGACTTCGGCGTGAGCTCCGTCGAACGCTCCGTCGAACACTGGACACTATTGATAGCCAAAGAGTTGCGGAACGTCCCAAGTCCTTTTTCCCGGAGATTGCGCGGCAGCAGGCGGGCCGGAGTGGGGGTGAGGCATGGCATGGCGGTTTGGGCTCTTATAGCCAATAGCTGATAAGCCAGGGCACGGTGGGAAACCGCACCCTGGCGTGGGGGGTACCCAGTCGGCGCATTCCCTGCGCCTTCTGGGTTTTGCCGGGGGGCACCCTGCTGAGAAGCCAGGGCATGGTGGGAAACGAGCGTAGCGACTGATGGAATAAACTGCACCCTGGCGGGGGCTCACAAATAGGCATTCTTCACCTTAATGATCTCCCCCATGATCGCCAGGGCGATCTCTTTCGGCGTCTTCGCGTTGATGTCCAGCCCGATGGGGGCGTGGATGCGGGCGATGTCCTCCTCGGAGAAGCCGGCGTCCTGCAGGCGTTTCACCCGTTTGGCATGCGTTTTTTTACTGCCCAGGGCGCCGATGTAGGCGATGTCGGAGGGCAGGAGGATGTGCAGGGCATTATCGTCGATCTTGGGGTCGTGGGAGAGGACGACGGCGTAGGTGTAGGCGTCGAGGGTATAATTGCCCAGCACCTCCGCCGGGTATTTATCGATCAGCTGGTCCGGCGCTTGTGGGAACTGGGATTTGTGGGCGAACACACCCCGCGGGTCGATAACGATGGTCTCGAAGTCGTACAAATGCCCCAGTTGGATCAGGTCGGCGGTGATGTGGGCGGCGCCGATGATGAGCATTTGGCTGCGGCTGGGGAATACCTGCAGAAAATAGGCCTGGCCTTCCCATTCTACACTCTGGCTCTTGCGTTCGCGGTAGGCGCGCAGGGCTTCGTCCTTCAACCCTCCGGCGATGGGCTGGCCGGTGGTGGCGCCATCGGGTAAGACTACGCTGTGCCATCCCTGCCCGTCTTCCAGGCGAGAGACGAGGATGCAGGGCTGGTTGTCCTCCAGTTTTTCCCGCAGCAGGGCCCAGGCGGCCCGTTCCTCCGGCCGCTCGTCGAAGGCGAGAAAGCGCTCGGTGAACACCTGTATCTTACCGCCGCAGCTGAGGCCCACCGCCCAGGCGTCTTCGTCGGCCACGCCGAAGGCCAGCCGTTTAGCCTTTCCTTCTTCGATCAAAGATATGGCTTCCCGAATGACGGCGCCTTCCACGCAGCCGCCGCTCACCGAGCCGGCCATTTCCGTGTCTTTGTTCACCAACATGGTGGACCCCACCGGGCGGGGGGAGGAACCCCAGGTCTGTATTACGGTGGCAATGGCGAACTCTTGGCCTGTGTCGGCCCATTCCTGGAGGTAGGGAAGCAATTCTTTCATTTTGAACAATTTTTTAGAAAAAATATTCTAACTTAGCAAAGCATTTGTTTTGGTAAAAATACAAAGATCCAGTTAAATGCCTGTACAGAGGGGGCGTGAATAGCTGGCCACGAAAAACCGCAGCATTCAGTAAGTCATTAATTCATTCATTCAGTCCATATACCAATGTCCCATTCACCCAAATCCTGTCACTGCCCGACGAGGAAAAAGCAGAAGCGGAATGCCAAATCCCTTTCCGTCTTCAGCTGGTTGCTCATCGTTATTTTGCCCAAATGCCCTTTTTGTGTACTGACGTTTTCCAGTGCCATCACCTTGTGCAGCGGGGCCAAGATCTACCAGCACGCAGCCAGCTGGGCCTCCTTTATTTCAATAGGCCTGGCGGCAATCACCCTGGCCCTGCTGGCCTGGAATTACAAGGGGCGCCGAACCCTGGGGGCAGCGGCCCTTGTCCTGCTGGGAAGCTACTTCATCATTTCCAGTGAGCTATGGACGGGCGAGCTGGCCGAATACTACTGGGGGGCATTCTTCCTCCTGCTGGGCGTTTGGGTGAACGGTAGTTTCTACTTCTTCTTCCGGCAGTGGGTGAGGCCGGCGTTTGATTTTGTTAAAGAGAAGTACCTGGCAAGAGTAAAAGGCTGACCCAATGGGCCGGTTGTATTGTTATATTGCTGAATTGCTATATCGCCGGGTTTGGGAGGAGGCGCCCTGAAAAAGGCAGCCGCACGACAACAATACAACAATACAACAATATAACAATAGAAACCATCTAATCATGCCAACCGTCAGATTCACCACCGCCCTGCAGCGTTTTTTCCCTGATCTCAAGGAACGAGAAGTGGCCGGAGGCACCGTCGCCGAGGTGCTGGAGGAAATCGAAGCGCTATACCCCGGCATCAAGGATTATGTCGTGGATGAGCAGGGCCGCTTGCGGCAACACGTCAACATCTTTCTCAGCGGAGAACTCATCGAGGATAAGGAAACCCTGCAGGACAAGGTAGAGGATAAGGATGAGGTGTATGTCTTTCAGGCCTTATCGGGAGGGTAGGACAAAGTAGGGCCATTGTTGGCCCATCTCTACGAGCCGGGTAAAATTGTTATATGGCTCTATTGTTAAATGGTTGGGCCTGCGAGGCCTGCCTGCCGCAGGATAACAATCTAACCATCCAGCCAATAGGCGTCCATTCAGCAATTTGGCCCTGAGCTTGCCGAAGGGCAACCATCCAGTAATATAGGAAAATAACCATCCATCAATCCATCCATGAAACTCCTCACCGGCACCTCCAAAGGCCTCATCGTATACCACCGTCCTTCCGTTTCCTGGCAAGTCGAGAAGGTACACTTTACCGGTATGCCTGTCTCCATGGTATACGCCGACCCCCGCACCAATACCTGGTGGGTGGGCCTGGCGCACCGACACTGGGGGCAGAAGCTGCACTATTCAGAAGACGAAGGCAGCAGCTGGCAGACAGTACCCATGCCCAAATACCCGGCCGGCGCCGAGTTTCGGCCCGGCAGGCCCGCCACCCTCAAGAAGGTGTGGTGCATGCAGCAGGCGGGGCCCAACCGCCCCGGCGGCCTGTGGCTGGGCACCGAGCCGGGCGGCCTGTTCTACAGCGAAAACAACGGCCAGCATTTTGAACTGGTGAAGAGCCTTTGGAACCATCCCAGCCGCCTCGACGAAAACCAGTGGTTCGGGGCCGGGAGGGACTATCCCTTCATTCATTCTATTGTAGTGGACCCCCGCGATGCGGACCACGTCTACATCGCCGTGAGCTGCGCCGGCGTGTTCGAGACCACGGATGGAGGAAAGAGCTGGGCGCCCCGCAACAACGGCCTTGTCGCCGCCTACCTGCCCAACCCCGATGTGGAAGTAGGCCACGACCCTCACCTCCTGCTCGCCTGCGGCGCCAACCCCGATGTGTTGTGGCAGCAGAATCACTGCGGGATCTTCCGAACCACCAATGGCGGTGAGAACTGGGACAACGTCACCAGTGCAGATGGCTTTCCCGATTATGGTTTTGCGCTGGCTATCGACAACGCGGACCCGGAAAAGGCCTGGGTGATCCCCGCCGTCAGTGATGAAATGCGGGTGGCGCCCGGCCTGGCCCTTTGCGTTTGCCGCACCGAGGACGGCGGCCGTTCCTGGCAGGCCCTGCGCAATGGACTGCCTCAGGAACACTGTTTCGATATCGTCTTCCGCCACTCCCTGGCCAAAATGGGAAAAGTATTGGCTTTTGGAACCACTACGGGCAATCTTTATATTTCAGAAGACTATGGCGACAGCTGGGCCTGCCTCTCTGCTCACCTGGCGCGGGTAGATGCGCTGGCCTTTGCCTGCGGGCTTGGGTAGAGGGCGCAGGATGGGGGGGCTGTTGTTTGTTGTTTGTTGGTAGCAACTGGAAATAGACAACAACCAACCTGAACCTTTTCTCCTTTCCTCTGTTAGGCTCTCAGTTTCCCGGCAGGGATAGCCATTTCCCTATTTCCTGTCTATTCCTGCCTGTCCGGTAAAATATTATTCTTCCTGTTGCTTACCACAAAAATAAATCCATCGCAAAATGGATTTATTTGAAAAAAACTGCAAAAATTAGAATTTATTTTCTAATTTCGGACCATGATTAATTCTTTAAATCCAAAACCATGATACCTGCACCTTTTGACTATGCCGCTCCCGGCAGCCTCGAGGAAGCCTTTTCCCTGCTGGAGCAACATGGCGATGAAGCCAAGATCCTTGCAGGTGGCCACAGCCTGATACCAATGATGAAACTGAGGTTCGCCTCGCCGGAATTTTTGATCGACATCAATAATATCCCGGGGCTTTCTCACATCAAGGAAGAGGATGGTTACCTGAAGATCGGGGCGCTAACCCGGGAAGCCGAGCTGGAGGCTTCCGAGGTTGTCCGCGCCAAGTATCCCATTTTTCTGGACGCCACCAAGCTGATCGCCGACCCTCAGGTCCGCAACATGGGCACGGTCGGGGGCAATATTGCCCACGGTGACGCCGCCAACGACCATCCCGCCGTTATGATGGCCCTGCGTGCGGAGGTCGTCATCAGCAGCGCCGAAGGGCAGCGCACCGTGCCGATCGACGAATTTTTCTACGGCTTTTACATGACGGCCGTCCAACCCAATGAGATCCTCACCGAGATCCGCATCCCGGTTCCCGGCCCGCGGACTGGCAACGCCTACCACAAGCTGGAACGCAAAGTCGGAGATTACGCTACTGCCGGCGTTGCCGTCCAACTCAGCCTTGACGAGAACGGCGTCTGCACCTACGCCGGCATCGGCCTGACCAATGTCAACCCGGTACCCATGCGGGCCGCCCGTTCGGAAGAAGCGCTGGTTGGCCACAAGCTGGATGAAGAAAGGATCGAACTGGCCGGGCAGTATGCCGCTGAAGACTGCAACCCCTCCTCCGACCTGCGCGGCGATGAGGAGTACAAGCGCGCCGTTGTAAAGGCCCTAACCAAACGCATGATCAACAAAGCTATTGAAAGAGCAACGTCTTAAACCAAAGGCTACAAATTCCAATTGACATGAAAAAGCAAATTACCATATCCGTCAACGGGGAGAAGCACACCCTGGAGGTAGAACCCAGGGAACTCCTGGTCCACGTCATCCGGGAAAAACTGCGCCTCACCGGCACCCATATCGGGTGCGACACCACCAGCTGCGGCGCCTGTACCGTGCTGCTGAACGGCAAATCCATCAAATCCTGTACCGTCCTGGCCGTTCAGGCCGATGGCAAGGAAGTGTCCACCGTAGAGGGCCTGGCCACCGCCGAAGGCCTGCACCCCCTGCAGGAAGGCTTCAAAGAGAACCACGGCCTGCACTGCGGCTTCTGCACGCCCGGCATGCTGATGCGCGCCAAGGAACTGCTGGAACACAACCCGAACCCCACCGAAGAAGAGATCCGCTGGGGCATCGCCGGCAACCTCTGCCGCTGTACCGGTTACAACAACATCGTCAAGGCCATTCAGTACGCATCCGCTAAGATGCAGGGCAAGGAGACGCCTTCTACGGAGCCGGAGTTTGTGTAGCGGAGGCGGCTGTTCGGTATTCGCTATTCGCTTTTCGGTGTTGGCGAACCGCGAACTCCGAACCGCGAACTCCGAATGAACCCAATTGCAATCATCTTCAATCCTGACAACAAAATGATAAAGTGTAAAACATCCAAGGAAATAGGAGGAATGGGGCACTCCCTCAAAAGGAAGGAGGACGCCCGGTTCATCCAGGGCAAGGGGCACTATGTGGATGACATCCAGCTGCCTGGAATGCTCCACATGGACATTGTGCGCAGCCCCTACGCCTACGCCAAAATAAAGAGCATCAATGCCGAAGAGGCTCTCAAGATACCCGGCGTGATCGCCGTGGTGACGGGCAAGGACCTGGAAAAGTACAACCTGCACTGGATGCCGACCCTGATGTCGGACACCCAGATGGTGCTGCCCACTGATACAGTCATGTACCAGGCCCAGGAAGTGGCTGCCGTCATCGCTACCGACCGCTACGCCGCCCGCGATGGCAAAGAAGCTGTCATGGTGGAATACGAACCCATGAAGCCGGTCATCGACCCCTACAAGTCGCTCGGCCCGGATGCGCCGGTACTGCGCACCGACAAAGAAGGCAAAAAAGACAACCACATCTGGCACTGGGAAGTGGGTGACAAGGAAGCCACTGAAAAGCTGTTCAGCGAAGCGGAAGTGGTGGTCAAAGAGCAGATGCACATCCCCCGCATCCACGTGGCCTCTATCGAGACCTGTGGCTGTGTGGCCGACTACGACAAGGTCAACAACCACCTGACCATGTACATGACCACTCAGGCGCCGCACGCCATCCGTACGGTGATCGCCCTGGTGGCTGGCCATGTGGGCCTGACCGAGGAAAAGATCCGGGTGGTTTCTCCGGACATCGGCGGCGGCTTCGGCGGCAAGGTGCCGGTATATCCGGGCTACGTCGTCGCCATTGCCGTTTCCTTCCTGGTCGGTAAGCCGGTGAAGTGGGTCGAAGACCGCAGCGAGAACCTGCAGGCCGACTCCTTTGCCCGCGACTACCACATCACCGCCGAAATGGCGGGCACCAAAGACGGCAAGATCCTCGGCACCCGCTTTAAAATCCTGGCCGATCACGGCTACACGGACGCCGCGGCCAACCCCTCCAAGTTCCCGACCGGCATGTTCTCCATAGGCACGGGGTCCTACGATTACCAAACCGCTTTCATGGAAGCGGACGCCGTCTATACCAACAAGCCGCCCGGAGGCGTGGCCTACCGCTGTTCCTTCCGCGTGACGGAAGCCGTCCACGCCATCGAGCGCATCACCGACCGCTTTGCTTTCGAGATCGGCAAGGACCCGGCGGAGCTGCGCATGCAGAACTTCATCAAGAAGGAAGATTTCCCCTGGAAGTCGCCCACCGGCTGGGAGTACGACAGTGGCGACTACCACGCCGGCCTGAAGAAGGCCATGGAGGTTGTCGGATACGAAGAGCTGCGCAAGGAGCAGGCCGAGAAGCGCAAGCGGGGCGAACTGATGGGCATCGGCATTTCCACCTTCACCGAGATCGTCGGCGCCGGCCCGTCCAAGGACTTCGACATCCTGGGCATCAAGATGTTCGACAGCGCCGAGATCCGCGTGCACCCCACCGGCAAGGCCATCGCCCGCTTCGGCACCAAGTCGCAGGGCCAGGGCCATGAAACTACTTACGCCCAGATCATCGCTGAAGAACTCGGCATTCCCGCCGAGCACATTCAGGTGGAAGAGGGCGATACCGATACCGCGCCCTACGGCCTGGGCACCTACGCCAGCCGCAGTACGCCGACCGCCGGCGCCGCTGCCGCCGTGGCCGCCCGCAAGCTGAGGGACAAGGCCCGCAAGATCGCCGCTTACCTGCTGGAGGTGAGCGAGGACGACCTGGAATGGGAGCCCGGCAAGTTCTTCGTCAAGGGCGCGCCCGAGAAGGCCAAGACCATACAGGAGATCGTTTTCGCCGCCTACACCAACCACCCCCAGGGAATGGAAGCCGGCTTCGAAGCGACCCACTACTACGATCCTCCCAACCTGACCTTCCCCTCCGGCGCCTACATTTGCGTGGTGGACATCGACAAGGAGACCGGGGAGATCAAGGTGCGCCGTTTCGTCGCCATCGACGACTGCGGAAACATCATCAACCCGATGATCGTGCAGGGGCAGGTGCACGGCGGCCTGACGCAGGGCATCGCGCCGGCCATGTACGAAGAGCTGGTCTACGACGAAGACGGCAACATCCTCAACGGCACCTTCATGGACTACCTGGTGCCCACAGCGGTGGAATCGCCGAGCTGGGAGACGGGCCACACCGTTACCCCCTCGCCGCACCACCCGATCGGCGCCAAAGGGGTAGGGGAGTCGCCGACTGTCGGCGCTCCGCCGGCCATCGCCAACGCCATCGTGGACGCATTGTCGCCCTACGGCATTACCCACCTCGACATTCCGATCACGCCGT
>CAYQKY010000175.1:0-17979 GCA_964418125.1 uncultured Phaeodactylibacter sp.
GTCGACGTCCACGCCGTGCGGCGACTTCGGCGTCGGCAGGAAGTAGACCAGCCCCGGGCATTCGGACGGAATGAGCACCTTGACCTTGTCCTTCATCGTGGAGGTGGCCATATGCGTTTTTTCGTTGTATACGTTGTGGGCATAGGTAGCTGGTACTTCCTTGAATTTGCCCTGCTGAATATACTCTTCGGCCTTCTTCCAGTTGACGGCGGCGATGAAGTCCTTGTCGTTCTGAGAAGCATTGACCTCCAGGAGCGTGCTCTTTTCCTCCGTATTATAGGAGGTGAAGAACGTCCAGCCGTGAGAAGCGCCTTTGCCGGAGTGGGCCAGGTCGTAGTCAAATGCCGGGAGCAGTACCTGGAAGGCAATATCCATCTCGCCTTCTTCCCCTACCTTGATGAACGTAAGCATTCCTTTGAAGTTCTCTGCGTAGCTGTCGATTGCCACATCTTTCTGCGGGTAGGGCACGCCGAAGCGGGTGCCGGCCACTACGTACTCGGTATTTTCAGTAGTAAAAGGCGAGCTGTGGTTGCCGCCGCTGTTGGGGATCTCGATGATCTCCGCCGTCTCGAAGGTAGTCAGGTCGATACGGGCGATTCGGGGCGTGTTGTTGCCGTTGATGAATACCCAGCGCCCGTCAGTCTCGCCGTTGGTCTGGGAAAGTTCGGGGTGGTGGGCGTCGTCCCAGGGAATAAAACCATGAGAGGTCTGCAGTAGAGGTTTGGTCTCTTCGTTGAAACCGTACCCTTTTTCCCCGTCTACGGAAAATACCGGGATGACCTTCAGCAGGCGGCCGGAAGGGATGCCGTAAACGCTGAGCTGGCCGCTGAAGCCACCGGAAAAGAAACCGTAGAATTCGTCGTACTCGCCGGGAGCGACGTACACCTGGGAGGCGACGTCGTCAGCCAGGGCGCTGCCCTGATCGCCGCCGCCCTGCTGGCCGCAGCTGAACAAGGCCAGGCCCAGCCCCAGGAGGAGGAGCATGGAGAAGGAGTGAATGCCTGTTGGAGTTTTCATAAATGGATGAATTTTGTTTGCGATGAATAATGTTGATAGTACGGGTTCCAAACAATAAAAGATAAAAAGACTTTTTTATCCTTTATGCAAAGAAAGAAAGCCCTGTTTTCACAAACAATGACTTTTGTCACCCCAGTGGAAACGAGTCTTTAATAATAGATATTACTATTTGACAATCAATAATTTATAAAAAATAAAAGGAGCCTGAAAAATATTAAAAAAGGCAAATAAAAAAGAAGTGAAGATTTTAATAAAAGATTTTTTTGTCTTTTATTATTTTTTAGCCTACCTTGCACAAAAATTGGCTTTCAACCAAGATACTCAGAGGATCAAAAACAATAGCCTATGTTTTCCCAGGCGTGTAAATATGCGATACGAGCGGTCCTGTACCTGGCGGTCCACGCCAGTGAAGGAAAAAAGGCGGGAGTGAAGGAGGTCTCCGCTGCCCTGGATGTACCGAAGTACTTCCTGGCGAAGATCCTGCAGCAGCTCTCGCGCAACCACCTGATCTCTTCCACCAAGGGGCCGAGCGGGGGGTTTTACCTCAGCGAGCAGAACCGGGAGGCCACGCTCAAAGAGGTGGTGGAATGCATCGACGGGCCGGACGTGTTCAACTCCTGCATACTGGGCCTGCCGGTATGTTCTTCGGAGAACCCCTGCCCGTTGCACGTCCAGGCGTTCGCGTACCGCGAAGGCCTGCACTACCAGCTGAAGCACCAGGCGATCGGCGACCTGGCCAAACGCATTGAACGGGAAGAACAGAAGATATAATTTACAAAAGCGGGTTCCAAACAATAGTATTTCTTAAAGTTCATCAACTTGTTAAATCACAGTCATGAAACAATTAGCAGTATTTCTCGCTTTTGCTTTAGTGGTTTTCAGCTACGCCTGCGGCGGTTCGGAAGGCCCATCTTCTGGCGACAAACCGGCGCCCAAAAGTATGATCGAAGAGCCCGCCGCAGACGATGGCAAGGGCATCGGTGAGGTCAAGGAAGTTTCTCTCAACAGCCCGCTCAAACCCGGGATGGTGGAAACAGGCAAGGCCATCTACGAGATGAAGTGCGCCGCCTGCCACAAGCTCAACGACCAGCGGGTCGTAGGGCCGGGCTGGAAAGGCATCACCGAGCGCCGCCAGCCGGAATGGATCATGAACATGACCACCAACGTCGACGTTATGCTGGAACAGGACCCGGCAGCCCGGGAACTCCTCAAGGAGTGCCTCGTGCGCATGCCCAACCAGAACCTCTCCATCGGCGATGCCCGCGACGTGCTGGAGTTCATGTACGCCAACGACGGCCAGGAGGTCGGCACGAATTAGTTTGTTGGGTTGTGGATTATCCCGGGAGCGGGGTTTCCGTACCAATGCTCCCGGGCCTCACGGACGAAATGCTCCTCTCGTCCTGCGCCTCGGGAAGGATAATCCACAACCTCCCTACCCTTGAGGTTCATCTGTAAACTGAAAATCTGTGGCCATGCCTAAAGTATGGTTTCGTGTTGCTTTAGTCAATTTCCTCATTGCCGCCATCATGGGGGTAGTCCTGCGGTATGCCTTTGTGGAGGAGCTCAGCTGGCTGAACTTCCGGTTCTTCCTGCACGGGCACTCCCATGTGGCCATGCTGGGCTGGGTATACCTGGCGCTCTACGCCCTGCTGATGAGCGGCTTCCTGTCGGAAGAACAGCAGCGCTCGAAATTTTACCGGGACGTATTCCTGCTGAGCCAGGCTGCTGTCACCGGTATGCTCATCGCTTTTCCTGTTCAGGGGTATGCCGCCGTGTCGATCGCTTTTTCTACCCTGCATGTACTGGCCTCCTATGCCTTTGCCTGGCGCTTCTGGAGAGACATTCGCGGGCAAAGCGGCCTGGCGGCCCTCAGCGCGCGGGCGTCCATCCTGTTTATGCTGCTCTCCACGCTGGCCCTTTGGGCCATGATCCCCATCATGATCTACGGTTACCAGCATAAGGCCGTCTATTACATGACGGTGCAGTTCTACCTGCATTTCCAGTTCAACGGCTGGTTCACTTTTGCCGTGCTGGGGCTGTTCTTTCAGCTGCTGCAAAGCCGGAACGTTGTGGGCTTTGGACAGGCTATTGGGGAAGTCGGAAGGGGGAAAGCGGAAGTCGGAAGTGCGGAGGCGGAAAGCGTGATGGAGCCGGGGAGGAGCCGCCATCGTTTGCTTTCCGATTTCCGATTTCCGACTTCCGACTTTCACCGTCTCGCCCGCCGCTTCTTCTGGCTGCTCGCCATTTCCTCCTTTTTCACTTATGCCCTGGCGGTGGCCTGGTCCGAGCCCCGGCCCATTGTCTTCGCCACCAACAGCCTGGGGGTGACGATGCAGCTGGCCGCCATGGTATTCTTCGCCCTGCTGGTGATCAAAGCCCACAGGGAGTTGCACCAAAAACTGGACGGCTGGGGCTTCCTGCTCATCAAGATCGCCTTCGCCTGCTTCGCGCTGAAGGTGCTGATGCAGGCGGCGGTCGTCATTCCCTATATCGCCACGGTGGCCTATACCATCCGCAATTTCGTCATCGGCTTCATCCACCTGGTGCTGCTGGGGGTGATCACGCAGTTCATCCTCGGCTACGCCGCCCTCAACGGGCTGCTGAACCTGCGCTCCCGGTTTGCTATCCCGGGCATCGGGCTGCTGCTGGCCGGCTTCTTCGGCAGCGAGCTGCTGCTCTTCCTGCAGGGGACGATGTTCTGGGGAGCGATGGGGTTTCTGCCGTATTATTACGAGGGGTTGTTCGGCATTTCGTTGTTGATGCCGCTGGGAGTTGGGGTGTTGGCCTTCTCATCGATAGCCGTAAAGGCCTGATCAATAGATAAAATACAGCAAAAGCAGCAAGCCCAGAGAAGGAGGCCTGCCTGTTCAGTCCCGGCCTTGCTGGGGATATTCGCTCTGTGGCGCCAGGAAAAACTCCCTCATTTCCTCATTTCACCCGCCTGTAGCCTTGGCGAAGGCGGGCCCCCATTCCCTCCCTACCCCGCCTCGTCGATCGCCCGCAGGCTTTCCATCTTCAGGATGTGAACATGGTGCTTTTCGATATCAATGATGCCGTCTTTTTTGAGGTTCATCAGTGCGCGGGTGACGCTTTCGCGGGAAATGCCGATCAATTCGGCGATCTCATTGCGGGAAAGGGGGAGTTCGAAACGGCCGCTATGATAGACTTTTTCGGCAAAATAAAGGATCACCCCGGCAATGCGCCCGGGCGTTTGTTTATGGCTCTGAGTGGCGAAGCGCCTGTAATCCATCAGGTCATTGCGGGAAATGTCGGCAATGATCTCATAGGCGAATTTCCCGTTTTCATGGATCAGGCCTTTAAAGGTATCGATATCGATAAAGCAGGCGGTGGTTGGCACCAGGGCGGTTGCAGAATAATTGTTGATCCGGTCGCCAAAGATGGTGGAGAGCCCCAGGTAAGCAGGCGCCTTGACGAGTTTGACAATATACTCCTTGCCCCCTGTTGCATTCATGTGGATCTTTACCAAGCCTGATTTTATGTAAGTGACATGGCTGTTCAGTATATTTTCCTTGAATAGGGCCTCGCCCCTGCAAAATTTCGCTTCGGAAACATTGCTGGACATCAACTCCAATTCGCGATCACTCAGGACAGAGGCAGCGCATGATTTTACCGGACAATCCTTACATTTTAGCGCATTGTTTAGCATAGTGGCTCCTATCTTATTTGATTGTGACTAATCTCACTTTCGGCAGTGAGACATTGCCGAGTTGTTTTCTGGATAGTATGGCCTGGGTGCTGTAACTTATTTACTGAATGAACAAAGAGTTTAGCTTTATGACAACCAACATGAAAAACTTCTTATGGCGGGCCGGGCTTTTCCTGCCGGCAGCAATTTTTCTGGTTTATGTCCTTATGGCAGTGATCGGGATTATTGCCAATGTTTTCGGCGCAGGCCCGCTTTTTTACTGCACTGTTTACTGCAAGGCCGGTGTAGCGCTGATAATTGCCGTAGTAGCTGCTGTGCTCTTCTCTGAGGCCAAAGTATCCCTACGCCATGAATGAAGTGATTCATTCAAAAAGCGATCCAACTGACTCGGCCCTTACTTCAGGTGACGGCTCGGAGAAAGTGAAGTTTTTACATTACAAGTGAATCAAAAAAAGGCCTATATAACAATGAGGAGGGTCATTGTTTGCATTGATTTTTCGCATAGTATAAAGGTTGCGCCTCGCGGAAGGCGCATGATTTGTGCAAGGATCCGAATGAAAAATGAAATGTAGTGCCGCAGGAAAGGCTTAGCTTGATTGCGATTGCCCCCCCTTTCTGCTAACCAAACCAAAACCCTGCGCTATGATTAAGCTCAAGCCTTTTCTTCTATTGTCATGCCTGTCCCTGCTGCTGTCCGCCTGCGAAAAAGAAGTGATGGTGAGGGGGGAATCTTCTACCGCTGTCCAGGCCGCGTGGAGCCGGTTGTCGTTACCTGCAGCAATATCTACATCGGGGGCGGTTTGAGAAAAAGTTCCCAGCCACAGCTTGTCAGGCACAACCCTGTCTTCTTCAATGTAGTAAATAAAAGCCTGGCCGAGGGTGGCATCCGGTTCCAACTGCTGTAACCGGCCGCTCCCTCCAGGGGCCCATACCCACAAGCCCTGCCCATCGGCGCCCTGAACTTCCGTGCAGCCCATCCAGGTTGTGCCGTCTGAGGAGGTGTGGAAAGTGCCAATCCGGGCTTTGCTTTCAGGTGGAGTGGTGTAAGGGATCTCATTTGCCGGTTGGCCCAGTTTTGGCGCGCACCATAAACGCCCATCGTAGCAGCTTGTCCAGATCTCCCCGTTCATCCCGGCATGTACGCGCAACAATTGATTGACAGGAAGCTGAGAGCCGGGTTCGTGCTGAAAGAAGAGGAATGGAGTTCGATAGGGGTTAAACCAGCAAACACCATTGAAGGTCCCTACCCATAGATTTTCTTCCCGGTCGAGGAATACGGCCCGGGTATTATCGCTGTTCAGTCCGAAAGAAGAGCCGATTACATGCGGAAAGTGCCTTAACCGGCCATTGTCAATGTCAAAATACCACATCCCACTCGAAGCGGTAGCCATCCAGATGGCCCGGTGAGCGAAAACTGTTTCCATAATGTTGATCCCCTGAGCCTCTGCCGGCAATGGCCTTTTACTGATAAGGCCATCCTGCCATTTTATGATAGACTGCTCATCAGCCAGCCACACTTCCTTGCCTTCCCCGCTGCTGAGGACACGAAACCAGGAGTATCGGTTACTTATCCCAAACTTTTTCCTGGGGTCAAAACTTCGGATGTTCTCCAGAGAAAGGGGAATTGACCACCATTTTTCACTCCCGTACGCCCAAAGGCCTCCTTCCGGGCCTTGGCCGAAAACCCCCACAAACCCTTTAAAACGGCCAGGCTGCTGTTCTGCGGCCGAATAGCCTGGGAGTTCCAGAGTATGGAACCGGCCGGTATTGTGATCAAAATAGGCTAATCCGCCGTAAGCGCCCACCCAAACGCGGCCCAGCGAATCTTCTGTGAGAGTGATAATGTGATTACCGGGCAGGCTGTAGGGGGCGCCCTCTTTTTTCAGGAACTGACGAAACCGTTCTCGTTTGGGATCAAAAAGGTTGAGCCCTTTCTGGGTGCCGGCCCATAAGTTGCCTCTGCTGTCTATCAGGAGGCTCTCAACTGTTGGAAATGAAAGGGTGGTAGAGTCTTCCGGGCGGGAATCGTAAAGTTTGAATGCATTGCCGTCATATCGGACCAGGCCCTTCATCGTGCCCAGCCAAATGAACCCCGTAGTGTCCTGAGCAATGGCAAGCACCTGCCCCTGGGGAAGGCCGTCTTCTATACCGATATGATGAAAGTAAAACTGCTGCTCCTGGGCAAAAAAAGGGAAGTTCAGGCACAAAAAAACACTTCCCCTAACCCAATGGCAAAGGGCCAGGTGCTTTTCGATGGGAGGTTAGGCGCCAAAACGGTGTCTTTTTCCCTTTTAATTTACGATAAGTGGGAAGTTAAATCAAGATATTTGCCAATTCAATCCTTCCTCCCTTCTTCCCCAACCGGCTCCATCCCCAATACCTCTTCTGCAAAACGGAAAGTTTCGCGGCGCACGCTCTCCAGGTCTTCGGACACCAGGTAGGAGGACAGGGCGTGGCGCCCAACGTCGGGGAAGGCTACTTTCCGCTTCCATGTATCCGGGGTGGATAGCTGGCTGTACATTTCCAGCATGGCAGGTACAGAAACGACATCGTCCTGTTCCTCTTCATTCTTATAGTAATATCCCATGAAGAAAGGCTGCGCTATCTTTTGAAAGGTTGCGGGCTTCATGCTATGGCCCAGCAGAGACTGCAGAGCGGTCAGGCTTTCCAGGCGGTAACGGGTATTCCAGTACCTTTTGTACTCCTCGCGCTCCTCGTATTCCCGGTATTTGCCGCCTGTCACAAGGCGCGCCAATTGCAGCCCCCAGGGTTGGCTGAGCAGCCAGGCATTAGGGTCGGCGATCCGAATATTGGGAGAGTAAGTGATAAGGGCGGCTATTTCCGGGTGATCGGCAGCCAGGATCAGCGACAGGGTGCTGCCTGTTGAAGTGCTCATCAGGATCACCTTTTCTCCCAGCCGTTGGCCTACCGCCAGGGCATGAGCCGCAGAGGACAGGAGGCTGTCTGCCGAAAGCCCCTTCATGGAATCATCGCCCTCCAGGCCATGGGCGTGCAGGCGCGGCAGATACAGATTACATCCATAACGCTGCGCAAATTCAAGATTGATGGGCTTGCCCTCGGCGTATGCCGCGGTGAAACCGTGCAGGTAGACCAGTGCGTATTCCGTTCGTTTCCTGGAAGAATCCGCCCAGATAATGCGGGATTCGTTATCGGGCTTCAGGTTGGGAAGCGTGCTTTCCGCGTAAGCGATGCTGTCTTCCAATTGCGCCAGGTTTTCGGTAAGCTGGGGCAGGGTGGTGTCCAACTCCGGCGTGGGAGGCCGGGGGCCCAGCCAGTAGGCCGACAGGAGAAGAGCTAAAATGAAACCGGTGATCTTAAGAATGCGCAAGGTAGCTGTTTTTAAGGGCGAAGATAAGGCCCTTTTTAAAATTCATCCGTCTGGATGACAATCGTCATTCCCCGCAGCGCTAAAAATCCGGACCTTAAAACATTAATGCCTTAGAGTATGCTGGGGATTCGCTTTTGGAGTGAACGCCGCCAAATTTTGTTCTGAACAAGGCGCGATGAGGGAGCATAGCCAAAGCTACGCGACCGAAGAGTAACGCAGTGCAGGGCAAAATTTGGCAAGAGCAGCCCAAAGTGTGAATCCCCAACATACTCTTAACCAAAGAAGACCACCATGTCCAGAAACCTAACCTCCCTTTCCAGCCGGAAAGGCTTGTCGGACAACCTGTTTGAACGCCTTGGGGAACTGTCAGAGAAGGACGGCGCCCCTACCCGGGAAGACCTCCGCCTGCTGGCCGAAGAATTTCTGATGGGGCCCGCCAGCCTTTACGGTACAGCCTCTTTCTATGATTTTACCCGCCCGGAAAACAAAGGCAAAAAGGTGTATGTATGCAATGGCGCCGCCTGCCGGTTGGCCGGCACCCAGGAGGGGCTGAAAGCCGAGCTGCTTCAGCATTTTAAAGAAGAAGAGATTGGCGAAATGTGCTGCCTGGGGCGCTGTTACGAAAATGCCTCTTTTCAGTACCAGGGGCACAACTACTCCGGCCAGGCGGTTACGCGGCTGGATGCCATCAAAGATCAGGAGCTTCCTGGCGGTGAGAGTCGTTACGCCGTAAAAGCCCTGGGGCGCCCTCTGCTTACCGAAGCCATGCCAACCATTGAGGGCTGCCGCTATGCCATCGGCCAAATGCTGAAAGGCCAGCCGGAGGACGTCATGGCCGCCGTCGAACTATCCCGCCTCCGCGGAAGGGGTGGCGCCGGCTTTCCCTACGCCCTGAAGATGCAGGCCTGCCGGGATGCCGACGCCGGAGAAAAATTTGTCATCTGCAATGCGGACGAGGGAGACCCCGGCTCCTATTCCGACCGTTACCTGCTGGAACATCGCCCCGAAACCGTCTTGCTGGGCATGCTCATCTCCGGCTATGCTGTCGGCGCACAAAAGGGGATCGTATACCTGCGTGCGGAATATCCGGAGTCCCTGGTTTCCGTACAGCAGGCTATTGAGCGGCTCCGTTCCGCCGGGCTAGCCGGCGAAGATATTATGGGCTCCGGCTTTTCTTTCGATTTCAAGATCATCAGGGCCCGGGGCGCCTACGTTTGCGGAGAAGAAACGGCATTGATCGGCTCTATCGAGGGGCAGCGCCCGGAAGTCCGGGTACGGCCGCCCTTCCCGGCGCAGGAGGGGCTGTTCGGCAAGCCCACCCTGGTAAATAATGTGGAAACTCTGGCCAACCTGTTCTTCATCCTGGAGAAGGGGGGCGAGGCTTTTTCAAGTATCGGGACGGAAAAGTCTACAGGCACCAAGTTGCTCTCCCTCGACAGTGCTTTCCGCTACCCCGGGGTGTACGAAGTACCCATGGGCACCCCCCTGGCGGTGGTTGTCAATGACCTGGCCGGCGGCTTCCGTAAGCCCGTAAAAGCGCTTCACATCGGAGGGCCGCTGGGCGGGCTGGCGCCCGTTTTCAAGATACCGGAACTAACCGTGGATTTTGAATCTTTTGCCGGAAACGGCTTCCTCCTGGGGCATGCCTCTGTCATCGGCATTCCGGCCTCCTTCCCCATGATCGCCTATCTGGAGCACCTTTTCGCCTTTACCGCCCATGAGAGTTGCGGCAAGTGCTTCCCCTGCCGCCTGGGCTCGAAACGGGGAGAGGAGATGCTGCACAAAGCCCGGGCGGAAGGCTACCGCATCGATAAACAATTGTTCGAAGACTTGCTGGAAACCCTGGAAAAAGGCTCGCTCTGCGCCCTGGGCGGCGGCATACCGCTGCCCGTCCGCAATGTCTTACAGTATTTCGGTGAAGAGCTGGAGCCTTTTTTTGCTGAACAAAAAACCGCCGTCCAATGAAGAAAGCAGCTTTCATCAACGATACCGCCTATGAAATGAGGGATGGCGAAACCATCCTGGCATTCATCCGCCGCCACCTCGGCAAAAACTACATCCCTACCCTTTGCGACGCCCCCAACCTGGAGCCTTTCGGTTCCTGCCGCCTCTGCAGTGTAGAAATTGCCAGGGAAGGAAACGGCATAATGAAAACGGTGGCGGCCTGCCACACCCGGGTGGCGGAAGGGCAGCGCATTTATCCCGATACGGCATCCATGCAACGCCTGCGCCGCAATATTCTGGAGCTCGTGCTGACAGACCACCCTCTGGACTGCCTTACTTGTGAGGCCAACGGGCAATGCGAGTTGCAGGCCGTGGCCGCCCGGGTGGGTGTCCGGAAAGTGCGCTACCCCCAGGGCGCAACCCACCTTGGCCGCTCCCGGGATGAAAGCCACACCTATCTGATCTCGGACCTCGCCAAATGCATCAACTGCTACAAGTGCCTGCGCGCCTGCGATGAGGTGCAGGGAGAATTCGTACTCAGCATGGCCGGCCGCGGGTTTGACAGCCACATCATCAAAGGTATGGATACTACCTTCGCCGATTCCTACTGTGTATCCTGCGGCGCCTGTGTACAGGCCTGCCCGACCGGAGCGCTCACCGATATTTTCCAGCCTGCCGCCCGCCAGGCCACGGAGACGGTACGTACCGTTTGTACCTACTGCGGCGTAGGGTGCAACCTGGAAGTGGCCAAACGCAATGGCGAAATACTCCATATTTCCGCGCCCTACGACGCCGAGGCCAACCATGGCCACACCTGCGTCAAGGGGCGGTATGCTTTCCGCTTTTACAACCATCCTCAGCGCCTCCGCTCGCCAATGATCAGGCGGGATGGGAAACACGTGGAAGTGAGCTGGGAAGAAGCCTACGACTACATCGCCGGGCGCCTGACGGCTATCAAAGCGGAATACGGCCCCGACGCCATAGCCGGCATTTCCTCCTCCCGATGTACCAATGAGGAGAATTACCTCATGCAGAAGTTCATCCGCGCCGTAATCGGCACCAATAATATCGACGGTTGCGCCCGCATCTGCCACGCTCCGACCGCCCTGGGCATGCAGCGTGCCTTCGGGACGGGCGCCGCCACCAATTCTATCGAAGACCTGAAATATACCGATTGCATACTGGTGGTGGGCGCCAACCCGACCTCCGCCCACCCGGTGACGGGCGCCAGGATCAAACAGCAGGCCATGAAGGGCAAAACCCTGATCGTCATAGACCCGCGAAAAACGGAGTTGGCCCGCCACGCAACCTATCACCTGCAACTGCGCCCGGGAACCAATGTCGCCCTGCTCAATCTGATGATGCACTATATCATTAAAGAGGGCCTGGTGGACTGGGCCTTCATCGAAAAGCGGACGGAAGGATACGAAGAGCTGAGGAACAGGATACTGGCCCTGGATATCGACAAAATGGAGGAGGTGTGCGGCGTTGATCGCGAACTTATCCGCAAAGCCGCTATCGCCTACGCCTCGGCGCCGGCGGCGATGTGTTTCCACGGCCTGGGGGTTACGGAGCACTACCAGGGAACCTTCGGCGTGATGCTGGTGGCCGATCTGGCCATGATCACCGGTAATATCGGCCGTCGAGGGGTAGGGGTCAACCCATTGCGGGGACAGAATAACGTCCAGGGCGCAGCCGATATGGGGGTTCAGCCCAACCTGGGGCCCGGTTATTTCAGTATGGCCGACCCGACCTTGCGCAGCACTTACGAAGCGGTCTATGGCGTGGCCCTGCCGGGCAGGCCGGGATACACCATCCCCAAAATGTTCGATGCGGCCGAAGCCGGCAAGCTCAAGGCCCTCTGGATCATGGGCGAGGATGTGGTGCAGACGGAGCCTAACTCCGACAAAGTGCGCAAGGCCCTGCAGAAGCTTGACTTTTTCATCCTGCAGGAGCTCTTCTACTCCGAAACGGCGAGCTACGCCGACGTCATTCTTCCTGCCTCCTCCTTCCTGGAAAAATCGGGCACCTTCACCAACGGCGAACGGCGCGTACAGCGCGTCAACCGCGTTATCGAGCCCTTGAAGGGCACTCGCCCGGATGGCGTGATCGTCACCGAGATCATGAACCGGATGGGATATGCTCAGCCGGATTACGATCCGGCAGTGGTGCTGGAAGAGGTCGCGCAGGTGGTGCCTTTCTTCAAAGGCATCAGCTGGGAACGCCTGGGCAGGAATGGCCTGCAGTGGCCGGTAGCGGAGGACGGGACGGACACCCAGGTGCTGCACACCGAAACCTTCAAACTGGGTAAGGGGCGCCTCTATTTCATCGGCTTTGAGGAAAGCCGCGAGATCCGGGAGAATGCCGAAGATTACCCGTTCATTCTGACCACCAACCGGGCCCTGGAGCACTACAACAGCGGCTCGATGACCCGCCGCACCCAGGATACCGAACTGCTGGCAGAAGACCTGCTGCTGATCAACCCCGAAGATGCCCGGGAGAAGAATATTGCGGATGGAGAAAAAGTGCTGGTGGTGTCGCCCCGCGGCAAAACCCGCATCCGGGCGCGCATCAGCGAGATGGTGCAGCCCGGCATCCTCAGTTCTACCTTCCATTTTCCGGAGATACTCATCAACCAGGTGGCCAGCGATGTGCTGGACAGCGAGGCGGATTGTCCGGAGTATAAGGTGATGGCGGTGGATGTAAGGAAGGCGTGAGGGAATTTATTGGATTCTTTGTTGAATGGTTTCATTGTTAAGCATCCCTGGGCATGCCGCCTGACAGAATGCCAAAAGGGGGCAAAATATAAGCTATACTCGCGCATTGCCGGCGCCTGAAGATCAGGGCCGGCGTTTTTTTTTCAGAAAAGCGCACTGCATTGGGTACTTCTCTCCGGTTTCCTGCACTAACTGACAAACTCTGTTGAGCCGCCGGTATTGGCGGAGCTTCATTTTGTGACTAAAAAACACACCATTACCATGTTGAACATCCGGACACACCAATTGAAACTGATGGCCTTGCTGACGGCCGCCCTTTTGCCTCTATTCAGTTTTGGACAAGATCATTTCAGTTACACTCCCGACGGGAAGGTGAACTACGAGCTTTCCACAGAACGGGCCCTGCTGCGCTTTCAGGAGAGTTACTCCACCCAGCAGCGTGCAGAGGCCTTCGAAAAGTTCTCTCTGCTGCCGGAATACAGAGCGGAGCTGGAACTAGATACGCCAAGAGTGATCCTGGCAAAGCTGGCAGAAGGCGCTACTCCCGGCGCCGTTGAGGAAATGCTGGGCCAGTTACGCCAAATGCCTGGCGTCGAACTGGCCAACCCCTTCCTGGTGCACCAGGACGGAACACCGATGAGCTACACCAGTGAGCTGGTAGTGGGGCTGAAGGAACCTGGCCACTATTCCCGGCTGGAAGCAGCTGCCGCTGAATATGGATTGCGGATCAAGCGGGCCGATGAGTATACGCCGACGATATTCTTTCTGGAAACCACCCCGGCCTCGACGGCAGATGCCCTGGCCGTAGCCAACCTGCTCGCCGGATCCGGAGCATTTGCTTTCGCCGAGCCCCACTTCATCCGGCTGAACCTGAATTTCACCAACGACCCCCTTCTATACGCCCAATGGGCAATCGAAAATACCGGAAACTGGCCCGGCAGCACCGCCGGGTCGGATATGCGGGTGAGCCAGGCGTGGGGCATCACCACCGGTTCCGCTAATATCCGGGTGGCAGTCATCGACGATGGCGTCGACCTGTTTCATCAGGATCTGTCACCCAACCTCCTTTCGGGGTACGACGCCACCGGCCAGGGCAGCGCCGGTAACGCACTCACCGTTGATGGCCATGGCACGGCTTGCGCGGGTATCATAGGCGCAGTTGGCAATAACAATGAAGGAATTGCGGGGGTTGCCTACGATTGCCGGATCATTCCGGTGCGGGCGGGGCGTACTGAGCCCGGAGGCACGGATGCCGTCTATATGGATGCCTGGATCGCCAACGGCATCAACTGGGCCTGGCAGAACGGCGAGGCCGACGTGCTGAGTAATTCGTACGGTGGAGGCTCTTCCGCCAGTATTATCAACAATGCCATAGATAATGCCGTCAATAACGGCCGGGGAGGGATGGGGTGCCCGGTTCTGTTCGCCGCCGGCAACGACAACACCGGAACTGTCTATTATCCTGCGTCATATCCTCCCTGTATCGCCGTGGGCGCCATGAGCTTCTGCGATGAACGCAAGTCGAATATTTCCTGTGACGGAGAAACCACCTGGGGCAGCAACTACGGTTCGGCCCTGGATGTGATGGCCCCGGGGGTTAAAGTCACCACGACAGACCTGCGGGGAACCTATGGCTTCAATAACGGCTCGGCCAATTTCCCCTTCGATAGCGATTATTTCGGTTATTTTAACGGAACATCGGCCGCCTGCCCCAATGCTGCCGGAGTGATGGCCCTCGTCCTCTCTGCCAACCCTTCCCTGACGGGGGATGAAGCGCGCACCATCCTGGAATCCACCTGCAATAAGGTGGGCGATTATTTCTACACCAGTGACAGCGATCATCCCAATGGAACCTGGAACAACGAGATGGGATACGGCTGCGTCAACGCCCATGCCGCCGTTCAGGCAGCGCAGGGCAATACCGGCGGCGGCCTGGTGATGGATACCGATATTACCGTAGATCCGAATCCCGTCATTCAGGGGCAGCCGGCCACTATTTCCTTCAACATAGAAAACACCGGTTCCGAACCCTTTAACGGCGCCATTTCCGTCGACCTTTATGATGCCAATACGCTGGACTACCTGGACGAACTGGACATCAAGAACGGGCTTTCTCTTTGCGCAGGCTGTACTTTCCCTTCCACCCTGGAATACGAAGCGGTGATTAACGAGCCTGCCGGCGACTACATCATCGTCGTGTGGGCGCTCCCCGCCGGCGGAGACTGGGTGGAAGTAGGCGATGGAAATTTCGATAATATCATAGAAGTGGAGGTAGTAACGGGCGGCTCGCTGTCGGTCAGCCCCACAACCATCGACTTCGGCCCGGCGGCAAGCGAGGCGCAGGTGAATGTGACGTCGAATTCCAGTTGGAACGCCAGCGTTCCTCCATTCTGGGTCCTGATCAACGGTGGGAGCGGTAATGGCAACGGCTCCTTTACTATCAGTTGCCTCCAGAATACAGGCCCCGGTAACCGCAATGCTACCGTGACGGTCATCGGCGGCGGCGCCACACGAACTGTCAGCGTTACACAGGAGGCGCTCAGCCTGTCGGCCAGCCCTTCGGACATCAGCTTTGGCGCCTCGGCCAACAGCGAGGAAGTGGCCGTGATGGCTAATACTAACTGGGTGGCCACCGCATCGGCGCCCTGGTTGACAGTGGCCGGCGGCAGCGGCAGCGCCGACGGCACGTTTACGATAAACTGCCAGCCCAACACCGGCGGCGCCCGCAACGCCACCGTAACTGTCACCGCGCTCAGCGTCACCAGGACGATCGACATCACACAGGAAGGGGCCTCCGCCAGCCTGTCCGTCAGCCCTCCGGAGATGGACTTCGGCCCGGCGGCGGGCAGCAGGCAGGCAACCGTCACGGCCAATGTAGGCTGGACGGCCAGCACTTCAGCCCCGTGGCTCTCGATCATCGGCGGCAGCGGGAACGGCAACAGTTCTTTTACTGTGAACTGCCAGGAGAATACCGGTACGGCGCCCCGCTGTGCTGAAGTAACCGTCAGTGGCGGAGGGCTGGCAGCAGCCATTACTGTCTGCCAGGAAGGCCAGCCGCCCGAAGCTCCGTGGGCGGCCTCTCCGACCGGTGAAGACCACACCATCATCCTTCCGGACGAATTCACCGGAACCGTAGATGGCGCCCCGCTGGAGCCGGGCGACCTCATCGGTTTTTTCTACGAGCACAACGGAGAACTGCACTGCAGCAATTTCGTACAGTGGGCCGGTGAAGGCACTTCATTGGCCGCCTTCGGCAATGACGCCAACGCACCCGAAAAAAATGGTTTTTCCATCGGAGAGCTTTTCCACATCAAGGTGTACCGCGCCGTTACCGATGAGGAATTTGACGCCACCGGCGCCTACGCGCCGGTAGGTGAAGGAGGCATCGTTTCGCATACCAACGCTTATGCCAATGACGGTATCAGCATGCTGCTGTCGCTGGAAGCTTCATCGGCCACTACCCTTTCCATCCCATTGGCGCAGGGCTGGAATATGATCTCCAGTTATGTAGACCCCGGTCAGCCGGAAATGCTTGGCTTGCTGAGCGAGATAGCCGAAGAGGTGATCCTGATCAAGAACGGGCGGGGGCAGAGCGCTATCCCTTCCCAGGGGATCAACAACATCGGCGACTGGCAACTGGTGGACGGCTATAAGTTGAAGGCCAGCCATGCCGTATCCCTCGAAGTAACCGGCCTTCAGGCCGATCCGGCGGCGACGCCGATCCATCTGGCAGAGGGCTGGCAGATGATCGCCTATTTGCGTAATGCCCCGGATGCCGTTGAAGAGCAACTGGCCGATATTGAAGAGCAGGTCGATATCATCAAGGATAACGACGGCCGTAATTACATTCCGGCTTACGACATCAACACTCTGGGCAACCTGGCGCCTGCCCAGGGGTATAAGATCAAGGCCAGCGGCCCGGCCACTCTCTATTACACCGCCAACGGCCCGGAAAATATTCCGCAACAACCTGTACTGGCGTTCACCGAGCATTTTGTGCTGGGGGATGGATTCAATACGGGCAACAACGCTACGCTGGTCTTTCCAACCGAAGCATTTGCCGGCTGGCTGAGCCCGCAGGATGAGGTAGGTGTCTTTACCCAGGAAGGGGCGCTCTGCGGTGCGGCGGTGGTGAGGGAAGGCAACTTTGCCGTCACCGTCTGGGGTGACGACCCGGACACTCCGGAAAAAGAAGGCATGGCGCCCGATGAGGCCTACCAACTGCGCGCCTGGCAGGCATCAGAAGGCCAGGAATACAGCCTGGCGGCGACCTATGATCCGGGAGACGGGCTATACAGCGAAGATGACCTGGAAGTCGTTTCGGAGCTGGAACTGGTGAGCAGCACCGGCAGTATTGGTGTGGAGCAACAGCATCTTTCCGTCTTTCCAAACCCTGCTGATGGCCACTTATGGATACAGCTGCCTGAGGGCATTGAGTACCTTTCTATCCACGGCGCCCACGGCCGGCTCCTGCGCAAACTGGAGCCATCCTCTGCCGGAAAATGGAAGCTGGAAACTGCGGGCCTGCCCGCAGGGCTGATCATTCTGAGGGCCTGGGACGGACAAAGGTACTGGCAGGCGAGAGTCTTTGTGTTGTAAGCTGGAAACCGGAAGTGGGAAGGCGGGGTTTGGTGAGCGCCAAACGCCCGCCTTTTGCCTTTCCACTTCTCTGATCTTAATGTGAAACTAATAAGTCGTGGCCAGGGCATTGTTTCGGATATATATGCCTGGCCCACCTGCCGCAAATAAAACAGGCGCTCGTCATCAGCGGCGTCCGGACGAATATTCATTACCTTTTACGCCGGACGAATGATGAGTTGCCGGGCGCACAAATAGGCCTTTTGATAGAACGAGCCGACAAATGCACCCACCTCTGCGAGATCAAATTTTCCAATTCCCCGTACGTGCTGAAGAAGCCGGGAGCCGATAAATTAAGGATGCGTGAAACCGTTTTCCGGCATCATACGGGATACTGTTTCCACCTGTTCACCACCGTGATCAAGGCCTATCGTAAATTTAACTTGTAGCGTAGTGCCCCGAGTATTAATGCTACTTTGTTAATTTAAATTTTAGCCGCGTGGCGGCGAAAGATCTTTGCCAGGGGCGTCAGCCCCTGGTAAAGGAGGGGGGCATTAAGCTCCATAGGAGCGACAGAATCGGAATAATTAGGGCTCTCTGTCGCTCCTATGGAGCTCAATTGCCTCCGGTTTCTAGCCAGGGGCTGACGCCCCCGGCTAGAATCTGTCGCCGCCAAGCGGCTTTTTTAAAGTAACAAAGTAGTATTA
>CAYQKY010000176.1:0-17937 GCA_964418125.1 uncultured Phaeodactylibacter sp.
AAATCAGGGTTTTGAGACTATATATTCTCGAATGCATCCCGAACTGACGTTAAGGTATTAGAGTTTGTTCAAAATTCGATCAATGGCCTACAAGCGGCAAATTTTATTCCAGGCGGCGTTAAATTTTTCGCCGGATTGCCCGCATCCGGCTGCAAAATTTGCCTTGCCTGAAACAAAATTTGCTCACTTTCGCCTCATCATCGAAATTTGAACAAACTCTTAGTGTAGAAAACGGAGATATATGACCAATAACACCATAAAAGAAAAGTAGAACTACTCAGCGATAAAGCCCTGGCCTTATTGCAGCAATTAGAGCAGCTAAAGATAGAGAGCTGCCAGCAAGCGCTGTTGAGCAGGCAGGTTCTCCTCCAAAGCCAGGCTTTCAGCCCTCCCCGTCGCCTCCCTCCTCACGGGCCTGGCGGGCGCTTTCCTTCAGGCGTTCCAGATAAAATTCGACCGGGCGGCAGTGCGACTCGATCAGGATCTCTTCGAATTCCAGCAGCGGCATTTTCTGGCGAGGAACTACGACATCTTTGTCCAGGGGCACAAATTCCTCATCGGGCTGAGGGATCTGTACCTGGTCTCCGTGCTTATCCCACCATTCCTTGATTTCCAGAAAGTACTGGTAATGATCATCAGAACGTTTGACAACATCCACTACCCGGGGGTCCAGGCCGGCCGGGTAATAGCCCGTGGCTTCCAGGCATTTCAGCACCAAAGTCTGTAAGAGCCAGAGAATGCGGCCGCTGAGCGGATGCCCCTCAAAATGGGCCCGGCGGCTATACTCCTGGTTGAGGATCAGCAATACGGCCCGGCGATCGAACGACAAGGCCTCCATGACTTCCTCCAGGCGAGCAAAGTACTTCGTTTCGGAAGCCAGCCTTCTGTCACCGGACCCTCCCGGCAACTTGGTATTGGCCTCCCCTTTTTTGTACTTGTCCAGGTACTGAACGGCCAGCAGGAACAACTTCCCGTCCTCCACAAAAGGGAACAGGGCGCCCACGAAAAAGGAATCCGGGAAAAAATCGATGTGTTGTAGTTTCATAATACAAAAGGAAAAGTATCCAGTTTTTCGCAATTTTTACGAATTTGGGAACAGGTTTTAGTTAAAAAAAGAGAATTTCTGACGGTGTCTATTCTTTAGGGTATGGGGCTTCCGCTTCCGCCCTACCCCATCGTTGTCATGCACCCCACCGAATCCTTATATTTATCCGCCTAAACGAAAGACAAATGACAAAGCAAATCCTTTTTTGGCTCTGCCTCTTCCTCTCCATCCAGCAAGCCCATGCCCAACCCTTTGAGATCACCTCCCCCGACGGCCGCATTCAGCTCGCCGTGAGCGTGGAGGAGGGCATCTCCTGGTCTGCATCCCTTGACGGAAAGGTGATCATTGAAAAAGCGGAAGTCGGCATGGACTTCTCCACAGGGCCGGATTTCGGCGCGCGCCCCCGCCTCAAAGGGCATGAAGAAAAAAGCTTCTCTTCCATGATCTACCCGGCGGTACCGCATAAGGACGCGGAGATCCGGGATGAATTCGTTCAACTGTCGCTCACCTTCGAGGAAGGGTATCAGCTGAACTTCCGGGCCTACAACGACGGGGTGGCCTACCAATTCGCCGATAACAGTAAAAGCGGGCGGAAGGTGATGTCAGAACAGATGTCGCTGGCGTTTCCCGCGGGCACGCGGTCCCTTTTTCCTCAGGAGGAGTCGATGTATTCCCACAACGAACGCCTCTATCCGGACAAGGCCCTGGCCGAAATATCTTCCGATGAATTCTGCAGCCTGCCCGTGCTTTTCATCACCGATAATGCCAAAGTGTTGTTTACCGAAACCGCCCTGCACGATTATCCGGGGATGTTTGTAAGGGGGAACGGGAACACAACGGTGGACGCCCTCTTCCCGAAGTTCGTCCTGGAAGCGGTAGACAGCAAGGAGGGGCCGGACCGCAACCAAACCATCACCAAAGAGGCGGATTACATCGCCGACGTATCCGGGGAAAGGGCCTACCCCTGGCGGGTGTTCATCATCAGCGATGACGACCGCACTTTCGTGGAGAGCAACCTCACCTTTCAATTAGCCAGGCCGCAGGCGATCGACAATACGGAATGGATCCGGCCGGGCAGGGTGGCATGGGACTGGTACAACGCCAACAATATTTACGGGGTGGGCTTCAGGTCGGGCCTCAATACGGCCACCTACAAATACTACATCGACTTTGCGGCGGCCAACGGGATAGAATACGTGATCCTCGACGAGGGCTGGACGAAATCGACCACCAACATCCTCCACTTCAACCCGGATATGGACGTGCAGGAGCTGATCCGGTACGGAAAGGAAAAAGGAGTGGGGATCATCCTGTGGGTACTGTGGAAGCCGCTCGACGCCAACCTGGTTGAGATTCTGGAAACCTACAAAAGCTGGGGGGCGAAAGGGATCAAGGTGGACTTTATGCAGCGCAACGACCAGTATATGGTCAGCTCTTATGAGCGCATCGCCCGCGAATGCGCCCGGCTCGAACTGCTGGCCGATTTTCACGGCGCCTTCAAACCCTGCGGATTGAGAAGGGTGTATCCGAATGTGGTCAACTTTGAAGGGGTAAAAGGCGCAGAGAACAACAAATGGAGCAAGGACATCACCCCTCCCCACAATGTCACCCTGCCCTTCATCCGGATGGCGGCAGGGCCGATGGACTATACCCCCGGCGCCATGGCCAACGCACAGGAGGCCAACTATGCCATCCGCTTCGAGCGCCCGATGAGCCTCGGCACCCGCACCCACCAGGTGGCCATGTACGTGGTTTATGAGGCGCCGCTGCAAATGCTGTGCGAATCGCCCTCGAGATACTATGAAGAGCAGGAAACCGTAGATTTCATCGTTCAGATCCCCACCACCTGGGACGAGACGGTGGCGCTTCACGGTTCAGTGGGCAACTACATCGCCCTGGCCCGAAGGAAGGGCGACAAGTGGTTCCTGGGCGCCATGACGAACTGGGAGCCGCGGGAGCTGGAACTGAGCCTCTCTTTCCTGGGCGAAGGCCCCTATACCATGGAGGTTTTTAAAGACGGGATCAATGCGGACAGGTTTGCGGAAGATTATCAAAGGGAAACGCTGGAAGTGGATGGGAACTCGACAATAACCGCGAAAATGGGGCCCGGCGGAGGATGGGCGGCCATTATCTCCAGGTTGGTACGTGGAAATGAGTGAATGGGCGCTGCGTTAGCGAGTTTGACCTGAAATCCCTCAATGCCCAGCAAGCCGGCGCCGTAGCCGTGATCATCTGTAACTTCGAAGATGCACTCGTCGATATGACAGGAGGCGCCGTGGGCGGCCAGGTTACCGTTCCGGTGATCTCTATGACGTACTTCGATTGCCAGGCCATCCGGCAGTTCGAAGGGCAGAGCCTGACGGCTACTTTCTTTTATTCGGAAGGCGGCGGCCCATGGAACCGGCCGCCAGCTTATATAAAACTGTATAACCATCGGCCCAATCCGATCAATACCAGCATTACCCCTTCCCAGCGGGCGATGCGCCATCCGGTGCGCATGAATATAATAACCAGAATGATCATAAAAATGAGCGCCAGAAGGTTGGAACGCGCCTGGATGTCGACCGACAGGTCTTTCATCATAGCGGTCACGGCCAGTACGCCGTACATGTTGAAGATATCGCTGCCCAGGAGGTTGCCCACCGATATGCCGTGATTACCCCGCAAGGCGGCGACGATGGAGGTCGCCAGTTCCGGGGCGGATGTGCCCGCCGCTACGATGGTCGCTCCGATCACCCACTGGGAAATTCCCGCCAGTTCCGCCAGGTCGGACGCGGAGATCACCAGGAAATGAGAACTGCCGACTACCATTACCAGGCCCAGGATCAAAATAAAGGGGTCGTACCAGTTGTAGCTTTGGTCGTCTTCCGTTTCGACTTCGACAGGCTCCTTTTTCCAGAACAAATACCCCAGATAGCCCAACAACATGACCAGCAGCACGCTTCCCTCGAGGAAGCCGAGGGACAGGTCCCACAGGAAGGCCGTCAGCAACAGCGTCCCCAGTAACAGGAACCCTCCGTCGCGGACCACCACTTTGTTGTTTGTTGCCAGGCTTCTGATGATGGCGGTGCCGCCTAGAATGAAGCCCAGGTTAAAGATATTCGACCCCACAATATTGCCTACGGAAATATCTCCCATGTCCCGGACGGCCGCCAGGAAAGTGACGGCAAATTCCGGAGCCGAGGTGCCTGCCGCTACGATAGTCAGGCCGATGACCAGTTCTGAAACACCCAATTTCCTGGCGATCCTGACCGAAGCGTCCACCAGCCAGGCCGCCCCCTGGCCTATAACTAAAATGCTTATTAAGATAATTGCTACATCTGCTAAAATGCTCATTTATTTGTCATATTCGTGAAACCATTGCCCGTTCTCGCATTCCCGGCACAAAGTAAAAAAAATTGCCATGAGTTAAAACGCCGCCACAACCATGCTCTAAAATTTTCGCCATTTCCCTGCGTTCATATAAACATACAAATATGTAACCTCTTCAAACCCCAGTAAGATTAATCAATTTTCAATTCCAAAAACTTTCGATTATGCACAAGACCATTGTAATGATTGTCTGCCTGGGGATGTTTTCACTGAATATTGGCGCACAGACCCTGGGCCAGAAGTACAAATTACCGGACGGCCCGGGCGAATTGCGTTCTGATGGCGTTTACCGTTTGCCCGCTTCCCTGCTCACGGATAATAAAAATAATGTGGAGGCCTATTTCCGTTTCTTTACCGACGGGACCTTCATCGTCTATCATTCCCGGGTATCTCCCGAAACCAACGCGGAAGTTTTTCAGCTCAATTGTAATTACCAATACATTTCGTCTACTGCGGCTCCCTTTAATAAAGATCATACCCTGAAGAGCAATGGGAATATTTCCCGCGCCAGAATCGTCTATCCCGGTAAAGCAATGCTTTTGGAATTTGATGTGAGGAAGGATGTGATTGCCGCCACCGTCAAAACCCTGGAGCTTGACGGAAGGATAACCGGCCAACCGGCCCAATATGTAATGCCTTTCTATCAGGTCGCCTGGCCGGTAAGCTCGGGTGACTAAAATTTAAGAGCAAAAAAGACTTTCTGATCCCCAAAGCCCTTGTCAGTGATGACAAGGGCTCCCTCTGCCTGCACACCGCAGCGAATCGGCTATTGAACAACTGCCAGCCGCAATCGCGCGCAAAGCGATTAATCCCGGCGGTAAAATGGCAGTTGCTCAATTATTTTCTTAAATTCACTTTACACCCTCTTGAACTTGGAACCAAAACAACAGAAATGAAATATTCAGAGGTTATCATTGTTGGAGGGGGCCCGGCAGGCTCTACTTGTGCCCGGAAGTTAAAACAGGGGCATATAGACTGCATACTTCTCGATTCTGAAAAATTTCCCAGAACAAAATTATGCGCCGGATGGATAACGCCAAAAGTCGTTGGCCTGCTTGAATTAAGTGATTATCCGAATATTCAACAAAATACAAGTTGTATTTCCGTCTTTGGCATAAGTAAGAAACTAAGCGTAAAAACCTATTCGGTAAGAAGGTATGAATTTGATGACTGGCTCCTGAAGAGATCGGGTGTTGAGGTATACCATCATAAAGTTCAAAAGATCAGGAAGCAAGATGGTTTTTACATTATAGATGACACCTACAAATGCAAGTATCTCGTAGGAGCAGGAGGAACGCACTGTCCTGTTTACAGGACATTTTTTAAAGAGGTGCATCCAAGAAACAAGAATAACTTAGTCTGCTGCCTGGAGCAGGAAATAAAATATGATTACGAGGAAAAGCTTGGCCGCACCTGGTTTTTTGAAAATAATTTCCATGGATATTCATGGTGTGTCCCTAAAAAAGGAGGTTACCTGAATATTGGAGTCGGGGGGCTATTCAAAAATAAAAAAGCGAACATCAGAGCGCACTGGGATTTTCTTGTTGATAAGCTCGATGAGCTGGGCATCGTTAAAGGCTATGAATACTGCCCCAAAGGATATGTATATTATTTAAGAGGCCGCGCAGACAATTGCAGGATAGATAATGTCTTCATTATTGGTGATGCTGCCGCCCTGGCAACAAAAGATCTGGGAGAAGGGATAGGCCCGGCTGTTGAAAGTGCTATTCTTGCTGCAGATTCGATTGTTAATCATACCGAATTCTCACTCAGGACTGTAACAAAAAGGAACAATCCTGTCTCCATGCGGATATTGCTCTTTTTACGGCGTGTAATTCACTTTACAAAAACCATATTTAGGCTATCTAATACTACTTTGTTACTTTAACTTTTAGCCGCTGCGCGGCCTTTTAAAGCAATAAAGTAGAACTAAGAGCCTATCCTAATCATACTTTCTCAAAGACCAGCCGGTAGTGGTCCATGATCTCCTGTTCGAAGCACACCCGGTTGGGGCTTACCCTGAAAACGGCAACCTGGTGGCGAAACTCTTTGTCGGCCAGGTACCGGGGAAGCAGGGACAGATACAGGAGGTATTTTTGAAGATTAAACGCCCGAAATTTCTTCCGCCATTGCCCGATGGTTTCGATATAGTCCAGGCGGCCGCTGCTTTTGGAGATCAGCTTGAAGAAAGGTTTGGCATTTTCGATGACCATTTCCGGGCCGTAGGGCAGCCAGGAACCGGGAAACTCCTTCATCATCAGGGCGAGAATATAGGCAGGCGATCCCTTTTCAGCATTAATGTCTATCTGTTCATAGTCCAGCATATTTTTGCTGAACACCATGGTTTGCATATAATACCGGCCTCCTTTGGGCAAAAGATCGTTAAGGTGGCGGAAAAAATCGCGGTAGACTTCTTCCTGTTTGCCCGCCTTCCATTCTTCGACGGAACAGAAGTGCTCCATGCCTCCGATACAGGTTATGGCGTCAAAGACGCCATAATCTTCCGGTTTAACATAGCGGCAATCCCGGACAAAAACCTTCAGGCCATTTTTCTGAGCGGCCCTGGCCTGGCCGGAAGACAAAGTCAGGCCGATACCATCAGCCCCTCTTTCATCCCTGATGTAATGCAAAAAAGGGCCCCATCCACAAGCCATATCCAGCACCTTGCTTTCCTGGCCTATATGCAGGCTATCGGCAATAAACCGGTGTTTTTCCCTTTGGGCTTCTTCCAGGGTAAGAGAGAAATCGCCATCGTATTTCGCCCCGCTGAAATCGCCGGTTTCCCCTATACTCAACCGAAATATTTTATCGATAGTAGTGTAGGTGAAATCCATGTCTTTTTTGTCGGCCATAGTCTTTTTTCATGTTTTAGGTGAAAGTTCCAATGGCAGCTGCTCAGGCTTTCCCATCCTTTTCAAAAACTTATAGTGAGATTTCACGGCCCCCGGAAAAGAATACTCGATATACGGTTGCCCGAATTCCTGGGCGGTTTCCTTTACAATTTGAGAGATCGCACGGTAATGGATGCTGCAAATATGGGGAAACAAATGATGTTCCACCTGCAAATTCAACCCTCCGGTCAAAAAACCGGCCAGGCGGCTTTGAGGGGCGAAATTGGCTGTAGTGCGCAATTGATGGGCTATCCAGGAGTGTTCCATTTTCCCGCTTTGATCGGGGTGAGGGAAATGAACGCCCTCCACTGCATGGGCCAGCATGAATATCAGCGCCAGGGTGATGCCGCCAATATAATGCATCAACAGAAAACCCAGAAGCACATGCCACCAGGGCTGATCGATCAACAATAGCGGCAGAACGATAAACAGGGTATAGTTCAAAAACTTGTAGAAGAACAAGTAAAAATATTCTATGGGCGGATGTTTTTCCTGATTGTAATTACCCACTTCATTCTTAAAAAATTTTACATAATCCTTGATAAACACCCAGGAGAGCGTAGCCAGTCCGTAAAAGAAAAAAGCATAGATATGCTGAAAGCGATGAATAGGCCATAAATCTTTACTCGAGCAAATTCGGAGGATGGGAAAAGGATCAATATCCTCGTCCAGGCCCTCAATATTGGTAAAGCTATGATGCGCCTGATTGTGCATCCGGTTCCACATGTAGGCGCTGGCGCCGTTGAAGTTGAAGGTGTGCGCCAACAGCCGGTTGACCAGCCGGTTGCTGGAATAGGCCCCATGAATGGCGTCATGGCCGATATTTACCGCTACCATCGCCAGGCCAAACCCCAATACCGCCCAAAGCAGGTATTGTACGCCCAATGAGAAATTGCCAAACAGTAACAACAAATAAGATCCGATCCAAATGCTCAGGAAAAATACAGACTTGAAAATCATAGCCCCATTGGCATGTTTGGAGATGTTATTCTCCTGAAAGTAGGCGTTCACATTTTGTTTTAAGCTCATTACGAACTCTTTCTCTTTCTGATTGGAAAACCTTGGTAACTTTTGCATGAAGTTTACAAACTTTTTTGTTTGGAATAATTTGTTTCTTTTCCCCCTTCCCTCTAATTCTACTTTGTCAACTTAGAGTTTGAATTTGGCTTTTGGAATTTGTTGTGAGGTATCTTGGTACTGATTTCCGGGCCTAAGTTTGTTTGGAGGCCTCCTACCCTCACATACCGCCTCCGTTGCGCTCCAACTCGACTGGGTGTTAAATCGGCTGAATCGATTTTTTCCAGAAAATGTTAGTTTTTGCAGGCTTTTGCCGAAAAATTTCCGGAATCAAAAAATATCTGATTTTCAGGGATACTTTGAGATGTTATTTATGGTTTATCATCTGCCAAATTACACATTATGCAACTTACATAGCGCTCTTTATAATCAATTGTGCATGCAATAATTTCCACCAATTAGTTTGAATCCGTTCTTTCATTTCTCTCTCTATCGAATAAAAATAGTATCCAAATGCCGTTTCAACAAACAAAAATATCACTTATTTCTTTTTGGAATGCCATACTTCCGGTATTAAACTCCTGTAGCCACCTCCTGGTAGCTGTGGTTGTTGATGGCCCGGGAGGGCGGGGTTCACAGGCCCAAACCATTAGCGAAGTGATGATGGGGCTTACTGTGGAATGGGCACTTAACAAAGGCTATAAGGCGCCATACACGCTTACGGACAATTATCCCCGGAGGATTGCTCCCTCTTCAGAACGGCTGCTACACCTCCCGCTTCACGAAAGAGCGGATGTTTGGAAGGGGCCCTGTTTAATATTTCTTTAAGGAAGGCGGCTTTTTCCTTATCTTAACCCCGCAACAACGTTAAACCACTCTCCAATTCGATCAAACACCCACTCTGGTGCGTTCTACAAAGGCTTTCGACGATAAAAGCCAATCATCAGCCCCCAGTCAACGAATTTTACCCGGCTCAACAGAGACGGCCACGAATCACGAATCACGAATCAACCCCCATGCCCCTACCCCGTAAACTCCGCTCCCTCATCCACTACCTGCTTCTGGCGGCGGGGGGGGTGTTTGCTGCCCTGCTGCTGCTGACCGGGCTGGCCTACTACATCGCCGTATCGGGCCAGGAGCGGGTGCCGGCCATTGTTGGGAAGGCGTTCCGGGATAATTTCGGGGCGGAGGCCACCTTCGCGAACTATAGCTTTCAGTATTTCGACCATTTTCCGTTCCTTTCCCTCTCCCTGGAGGATGTAGTGATGCGCGACCCCTGTTTCGAAGATCATGGCCGGGAGCTCCTGCGCATCAAAAAGGTGAGCGCCGTTTTCCGGCCCTGGAAGCTGCTGCGCCGCGAATTCGAACTGCGATCCATCACCCTCGACAGCGCCCGCATACAGCTGTACCGCTCTGTTGACGGTTATTTCAACGCCGGTTTCCTGGAGAAAGACTCCCTGGCCTTTCTCCAGTCCGCTCCGGATAGCGGCGCCTCTTTTTCCATCCATAAAATAACGGCCAACGGCCTGTATTTCGACTTTCAGGATGTTCTCCGGGAAAAGCGTTTTCGGTTCGAGGCCCGGCACACCGACATAGGGTTCTCCACCTCCGGGCAGCACCGCCGGATGCACCTGCGGGGTGACTGGTTCGTCCACGGGCTGTATTTCAAACTGAAGAACGGCCCCTATTTCCGCGGCAGGGAGAGCCGCCTGGCCCTTACTGTCGAATGGGGCGGGCCCCGGGGCGACATTCGCCTTTTGCCCTCCCCGGTGGCCTTCGGAAAAGACACGCTGCACCTGGAGGGGGAGATCGAAATGGGAGACACCAACCGGTTGCGGCTGGCCATCAGCAGCCCGGGCATACTCCTGGAAAACGCCCGCCCCCTGTTGGCGGATAACATACGAAAGAGCCTGCAACCTTTCGATATCGAAGAACCGGTAGCCACTGCCGTAAAGATCGAAGGGCCCCTCCTGCCCGGGATCCGGCAGCCGCTGGAGGTAAATTTCCGGGTAAATAACACTGTTTTTGCCACCGGCGGCCTGCACTTCACCCGCGCCGCCCTCCGTGGCCGCTACGTCAACAACTGTAGCCCTTCCGGGCCGATCACCGCCCATAGCGACTGCCTGGATATAATGCTCGATTCGGCCTTTCTTTTTGATACCATCGCCCTGCAGGCCGATTATCACGCCGAAGACATGAAAGCGCCCATTGCGGAAGTCAACGGCCGGATGGCCGCCCCGCTGGTGGACATCAACGCTTTTTTGCCTCCCGGCGGGTTCCGGTTTCAGGGCGGGCAGGGGGAAGTTTCCTTTACGCTGTCCGGCAGAATGGACAACCCGGTAATGGCCGCCACCGAACAGGCTGGAATCAGCTTGAAGGGACAGGGCAGCATCCGGGGAGGGCGCCTCGAATATCTGCCCCGAAGATTGGAATTCCGGGATATTGACGCCGGGTTCCGGTTCGACGAGAACAACCTTGCCCTGACTCGCCTCCGTTTTAATGCCGGCGAGCACCCCTTTCAGCTGAAAGGCGCCGTATATGGTATAATGGCTTCCCTGCTTGGAGATAACGCCCCGCTTTTTGCCAGCCTCGATATCCACACTCCCCACCTGGCCCTTGGCGCCTTTCTTGGCCCAACAGAAAACCCGACGGAAGCAGCCCGCCGGCGCGCTAAAGGAAACAATTTCCTGAACCGCCTGGAAGCGGAAATCCGGATAAATGCCAAGGCCTTATCCTACCGTAAGCTTCGGGCTTCGGACGTCTTTCTGATCAGCCGCCTGCAGAACCGCTGCACGGATAGCGGCGGCCCCTGCCTGCTCATCGACAGCCTTTCCGCCATCGCCTTTGACGGCATTCCGGTACAGGCTTCAGCCCGCCTGGAGAAACTGGATGACCCGGTACTCGACATGGGCCTGCGGCTGGCGGCGCCTCTTGCCCGGCTCAACTCCATGCTTACCCCCGGCAAGCTCCGCCTGAAGGAAGGCGAGCTGGACATGGAAGTACGCTACCAGGGCCGGCTGAGCGACTATTCCAGCCTCGATGCCAGCGCCCTGAAAGGAAAACTGCGCGGAACGGCTTCAATCACCGGCGCCTCCGCCGATTATCAGCCGCGGGGCCTTGAGTTCCGCTCCTTTACCGGCGCCTTCCGCTTCGATGGCCGGAACCTGGCGATCGACAGCCTCGGCTTTGTCCTCAACGGCAACCGGGCCAATGCCGGCGGGACAGTGGAAGGCCTGCTGCCCTTTATTTTCAGCCCGGGCGGAAAGCTGCAGGCCAACCTGAAACTCACCACTCCGGAGCTGGACTTCAACCGCTTCCCGTCAATCCGCCCGCAGGCGAAAGCCAGAAACCAGGGGCCGCCCGCTCCCAACCGTATAACCCGTATCCTGGAATCGGCCCTGGACGCCATCGAGGGCGAGTTGGCCGTCGAGGCCGGAAAATTGCACTACCGAAGCCTGACCCTGGACGATGTAGCTTTCCGGGGGCGCCTTTCGGCGGACTGTGAAGGCCAGCCGGGCGCCGGGAGCTGTTTTGTGGCCGAAAAACTGAGGGCGCGCCTGTTCAAAACGGCAGATTTCCAGGCAACGCTTACCGCTTCCGGCCTGGGCGACCCTTTATTTATCGCCGATGTGCAGGTGGAGATGCCTTTGAAAGAGCTCAACCGCATGTTTGCCCCCGGCCAGTTCCAGTTCAGGGATGGAGACATCGAGGTTCGCTTCCATTACGAAGGAAGCCCACACGGCCATTTCGATGTGGAAACCGCCCTGCTGAAGGCCAGCCTGAAGGGGGAAGGCCGCATCACCGGCGGCGCTTTTGAATACAAACCTCGGGGATACCGGTTCACCGAAATGGATACCCGCTTTTCCTTCGACGAACAGGACCTTCGGATTGAGGACATCGCCTTGCGGCTGAATGGCAACAAAATGCAGGGTAACGGCAAATTCGAAGGCTTTCTGCCCTTCCTTTTCCTGCCGGACAGGGAACTGGCCGCCACCCTGGAAGCCTCCGCCGAAAAATTCGACTTCGATCAATTCAAAGCGCCGCAGAAGTTTATGCAGGAACCGGGCAGCCCGCAGGAACCGACCGTAGTCACCCGCCTGGTCAACGCCGGCCTGGAAAATATCAGCGCCAACCTCCATCTGAAGATCGATAGCTTAAAATACCGCAACTTCCGCGCTACAAACATAAGAAGTGAACTGACGATGAGGCCCGACATGCTGAGGTTCAACGATACGGAAATGGCCCTCTGCGACGGCACTTTCCGCCTGAACGGCCGGATCGAAGGGCTGGAGAACAACCAACCGGATATCGACGTGCAGGCAAGTTTTCAGAATGCCGACATCCGCAAGGTCTTTCAGGCTTTTGATAACTTCGGACAGCAGGAACTGACCGCCCACAACATCAGAGGGCAGCTCGATGCCAACGTCAGCTTCGCCGCCCGCGCCAATGCCAACTACGACCTGGAGCCGGCAACGATGAAGGGGCAGTTCGCGGTGAAAGTGGCAAACGGAGCATTGATCCAACTACCGGCCCTGGATTCGCTGCAGAGTTTCCTGCTCCGCAACCGCGGCCTGTCCAACATACAATTCGCAACGCTGGAAAACTCCTTTGAGCTGCAGGGCCACGAACTACTGGTCGACCACTTCTTTGTAGCCTCCACCGCCCTGTCTTTCGGTGTCGAAGGCCGCTATACCCTCGGCGAGGCGCCGGGCACCAACCTGCTCTTCGAAGTGCCCCTCGCCAACCTGTTCTGGCAGGGAAAAGAAGTAGACGCCCTGGAGAAACTCCACCGCAAAAAGCTGGGGCCGGCTATCTTGCTGCGCGCCACGGAAAAGGAGGAAGGGGGGCTGAATTTCAAGTGGGTCCTGTCAAGGGGGAAGTAGAGGGCAGGGTTCGCTTTCGGGCTCTCGGTTGTTCGGCCCGGACAAGGGCCTGCTTACTGCTCCCAAGAGGCCTGAACAAAACAATTTAACCCTCCAGCCATATAACAATTCAGCCGGCACTCCAGGAACAATGCCCTTACCCCATTTCTCCCGAAGCATAATAGGGCAGGCAACAACCGCCCAGGTACTTCCCCCCATACTACTGGACATTTTTGGAGCCATCTGTGTAAGTGTGTGAAAGTGTAAACGTGTAAAAGAGGTTCAGCCAGGGCTACATTTGCACATATTAGCACCTTGTTAGCCTTCGTTTACACCTTTACACGCTTCCACATTTACACCTACTGGACTCAAAATGTCCAGTAGTATGACTTCCCTCATCAGAAATACGCCCTCACCACCTGCTCGTACAAGTCCTCCAGCAGTTCCTCCACCATATCGTCCTCTTCGCGGAAACCTTCCTGCGGCGCATCGAGGTATTCCCCGGGAATGGCGCGCTCATCCCCGGAAATGCGGATCTCCCGGGCCTCCGAGCTGGTTTTGGCTGAAAATTCCTGCGATGACAGGTTGCAATTGGGGGTCAGGCTGTTGATAACAACCTCGGCTTCCCATTCCACGGTTTTGGTCCGGGTGATGATGAGTACATTTCCTTCTACCGTTCCGTAAACCGGCGCCCGGGTTTCAATGCCGGCCGTATCGGTTACCGTTTCGTAATCGACGATCACTTCCCGGTTGAAGTCTTCATCTCCGGTTTCTTCCCGGATGTCAAAATCCAGGGAATTAAAACGGATCTCCATAATGCAGTCCGCATTGCTTACCTGCCCGTTGAAGGCGACGCGGAGGAAGCCCCCGCTCTGGTCCTCGAGGCCGCTGAAAACCTGGTCGATCTCCCAGCTGTAGGTAATGTTGAAGGGCACATCGGTCTCGACGGAGTAATAAACGACGCCCTTTTTGTAGGCCACCTGGGTGAGGGAATCCAGTGGTGGCGAAGGCGTTTCGGCGTACTGGCGGGCTTTGGTAAAAGCACCGTGCGCCAGTTGGGCGTATTCTTTCAGCCCGGTGGATGTGGCCCTGTCCAGGCCATCCTGCCCCTCGGCAAAATAATGATCATAAAGCTGTTTTCTCAGCCATTCGGCCTGCCGGGGCAAGGTGTACCGTTCTTTTTCGAAGGCCTCATCAGGCAGGAAGGCGCGGGCTTCCTTGATCTTTTGCTGGAGGCGGTAGTTGACCTTCAGGGCATCGTCCCAGTTTTCCGGCCTTTCCGAGCCGGCCAGGCGCCGGCCTTCCGCCCCCTCCCGCTCCAGGATGTCCTCCAGTGATCGCTTCAGGATAGTGCGTTCTTCTTTGCCGCCCTTCCCCTTGTTCAGGCTTGCCAGTGCCAGGCGGTAGGCCTTTTCGTAGTCCTGGTTTTCAAAGGCCTCGCGGGGGCTGGTGCAGGAAGTAAGAAAAAACAGGAGCAGTAAAGAGTATATCGCTTGTCGCATAGAACTCTGGTTGTTGATTTTGAGGAGCAATGTAAAAAACTGGCGTAATATGTAATACTACTCTGATATACTCCCCTCGGGTAGGAGAGGTGAAATTTTGACAAATTTATTTTTTTTGCCTGCAAGGCAAAAAGCGCAGACATAGCGTTCGACTGAACTCACGCCGAAGTCTGTAGCTATGGCGAGCATTTTTAACGCAGCAGGGCGCAAAAAGAAAGCGACAAAAATCACTTCTTGTGCCCGAGGGGAGTATAACTTCAGGGCAGCCGCATCGCGGCGGCAGATCATAGCCGGGGGCGTGAGCCCCTGGCTATGTGATCCAAAGGGTGTGTCGGAGCTGCGTAGCTGCGACACAACTACCTCACACCGTATACAGCACCACCTTCTCCTGCTTCCCCCGCAGCAACAGATCGCCGATCTTTCTGGGTTCGAAGCTGTGGGGCGGCAGGGCCAGGCGGTCGAGCAGGAACTTGGAAAGCAGGATGTTGACGCCCAGGTCGTTGCATTTGGACTGAATGCGGGAGGCGGTGTTGAGCACGTCGCCGGAGTAGTCGATGTCCCGCTTGACTTCGCCCACCTATCCGGCCATAACGTGGCCGTAGTGCAGGCCGGCCTTGAATTCGGGGACGATATCGTAGGCCTCCTTGTAGTAATCCGCCTTGCGGCGCAGGGCCAGCTGAATGTCGAAGAAACAACGCAGGCAGTTGGCGTTCTCCAGGCCCCTGTCCATCTTCCAGCTGATGACGATCTCGTCGCCCACATACTGGTAGATCTCCCCTTTGGAGTAAATAATGGCGGGGGTCGCGTGTTGAAAGACATCCTTCAGGAAATTGAAGTACAGCTCTTCCCCCAGCTTTTCGGCGATGGTGGTGGAAGAACGCAGGTCGAGGAACATGAAGATGCGCTGTTCCCGCTTGGGGCGGAAATATTTTCCCATCAGAAAGGCGGAAAAGGTGCCGGGGCCGTATTTGTCGTTCACCTGCAGGATGAGCAGAGTACCCAGGACGATGAACAGCCAGGACAGGTAGTTTTTCAGGGTACTCAGCTCTGCAATATGATCGAATACCATTGCCAAAACCTCTGAAGAAAATGGGGAAAACCCGGTTTCAAGGCTATGCAAATACAGGCCGGAAATAAAAATAACGGCCAGGAACAGGGCAGTGAAGGACAGAAAAATACTGAACAGTGCCCAGCCGTAGGTTTTGTTCCTCAGCCATTCCTCCCAGAGGAGGACGACCGTACTTCCGCCCAAAACACCCGCCAGCAGCCCAGTAAGAATGCTGGTTTTTAAAAAGAGGCCGGAGTGGAAATGCACCGGGGTGCAGTTGAATTCGGAAACGGTAGTATAGCCGCTGAAAAACTGAAAAACGGAGATACAGGTCCAGCCCACCGTGATCCAGAATATCTTCCGGGCCTCGCTCTTGAATTTGTTGGAAGTCAGATAATGCATAGCATCCCAGTTTTAACAAAGCCTCGCCCGGGTAATGAGTAGGCTCCCACCAAAGATAGCTTTTGTCCCCGTAAACCCTTATATTGCCCCTGTTGTAAGTAGTCGGATATATTTAAGAAGCTGATTTATTTAACCTGACTGTTAAGATCATGAAAAACAAACTATTCTTTCCGGTAGCAGCCCTGTTGCTGCTCATCAACCTCTTTGCATTCACCGCTACCTCCTTCGAGAACGAAACGGACAAGGCCGAAGAAGAGGTCAAAGAGCTGATCCTCCGATCCTATATCAACGGCGCCTTCAACGCCCTCGACCCCGACGCCATGCGCGCCGGCTTCCATCCCGATTTCGCCATCTTCTCCGCCGACGGGGAGAACATCCGCAAGTACCCCATCGCCACCTGGGCCGACGGCGTGGAAAAGCGCAAGAACGACCCCGGTTTCGACCCCGCCAAAAACAAGTGGGAGCACAATTTCGCCAGCGTGGACGTCACCGGCGGCTCGGCGGCGGTGAAGGTCGAGCTGTTCCACGAGGGGAAACACGTGTTTACGGACTACCTCTCGCTGCTGAAGTTTGACAGCGGGTGGAAGATCGTGGCGAAGGTGTATCATAAGCATTGATTGGCTGTGGAGTATGGAACGCGGACGCCGTCGCCCATAGCTTTGGCGTCGGGCGATAAACGCGGATCAGGCGGATTTTCGCGAACGCTGTCTGTCGCTCATAGCTTTCACCGGCGGCTGAAGCCTTACGCTTGCGACGAAGCTGGCAACAGCGTAGGAGTATGGCGAAGAGCCGTAGCGTCGAGCGATTTGGAAGGGAGCCAGTTTTTGATCGCTTTCTTGTAGTGAAATGTGGGCGGTATTTCAGGGGCACAAAAAAGCGTGCTGTGAGCTCCATATCCGCGGTAATCCGCCAAATCCCTGCCTGCAAGGCCGCATCTTGCGGCAGGCAGGCGCGGAGATCCGGGTTCTATAAGTTAGAAAAAACAAACAGCATGTATTCAATAACATTCCTCCGCCTGACAGCCACGGCTCTCTTTCTGTGGCTCGCCAGCCCCGCTCCCGCCCAAAGCCTAACCGTCACCACTCAGCCCCAAACGCCGGAACAGGCCGTCCGCGAGCTCTACGATCTCGTCACCTTCCCCGCCGGCACGACGCCCGACTGGGACAAAGTGAAAAGCCTCTTCATCCCGGAGGCCGTCATCGTCCTGCGCACCAGCCGGGATGCCACCACCGTTTTTTCTGTAGACGGCTTCGTAGCCGATTTCGTCCGTTTCATCGAGCAGGCGAAAGTGGAGCAGACGGGCTTTGCCGAAAAGATCATCCGCATGGAGCCCATGGTGTTCGGCGATATGGCGCAGTTCCTGGTGCTGTACGAGGCCAGCATCCCGGGCACGGACTTTCCGCCCCAGCAGGGAGTCGACAATTTTTCCCTGATCAGAATGGACGGGCAGTGGAAGATCGCGGCCATTACCAATGAGGCGCCGGCGGAAGGACGGCCGCTGCCGGAGGTGTTGACAAAGTGAGTAGGGTGAGTTTTTGAACGCACCACTTTTAAGAGTTTGTTCAAAATTCGATGATGAGGCGAAAGCGAGGAAATTTTGTTCTGAACAAGGCAAAAAACGTAGGCATACCTGGAAGGTATGACGAGGCTTTTTAACGCAGTGCAGGATAAAATTTGCCGCTTGGAGCCCATTGATTGAATTTTGAACAAACTCTAAGTTATACGCAAAAAAAACCGGCCGCAACGGGCCGGTTTCCAAAAGAGCTTTGAGAGGCTATCTACATACCAAAAATGAGGA